>DATMMD010000153.1:0-7171 GCA_035569875.1 Bryobacteraceae bacterium
TTTCGGATTTGGAGTCCTTCAGATCGTAGCGGGTGATGACCTCCTTGAGAGCTTGCTGGATGGCGTTGGTCACCTCGGCCAGATCGATCTTGGATACGATGTCGAAAGTATTGTCAGGCATGGGTCAATGACCCAATGCTATCAAGACGCGCCCGGTAATTTCTCGGCGGACCCGTTGCAGTTATTCCCTCCGGCTTTCGTTTAGCTCAGTGAAGGCAGGAAGTAACATGAAGATCAAGACGGGATTGGCAATACCAGGGCTGGCCGTGAGTTCGCCCTCCGCCAGTGATATACTTGCTCCGACTCCAAACAGGGCCGGTCATGACGCCTTCGGCTCAACAGGTCACGCAACTGCTCATCGAATGGGGCAATGGGAATCATGCCGCGCTCGAAGAGCTGATGCCTGTGGTTTACGCGGAGCTGCACAAGATGGCCAAGCGGTATATGGGCCAGCAGAATCCGAACCATACGCTGCAGACCACCGCGCTGATACACGAAGCCTATCTGCGGCTCGCGGGTGATTCAGCCAGACACTGGCAAAATCGCGCTCACTTCTACGGGGTTGCGGCCAAGGCGATGCGGCATGTGCTGGTGGATCATGCGCGCACTACCCACGCAGCCAAACGGGGCGGCTCAATGCGGCCCTTGCGGTTCGACGAAGAAATCGATACTTCAGGCGAGCGGATGGGCCAACTCATCGCGCTCGACGACGCGCTCACCGATCTAGCCAAGCTCCATCCGCGACAAAGCGAGGTCATCGAACTGCGCTTTTTCGGCGGGTTGAGCGTGGAGGAGACGGCTGAACTACTTAAAGTCTCACCGGAAACCGTGATGCGCGACTGGCGCATCGCCAAAGCCTGGCTTCACTCCGAGCTGAATCGCACCGATGACCCGTGAACGCTATCAACGGGTGGTCGAGATATTCCAAGCGGCCTCTGAGCGAAGCGCCACGGCTCGCCCGGAGTTCCTGACATCAGCCTGCTCGGGCGATAGCGATTTACGGCGGGAAGTAGAAGCGATGCTCGCCGCCGATGCGCAGCCGGGCGGATTCTTGAGCAAGCCGGCCGATGATCTGGCGGCCGCGGCGGTGGCTGCTCGCGAGACCCGATCGCTGATTGGGCAACGAGTTTCGCACTATGAGGTGATTTCACTGCTGGGAGCCGGCGGTATGGGTGAAGTTTACCGCGCCCGCGATACTCGGCTGAAACGAGATGTGGCGTTGAAGGTGTTGCCCGATTTCTTCGCCAACGATCCCGAGCGGATGGCCCGGTTCCAGCGCGAGGCGGAGGTTCTGGCGGCGCTGAATCATCCCAACATCGCGCAGATTTACGGAGTGGAAGAGCGTGCGCTGGTGATGGAGCTGGTGGAAGGCGAGAATCTCAAAGGACCTCTGCCGGTGGAGACGGCTCTCGCCTATGCCGAGCAAATCGCCGATGCGCTCGAAGCGGCTCATGAGAAGGGCATCGTCCATCGAGATCTCAAGCCCGCCAATGTGAAGGTAACTCCGGAGGGTGTGGTGAAGGTGCTGGACTTTGGGCTAGCCAAGGCGGCGGAGGAACGGCCTGTCGATGCGCAGAATTCACCAACGATGACGATGTCGCCGACTCGGGCGGGAATGATACTGGGAACGGCGGCGTATATGTCGCCTGAGCAGGCGCGGGGCAAAGCGGTGGACAAGCGCGCGGATATATGGGCGTTTGGCTGCGTGCTCTACGAGATGCTTACGGGCCGGCCCGCTTTCACGGGCGAAACGATTACGGATGTACTAGCGGCAGTGGTGAAGAGCGAGCCCGATTGGAATGCAGTCCCGCAGAAGGTGCGGCGGCTGCTCGCATCGTGTTTGCAGAAGGACCCGAAGCAGCGGTTGCAGGCGATCGGTGATTATCGATTGCTGCTGGAAGAGCCACAGGCGATCGCTCCCTCACGGTCGCGGCTCGGTTGGGTTGTGGTCGCGCTGGCGGTAGTCTCTATTGCACTTGGCACGCTGCTCTGGCGAGCGACGCGGCCAGTGGATCGTCCGCTCATGCGATTGGAGGTCGATCTCGGACCGGACGCGGTCGCTGGTCGGTTCACTACCACCGCGATTTCACCTGATGGATCGCGGCTGGTATTTCCTATCAAGAGTGCGGACGGCAAGCAAATGCTCGCCACGCGATTGCTGGGTGAGATCAAGCCGGCGTTGCTCTCGGGAACCGAGAACGGGAGAGACCCGTTCTTTTCGCCGGATGGAAAATGGATCGGGTTTTTCGCCGATGGAAAAATGAAAAAGATATCGGTTCAGGGTGGTGCGCCGATCGTATTGTGTGACGCGGCCATCGCGCGGGGCGCGACTTGGGGAGATGACGGCAACATCGTCGCTGCATTAAACATCCAGGGCCCACTTTCGCGCGTGCCCGCCGAAGGCGGAACGCCTCAGCCCGTGACTAAGTTGCAGGCGGGAGTGGGCAGTCATCGCTGGCCCCAGTTCCTACCTGGGAACGAAGCTGTTCTGCTTACTGCTTCCGGCTCAATGATTGCATTCGAGGGTGCGAGCATCGCGGCGGTGTCCCTGAAGACCGGCGATACCAAGATCCTGGTGCGTGGAGCCTACTTCGGGCGCTACCTGCCCACAGGCGTTTCAACCGGTCACCTCGTTTACGCCCATGAGGGCGTGCTATTCGCTGTTCCATTCGATCCTGCACGGTTGGAACTTCACGGCGCCGCAGCACCCATATTGGAGGACCTGGCGGCCGATCCGAATTCGGGCGCGGGTCAATTCAGTTTCTCCCGGAACGGAGATTTGGTCTATCGGACAGGCAAGGTGCCCTCTCAAAGTTGGCCAGTGTCATGGTTGGACAATTCGGGGAAGATCCGGTCATTGATCCCCACGCCAGGTTTCTACCTACAACCCCACTTCTCTGCCGACGGACGGCAACTGGCACTGGTGAAAATTGAACGCACCGATAGGGACGCCTTCGTCTATGACTTGCAGCGGGATAGGATGACGCGCCTCACGGTCGGCATGCAAGCCTCCAAGCCGACATGGAGCCCCGACGGCGAGCACATCGTTTTTGGGTTCAATTCCGGCAGCGCCGGACTCGGCTGGGTCCGCGCTGACGGCGCGGGAGAGATCCAGCGCCTGCTGGACAGTAAGAATCTCGTAAATCCATACTCGTTCTTCCCCGACGGCCAGCGGCTGGCGTACTGGGGGGTTGACGCGGACGGTCGTTCCAAGATTTGGACCGTGACGCTCAACGTGAGCGATCCGGATCATCCCAGACCGGGGAAGCCAGACCTTTTCCTGAACACCCAAGCAAGCGAAAGGTATCCAGCTATTTCACCTAGTGGTCAGTGGATCGCTTACGAATCTGATGAGTCGGGCACCTATGAGGTATATGTTCGGCCCTTTCCGAATCCACCAGGTGGTGCGGGCGGCAAGTGGCAAATCTCCACGGGCGGGGGCGCGCTGCCGATCTGGGCGCCCCATAGTCGAGAGCTGTTCTTCCAAAATCCGGACCACCGTATCATAGTGACGGATTATGAATTGAAGAACGAATTTTTCGTCCCCGGGAAACCGCACGTGTGGTCCGATCAACGAGTTCGGGACCTCGGCGGAATTCCGAACTATGACCTGGCGCCGGACGGTAAGCGGTTTGCAATATTCCCTGAGATCAAGGCGCCGGTGGAAGAGAAGGGGGATGTGCATGTGACATTCCTGCTGAACTTCTTCGACGAGTTACGTCGGCGCGCGCCCCCGGCGCGAACATCGCAATGACCCGTGAACGCTATCAACGGGTGGTCGAGATATTCCAAGCGGCCTCTGAGCGAAGCGCCAACGCTCGGCCGGGGTTTCTGACGTCAGCCTGCGGTGGCGACGACGATTTACGGCGTGACGTAGAAGCAATGCTCGCCGCCGATGCGCAGCCGGGCGGATTCTTGAGCAAGTCCCCCGATGACCTGGCGGCCGCGGCGGTCGGTGCTCGCGAGACCCGATCGCTGATTGGGCAACGAGTTTCGCACTATGAGGTGATTTCGCTGCTGGGAGCCGGCGGTATGGGCGAAGTCTACCGCGCCCGCGATACGCGGCTGAAACGAGAAGTGGCACTGAAAGTATTACCCGATTTCTTTGCCAATGATCCCGAGCGGATGGCCCGGTTCCAGCGCGAGGCGGAGGTTCTGGCGGCGCTGAATCATCCCAACATCGCGGCGATCTACGGTATCGAGGATCAGGCCCTGGTGATGGAGCTGGTAGAGGGGCCGACACTCGCCGATCGAATGGCCCACGGCTTGATACCAATCAAAGAAGTTCTTAGCGTCGCCAGGCAGATTTCCGACGCACTGCAAGCGGCACACGAAAAAGGCATTATCCATCGCGATTTGAAACCGGCCAACATCAAGGTCACCAAGGGCGGCATCGTCAAGGTGCTGGACTTCGGTTTGGCAACTGTCACTATGCCAGCGACCATGGACGCCGATAACTCAGCTTCTTTGGCCACGGCGACCATGCGGGTGACACAAGCCGGAATGATCATCGGCACGCCTGTTTTCATGTCACCCGAGCAAGCTCAGGGCAAAGAGACGGATGCCCGTTCGGACATTTTCGCGTTCGGCGCATTGTTGTACCAGCTGGTGACGGGCCGGCCGGCATTCCCGGGAAAGAATGTGATTTCCGTTCTGGCGGCAGTAATCAACCAGGACCCGCCGCCCATAGGAGCCATTGTCGGCGGGGCGCCACCGGAACTGGAGTGGGTCATCAAGCGGTGCCTCAGCAAGGACCCTGACCGCCGTATGCAGCACATCGTGGACGTGAAGATAGCGCTGGAGGAGACGCAGGAGCGAATAAGTTCGCTGCCAATGCCTGTAGCCGCTAAACAGCGGGGTCGAGTATGGCTCACAGCAATCACCGCGCTACTCGTCGGTATAGTGCCGAGCGCCTGGCTTGGCGAACGGATCTTTCGCAAGGGACCGATCACGGTCCAGCGGATCACTTTCCGGCGGGGCGATGTGCTTTCAGCTCGATTTGCTCCCGCCGGAGCGGTGGTCTACGCGGCCGAATATGGGGCCGGGCCAACCCTCTTCTCCGCTCAACCGGGAAGCCGGGAAGACCGAGACGTGGGGCTGCCCTCTGCCTCTGCTGCAGCGGTGTCGCCTTCCGGAGAACTCGCCGTCCTGCTGGGCGCGAGCAACACTCGCCCCTATGGGACGCTCGCTCGCGTGGGCCTAGCTGGCGGAATCCCTCGTCCGGTCGCGGAAACGGTATGGTCGGCCGATTGGGGGCCGGATGGGACATCGCTGGCGGTGGTTCGAACGATAAACGGGCACCATCGCGTCGAGTATCCGATCGGCACCGTGCTATACGACACGCCGGCGTTGCGCGCACCTGTCTCGCTCCGTGTTTCACCCAAGGGCGATCGGGTGACATTCTTCGAAAAACGAACCTCGGGCGACTATTCGCTTAATGTGGTCGATACCCAAGGTCACATGCAGGTCCTTTCCAGAGGCTGGCTAGTGGTGGGAGGCGGGGCTTGGTCACCCGATGGCAAGGAGATCTGGTTTGGCGGCGGGCGGACCGGAGCCGATCCGGCGGTGTATGCTGTGGATCTTTTCGCCCACGAGCGGATGTTGACTCCAATCACGGGCGGGGTTGCTCTCTACGACGTCGCCGCGGACGGCCGGGTTCTGCTGGCCAATGTGGACTCACGAATCGGGATACAGTTTTTCGGACCAGATGGCAAAGGAGAACGCGACTTGGCTTGGCTGGATACGTCAGCATTGTGGGACATTTCGCAGGACGGGAAACAGATTCTCTTTCTGGAACTCTCGTCAGGCCAGGGGGGCAACCCAGCCATTTACATACGCGGCACGGATGGGTCGCCGGCTGTACGCCTCGGGTACGGTCATAGCCCGTCGCTTTCGCCGGACGGTAAGTGGGTGGTGTGTGTGCGGGTCGACCGCGAAGCCTCACGGTTGGTTTTATTGCCCACCGGACCGGGCGAGGAAAGAACACTGCTCACAAATGGCATTCAGCCCGAAAGGGCCGAATGGTTTCCGGACGGAAAACGACTACTATTCAGCAGTAATGAGGTTAGCCAGCAGCCGCGAAGCTATGTACTGGATTTGACCGATGGAACTGCAAGACCAGTGACTGCGCCTGGCACAAGGGCCTCGGCAATTTCGCCAGACAGCCAGTACGCCACTTTCACGCGTTCCGGCAAACTCTATCTGCTTTCGCTCGGCACCGGGCAAGAAACATTAGTGGGACCAGTAGATCCTGACGCAGTTGTCATTCGTTGGAGCGTCGATGGGCAATACCTTTTTCTGCAGCGCAATGATTCGCAAAAGCGCACTGCTACGATACAACGGATTGACGTACATAACGGGCGGCGGGAGGTTTGGCGTGAAGTGAAGACCCTGGACCCAACGGGGTCCTTCTTCGGTATCGGTCGTCTGACTCCCGACGGCAAATCGTGCGGGTTTTCATTCCAGCGGGACTTGGCAACTTTGTATGTGGTGAAGGGATTGCGGTAAATTCTTGTGGCAGGAACATAGGGAGGCGTCGGCATGAGTGCCGACGCGGCACGCACGAGTGCGCGCGCGACGTGGTTAATGACCCAAGGCGATCAAGACGCGCTCGGTAATTTCATGAATCATGGCCGGAAGGGCGGCGTCGAGGGCGAGCGTGATGGCGGCGCGGATACGCTCCGGATCGATTTCAGGAGCGGCGGCCGGGGCGGGTTTGGAAACTTGCGGGCTGGGAGGCGACGAGGCAGCGGAGGCTAGCGCTTCGGCGAAAAGGCCGCGAGCCAGTTGCGCCTCCTTCACCAAGGGATGAATTGTTTGCATGACCTTGGAGGCTTCGAAGGGCTTCTTGAGAATGGCGTCGCAGCCGGCCAGTGTGGCTTCATTCTCATCGAACGGTTCAAGGAGCCCGGCGGTGAGGACGACGCGGACATGCCTAAGTTGCGGATCGCCCTTCACGTGGCGGCAGAGGTCGAAGCCGGATTTGCCCGGCAGAAAAACATCGGCCAGAATGAGATCGGGATCGACATCGGCCAGCCGCAGCAAGGCCGCATCGCCGTCGGTGAGGCTGACCACTTCGAAACCTTCTTCCCGCAGGATGCGCTCGCCCATACGTTGCGCGTGTGGGCTATCGTCAGCCAGGAGGATGCGGCTCATTCAGAGCTTGGGCGGA
>DATMMD010000154.1:0-13565 GCA_035569875.1 Bryobacteraceae bacterium
AGCGACTACCGCGAACCCCGGCCTCTGGCGCAGCGTGCGAAGTGCGTAGCGCAAGTCCTGCCACAAATCCTCCAGCCAGCGTGTGCCGCGCGCGTCGCGGCATTCCTCTTTTACGTGCTCTGGCCCACCCAAGCCGAGGCGAGCTTGTCTTCGAGCTTCCGCGGGATCATAGCCGCGCGCGATCAAATCGGCGGTGTGTTGTTCCAGATGAAATCGCAGCTCCTTTTCGAGTTGTTCGTCCATCTGCTTTCGCCGCAGCAATCGATTCCACCAGGTCATCCCGCGCCTCCTTCCGACATTTTGAGGATCAACCCGACCGCTTCCGCCAATTGCCGCCAGCTCTCAGTTTCGGTATCGAGCTGAGCACGGCCTTTGCGCGTCAGGCGATAGAACTTGGCCTCGCGCCCGGTCTCGGTCTCCTTCCAGTCCGCTGCCAGAAGCCCTCGATTCTCTAGCCGATGCAGTGCGGGATAGAGCGAGCCTTGCGGAACTTGGACGACGTCGCGCGATACCTGCTGCAGCCGCTGCGCAATCGCGTAGCCGTGAACTGGCCCCAGTTCGACTACTTTCAGGATCAACAGGTCCAGAGTGCCTTGCGGCAGGTCCATACGATACCTCGTACTTCTACATGTATCACAAAATCCGGGAGAGCACAGGGCCCGCGACGGCAAAGCGGGCTGCGCTTCAGCCCTCTGGTCCCGGCGGCGGGTAGGGAATTCCGATTGGAAATATTTGCTATTCGCGAATCGCGAATATAGAATTTAGTTATGGCACTGAAGCCACAAGACATCTACGTGGCCCTGAAGATCGTCGCTGCGAAATCGCGGCGCGCCCCTTACGCCCAACTAGCTGGCGAACTGGGTATGAGCCCCTCCGAAGTGCACGCCTCCGTGAAGCGCGCCCAACTTGCCAGACTGCTTCATGGACCGGAACTGGATAATCGTCCGAACTTAACTGCTCTCGAGGAATTCCTTGTGCACGGACTGAAGTACGTTTTCCCGGCCGAACGAGGCGAGTTCACGCGGGGCGTACCTACCTCCTACGCGGCCGAGCCACTTCGCAGCATAATCGCACAAGGCAACGAACCCATACCAGTCTGGCCATATCCGGAGGGCAAAGAGCGGGGCACTGCCTTCGAGCCCTTGTATAAAACTGCAGCGAGGGCCGCCCTGCGTGATCAGGTTTTTTATGAATACCTTGTGTTGGCCGATGCGCTTCGGGATGGACGAACTCGGGAACGAAAGTACGCGGAGGAAGAACTGCATCGCCGTTTCCGTAAAGCAAATGAGCGATCCGAATCTTAGCCAACTGATCGCCGCCGCCGATGCTCTGCGACCCTTGCTCGGAGAATTGGTGTTTGTCGGAGGCTGTGTGACCGGTCTACTGATCACGGATGAGGCCGCCGGGGACCCGCGAAGAACCTTCGATGTGGATGCAATCGCGGAGATCACATCCTATGTACAGTACATCGATTTCGGGGAGCGGTTACGCACGCTCGGCTTCACAGAGGATACTACTGAGGGCGCGCCACTTTGTCGCTGGGTCCGCGCTCGGATCATCCTGGATGTCATGCCACTCAACGAGGAAATTCTTGGGTTCTCCAACAGCTGGTACAAGGCCGCGATGCAATCCTCGGTAACCAGAAGAATCTCGACGGAACTCGAAATCCGAATAGTCACCGCCCCGTACTTTCTTGCGACTAAACTCGAAGCGTTCAGAGGTCGCGGTGAAGGAAATTTTCTGGGCAGTCACGACCTGGAAGACCTGGCCTCGGTGGTTGATGGCCGAGCGACTTTACTATCCGAAGTCCGAGCAGAACAACATGAACTCCGCAAATACGTTCGGCGTGAGATCAGGAGTTTACTCACTACCAGTAGTTTTATTGACGCACTCCCTGGATATCTCCTTCCGGATGCCGCAAGCCAGTCAAGAATCAGTGTAATTCTAAAGCGACTGGAAGACCTGGCTTCCATCGAAGAGGAATCGTGAACGAGAACGGTGAGACGGACGACTTGACCGGCGAGTGTTCTGAGGATTCCTTGAGGAGGTAATCCTCACGGCCGAAGTCGAAGTAAATAAAGCACAAGACTTGGGGAAATCCGCTGGTGGCGTCGGTTTGTTATCTTGAAGGAGGACCACTCCAAAAAGACATGCTCGGAACCAAAATCGACACCCCCGCAGACGCCAATCCACAGGAAACCAGCGAGTGGTTGGAATCGCTCGACGGCGTGGTGGAAGAGGGCGGTGTCGAGCGCGCCTCCTATCTGCTGGAACGCTTAGTTGACCGCGCTGCCATTTACGGCATCGAATCGCCTCACAAGCTGAACACTCCGTATGTAAATACCATCCCGGCGGAAGAAGAAGAGCCATATCCCGGCGACCGGGCCGTCGAGCGGCGGATCAAGAGCCTGATCCGCTGGAACGCCATGGCGATGGTGGTGCGCGCCAACAAATATGATGCCGGCATCGGCGGCCACATCGCTACTTATGCGTCGCTCGCGACCCTGCAGGAAGTGGGCCACAACCATTTCTTCCACGGCCGCTATGACGACCAACCCGGCGACTTCGTCTATTTTCAGGGCCACGCTTCCCCCGGCACCTATGCCCGCGCATATCTAGAAGGCCGCCTCACCGAAAAGCATCTCGAGAATTTCCGCCACGAGCTGCGCGAACATCCCGGCCTCTCGTCTTACCCGCATCCCTGGCTGATGCCCGACTTCTGGCAGTTCCCAACCGTGTCGATGGGGCTGGGACCGATCAACTCCATTTATCAGGCGCGCTTCATGCGATACCTGGAAAATCGCGGCATCATCCCGAAGACGCCACGCAAGATTTGGGCTTTCGTCGGCGACGGCGAATCGGACGAGCCGGAGACCCTGGGGGCCATCACGCTGGCCTCACGCGAACGCCTGGACAACCTGATCTTTGTAGTCAACTGCAACCTACAGCGCCTGGACGGTCCCGTGCGAGGCAACGGCCAGATCATCACCGAGCTGGAAGCGGCCTTCCGCGGAGCCGGCTGGAACGTCATCAAAGTACTGTGGGGCGCGAGTTGGGACGATCTGCTGGCGCGCGATACCACCGGACTGCTGATCAAGCGCATGGGCGAAGCCGTCGACGGCGAGTATCAGGCCTTCAAAGCCAGAGACGGCGCCTATGTGCGCAAGGAATTCTTCGGCAAGTATCCCGAGCTACTCAAGCTGGTGGAGCACATGAGCGACGACGAGATCTTTGCTCTACGCCGCGGCGGGCACGATCCGCAGAAGGTCTACAACGCCTACAAGCGCGCCGTCGAACACACCGGATCGCCTACCGTCATCCTGGCTAAGACCATCAAAGGTTACGGTATGGGCGAAGCTGGCGAAGGCCGCATGGTCACGCACCAGCAGAAAAAAATGAACGAGAAGGAGATGGTTTACTTCAGCAAGCGCTTCGAAGTTCCCGTTACTGAGGAAACCGCGCATACCGGATCGTTCTTCAAGCCGCCCGAGGATAGTCCCGAGATGAAGTACATCCGGGAGCGCCGCGAGGCGATGGGCGGGAGCTTACCGGCCCGCAACGTTACTAAGATAACGATCCAGGCGCCGCCCGTCACGACCTTTGCCGAGTCGCTAGCCGGCTCGCAGGGCCGCGAAGTCTCCACCACCATGGCGTTCGTGCGGGTGCTGACGCTGCTGTTGAAAGATCACGAGCTGGGCAAATACATCGTGCCCATCATTCCCGACGAGGCGCGCACGTTCGGCATGGAGTCGCTATTCCGGCAATACGGCATCTACGCCAGCCGAGGCCAGCTCTACAAACCCGTGGACTCCGAGAATTTCCTGTTCTACAAAGAGACTCGCGACGGTCAGATCATTGAAGAAGGAATCACCGAGGCAGGTTCGATGGCATCGTTCACCGCCGCCGGCACAGCCTACGCCAACTATGGCGTGCCGATGATCCCATTCTTCACCTACTATTCGATGTTCGGGTTCCAGCGCATCGGCGATCTCATCTGGGCCTTTGCCGACTCGCGCGGCAAGGGATTCCTGATGGGCGGAACCGGCGGGCGCACGACGCTGTCGGGTGAAGGTTTACAGCATCAGGATGGGCACAGCTTGGTGTTATCCAGCACGGTTCCTACTTGTCATAGCTACGATCCAGCATACGCCTATGAGGTCGCAGTCATCATCCAGGACGGCATTCGCCGCATGTATCAGGAGATGGAAGATCGCTTCTATTACCTGATGATCTACAACGAAAACTATGCTCAACCGCCCATGCCCGAAGGCACGACGGAAGGCATTCTACGCGGCATTTACCGCTTCAAGCAGACCGAGAGCGGCAAAGCCAAAATACAGTTGTTCGGCAGCGGTCCCATTCTGAACGAAGCGCTACGAGCGCAGCAGATCCTGGCCGAAGAGTATCAGGTTCCGTCTGACGTCTGGAGCGTGACCAGCTACAATGAGCTACGCCGCGACGCTTTGGAAGTAGAGCGGTGGAATCGTCTGCACCCGGCTGAACCGGAGCGCAAGCCTTACCTGCTCGATGCTTTAAAAGGCTTCGAAGGACCGATCGTCGCGTCGACCGATTACATGAAGGTGGTCGCGGACCAGATCGCTCCCTGGCTGCCGGGCCGTCTGACTGCGCTTGGTACCGACGGCTTTGGCCGCAGCGAAAATCGCGAACATCTGCGCAAGCATTTTGAAAATGGCGCGGAAGCGATCGCCGCCGCGGCATTGTCCCGTTTGGCGCGGGACGGCAAGTTCGACAAAAAACGCGCTCAGGCCGCTATTGCTGAGCTAGGCCTTGATCCGGAATCGCCTGATCCTGTCCAAAAATAACTAAAGACCAATGAGTCACCGTCGCGACCTGAAAAGCTTCGTCGACGAGTTCCGCGCCCGCCAACAGAATATTGTTTTCCCCGACACGGTGCGGAATGGGCGTTCAGTCGACTCATTCTTATGGAAGGGTCCCCAAGTCCAGCGTTAGTTCAGAGAATCGCCGCGTGTATGTTTGGACTTGATCCGGAATCCCCCGATCCCGTTCAACGATAAGAGCCCAAAAAACAAATACACATGTATCGTGTGTAGTATCATAAACCGGCAGTCTATTTACGTTGAACACATCCAATGAGCAAACGTATAAACATCATCTTGCCTGACAAAACTGTGGCGGTCCTCGATCGAGTGACGACGAAGGGCAACCGAAGCCGGTTTATTGACCAGGCCGTAAGGCAACTCATTGAGACCCAAGGCAGACAGAGTCTTCGTAAGCAGCTAAAAGCTGGCTACAGGGCAAGTGCCGACCAGGATCTTGCAATGGCAGCGGACTGGTTCCCGCTTGAAGAAGAGGCTTGGACGCGATTAGAGGGTTCCCGTAAGTTGAAGAGATCCGCTAAGAAGAAGCGCTCATGACTGTTCCCCGAAGGGGTGAAATCCACCTCGTTGAATTTGACCTCTCGCGAGGCCACGAAATCCAGAAGACTCGGCCTGCTCTCATCATTCAGAATGATATCGGGAACCGTCACAGCCCGGTGACTAAAGTGGCGGCCATCACGTCCGCGATCTCGGCACACCCCGTCGCCGTATCCATCGCGCCAACTCAAGCCAATGGTTTGTCTGTACCCTCGAAGATCCATCTCGGCCAGATCCGATCCGTCGACCGCGAGCGGCTCGTAAAGCGGCTCGGTGTAGTCGATCCGACTACGATGCGAAGAGTTGATGACGCCCTCAAGATCAGTTTGGGGCTAGTGGAAATCTGACTGCAGTAAGGGAGGCCGTACGCCGCGACGCTTGTTCACACCTCCAGTGGGATAATGACGATATGCGCTGCTTCGTCATTGCCCTTGCTTGCGTATTTCCGGTCGTTGCCGCTGATCAGGTCGACTTGGCGACCATCAATAAGATCAAATCTGAGGCATTCGAACACTCCAAAGTTATGGAGCACCTCCAATACCTCGCCGATGTGTACGGGCCCCGCCTCACCGCTTCGCCCGAGTTCAAGGAAGCTGCCGATTGGGCTCTCAAGCGCCTCCAGGAATACGGCCTCGAAAACGCCCACCTGGAAAAATGGGGACCCTTCGGCCGTAGCTGGACTCTGGAAAAATTCGCACTCGAAATGACTCAGCCGCGGTATTCGCTTTTGGCCGCGGCGCCGCTCGCCTGGTCGGCAAGCACCAATGGGCCCGTCAACGGCGAGCCGATCTTCGCTCCACTGGCTGCTTCCCAGGCTATTGGCAGGGGCGAACGGAATCTCGAGCAGTATATGCAGAAGTACAAAGGCAAGCTGCGCGGTAAGGTGGTGCTGATCTCCGAGCCCGTGCACAATATCGCCGATGCGGAGGCCAAGCCCGAGCTCCACCGCTACACCGATGCCGAATTACAAGAGATCGCAACGGCGCCAACCCCGGTTGAAAAGATGAAGATCGACCCTGCCAACCTCGACCCACCCGAGGAGCTCGAGGCGCGTCTCCGGTTCTTCGCCAGCATTCCGCCGTCCGTGCAGGATGAACTTCGACGGCGGCGGGAAGAGTTGGCCGCAAAGCGCACCCAGTTCTTTTTGGACGAAGGCGTGCTCGCGCTAGTACAGGACGACCGGCGCGCGCGTGACGGCATATCTTTCGCGGAAGCCGCTGGATCGTATGATCCCAAGAAGCCGGTTCCACCCCCGACCTTCGTCGTCACCTCCGAACAATACAATCGCATTGTCCGGCTGCTGGAGAACAAAACGCCAGTCCAGATGCAGGTCAACCTGAAGGCGCGCATTTCCGATAACGGGGTCGACGCCTATAACCTCAGTGCCGAAATTCCCGGCGGAAGCAAGAAGGATCAAATCGTGATGGTGGGCGCGCACTTCGATTCCTGGCACACCGGAACCGGCGCGACCGATAACGGCGCCGGAAGCGCGGTGATGATGGAAGTGGTCAGAATTCTGAAAGCGCTCGATCTGAAGATGGATCGCACCGTTCGCATCGCTCTATGGAGCGGGGAAGAAGAAGGTCTGCTGGGATCGAAAGCCTATATCAAGGAGCACTTCGGAGATCCCAAGACCATGAAACTGACCGCCGCGCACGCCAAGTTGTCGGGCTATTTCAATCTGGATAACGGCAGCGGTAAGATCCGCGGCGTCTATTTGCAAGGCAACGATGCCATGCGCCCGCTGTTCGAACAGTGGCTGGAACCGTTCCGCGACCTCGGCGTGACAACCATCACCATCCGCAACACCAGCGGCACCGATCATCTGTCCTTCGACGCTGTCGGACTACCCGGTTTCCAGTTTATTCAGGACCCGCTCGATTATATGACCGTCACGCACCACTCCAGCATGGATGTGTATGACCATGCCATCCCTGGCGATCTTATGCAGGCCGCCGCCGTAATCGCTTCTGTTGTTTATGAGGCAGCCACAAGGCCCGACATGCTGCCGCGCAAAGCTTTGCCGAAGGCTGAAGAGGTCACAGCCACGAGGTAGTCAGTACTCAACCGATATCAGAAACAACCCCCGCGCCGGCGCTGTCGGACCAGGAGGAATCCTACAGCCAGGCTTCAGGCGATCGAGCAGCGCGGAGCGATCCACGTTGCCCTTTCCGGCTTCGAGCAGTACACCGGTGATATTCCTGACCATATGCTTCAGGAATCCGCTGCCGGTGACTCGATAGATCAGGCGCTCGCCATCCTGCGTCAGCTTCGAACAAAAAATCGTCCGGACCTTGGAAGCACTGAGTTCATCGCGATCGTCCGTCGCAGCGAAGGCCGTGAAATCGTACTCGCCCTCAAGCAGCGGCGCGAGACTCATCATCTCGCCCAGCGCCAGCGGATACGGATGATGGTAGACATAGCGGCGGTCGAAGGGAGTACAGATCTCGCCGCGGAGGATCCGGTATTCGTATGTCTTCGCTTTGGCTTGGAAGCGCGGATGGAAGTCGAGCGAAGCCTCTTCGACCCGTGTCACCCGAATGTCAGGCGGCAGCAGACGGTTGGCGGCCCTCCGCAAATTTTCGAGCGGAATCGGGTTCTCCATCGTCAAGGCCGCCACCTGTGCGATGGCGTGTACGCCGGCATCCGTGCGGCCCGACCCGGCCACTTGCACAACGCGGCCTTCGATCTCGCCGAATACTTGCTCGAGGGTTCCCTGGATGGTCGCTAGACCGGGTTGCACCTGCCAGCCGTGATAGTCCGTGCCGTCGTAAGAGATCTGGATCTTAATTCGCCGCATGGACGGGCCGCGAACCCGGCTTGACCACCGGACTACCCGCGCGGCACAACGGACAATCATCCGGTGGATAGCTGAGCACTTGCATGGTCTTCAGAGCAACCCGCGAAACACCAACATCGGCTGCGCCCCCACTGCGGTCGATTATTGAACCAGCGCCGATCACCCGGGCGCCCGCGTCCCTCAAGATGTCGATCACCTCACGCGAGCTACCACCGGTAGTAACCACATCCTCCACTACCACCGCCACTTCGCCCGGCTCCACGAAGAAGCCGCGCCTCAGAACCATTTTTCCGGCATCGCGCTCGGTGAAAACGAACCGCGCGCCCAGTGCCCGCGCCACTTCGTGCCCGATTATCAGTCCACCGATCGCCGGTGCAGCCACCACGCCGGCGTTCAGAGTTGGTTCCAGGCGCCGGAATTCGGTTGCCAGCAGACGCCCGAAATGCTCCGCATGTCTGGTATACTGCAGCACCAGCGCGCATTGCAGGTATTCGGGGCTGTGCAAGCCGCTAGTCAATCGGAAGTGGCCTTTCAGATAGGCGCCTGTTTCGTGGAAAGCGCTCAGAATCGGGTCCAACTGCGGAGTCACAAGGCCACTATAACATCAGGGCTAACCTGACCTTCTTCTAACCTGGGTTGATTTTTTTCCCGAATCGGTCCCCGGTCTTGGACGAAATGCCGGTTTTGCATGGCGGGTGTTCCCATCTGGTAAATATTTCTAGCGGCATCCATTCAGCCGGAGTGGAAAACAAACACCTTAAACTTTGGCACCGGGCTTGCAATCAATACACGCGAATGGAAATCATGCAAAGCTCAAGGAGCCAAGGTCGTTCCTCTCTAACATCTGCCAGATAGACTCCACCAACGATTTTCTTCTTTTATTCCCTACGAGAATCCCTCCCGACCTGCTCCTTGAGTCTTTCCTGATAGCCTCCCGGAGGTCATCAGCCAGTGTCCACAGGCCGACAGCAGCCGCCAAATTCTCGGCATTTGACAATATCTCGTCACGGCAAGGTCCAACCAGATTCCCTACCTCCAACCCAGTTAGTCTAGAGGTATGCCTCGTATCGTCTCGCTGATTGCGAGCGCCACTGAGATTGTCCATGCCCTGGGGCTCACCCACCAACAAGTGGGACGATCTCATGAGTGTGACTATCCTGACCAAGTCCGCCAGCTTCCTGTTTGCACGCGTCCCAGCTTTCCCACTGAGGGCAACAGCGCCGAGATCGACCGCCGGGTGAAAAATCAAGTGGTGAATGCGCTTTCTGTTTACGAGGTGTTTGAAGATGTTCTCGATCAGTTGCAGCCTACCCACATCGTTACGCAAACTCAGTGCCGAGTCTGCGCCGTCAGCCTGGAAGATGTTGAGCGCGCGCTGACAGGTTGGGTTTCGAGCCGTCCCAAACTGGTGTCGTTGGAGCCGAATGCCTTGGCCGATATCTGGCGCGATATTCGTTCAGTTGCGGCCGCGTGTGGTGTCGCAGACCAGGGTGAACAGGTGATCCAAGCGCTCCAGGTGCGAATGAATGAGATCTCCGGTAAGGCGGCTCAAGCCCCGAGGCGTCCTCGAGTGGCCTGCATCGAGTGGCACGAACCGCTGATGGCAGCCGGGAACTGGGTTCCGGAGTTGGTAGAGATGGCCGGCGCCGAGAACCTGTTTGGCGAAGCTGGCCTGCATTCGCCCTGGATGACCTGGGAAAAACTCCAGGTTGCCGATCCAGATGTGATTATCAGCATGCCTTGCGGCTTTGATCTGGTGCGCACCCGCCAAGAGATGTATTGGCTGACAGAGCGCCCGGAGTGGGCGAAACTCCGCGCCGTCCAGAATGGACAAGTATACCTGGCCGATGGGAATCAGTATATGAACCGTCCTGGGCCGCGCGTGGTGGAGTCGCTTCAGATCCTGGCCGAGATTTTGCATCCGGAGTTATTCGAGCCGGAGCTCAGGGGCGCGGCATGGGAGACCTTCTCTTAAATGAATCGAGTATAACGGCGTCGCGGAACTGCGCTACGCCGTGGATCATAGTAGGATTCTCACGCGCCGACGAGTCTTCGTCCGTCATCGCCGGCGAAGCTAGAGTGCCAAGCGACTCTTCAAACATGCCAGGGACGTGACGTCTGTGAGGATACAAGGACTTGCCTGGAGGTTCTTCGCTTCGCGTCGCCATGGGGATGTCGATGATGCTTGGTTCGACGATGGCAACCCGAATGTTGAAAGGCTTCATTTCTTGAGCGAGCGATTCGCTCAGTCCCTCGAGAGCGAATTTGGAAGCGACATACGGCGCGAGAGGAGAAAGCGCCATCCGCCCAGCGACGGAAGTCACATTGACAATACAGCCGCGCTTATTCTCTTCGCATCAGAATTGAGTATCTCCTTGAAAACGGTCCGCACGCACGTTCGCCCTGTATTGTCTAAGACAGCCAGAAATCGTCAAGGTGAACTGATTTCCCTCGTGTTGCTCGCCGTGCCCTGCGAGCGACGCTGAACTGACCCGTGTGTTACACTAATTCTTACACACAGGACTGTGTAAGGATGCCGACCAATCTTGCCATCGATGACAAACTGATCGAAGCCGCTCGCCGCATCGGTCATCACAAGACGAAGAAGGAAGCCGTCACGACTGCGCTTTCTGAATATATCGCGCATCGCAAACGGCTCGAGATCCTGGATCTGTTCGGAACCATCGACTTCGACCCGAAGTACGATTATAAGGCCGAGCGTCGAAAGAAGCGCTAGTGCAAATTCTGGTCGACACCAGCATTTGGTCCTTGGCTTTTAGAAGGTCCAGGGCGCAGATATCCGAAGCCGAAGCGAGAATCACGTCGGACCTTGGCGACCTCATTCAAGACGGCCGGGTGCGGCTCATCGGATCGATCCGGCAGGAACTCCTTTCTGGAATTCGAGATGCCGATCAATTTAACCGGCTGAGAACAGACCTCCGCGCTTTCGCTGACGAGCCTGTTTCCACAGACGATTACGAAGAAGCGGCTCAATGGAGCAATCGATGCCGAGCTCGCGGCGTCGCCGGAAGCGGAACCGATTTTCTCCTTTGCGCCGTCGCAATCGCCCGTGGCTGGCGAATCTTCACCCGTGACGGTGACTTTCAAACTTACGCCCGGATCATACCGCTTAAGCTGTTTGCGACGACCGGCGTAAAGCATCGGTAAACAGACGATCGGGCAGCAGCGCGTAAATCAGCACCGCCGAAAGCGGATGCATCAGCCCGGAGAGCAGAAATACCGGCGCATAGGTGAAATGGGTCACCAGGTAGCCGGTGCCAAGGCTTGCGAGCATTCCCCCAACCGCGCCACCCGATCCGGAGAATCCGCTGACGGTGCCGACCTCGTGACCAGGAAACAGATCGGTCGGAACGGTTTGAAGATTCGCGGTCCACAAGCCATGCCCCAGCGTAATAGAGCAGGTGGCTGCAATTGCCAGCGCTGCCGTCGGGACGAAGGGCGCGAGCATAGCAATCGGCATCACCACCGCGCCCAGCGCCATCCCGAACTTCCTTGCGCGCGCAAGAGTCCAGCCGACGCGCATCATTCGGCCCGATAGCCAGCCGCCGAAAACGTATCCAACGCCTCCGAATATAAACGGCACCCAGGAATATTTGCCGACCATCGCGAGGTCGAATCCGCGCTCCTTCCTGAGGTATTCGGGGAGCCAAAAGATAACGAAGTAGATCACCGGATCGGTGAAGAACCGCGCCAGAATCAGCGTCCAGCAGCCTCGAGCCCTCACCAGCGACTGCCATCGGACCCGTTCGGCCGGAGCTGGACGGGCCTCTTCCGGCGGCGGCAGCAGCGGCTTGAGTGCGGCGTATTCTTTGGGGTTGAGCCAGCGGTTCAGGTGCGGGGGTTGATACAGAATCAACCAGGCCGCTAACCAAATGAAACCCACGAGCCCTGTGAAGACGAACGCGTATCGCCAGCCGTAGCGGATGGTCAGTAGCGCGACGGTTATAGGCGCAAGCAGCGAGCCGAGCGAAGTGCCGGCATTGAAGATTCCCATCCCGAGCGCACGTTGAGACGCTGGGAACCATTCTGTGACTGCCTTGGATGCAGCCGGCCACGCTCCCGGTTCGGTCAACCCGAGCAGGAACCGGCAAGCTCCCAGGCTCCATTTGCCGATCGCGAAGCCGTGCAAAAGCTGCGCGATGGACCATCCGGCGGCGAACAGCGCGAAGCCGCGGCGCGTCCCCAGCCGATCGAGAATGTAGCCCGAGCCCGCGTACATGATCGCGTACGCCAGAAAGAAGAACGTCAGGATGTAGGAATAGTCCTGCTCGGTGAGCGTGAACTCGTGGCGGATATCTACCGAAACGACACCGATAGCCAGGCGATCCAGGTAGTTGATGGTGGTGGAGAGACACAGCAGGAGCGCGATCACCCACCGGAGCCTCGGGATTTTCATCAAATACGAGTGTACCTGCGAATTTCGAGCGCGTGGCCCGTGGCGGGGTCCACTGACACGATGGTCGCGTGCAGCTCGGCGCCAGTCTTGGCGCTTTCGAGACGGATCGGCATACCGGTAAGGAATCGCCGCAAGGCCAGATTTTTGTCGGAGCCGATCACGGAGTCGTACGGGCCGGTCATCCCGACGTCGGTTTGATAAGCCGTACCGCCGGAAAGAATTCGTTCGTCGGCGGTGGGAACGTGCGTGTGAGTTCCGAGCACGGCCGACACACGACCGTTCAAGTGCCAACCCATGGCCTCTTTCTCGCTGGTGAGTTCGGCGTGAAAATCTACCAGCCGGACTTTGACCTTTGGATCGAGCGCCAGCAAAATTTCATCGGCCTTTCGAAAGGGGCAGTCCGTGGCCGGCATGTGGACGCGTCCTTGCAAATTGAGGACGGCGACCTCGGTGCCGTCGCGGGCTTTGGTCGCGATCCATCCTTGGCCCGGTAATTCCGCCGGATAATTCGCCGGACGAAGTAGCCGCGGCTCTCGACCGATGTAATCGAAGATCTCTTTCTTGTCCCAGATGTGATTGCCGGAGGTAAGCAGGTCCAGGCCGATCGAGAAAAGCTCTTGCGCGATGAGCGGGGTAATGCCAAACCCGCCGGCCGAATTTTCCGCATTCGCAACGGCCAACTGGATCTTTTCGTTGGAAATGATCTCTTGCAGGAAGCGAGCGACTAAAGCTCGCCCAGGCGAGGCGAAAATGTCGCCGATGAAGAGAATATTCATGAATGCCGGAGGACTAAGTGAGGAAAGGAGCGCATCCACCAGCGCGATCGGCCCCGTCCTTGACCCCAGATCTCAACAGGGGCGGAGCCCCCCGAGCGTCTTTAGGCTTCTCCATGGCGGTTCAGAACCACCGGAGCTTGCACACCAACGCATAAACCGAGTCGGACCCCAAGACA
>DATMMD010000155.1:0-29224 GCA_035569875.1 Bryobacteraceae bacterium
CTGATTGTGGACGATTCGGCGGCGATTCGAAAGATCTTGCAACGCGTGTTGCGCCAGGCGGGGATTCCGCTCGGGTCAGTTTACGAGGCCGGCGACGGCGTCGAGGCGCTCGTTATCTTGAACAACCAGGCGGTTGGTTTGATCCTCTCCGATATCAACATGCCGAACATGGACGGTCTTGAGCTTTTGACCAGGGTCAGGGCCAGTCAGGCCTGGCAAAATCTGCCAATCGTCATGGTGAGTACGGATGCGACTCATGCCAAGGTGCTCCAGGCGGTGGAGCGAGGCGCTTCTGGATATCTGCGCAAACCATTCACCGCGGAGCAGCTTAAGGAAACCCTTGCCAGCTTGTTCTAAGGGTCGGCTCGTTCTAAGCCCTGAACCGCATACCGCACTTGCTGGTGGTGCTATCCTGAAACTCGAGAGATTGTTCCCGCAGGAAGGCAACTTGCTGCGTTCTGTTTTTGTGCCCATTCTATGGCAAAGTTACACTACACCACTGCCGGAGGGATCAGCGTCACTCGGTCCGCATCAACTATTCCGTTCAAAAAGGGACTCAAGCCCCTGCTGCACAAGCTGGATCGTTATCGCGGAATTTATCTGTCGTCCGGTTATGAATATCCGGAACGATATTCACGCTGGGATATAGCATCTATTTGCCCGCCCGTTGAGATCGTCGCCGCGGGCCGCAATGTCGACTTTCGACCGCTCAACCAGCGTGGCGAAGCGCTGAACCGGATTCTGCAGCCCCTGATCGAGCCGCATCCACACTGGGAACATTTCGAACTCCGCGATGGTAGCCTGCATGGACGCCTCAAGCCGTTGCCCGCGCTTTTCCCGGAAGAGGAGCGCAGCAAGCAACCCTCGGCTTTTTCGATTCTTCGTACGCTGATCGAGGAATTTCGCACCACCGAAGACAGCCGGTTGGCGCTCGTGGGCGCGTTTGGCTACGATTTGCTGTTTCAATTCGATCCCATCTCGCTCAAGCTGCCGCGCGATGGACATAAAGACCTCCATCTCCTCCTGTGCGACGACATCTATTATATGGACCGCAAGAAGGAGCGCATCGAGCGGTTCCAATACGATTTCGAGCGCGCCGGTGTTTCCACTCTCGGTCTGGAGCGCGATGGAGTTCCAATCCCCGCGGCGCCAAAACGAGACGCTGGTGAAATCACCTCCGATCATCGTCCCGAAGAATACATGGCCGGCGTTGAAGTGGTGCGCGAAGGCATGCGCCAAGGCGAATATTACGAAGTAGTGCTGCGGCAGACGTTCCAAGCTAATTTTTCCGAAAGCCCCTCTGAGCTGTTCGAGCGCATTCAGCATGCCAGCCCGAGTCCCTACGAGTTTTTCATGCAGCTCGGCGACGAGCAACTGGTCGGCGCTTCGCCGGAGATGTTCGTGCGAGTGGAAGGCAACCGCGTGGAGACTTGCCCCATCGCCGGGACCGCACGGCGCACGGGGGATCCGCTGCGTGACGCCGACAGCATCCGCGAGCTGCTGAATTCGACCAAGGAAGAGTCCGAGCTGACCATGTGCAGCGATGTCGACCGCAACGACAAGTCGCGCGTGTCGATTCCGGGGTCGGTGAAAGTGATCGGGCGCCGGCTGATTGAATCGTACGCCGGAGTATTTCACACCGTGGATCACGTGGAAGGCGTTCTGCAGCCAGGATTCGATTCGCTGGATGCATTTCTCACTCATATGTGGGCCGTCACCGTGATCGGAGCGCCCAAGAAAGCCGCCGCGCAGGCCATCGAGAATCTCGAAAAGGACGCCCGCGGCTGGTATGGAGGAGCGGTGGGAATGCTGTCGCTCAATGGCGATATCAATACCGGCATTCTGATTCGCACCGTCCACCTGCGCGAGGGGATCGCCCGCTATGGCGTGGGGGCGACTTTGCTCTACGATTCGGTTCCGGCGCTCGAAGAAGAAGAGACGCGCATGAAAGCTACCGGCTTCTTCCGCGCTCTGCGGGCCGGCGCGAAGGCTGCCGCGACACCGGGTCTTCGCTCCCAGGCGGGACACGGAATCAAGCTCCTGCTGATCGACAACGACGACTGTTTCATCCACACGCTCTCTAATTACGCGCGGCAGACCGGCGCCGAAGTGGTGACCTATCGCGCGGGAATTCCGCATGAACTAATCGCGAAGATCGCGCCCAATTTGATCCTGATCTCGCCCGGTCCTGGACGCCCGGCCGACTTCGGAGTCCCCAGTCTGGTGAAGTTCCTCGCTCAGGCCGGCATTCCCGTGTTTGGTGTCTGCCTGGGTTTGCAAGGGATCGTGGAGGCTTTTGGCGGAGAACTGGGCGTGCTGGATTACCCAATGCACGGCAAATCTTCGATGGTGTTCCATCACAACCAGGGGGTCTTCGAGGGGCTACCGGAGCGCTTCAAAGTAGGCCGCTATCATTCCTTATTTGCTCGTAGGGAGACTTTTCCCGCCTGTCTTGAAGTGACCGCGGAATCGGAAGATGGAGTGATCATGGGGCTTCGCCATCGCGAGCTCCCGATCGAGGCGGTGCAGTTCCATCCCGAGTCCATCTTGACCCTGGACGGCAACTGCGGCCTGCGGTTGATAGAAAATATGATCAGCCAGGCCTCCGCTTGTGCCGTGCGCCCGTAAAATAAGCGTTTCGCATGGTACTATTTGGCGAAACGGGCTAGTGTGTTAGAGTTGGTACTTAGGCGTGAGAGTACTGGAGTTTACAGGCCTTGGCAGTGCCCAGGGTGACCGGTCATACTGACTGAAAGAGACGCTTAATGGACTTTGACCTTTCTGACATCGCCTTTGTAGCATTCGTTCTGATGGTCGCGATTCTGTTGATCAACAGCAGCGGCGGCGGCGGCGGACGCCGGGCGCGTGTGCCGGTCTACTACTGACCGGTTTGCTTTCCTCGAAACTTCGCGGCTAACTGCCCATGACCAGTGTCATTGTTATTGGAGGCGGCTTAGCCGGGCTGGCAACCGCAGCCGCTTTGGGAAAAGCCGGATTCCAGGTTGACCTGTTCGAAGCCCGCGGATTTCTGGGCGGCCGCGCGACGTCTTACCCGTTGTCGGGATCCGAAGAAGGTCCTGAGATTACCAAGGCCCTAGAAATCATCGATAATTGCCAGCACGTTTTGCTGCGCTGCTGCGTCAACTTGATGGACTTTTACCGGCGTCTGGGCGTCGCGGACCGGATCAAATTCTACAAAGAGTTCTATTTTATCGAGCCGGGCGGGCGGGCTTCGGTGCTGCGCGCGGGCAATCTTCCAGCCCCGCTCCACTTTGCAGGCAGCTTCTGGAAGCTCCGCTCGCTGACCCTTCAAGACAAGATCGCAATTGCTCGCGGACTGGTAGCCATAAGGAGTGAGCGTGAGCGCCGCACTGATCTGGACCGGATCACTATGCTCGACTGGCTCCGCGAAAAGCGCCAGCCGGAAGCCGCCATCCGCCGCTTCTGGAGCCAGGTATTGGTTAGCGCCGTGAACGAAGACGTAGACCGCATGGCCGCCCGGCACGGCTTTCAGGTCTTCTGGCAAGGTTTCCTCGCCCGCCCGAACTCATACGAGATGGGCGTGCCGTCGGTTCCGCTGGGCGATCTCTACGCCTCGGACTCCTGGAAACGGGTGGGAAATGTCCGCTTGCATCTGCGCGCTCGAATCGATCGAGTGATCGTCGAAGACGGGTCCGTTCGCGGCATTGTAAGTCAAGGTGACCGGATTACCGCGGATTACTACGTATCAGCTCTCCCTTTCGAACGTGTACCAGGCATCATCCCGGAACTTGATTTAGATGTGACTGGCTTCGAGCACTCCCCCATCACTGGCATTCACCTGTGGTTCGACCGCAGCCTCACCCAATTGCCACATGCCACGCTGCTCGATCGCACTATTCAATGGATGTTTAACAAATCCGGCGGGCGATACCTTCAAGTGGTTGTCAGCGCCTCGCGGAGCCTGTTGGAGATGCCCCGGGCCGAGGTGATTGCGCTGGCAATCCGCGAGCTGGCGGAATTCATTCCCAGAGTAGGCGAGGCGAAGCTCGAAAAAGCCCACGTTGTAAAGGAGGTGCGCGCTACTTTTTCCGCCAGGCCGGGGCTCGAACAAAGACGGCCCCCGAGCGTGACGAAGTTCTCGAACTTCTTCCTGGCGGGTGATTGGACCCGATCCGGCTGGCCGGCCACCATGGAAGGTGCTGTTCGCAGTGGTTACCTGGCGGCCGAGGCGGTGTCTGGGGCGGCTGGCACTCCTGAAAAATTTCTACTGGCCGATATCAGCTAGAAGGTATGGCCGTTTATTATAGAGCTATGAGGTCTAGTCCGTGGATGTGTCTCCTTATGCTGACATCTCTCTCGGCCCAGGTCATCGACTTTGAATCTAATGGTCTGCACTACAAGACCCTGACCAAGGGCGGCGTCACCGTGATGTTCGCCTATCTGCCTTCGCACTTGAAGCAGTACTCGATCATGCAGGTGTCAATCTCAAATGGGTCGCCTGTGGCCTGGATGGTGAAGCCCCAGGACTTCACTTACCGCCGGCAGGATGGCACCGAGTCGCAAGCCTCGGCCGCGCTCACGGTGGTGCTTTCACTGCTTCAATCGGGGAGCCGTCACGATGTGGTCAAGCTGGTGACGACTTACGAAGCTAGCCTCTACGGCAATGTCAGACTGAGTTCCACCAACGGCTATGAATCGCGCCGTGAGAGCGCGTTGGCGGATGGAGTATCGGCCAAATTAAAAGCGGGTGCGGCCGCTTCCGCGATCGCACTGGTACCCACCAAACTCGCGCCCGGCGAGTCCACCGACGGCGCCGTCTTTCTGCCGAACGCCGGCAAGTCGTTCGGCCCAGGAACTCTAATGGTTCACACCGGCGGAGAAATGTTCGAATTTCCTACGGACGGGGAACCGAGTACGGCGAAGTAATCGCCTATTCTTACGAGGGATGTTCTACAGCTTCAGCAGCGCCCGCAGCCGCTTCGTCTGCACCCGGCTCACCGGAATCTCGGTCTGTTTCTTATCGTCCATCCGAAGTTGAAAACTGGACTTGAACCAGGGGATCACTTCCCGGATACGATTTATGTTCACCAGGAAGGATCGATGCACGCGCCAGAAAGTCTCCGGATCGAGGTTGGACTGCAGCTCCTCGATGGTCCGATAGTTAGATTCGCCCTCTACCCCGGTGGCTACGACGGTGATCAGACCATCCTCGATGGTGGCGTAAATCAGGTCCTGGGCATCCACGATGAAGTTGCGGTTGCTGTTTTTCACCAACAGTTTGGTGCGTTGGGCCCCGCCACGGGGCTGGAGCGCGGGTTCTGGCGGCACGCTTTTGGCTTTTTCCGCGATCACTTTACGGGCCCGCTCCACTGCAACCTCCAGCCGCTCTTTCTCGATTGGCTTGAGCAGATAATCCAGCGCCTCCCAGCGGAAGGCTTCGAGCGCATACTGATCGTACGCGGTGGCGAGAATGAAATGCGGCAGGGGAACGTCGGTCTCGCGCAGCTTTTGAATAACACCAAAACCATCCAGTCCTGGCATCTGCACATCCAGAAATACGATATCCGGCTCGAAGTTTTCGATCAACTTGATGGCTTCCAACCCATTCCGTCCAGAGGCCAGCAATTCCACGTCTGGAAATTCCTTCAGCAGGTACGAGAGTTCTTCGCGCGCAAGCTGCTCGTCGTCGACCAATACTGCCGTGATTGTACTTGTCGCGCGGAGTGTCATAAGATGATAGTATAGCGTAGGGAAAATAGGCCTTTTCGGGGCACAAGAGCAAGCCCTCACGCTACCCAAGGAGATTCGGAGTTTGTCCACCAATGGGAATACCACGATTGCGCCCGCCGACGGGAAATTAGGGATCTTAATTCCAGGCATGGGGGCCGTAAGCACGACCTTTATGGCCGGTATTGAGGCGATAAAGCGCGGGCTCGGCCAGCCCATTGGGTCTTTGACCCAGTTAGGAACGGTACGCCTCGGCAAGCGAACCGACGCGCGGACGCCGAAGATCCAGGACTTTGTGCCGTTGGCGAAGATGGAAGACTTGGTCTTCGGCGGATGGGACATTTTTGAAGATAACGCCTACGAATCGGCGGTGCACGCCAGCGTGCTGGAGGCATCTTTGCTGGAGAAGATCCGCCAGCCGCTGGAAATCATCAAGCCCATGAAGGCGGTGTTCGACACCGATTACGTGCGCCGGCTCCAGGGCCCCAATGTGAAGGATCGCGGCTCGAAAATGGACAAAGCCGAAATGCTGATGGAGGATATCCGTCAGTTTCGCCAATCCAGTGGAGCCTCCCGATTGGTGATGATCTGGTGCGGATCAACCGAGGTCTTCCACAAGCCTTCGGCGGTCCACCAGACGCTGAAGGACTTCGAGTGCGGCTTGCAGAAAGACGATGCGGATATCGCGCCCAGCCAGATCTATGCCTACGCCGCGCTAAAGAGCGGAGTGCCGTACGCCAACGGCGCACCCAACTTGACTACCGATACACCGGCGCTGCTGGAACTCGCCCGGGAGCGTCAAATCCCGGTGTGCGGCAAAGACTTCAAAACCGGCCAGACTTTCATGAAGACCCTGATCGCCCCGGGACTAAAGGCGCGCATGCTTGGAATGGCCGGCTGGTTTTCCACCAACATTCTTGGAAATCGCGACGGCGAGGTACTCGAAGATCCCGGCTCGTTCAAATCCAAAGAAGAAACTAAGTTGTCGGTGTTGGAGCAGATCCTGCAGCCCACACTTTACCCGATGCTCTACAAGGATCTTTATCATGCCGTACGGATCAATTACTATCCGCCGCGCGGCGACGCAAAGGAAGGCTGGGACAACATCGACATATTCGGATGGCTGGGCTATCCAATGCAGATCAAGATCGATTTCCTGTGCCGGGACTCAATCCTGGCGGCGCCCCTGGTGCTGGATCTGGTTTTGTTCATGGATCTGGCGCAGCGCGCCGGAATGAGAGGGATTCAGGAGTGGCTTTCTTTTTACTTTAAAGCGCCCATGACGGCGCCTGGGCTTTATCCGGAACACGACATTTTCATTCAATTGATGAAACTCAAGAACACCCTGCGTTGGATGCGCGGAGAGGATTTAATCACACACCTTGGCCTCGAGTACTACGACTAACGGTTCGAAGCGTCAGGAGCCTGGCAGCCGAAAAATTCTAGTGATCGGCGGAACCTTATTCATCGGCCGCGCGCTGGTGAAAGACCTGGTGAAGGCCGGGCACGAAGTTACGGTTTTGCACCGCAAGGCGCGTCATGATCTCGGCAAGAAGATCGGGAGCATCACAGCCGACCGGAACCATCCGGATGCGATCAAGAAGGCTCTGGCCGGCAAGAGCTTCGATGTTGTCTATGACAACGTGTACGACTGGGAGCGCGGCACGACGGCCGCTCAAGTGGAGGCCACCGCGCGCGCCTGCGGCAGCAACCTGCATCGCTATATCTTCATGTCGAGCGTCGCCGCCTACGGCGATGGTCTGAACCACCACGAGGGCGATGCGCTGGCGCCCGACGATCACGCCGACTCTTACATTCGCAATAAGGCGATGAGCGAGCGGACGCTGTTCCGCATGCATCAGCGCAACGGATTTCCAGTGGTTACTTTGCGGCCGCCCTTCATCTACGGTCCGGGAAATCCTTTTTATCGCGAG
This sequence comes from Bryobacteraceae bacterium, assembly GCA_035569875.1. Lineage (GTDB taxonomy): Bacteria > Acidobacteriota > Terriglobia > Bryobacterales > Bryobacteraceae > Palsa-89. The sequence continues at coordinate 7,644 of DATMMD010000155.1, forward strand.
GCCTTCTTCTGGGACCGGCTGCGCGAAGGCCGCCCCATCATCCTGCCCGGGGACGGCCGGCGGCTGATGCAGTTCGTTTATATCAGAGACCTGGTGACTGCGTGCATTAAGGTGATGGATGCCGAAGACGTGGAAGGCCACGCATTCAACATCGCGAATCCGCGGCCGCTGACGCAGGTGGAAGCAGTGGAGGCCTTCGCCCGCGCCGCCGGCAAAGAAGCCACCTTCGTGCGCTGGCCACGGGAGCGAATTTTGCGCGCCGGCGGTCATCCGATGGGCCCCAAACTCTATTTCGGCCAGTATTTTGACATGCCCGCCATAACGGTGGTCGTAAACAAGGCACAGCGGGTTCTGAAATTTAAGCCTCTCGACTTCAATACCGCGCTCAAAGAGACGTATCGCTGGTATGTCCGCAATAATTCGTTCGCCAAGCAGGACTATACATTTGAGGACGCTCTGATCGACGCAGCTCCCGCCTCCGCCTACTCAGCGCCGGTGGACTGACGTTCTTCTTTGCGGACTTGTTCGAGCCGGTCGCGAAGCGCATCGGCAGTGTTTGTTCGATTTCCGGTGTGATCAAGCCGACTGAATCGAGGTCGATGATATGGACTTTGTCTTTAAGCCGAAAGCTGGTGAGCTTCATGCGGACCAGATCAGCCACCGGTGCGAGTAGGATGCCGTCGTTCGTCACAATTGAAGTGCAGCGCGTTCCGCGGTTGGTCGGCAGTCCATGCACCATCCGCATAGCGGAACCCGTACTTGCTGGCAATCGCAGCGACTTTTTCGAGGCTCTTGCGATCAATAGCCACGTCCACATCCGGCGTTAGCCGGGCGGCCAACGGATCGAGTTCGTTGATATGTAAGAAGACAGCTACGCCTCCCACAATTCGATATTCGACTCCTGCCTGAGTTAATGCCGCGTGAACACGTCGAGCCAGCTCGAACATTCGTTCAAAATATTCGTCGACAGCACTGAGCGTGATCATGGGCCTACAAGCGCCTCCCGCGCCGCCTTCGCCGTGTTGCAATGTATCGCTACCGTATCATCGGTGTTGCGCGCGTATCCGCCCGCTAGAACCACAGCTGTGGGGACGCCTGACGCCAGTCCTGTTTCAAACACGACGCGATCGCGTTGCTTCAGCCCTTCCAAAGTCAGCGACAGACCGCCCAGCTGATCCTCCCGGTACGGGTCGGCGCCCGCCAGATAATAAATCATGTTCGGTGCAAAGCTCATGGCCACCTTCACCGCGCCCCGCAGCCGATCCAGATACTCCTCATCGGAAACGCCATCCGGCAGATGAATATCGATCACCGAAGGCGGTTTCTCGCTCGGATAATTGTTGAACTGATGCATCGACAGCGTCAAGACAGAGCGGTCTCCGGCGAAAATCGCCGCGGTTCCGTTGCCGTGGTGCACATCGCAATCCACCACCAGGGCTCGCTCAATCAACTTCTCGTGTTGCAGTGCGCGAATGGCCACCGCTACGTCGTGAATCGCGCAGAAGCCCTCGCCATGTCCAGGGAATGCGTGATGAAATCCTCCGCCGATGTTGAATCCGATGCCATCAGCAATCGCATTGCGCGCCGCTAGAATCGTGCCGCCGGTGGCCAGCCAGAACGCTTCCACCATCCGTCTCGAATACGGGATCTCGAGCCGTAGGATCTCGTGAGGCGTTAGAGTGCCAGTTTTCAAACGCTGCACCCAGCCGGGCTCGTGGACACGCAGGATGTCTTTGTCAGAGGCGAGCTGCGGCTCTACGAAGTCCATTGGTCCGGCGAAGCCCTCATCCAGAAGGTGATCGTGAATTAAACGGTATTTACGCGAAGGAAAAACATGCGCGCCTAGGTTCAAATCGTAGCCCGGATGATAAACGAGCTTAAACGGGAGCATTCGCGGATTGGAGCGCGGTAACGATGGCCGATCCGTAAATATCGTCCGCCGAGCAGCCGCGGGAGAGATCGTTGGCGGGCTTCGCAAGCCCCTGGAGGAAAGGTCCCAACGTAGCCGCGCCCGCCAGCCGTTCGACCAGCTTCACGCTGATATTGCCGGACGCGATATCGGGGAAGATGAGCGTGTTGGCCCGGCCCGCGACTGGGGACCCCGGCGCCTTCGACCTACCGACCGCTTCCACCAGCGCGGCGTCGGCCTGCAATTCACCATCGACGCGAAGATCGGGCGCACGTTGGCGCACGATCCGCAGCGCCTCCACGACTTTATCCACCCACTTGTGCCGCGCGCTCCCTTTAGTGGAAAAAGAAAGCAGCGCGATCACCGGCTCGGCACCGATGACGTTGCGGGTAGTGGTCGCCGTAGCAATGGCGATCTCAGCCAGATCCACCGCCGATGGATCGATCACCACGCCGCAATCGGCGAACGCTAGAACGCCGTTGTGCCCAAACGCCCGGTTCGGTAGAGCCACGATGAATGCACTCGAAACAATATGGACCTCGGGCGCCGTTCCCACTGCAAGCAGGGCTGCTCGAACCGTTTCCGCCGTGGTGTTCACCGCGCCGCCGACGAATCCATCCGCATCACCGGCAGCCACCATCAAGGCCGCGGTGTAAAGCGGCTTTTTCGCTACCTCGGCAGCTTCTACCTCGGTGATGCCCTTGGCGCGCCGCCGTTCGAAATACAAACGCGCGTACTTTCGCGCTTCCTGTTCCGGCGCCGGACGATCCGGCTTCAGCAGAATGGGCGTGACCAGGCCTTCGCGCTGTAATCGTTCGGCGGCCGACTGCACGCGCCGGTCGTCCCCTTCGGGGAATACGATGCGCCGCTTCGGCTTCACCTGGCGAAGCCGTTCGATCTGCGAAGCTAGGAACGCGACGGCCGATTCCGGGAATGCCATCAAGGTCTCACGATGCCGGCGGTGTTGCGGCGCCGGCCTTTCTGACATTGTGACGATACTGCTCGACGGCCCGATTGTGTTCTTCGATCGACTTCGAGAACTGGTGTCCGCCGGAACCATCCGCCTTAGCCACGAAATACAAATAGTCGGTCACCGCAGGCTCCAGCCCAGCCTTGAGAGACGCCAGTCCGGGATTCGCGATCGGGCCGGGCGGCAGGCCGGCATGTTTGTAAGTGTTATACCGGTTCGCGCTACCGAGGTCGGATCGATATATCGTGCCGCGATAGCGCTGCTCCAAAATCGAAGCATAGATCGTAGTCGGATCGCAATCCAGCGCCATACCCAAACGGAGCCGGTTTTGAAACACTGCAGCCACCTGCGGCCGTTCGTCTGCAACGGCAGTTTCTTTCTCCACCAGAGAAGCCAGTGTGACGACATCGTTCACCGCGGCCGGATGATCCGCTTTCTGCAGTTCCCGCCAATTCTTGCGGAACTGCTCGGTCATCATCTGGCAAAGCTGCTGCACTGTGGTTCGCCGCGTAAGACGGTAAGTTGACGGGAACAGGTAGCCCTCCAGAGTAGGCGCTTCGGGCGCGAGGTCGCGGATCAGCGCTGGGTCGCGAGCGGCCCGCAGGAAATCGGCGCCTTTGATGAAATCGAAGCGGTCGATACTGGCCGCGATGTCGAACATGTTGCTGCCTTCCGGAACAGTGAGCTCGTAGAAAAAGACGTCGCCGCGCGCGATCCGGGCGTACACGCGGAAAGCAGCCGCCGGTTCGGAGAACTGGTATTCACCGGCCTGTAGCCGGGCGTCGGGACGGAGCACGCGCACTGCCAGAAACTGCCAGGGGTAGCGAATCACGCCGGATTGAGCCAATTCCGAGGCCATCTCGGCAGTGCTGGTGCCGCGCGGAAAATCAAGGATAACCGGTTTCGAGAAGCCGCGATAGGGAAGGGTCAGTGAAACATAAGCCGCGCCCCCGCCCAACGCAATCAGCAATACGATCCCAAGCAGCAGCCGAAGAATTACACCACCTTTGCGCACTCGTCGAAGCCTCATGAATGTCCGGAATCGAGATAGCTCTCAAGCAGAATAACCGCCGCCAGCCGGTCCACTGCTTTGGCGCGCTTTTCGATGCTGATGCCGCTTTCTCGAAGCACGCGTTGCGCTGCTACCGTGGTCAGACGCTCGTCCCAAAATTTCACTGGGATACCGCTGGCGGCCCCGAGCCGCTCGCCAAAATCGCGCGCGTATTCCGTCTGCCGGCCTTCCCGGCCGCTCATATGCAGTGGATTCCCCATCAAGATGAGAGAGACATTTTTCTCTGCTGCCAGTTGCGACAGGCGCGCCAGATCCTCTCGTATATTGGTGCGCTGCAGCGTTTCCAGGCCTTGAGCGGTCAGGCCCAACTCGTCGCTCAATGCCAGCCCAATCCGCTTTTTGCCAAGATCCAGCGCCAGTACTCTGCTTTGAATCATGAAAGTTTCGTAAAATGGTCACGGCTCAGAATTGGGTCCGTTTGCCGTCGCCTACGATTTCATTTCATCATAGAAGAAGCGCGGCTTCCGGATGTCAACTATTACGCCACCATTGCCGACCAGCAAAGTAAGCCAGACCAGCGTCACCGTACTCGCCGTGGCAGCCACCATCGCTCTGCTGTACTTTGGCCACATTTTTTTCATCACCATGGTCATCGCGATCACCATCGCATTTCTCCTGGACCCGGTGGTCACCTTTTTCGTGAAGATGCGGCTGCCCCGCGCCGTCGCCAGCTTTATCGTCTGTAGTATCGCGCTTCTTCTGCTGTATCTGATGGGGCTCGGCTTGTACACAGAATTGTCTGGTCTCGCTGAAGCGCTACCCACCTATAGCCAGCGCATGAACGATCTGGTGGATAATATTGCGACCCGCGTGGATCTGGTAGAGAAGCGGACCTACCAGATACTGGTCCCGAAGAGATTCCAGGAAACTCAGCCGGCCCCGGGCGCGCCCCCGGTAGCGGCGCGACGGCGTGGATCGAAACAAGCCCCGGAACCCGTGGTACCGGCAGTGCCTGCGCCCATTCCCGAGGTACGGATTCATACCGAGCCTACGCCCCTAGTGACCTATGTGTACGGCTATCTGCGGTCATTCTATGATGTGCTGCTGATGGCGAGTTTCGTTCCGTTCCTGGTCTATTTCATGTTGAGTTGGCGCGACCACATGCGCCGCAGCTTCCTGTATATGTTCGGCAGCGCTGGCAGGCAGGTGGTTGGGAAAAGCTGGGAAGGCGTCGCCGACATGGTGCGAGCCTATGTAATCGGCAACTTTATTCTGGGGCTCATGCTGTCTACTCTCAGCTCTTTGTTCTTCATCGCCATACGCCTCCCTTACTGGCCTTTAGTAGGACCGCTGAGTGGTTTTCTCAGCCTGGTGCCCTATGTTGGGCTGCCCTTGGCGATTCTACCGCCGCTTCTGGCGGGCTTGATTGTTCCCTATACGCAGCCGGCGATTTACATAATGATCACCGTGGTGGTCGCGTTGTTACACTTGACCGCGCTAAATCTTTTGTATCCGAAAGTGGTCGGATCGCGCGTTCATTTAAATCCGCTAGTGGTGACGATCGCCCTCATGTTCTGGGGCACGCTGTGGGGTGCCGTCGGTCTGCTGCTGGCTATTCCAATCACCGCCGCGATTAAGGCCGTCTGCGATAATGTCATCAGCTTGCAAGGATTCGGCAAACTGTTGGGAGATTAGCGCCAGTCCAATTAGAGCACCAGTTCAGATGAGCAAACAGTTTGCAATTTTTTTCGGAGTCGGCGTGGCGGTCATCGCGATTGCGGTGGTACTGATTCTGTCTTCCACCAAAGGCTCGCATCTGGTGATCAACGGCAAAATCCTCAAGGTCCGCACTGGAGCGTTGAGCGACAACGACAGCATCGCAGTAATGGACTTGCGCATGGAAAATCCGTCCAATCTCGCTTTTGTCGTTCGCCAAGTTGAAGTAACCTTGGAAGAAAAAGATGGCACCATGGCGGACGGCCTGGTGGTCGCGAAAGGCGACCTGAAGCAGTTGTTCCAGTTCAACCGCTTCCTCGGGGACCAGTACAACGATTCCTTAACCATCAAAGACCAAATTGCGCCGCATGCCACTGTCGATCGCATGCTGGCAGCGCGCTTCGAGGTCAAGAAACAGGACCTGGAAGCCGCGAAAGCCATTCATGTGAGCATTCAGGATATGGACGGCCCGCTGTTTGAAACCACCTCGCCGGTGAAATAGCTCTGCTTTGCGGCGTCTGTTGATTCGACCTGGCGCGATCGGCGATTGCATTCTGTCGTTGCCCGCGCTGGAATGCCTCCGCTCGGAATATACCGAGATCTGGGTCCGCTCCGAAGCCGCACCGCTGATCCGTTTCGCTGATTGCGTGCGATCCATAGCCTCCACGGGTATCGATCGGATGGGTCTGGAGGGCATCGATCCGCCGCCGGACCTCGTGGCTCGACTGCGGTCGTTTGACTCGATCGTCTCCTGGTATGGATCGAATCGCGAGGAGTTTCGTACACAGATGAACCAGCTCGGACTGCCCATTCGGTTCTTGGACGCGCTGCCTCCGGCCGGCGGAGCCGTCCATGCCGCCGATTTTTTCTTGGAGCAAGCCGGATGCGGCGGCGTTGCAGTTCCACGCATCCAATGCCGGGCGGCTCCTACCAAAGATTTCGCTGTTATCCATCCGTTCTCGGGAAGTCCGCGCAAGAACTGGTCCTTAGAGCGTTACCGGGAACTGGCGCGGCGCCTGGAAATGCCTGTACGGTGGTGCGCTGGGCCCGAAGAACAACTCGAGGATGCGGCGCGCATCGATAACCTCTACGAACTCGCTTCCTGGCTCTCCACCGCGCGCCTCTATATCGGCAACGATACCGGAATCACGCATCTGGCCGCCGCCGTTGGTGTGCCGGTGGTTGCAATCTTCGGCCCGACCGATCCGGCCGTCTGGGCGCCGCGCGGCGACCGCATCAGGGTGGTCAGCGGGAGCCTGGATGATATTTCCGTCGGCCAAGTCTTGAACGCCGTGGTAACCTGTAAACAGTTAATAGGAGGTTACTGAAAAGAAATGAACCGTATTGAACTCATCGGTGACCAAATGCAGCGCGCTTACGCCGGCGAAGCCTGGCACGGCCCGTCACTCGAAGAACTGCTCACGGGCGTCACCGTTGAGCAGGCCCTGGTCAGACCGGTCGCAGGCGGTCACAGCATCTGGGAGCTGACGATGCACATTGGCGCTTGGATGTCCGCCACACGGCGCCGGTTGTCTGGCGATCCAGCCAAGCTGACGCCGCAAGAAGATTGGCCGCTGATCGATGGTGGAAGCCAAGCTGCCTGGCAGCAGACGCTCAATGCACTGGAGCAAGAGCACAACCAGCTGCGTGCCGCGATCTCCTCTCTGCCGGAGTCGTCATTGCAGAACGTGGCGCCGGGAAAGGACCACTCGGTAGAATTTATGCTGCACGGGGTGATCCAGCATAATCTTTATCACGCCGGACAGATTGCGCTGCTTAAGAAAGCGCTCTAGGCCGCCTATCCCCGCAGCCCCGCCATCACTCCGCGCATGTACGCTAAGCTTTTCTGCATCCCCATCATCGGATCTTTTTCGTTGATCTCGTACTCCAGCATTACGCCGCCGGTGTAGTTCATCCGATGCAGTTGTTTGAAGATCCCCACGATCGGCAGGACGCCGTCGCCCACGTCGCACTGGCTCTCCTTCACTTTGGCATCCGCCAGATCCTTGACGTGCATGCTATGCAGCCTGGGGCCCGCCACCCGGATAGACTCCACGACATCCACGCCGGTCCGGGATGTATGCCCGCAGTCGATGCACAATCCCATTCGGGGGTCCATGTTCTTTACCACATCGAGCACACTCTGCGGAGTGGGAAACTGCTTGTCCTCGGGCCCATGATTGTGGACCGCGACCTTGATGTTGTATTCCTTGGCGTACTTCTCCATCTTGGGCAGCGTCGCGTGCGTAGGAGCGCACACGACGATCGGCATTCCAGCCATTTTGGCGTATTCGAAGTTCTTGCGAATCTCCTGCTCGTCATCCTTGGAAAAGGAGATATTGCCGCCGCCTTCGATGATAAATCCCGAGTCTTCGAATTCCTTGCGTCCGGCCCTGATCTCCTCGGGCGAGGCGTTCATCGCCAGATGAACATCTTTGATGTTGACGTATTTGACATTCATCTGCTTGAGCATGGCAATGGCCTGCGCGCGCGAGAACTTGCGCAGCGAATAGGTGGCGATGCCCAGCTTGAACTCGCGTGGATCTTCGCTGGCGGCTCCCAAGCCAGTCCGGGAAGCGGCCAACGCGGCGGCGGAAGCGCCTAGAAACGTGCGACGAGAGGTGCCTGGATTCATGTATTGATTTTAGCCCTTTCGCGTATACTAAAGGTTTGCAATACTGTCATGGCGCCGGGGGGGCAAGCAACCCTCGCAACGCAACTAAGTTTTCTTACAAGGGTTTCTTCATCACATGGTAATTCGCCGTTGGGTCATAGGTGTGTTCATCGGGATTCTGTTCGCGGCGAGCGCCCTTTCCCAGCAGTACACCATCACCACCATAGCGGGCACGGCTGGGACCACGGGCTTCGCGGGCGACGGCGGCAGTGCGCTGGGGGCGCAATTGAAATTTCCCACCGGGATAGCCGTGGATAAATCCGGCAACATCTACATCGCTGATGGCTTGAACAATAGAGTTCGCAAGGTATCGGGCGGAGTCATCACTACGGTGGCCGGCAACGGCACCGCCGGATACACCGGCGACAAGGGACAGGCCGCCAGCGCGGAGTTGAACAATCCGATAGGTCTAGCCCTCGATTCCTCCGGCAACTTGTATATTGCGGATTCCGCCAACAACGTGATTCGCATGGTTACTAGCAGTGGAATCATCACCACGTTCGCGGGCAACAATACGGCGGGATACTCCGGAGACAAGGCCCTGGCTACCGGCGCGCAGTTATTCAATCCCGTTGGTGTGGCCGCGGACGCGGCAGGCAATGTCTACATCGCCGATACCGGCAATAATGTGATTCGTCAGGTTTACAACGGGAACATCGTCACCTATGCGGAGGGCTTCACCCAGCCCGACGCAGTCGCGGCCGACTCATCCGGGAACATCTATGTCGCCGACACGCAGGGCCGGCGCATCGTTAAGTATTCAAATGGAGTCTATACGACCATCGCGGGCAACGGCTACGGCCAGTTCAGCGGAGATAATGGCCCTGGCCCCAACGCTGCCTTGTATGATCCCATGGGCCTGGCCGTGGATTCGAGCGGCAATGTTTACATCGCCGACACCTTCAATTGCCGCATCCGGAAATTGACGCCGGCTGGAATCATCACCACCATTGCAGGTAATGGCGCCCTTTTCTTCTCCGGCGACGGCGGCCCGGCAACGCAAGCGGCCTTGCATTTTCCTCATGGAGTCGCGGTGGATTCAACCGGCAACGTCTATATCGCGGATACCGTCAATGCTGTTGTACGTGAACTCCAAGGCACTCTTCCGATCGTTTCGACCAACGGTGTCGTCAACGCGGCCAGCTTCGCGACTCAGATTTCGCCCGGCGCTTTAGCGACGGTCTTCGGCAGCAATTTCGCGCTCACAAACGCCGGGGCCCAAACCCCTCTGCCGACCAGTGTTCAAGGAGTCTCGGTCAACGTCAACGGGCAGCTCGCTCCGGTCCTTTACGTCACATCGACCCAAGTGAATTTTCAGGTGCCCTGGGAGACGGCATTAGGTCCCGCGACAGTTTCGGTAGCTGTCAATGGAGGCGCGAGTAACGCGGTAACCGTTAATGTTCTTGGAGCGGCTCCGGGACTCTTCTCCTCGAGTTCCGGTCAGGCGATTGTTCAGAATTCGGATTACACGCTCAACGGGCCGAGCAATCCCGCAAAGGCAGGGAGCACGATCATGGCCTACCTGAGTGGTTCTGGCACAGTCAGCCCGGCGGTTGCGGATGGAGCGGCGGCGCCGTCCAATACCTTGGTCTATTTGAACTCGGCGTCGAGTGCCACCATTGGATCCTCTACCGCCCAAGTCTCATTCGCGGGCTTGGCGCCCGGTTTCGTGGGGCTCGTCCAGATGAACATCGTCGTGCCTTCCGATTTGCCGACCGGCAATTATCCACTGATCGTGACTATCGGCAGCGAAACCAGCAATCCGGCGACGATCAGCGTCACCCAGTAAACTGGCCCATATGCCTGACGAGTCGAAATTTCGGGTATTCAGTCCGCCGCAACTGCCCAAGCCTGTAGGCTATTCTCATCTAGCCGAGATTAGCGGCGGAAAGATCATCTACATCGCCGGCCAAGTGGCCATGGATGCCTCCGGGAACATTGTCGGCAAGGGCGACTATAGCGCCCAGCTTCAGCAGGTATTCGTAAACCTGAAGACGGCGCTCGAAGCTGCGGGCGCAAGCTTCAAGAATGTCGTCAAACTGAACTACTACATCGTAGACAGCGTGGACCGGTCTCAATTTTTCGCTTATCGTGCGGTGCGGGATAAATACGTCGATACTGCGAACCCGCCGGTGGCTACGGTTGTGGTCGTTCGCGGCCTATTTTCACCTGAATTCCTGGTGGAGATCGAGGCCATCGCGGTCGTTTAGCGCATAGGCCGCGCTCACCCTAAAGAGAAATTAATGAGGGGTAAGCCACTCATTTTGAGCTAGACTAGTACCCTTAGAACGTCAGTAAAGTAGGGCTTTCCCCCACCTAGTGGTATATTTGGTTGTCACATAAATAGTTCATGCCCTTTCAGATTCAACCGGTTAAGGAGTTCCTCGTCCGTCCGGCGCTCCCGCCAGCTCTTTCTCGGATGAGTGATCTCGCCTACAACCTCCTCTGGAGCTGGGATCACAATATCCGCTCGTTGTTCCGGCGGCTCGACCCCGTGCTCTGGAAAGCCTGTGGTCATAACCCAGTGCTTATGCTAGGACGCGTCCCGCAGGCTACGCTCGAACGGGCTGCCGCCGACCCCCGGTTTCTGGCCGCCTACCGCCGCGCCTGTGAACGCTTCACCACTTACGTCGAACGTTCGGAATCCAGCGAGGGCCGACTGATCGCCTACTTTTCCATGGAGTACGGCATGGTCGAATGCATGCCCATCTACGGCGGAGGCCTGGGCGTCCTCTCCGGCGATCATTTGAAGGCCGCTAGCGACGGGGGAATTCCACTGGTCGCTGTCGGTCTGCTGTACCAAAAAGGCTATCTCCAGCAGTCGCTTAATCCCGATGGCTGGCAGCAGGAGCGAAATCCGGTCAACGATTTCTACACACTACCAGTGCGTCCGGTCCGCGACGAGCAGGACCGGGATCTAATTGTCCAGGTCAAGCTTCCGACCGGCGTCGTTTTTATCAAGGTTTGGCACATCCATGTCGGTCGCGTGAAGCTGTACCTGCTGGATACCAACATTACAGAAAATGATCACGCTGAGCACCGTGACATCACCGCGCAGTTGTACGGCGGCGATATCGTAACGCGCATCCGCCAGGAAATCGTACTGGGAATCGGCGGCTTGCGCGCGCTGCATCGACTCAACCTGAAACCCACCGTCTGGCACATGAACGAAGGGCACTCGGCGTTCCTGGCCGTCGAACGGATGCGCCTTCTGATAGAAGAACAGGGCCTTGGTTTCGATGAGGCATTTGAAGCCTGCCGCTCCAACAACGTTTTCACTACGCATACCTCCGTTCCGGCTGGCATTGACCTCTTCGACCCCGGCATGTTGTACGAATTCTTCGGCGAGTATTGTCGCGAAAGTGGAATTCCTTTCGACAAATTTCTTGCCTTGGGTAGGTTCCTTTCGGAAAACCATCAGGAACCATTCTCGATGGCGATCGCGGCCATCAAAACCTCGTCGTTCCGCAATGCCGTAAGCTGCCTGCATCGGCAGGTTTCCCAGGAAATGTGGCAGGAATTGTGGCCCAAGCTGCCCGTCTGGGAAGTGCCTATTACGTCCGTCACCAATGGCGTCCATCTGTTTACCTGGCTGAACGGCGATCTCGCACTGCTCTACGATCAGTATCTGCAGCCGGATTGGCGGGAGCGTTACTCCGATCCCAGAATCTGGGATCTGGTGGAGGATATTCCAAATCCGGAGCTGTGGGAAGCCCACCGCCGGCGGAAGCGCAACCTGGTAAACTTCGTCCGCGAACGCGTAGTGGCTGCGGCCATGGGCCGGAAAGCGTCCGCCGCTGAACAGCGCCGGCTCTCAGACGTGCTCGAGCCGGATACTTTGACCATCGGTTTCGCGCGCCGGTTTGCCACCTACAAGCGCGCTACGCTCCTGTTCCGCGATGTCGACCGGCTCAAGCGTCTGCTGACCAACAAGGAGCGGCCGGTCCAAATCGTGATCGCCGGAAAAGCGCACCCCAAGGATCTGCCCGGCAAGACTCTGATCCGTGAAATTGTGCAACTTTCGCGCACCCCGGAGATATCCAAACACATCATCTTTGTGGAGGACTACGGCATCGAAGTGGCCCGCGAGCTGATTCAGGGCGTGGACCTCTGGCTGAATACACCCCGCCGGGGCGAGGAGGCCTGCGGCACCAGCGGCATGAAGGCCGGTATCAATGGCATCCTGAACCTGAGTATTTTGGACGGGTGGTTCGACGAAGCCTATGAAATCTCAGGCGGTTGGGCCATTGGCGACCGCGAAGCCTATTCCGAGGACCAGGACGAAGTTCACGTTCGCGCCATCTACTCCATACTGGAAAACGAGATTGTGCCGATGTACTACCAGGAGCGTGAAGAAGGCGTCCCGGTCGACTGGATGCGTCGCGTAAAGCAATCGCTGATGCATCTCAGCCCTCAGTTCAACTCCCTGCGGATGGTCGGCGAGTACATGTCACAACTCTACGAGCCAGCTCACCAGGCTTTCCTGGAGATGTCGAAGGACAGTTTCCAGCCGGCCCGCGGGCGTTCGAAATGGAACGACCAGGTGGAGAAGGTGTGGGATAATGTTAGTTTCCTGGAGATCGGATCCGCCCCGGATGTCTCGGTATTGACTGGCCGTCCCATTCCCATGCGCGCTGTTGTGAATCTGGCTGGGCTTTCGCCCAAGGATGTGCGGGTAGAGGCTGTGATCGGCCGGGTAGGCGCAAACGGCAACTTGGAAGAAACGCAAGTGATGAGCCTTCCGGCGGTGGAACAACAGGGCGACGCTTACGTCTTCCTTAAGGAGTTCGTGCCCCATCAGACCGGCAGGTTAGGGTACTCGCTTCGAATTAGCCCTAATCATTACGATGATCCTTTGACACGGCCCTGTAATGCACTATTGAAGTGGAGCGGCAGTAATTGACGTTTAGCTTAGTAAATTTACCGATGTTCACCGAACTGTAGCGGAAGCCGGCCAGATAACGTGGTTTCCAGATAGATATTAGTGGCTTCCTGGATCGTTTCGTGGTACATATTAGTTAGGCGTGAGCGGGATTTTGCTTCACCGTGTAGCCTCGCCGGCTCCGCAGCAATCCTCCGATTGATCCTACAGATTGGCCAGGTATGAACCTAAGCTGACACCGCCCCAGTAGGCAGTGTTGCGACAGCCAGAATTCCAGGAGTCGACTCGACACATGGACGACGACCGTAAATACAAACAACGCGGTTATATGGATACCGACAGGGAATCCAGGGACCGCCGGCCTTTAGACAAATCCAAACCATCCGGACCGCGCCCGCCCATCGATGTGACTGGCCCACGCCTGCCTCGATTACTGCAGAACGTTGTGGCAGCCCGCTGTTTCAACTGCTCCACGGCTCTGCAATCGGACATCGATTGGAAGGGCAAGTGTCCCAAATGCGGCGTCGCGCTGCACTGTTGTAAGCAATGCGCGCACTTCGAGCCTTCCACTCGCTTCCAGTGCCTGAAGCCGATCCCGGTGCGTATCGCGGTGAAAGATGCCGCCAACGAATGTGAACTCTTCTCGCCACGCGTCACGGTTGCCCGCGATGCTGCACCTTCCAATAACCACCACTCCAACTCTGTCCAGCAAACGCCACGGTCGCCTACCGACGCCCGCGCTGCCTTCGATAATCTCTTCAAGAAGCCCGAGTAGCCGCCTCCCGGTCACAATTCCCGCGAATGCTGGTCGCTGAACTATCGAATCCCCGGCAGTTTCGTCTCGCCGACGCGCCTCACATTCCCGATCCCGCCCCAGGCCAGATTCAGGTAGCGGTGAAAGCAGTCGGCATATGTGGCTCTGACCTACATTATTTTTCCGATGGCGGTATCGGCGAGGCGCGCTGCGTTTATCCTATGGTCCTCGGCCACGAGCCTGCGGGAGTCGTGCGCAAAACGGGCGCCGGTGTTTCCGGCTGGTCGACGGGCGATCGCGCGGTGCTCGAACCCGCGCTGTATTGCTATCACTGCGAATTCTGCATGACCGGTCATCACAACGTCTGCGCCAACCTGCGTTTCTTAAGCCAGCCCGATGAACCCGGATTCTTCCGTGAGTTCGTGAACCTGCCCGCGCACAATCTTCTGCCTTTGCCCGCCCACTTGAGCGATCAGGAAGGCGCACTGGCGGAGCCACTGGCTGTGATTTTGCACTCCATGCAATTCGCGGCACCCCGGCCAGGCGAGACGGCGGTTGTCTTTGGAGCGGGCCCCATCGGCCTGCTGACCATTGCGGTGCTAAAGTTATCCGGTGTCACCCGCATTTGGACTGTCGAACCTGTCGCTCATCGACGCGATTTGGCCCGTGTTCTGGGCGCCGAGGCTGTGATAAATCCTGGGGCTGCCGAGCCGGCGCGCGAGATTCTCCGCGACACTGCCAACCGAGGAGTGGATATTGCGATCGACTGCGCCGGGAAAGCCGACAGTATTAATCAGTGCATACAAGCCGCCTGTCACGCTGGGCGCGTGGTTGTGACCGGCATTCCATCAGACGACTACATCCGGCTGGCACTGCACATTCTGCGCCGGAAGGAACTGGCATTTTACAGCGTACGCCGCTCGAATCACGATTCTGAAACTGCGCTGCGCTTGTTGGCCGCCCATTCCAAGTTATTTGCGCCCATCTTTACCCACACGCGGCCGCTGGCCGACATCCAGCCGGCGTTCGAGTTGTGCGAGCAATACGCCGATGGGGTCGGAAAGCTGACCATCACATTCTAAATGTTCAGTTTCCGGGCGCTAAAGAACCTTGCCCGCGCAGCCGAAGTATAATAAGGAGCAGTCATCTATGTTTGTCCGAAAGCTGATTCTGCTTTGCTTTAGCATCGTGTTACTGGCGCCGCTGGCCGCCGCCAAGACAACCAATACCCACCCCAAACCCTATCACACCCACCCAGTCAAGAAAGCCAAGCTGAAGAAGGGGTCTAAGGTCAAGTTTGGTAGCTATAAGGTGAAGAAGCAAAAAAATTGAAACGTGGCCTTCCCCCGTGCTAGCCCCGCCAACATAGAGCCTTACAAACGTTCTGCAACTGAGAGAGATTGTAGCGGTTATGGTTCTCTCCGCCATCTGACACCAGGATCGTAGCCTTTTTGTTCAGCTTGGACTTCTTGATTTGGTCGGCGGCCAGGTAGACTGCGTCGAAGAGTGCATTTTGTCGTTCTTGGTGTGTGGCGCCACCAGCGTTGGGGTGCTCTGAAACTCCACCAGGAAGGACTCGTCGTCTGTGCGGCGTTCTTGAAAAACTCGCGTGCGGCCAGCCTGCGCTGCTGCTGCGGCCTGCCACCTATGCAAAGGGACCTCCGGTTCGCGGGCGGATACCGAGCCGTCGCCAACGCTGCGCGTCGACACAAGTCTGGTTCAGGTGCCGATGACTGTCACAGACAAATTTGGCCGAACCGTCAGTGACCTGGAGCAGAAAAACTTTCGCGTCTTCGACAATAAAGAAGCACAATCAATCGTCAAGTTCGCGACGGACGACGAGCCCGTGGCGGTTGTTTTCATTTTCAACGTCAGCGGGAGCGTTCGACGCTCCCGGTTTGATGCGCGGTTGGATGGTTACTTGTTGAGCATGCAGCGGGGCCAGTACGAACAGCGTTACACAGGCGAAGAGTTTCAAAATCCGCCGCAAGAGCCCCCCGCGGAGAATTATACACTTTGAAATTTCACGCGCTGCCGCGCTGGATTACAACCCCTGTCCAGCCACTTTCCGACATCGACGAGGCTGAGTATGAGCGGTACTCGCAGATAAATCCTGTTTAGTTTGAATCCAATTCGTGATCGGTTTCATCTCGGCGGACGGGTGGCTCCTGATAATTAATCATTAGAGGTTGCGTTAGCCGGTATGTAAACCGCGTTTCCGGCGCAATTTCTACGGCCTTTCCCATCAGCTTTCCTGCGACAGCGCCCCCGGCAGCCCCGATTCCCGCTCCTATGCCGGCTCCTGCGCCTCCGCCGAGGACGCCTCCAATCGCCGCACCAGTGCCCGCACCGACCGCGGTGCCAGTCAGAGTCCTCTTGACCTGTGAGCCACTTTTGGAATCAACCTTGTCCGTTTCCACGTTGACCCTCTGCCCGTTGATGTTCACGGCGACGAGGGAGATGGATAGGGAAGCGCGACGTGAAAAACCCGCGCGCTGTACATCGGTCACTCGTAAGAAGGCGCGGGTATTCGCCGGCGCTACCGTCACGCCGTTGACTATAAGGGGATCGTCGAGGTTCGCGGCATATTCTGTTTTCAAGTCGGCTTTTTTCGAGTCGATGCGGTCAATGGTGCGAATCGCGATCTCCGTACCAATCGGGAGCGTGATGCTTTGAGGCTCCGAAGGCGCAGACGATGGCGCCTGCGCGAAGGCGGTAGCACCGAGCAGCAGGCAGAGTTGCCAGAGGAAGAATAGCGAAGGTCTTTTCATGAGCAGTCTCCTGGTTTACTGAGTTACACTCCAATGCACGACGCAGCGCTTCTGCGGGCCGGAGCTTTTGTTTCTGAGGATCAATCTTTGCGTCTGTCCTTCGCCGGGCACGAGGCGCGCGTCCCAGGTTTTTGTGTCATAGTCCAACCGCATTTTCGCCAGCGGCAGATCACGGAAGACATATTCGGCGTTCTGCGGAATGGCGCCGCCGCTGGACTCCAGCGTGCCAGACATCGCTCCGCTGTAAGGCGGCGGAGGAGACCGGGGAGCCAAAGGCACAGGGGTTGGAGGGAGCGGTGGGAGCGCCGGTGCGGAATTGGTCGCCGCGGGCGTAGGTGGCCGGTCATTAGTCACGCGCGGAATCAAAATGACAGATTCTGTCTGATTACCCGGGGAGCCGCCGGGCGCCGACGACAGGGAGGGCGTAGACCTCCTGCGCGTGTCCGGCTGCTCGTTATCCGGGGGAATGCCGCCTGGTGCTGAGGAGAGGGAGGGCGTCGACCTTCTGCGGGGGCTTGGCTGCACATTTCCATTACCAAGCGAGTCCATTTTGAGATCGACTTGCCAGCGCTCAGCCCGATAACTCTTTTCCTGGTCGGCCCCATGAAGATCCTGAAGCAGAAGACTTTCGGCTGCTCGGCGGTAACGAGGTAGGATCTGCAGGGCACTGTGTCTCCACGTTCCTATATCAGGCATGTCCAGCAGAATCCTGCAGACAGCCTCTGCCTCCGGCTGTGAAAGATCGGGCGGCTGTAAAACAAATAGGAGATCGTCGAGGAAGGGTTTAGCGCTTTCCGGGAAGCGGGCCATCAGGTTTCCGAGCATCGGCGCATACGTAAGATTGAACGCCGTTTGACGTCTTTCGCGCCACGAGAACTCGACAATCGCCAAGGCCACGCGCGAATCGGCCAGCGATTCCATTACCTCCATCACATTCGCTCTGGTGTCCCTTTGCCAGGCGGCGATCAGCTCTTCGTCGAGAATATCTCTGTACCAGGAAAGCAACCCGGAAAGCGTCGCGATGGTCTTCTGGCTATTATTTGGATCAATTCCTTCTAACAACGTCCTGATCTTTTGATGGGCCACCGTTGGCGAATAAGGGGCGGGCCCGACGGTCTTAAACTGCGCATTGGCCATCATCGCGGATGTAAAGAATACGAACGACAGTACACCGGCCCCAGTGCCCCAGGTCCGAAGTCGCGAAGTTTCCAGGAGGCGCGCCCATGCAACGTTTGCGGAATGTATATATCGGATTACAACGCGGACGAGGCTATTCATGAATTGAGCCTAAACATGGAAATAAATGCGATCTATTATACCTAAAAAAATCTGGTTATTGCTCAGACGTGCTTGCCTCGCGCATTGGACGCCGCCAGCCGCTCTCTAACTACGCTTGCCTCGAAACGCCTCAACATGCACCGTGCAAGAAGGGAGAGGTGCAATTACCGCCACGGGCCAAAGCGTTCAGAGGCGATTCCTGTTGCCGGAGGATTGCCGGCAATGACCTGGTGGTTCCATTCAACTCGGTTGGGACCACTGGTATATCGTTTGGAATTTACAGACGGCTTGCATTGCGTATGCGCGAGCAAGTCTAGATCCGCCGTTCAACACGGCGCGGACTGCCTCTGTATTGCGCAAGGAACAACGCTGCTTTCCAATACCGCGACTTTGTCGACCTTCGGGACCACGGGATGTTCGGCAGGAAATATGTTGTTTTCAAGTTCGGGTTGGATGGGTCCACCACTACGAGCGGAAACGAGACCCAGGATGCGATTCGCTTCAAACTGAAGAGGGTGATCACAACGTTATGATGCACGCTGCATTAGTCCTTGTTTTATATCTGGGTTTTATAGCTGGCATCCTCTCCCGCAAGACCATCGACGTTACGAACCCTGCCGCGAGCTTCCGAACATTGGACAACAAGCTGGCGTGCCGGAATCCGGATGTGGCCTCATTTCATGACAATCTGGGTGCCGCGCTGGCGCCGAGCGTTGGCTGGAAAGCTGCCGTTAATCCCATTTACCCAGCACACGACTGTGAACAAATTGGTAAAAGCGAACCGGCGCGCCTTCTACAGTCGTCCCGCCGACGGTAGGTGCCACCAGCGGGGTTATTGGCATCGCGGTCACCGGTGCGGGGTTTACAGGCTCATCGGTCATTGCGACCAAGGGCTTGGTCTCGTGCGTTGCGACGGGGCCACAACCGCGTTGCCGCAATCGGATGCTGGCACTGCACATGTTCCTTCTTCGGTGGAACGCGCCTGGCGGACGGCTTCGCACCACGGCTCATCAAGCCCCTGCAGCATCTGGCGCGGAGCGCCGAACGACCAAGCGCGGGCACTGCGCTGGCGGGCCATGGCTCCTGGCACAAGGCGACGTCGGCATTAATCCGACCGCGAGTCCGTTTTTCAGCAGTAGCTAGGACGGCTTTATTTGGTGGATACGGTTGACTGTTCCTGCGTGCGAGGAGCCAGTGTTGGTACGGATACCTGCGCCTGAGGCTTCGTGGCAATGACGATTAGCGATGTTGGTTTCCATGGAAGGAAGCGATCGATATGCCGCCACAACCACACCAACCGGTCAAAGATATGGAGTTGAAAGCGGCTGATCCGCGACCGCCGCAAAAGCTTGCCAGTGATGTACCAGCCCGGGCGTGAAACGCGATTAAATTCCAAGATGCGCTCAATCTCAAAGCCAGTTTGCTCGAAGCAACTGCGCAATTGGGCAGCTGAATACCGCCGGTGGTGACCCAGGATTACATCGAGTTGGCCGTAAATCTCCTGTCCGCACGGCACCAGAACAATAGCGCGGCCACCGGGCGAGAGAGCCCCGTAAATGTTTCGGAGTCCGCCAAGATCGTCTTCGATGTGTTCCAAGACATTCAGGCAAATTACGGTGTCTACTTCATCGGCGAGCGCCTCAAAATCGGCGGATTTCGAAAGATTGCAAGCGCGAGTCTCGACGTTCGGATGGTGACGTAGGCGAGTTTCGAGTCGGGCCAGGTGTTCGCCATCTATGTCGCTGGCTATATAGCGCTGCCTGCCGCGTGCCAGCACCCGTGTCAGGTTGCCGATGCCTGCCCCAATTTCCAGCACTCGCCTCTTCACATGGGGCCGGATGGTATCCGCCATCCAGCTATTGAAGCGGGGTGCCACGGAAAAGGCATCCAATATCTCGGCGCCGGGGTCGGTGTAGAGGTCGCTTGTGAACCAAAAGCGGAGCATTACCCAGAGGGCCTGAAATGCGTCCTTGAGCCCGATCTTCTTACCTTCGTCATAAGTGCGGCCGCTGTAGCTGATGGGCACTTCATAAATGCGCGCGTGGCGCTTGGCGAGTTTAATGGTGATTTCCGGTTCGATTCCAAAGCGATCACTGCGGATGGGAATACTTTTCAGTAACGGCGCGCGGAAAGCTTTGTAGCACGTTTCCATATCCGTCAGATTTAGATTGGAGATGATGTTGCAGAGCGTGGTAAGCGCGTGGTTGGCGACGCTGTGCCAGTAGTAAAGGACGCGCCGGCGGCCGGCGCTTAGAAAACGAGAGCCATAAACTACGTCGGCCGAGCCATCCAAGAGAGGTCCCAGGAGCGACTGATATTCCTGAGGATCGTATTCCAGGTCAGCATCCTGAATCAGACAATAATCACCCCTGGCGTGCTCGATAGCTATGCGGATGGCCGCGCCTTTACCACGATTCTTTGGACTTCGGATGAGCCGAATGAGCCCAGGGCGCCGGAGCGCGAACTCGTCGACGAGTTCCGCGGAGCCGTCCGTCGAGGCATCGTCGACCACAATGATCTCTCGCTCAAGGCCAGCGGGAAGGGGGGCCCGAATAATCCGCTCCAGAACAGCCTGGATGAATTCCGCCTCATTGTATAACGGCACGAAAATCGATAGCAGTGTGGCCCTGCCGCTTTGGTCCTCAACTGCGTACATTCTGTTTCAGGTTAACACCCTCGATCCCGGGAACCCAAGCGCTGGAGGCACCGAGCTGAACACCGGGGCGTGAGTTCGTTTGCGGAGCTGATATTCGGGGTAGGCCAGCAGTAGGGCGCCGACGATCTTGCACCATTCCGAAAAAGAAGAGCCTCCGCGAGCTCGCATCTTCCACCATCGATCGGCGTGGTAGTGGCAATCGGGAGCGGGGACAGAGATGAAATCGATGCCTGGGAAGACGAGTTGAAAGACGATCAAAGCTCTTCGCGAATGAGGCGCTGGTTATGAGAAGAACGCGTTTGACGCGGCGGGGTTGGAGCTCGGGGCGCAGGGTAATGGCTTCTTCGATCGTTGAATGGGCGACGTGTCCAAAGCTCTCTAATGATTCGGTTCGATAACCTTGCTTGGCGAGGAAGGCGATGGCGAATTCGCCCTCCGGTCGGGCTTGATCCTCTGGCCGGGCCCGGTAAGGCGTGCCGCTAATCAATACTCTCGGGGCGTAGCCCTAGTCTTCTAGCTCGGCCGCCTTTAAGACTCCAGGCCCATAGAAGCCGCCGGCCAGGACGAGTATGAGGTCAGCCGGTTGGGGAGCGTGGGAGGAGACCAGCCAGGTTTCAGAGCAGCGAGTGTGGCCTGCCAGCGGAAGGTTGAGACCAGCACCAGCGCGATGATGCAGCCGGCGAGCAGGCACCCGAGCCAGCGCCGTCGAACGGAAGTGGGGGAGGCTCGGACGGAAGTCGATGGTCTCGTAAATCCCATCCTAGCCTGTCGCCATGTCGGTTTGAGGTAAAATCGCCTTTGTGTCGGAAAAACGGATAAATGGCCGAAAAGCGCTCATCACTGGTATCACCGGTCAAGACGGATCGTATCTCGCCGAGTTCCTGCTATCGAAGGGCTACGAAGTCCACGGAATGGTGCGGCGAGTCGCGCTCGAAGATCCTTCCCGAAGGCTGGGACGA
>DATMMD010000156.1:0-2840 GCA_035569875.1 Bryobacteraceae bacterium
GAATCAAGTCCTTACTCCCGAATGGGCGGATTAGGAACGAGAAACGCGCCAGGGTTCGCCGATCCACTTGGACGAAATGGCTTTGTGGGAGATCACTCACGTGAAGTTCGATCCGTTTAGCCGGACAATGCTGAGTGTGGCCACCGTTCCCGAAGGTCAAACTTTTGGAGCAGCTTAGATTCTCGGACTCTCAACGCCGCAACACTAGCTTCATCAAGGCAGCCGAATTCAAATGACTGGTGGTACTTTTGGAACAAGTGGGATGGGCGTCGTCGGTGCCCTGCTGGCGTTGAAGGCTCACCAACTTTCCAATATGCTGACCACGCGACCACGGGTACCGCCATCAAAGTCCCCATGCGCGTTTTCCCGTTACTAATCCATCGCAATCGCGCGAAAGTAGCACAGAAAAACCCAACTTCTGGATGGGCGGCATCCGGCTACGAGGAGCCGAGCTGGGGGTCAATGTCCGGTTTGGCCACGTCCAGGCGGATCGCTTGCAGAGTTAACAGCTCGGGCACCTGAAACATGTGAGAGTCCACATGTTTGGCGCTGACCCCTTTGAGCAACTGGAGTAACAGCAATGGGTGCGTCTGAGATAGCGCGTCCCTTAATCATCGTCGGTCGCGCGAAGAAAAGCCCTGGAAGTATTCGTAGCCAAGAGCACGCCCTTCGTCGTAAGCCTCCAAGGATTCGAGTTTCTCGGCCAGAGGATAGATGTGGTGCTGGCGACACAGGTCGGCAATTTCTTTTCGTGCTGCGGGAGACGCCTGAGGGAAGTCCACCTTCAGTGCGCCTTCAAATGCAGGCCATATAGAAGGTGGTGAGAAGATAGGCTGGTACGGCGTTATTAAGCCGAACGCACTCAGTTATGAGCGGCGAGCCATCTCGACGGATCGAGGATGCGGGCCGACTTTGTGGTGAGCCAGTGTCGATGAGAATGAGCCGGCGATCGGCGTTCGCAAAAGTGTGAACGCATCACAGAGTTTGCGTGCTACAGTCCGTCTAGGCACGCGCGGCAGATGATTTGATCGCCTCGACTACGTCTTCCTTATAGAAGTAGGCGCCGGCGACTCCGGCGACCATCGTCTCCACCAAGCCCACTGCCAATCCGATCGCCATCAGACCAACAGGAAAGAGGTGAAGAAATACTGGAGCAGCGCTGGCGAGCACATATGCCGTCGCCCAAATCATCAGGCCGGCGCACACCGCTGTTTTCGGACCTGCGCCCAGCCGTGGTCGCATGGCCGCGTATAGCCAGACCATCAGGATTCCGGTGACCAGCCCCCAGACGTTGAAAGCCAGGATCTGATTGATGGACATCGTGCCAGACTTTCCCAGGGCCGTCATCGCGTCAGCCCACTGCTTTTCAAGCAACACGCCATTCAAAACCCCTTCGAA
Organism: Bryobacteraceae bacterium; assembly: GCA_035569875.1. GTDB lineage: Bacteria > Acidobacteriota > Terriglobia > Bryobacterales > Bryobacteraceae > Palsa-89. The sequence goes on from DATMMD010000156.1 coordinate 1,399, forward strand.
AATGTCGATCACGATACCGGCCGCGATTCCGCCGAGAATAACGCGACCAAGGTTGATCTTACCCATACGATCTCCTTTTCAATCAAATGAATACTAGTCCAGTTCACCCCGCGACACAAGGGGTACCTGGCAGTCGAGGCGGGAGTCTTGCTGTCTGCGATTGGAGCGGCAATCACTTAGCATCGCCCGGCGGTTGCAATTGATCGATCGCCCGCTGAACCTGCGCGGCGTCCTGCGCCTTCGGTACGATTTCCAGATACTTGCGCATGTGATCCAATGCGCCGGACCGGTCGCCCTTCGCCGCCAGGATCTTTCCCAGCAAAAGCTCTGCGCGCGGGATCTCATGCGCCGTGTCCAGTTCCGTCGCCCGCCTGGCGCTGAACTCCGCCACATCTAGATGCTTCAGATTGAAATTCGCCACCGCGTTGTAGAAATACAGCTGCGGAAATTCCAGCGGATTCATCGCCACGGCCTGGCCTGCAATGGCCGCCGCATCCTCCACTTTTTTTTCGTTTAGGTCCAGCATGGCCAACTGCACATAGGCCTTGATGTACTTCGGATCCGCCGACACAGCTTTTTCTATCGCCGCCCGCGCGTCCCCGGGTTTCGCCTCTCTCAGCAATACCTCGCCCAAATCGCTCCACGCCATCGCGTATTGCGGATAAATTTCCACGGCCTTTTCGAAATTCTTCTGCGCGGCATCAAGCTTCCCGTCGTCCATCGCATTAACGCCCTTGCCGAAGGCCTTCTTGGCCGGCTCGGGCGCGTTGAGCGACGTCGCCGTCACGGTGGACCCCTCGTGCAAGCCAGCGATGTGCTTTAAAACGATCGTGCCGTGATTCCGCAACGTGGCCTGGACGGGCTGAAAGCCCTTCAGACGGATCGTCACCGAGCACATATCGGCCGTGGCCGCATCATAGCTCCGGTTCCTGTAATTCACCACGTAATTCACGCTACCGCTGCCGAAAATATCGATGATCCGGCATTCACTCTGTAACCCGATATTGAGCGACGGAATGATTTGTGGCGATGTGGGCAATGGTGACCCGTCCTCGGTCACAATGTTGGCTTGAAACATTTCCGCCCACGCGGCTCCCGAAAAGGCTATCACGAGAAGGCCGAAACGCAGCGCCCGATCAATTGTCATGCTAATTCCTACGCGCCATTATACGCCCAGGTTTCACCCAGTATGTCAGCGATGCTGACGAAGCCAAGCAGCATAATCAGACTCGCCGATAAGACAGGTGACCGCTGACTTCGCCGTGCCAGATCAGCGTCGTGCGGACCGTCAATGTCCGAGTCGGCCTTTATAACTGGCCAATGTTCTGAGCGGAGGAGTCGCGGCGGGTGGCGGAAAGCAGTATTCTTTTCTCGTTCGAGACTGATTTGACTGGGAGGGTGAAGGCCAGCCCCAGATCGAAACTTGGCAGCGACGGTCAGCG
>DATMMD010000157.1:0-2548 GCA_035569875.1 Bryobacteraceae bacterium
CAGGACATAATCGTATTGCGTATAATTGCGAACTTCCTCGGCTGCACCCTTCAGGCGCCGGCGAATCACCTCTTCGCTGTCCTGCGACCGGGAACGCAGCCGTTGCTCGAGAACTTCTCGAGATGGCGGAAGCACAAAGATACTGATCGCCTCCGGAATCGCTACCTTCAATTGTCTCGCACCTTGCACGTCGATGTCGAGTACCAGGTCTTTGCCCTCCTGGACGGCTTTTTCGAAGGTGCTACGGTTAGTGCCGTAATAATTACCAAAAACCTCAGCATATTCGAGGAATTCGCCGCGTGCCAGCCGAACTTCGAACTCGGCGCGCGAGATAAAAATATAGTCGACGCCGTTGGTTTCGCTGGGGCGCGGAGGACGTGTGGTGTATGAGATGGAGAAAGCCAGCCCGGGGACCGACGCGAGCAGCCGATGCACGAGCGTGGATTTACCCGAGCCCGACGGGGCGGAGATGATGAAGACGCTGATCATTCCAGATTCAGCGCCTGCTCGCGGATTTTCTCGATAGCAGCCTTCCCCGCCAGCGCTAGGTCGGTGATCCCCAGACCCAATTCGCCGATGCCGTTGGTCTTCGACAGAACAGTATTGGTTTCGCGATTCATTTCCTGCAGCAGGAAGTCGATCTTCTTGCCCACCTCGCCGCCCGCATCCAGAAGCTCGTTCAATTGCCTGGAGTGGATCTGCAGGCGGGAGATCTCCTCTCCGATATCGCTGCGGTCGGCCAGCAGAGCAGCTTCTTGCGCGATGCGCTGCGGATCCAGCGTGGTGGCGTGCAGCAGTTCCTGCAATTTTTCGGACAAACGGCTTTGGAAGGCCGGCTGCGCCCGCGAACGGATCTTTTCCATTTGCTCCGCGCTCTCGGCCAGCAGCAGGTTGTGCTCGCGCATAAACGCGGCCAGCTCTTCGCCTTCGCGCGATCGGAACTGGTTGAGTCTTTCCAGCGCCTCTTCGAGCGATGCCAGCAACTCGCCTTCGATCTTTGGATCCGTCTCCGGATCGGCGGCGAAGCCGAACATTCCCGGAAGGCGCAGCGCCTGATTCAAGTCCGGTTGCGACGCGATCCCTTCGGCAGCCGCCGCTTGCCGGAATGCAGCCAGATAGGCCCGCAACAGCGGAGCGTTCAGTCCGCCCGGACCCCCGTTGCCGGAACGAAGCAGCGTACAACGGATGTCGACGTGGCCGCGATGGACCGATCGCTTCAGCATCGCGCGCATGGCGCCTTCAAACGGATCTAGATCCGCTTCCAGATGAAAGTGCAGGTCCAGACCACGATGGTTGACGCTCTTTAGGTTTACCGTGATTTCGCCCTGCTCGGTGGCTTTGTGGACCCGGGCAAAGCCGGTCATGCTTCGGATGGGTGTTCTCATGAATGGAGGGGTGCTGTCATGAATTCAGGAGTGGGTCCGGTTCCAGAAATTGGAGGTCGTGCAGGCGCTGGTAGATTCCGCCATGATTGACCAGTTCTTCGTGGGTTCCGATCTCGGAGATGCGGCCCCGATCCAAAACCACGATCTTGTCGGCCCGCCGGATAGTGGAAAGCCGATGCGCGATTACGATGACGGTGCGATTGTTCATCAGTGTTTGGAGCGCGCGCTGCACCAGGATCTCGGATTCGGTGTCGAGATGCGAAGTGGCTTCGTCCAGGATCAGAATGGGCGCGTTCTTGAGCATGGCCCGCGCAATTGCCAGCCGCTGCCGCTGCCCTCCGCTCAGCTTCACGCCGCGCTCTCCGATGATAGTGTCGTAGCCCTCCGGCATCCGCTCGATGAACTCGTCGGCCAGCGCGCTACGAGCGGCCGCCTGGATCTCTTCGTCTTTGGCTTTGGGCTTGCCGTAGCGGATGTTGTTCGCGACCGTGTCGTTAAAGAGGAAGGTTTCCTGTGCGACCATGCCGATCTTTTCGCGCAGCGACGCCAGTTGCAGATCGCGCACATCCTTGCCGTCGATCCGTACCGCGCCGGAGGTGACGTCGTAAAAGCGCGGGACTAGATTGACCAGCGTCGTTTTGCCCCCACCGCTTGGGCCCACCAGCGCGACCACTTCGCCGGCCCGCACCTCCAACTGTATGCCGTCGAGCAAAAATCCTTGGGGGGCGTTGGGATACCGGAAGCTGAGATTATCCAGTAGAATCGACTGCTGGAATTTCGCTAGCTTGGCCGCGCCCGGTCGATCGCTAATCTGCCGGTTGTCATCCAAGTATTCGAAAACTTTCTGCGACGCGCCCAACGCCTGCTGGAAGATATTGTGAATGCCGGTAAGCCGCTTGACCGGCTCGTACAACATAAGAAGCGCGATCACGAAGCTGGTGAATTCGCCGGCCGTCAAAACGCCGTTCTTGATTTCGATGCGCGCATAAGTCAAAAGCCCGACGATGGTGATCGCCGCGAAAAATTCGATCAACGGCGACGAAAGGGCCTGCTGTGCCACGTAACGGAGATTGCTCGATTTCAGGCGATTCGCGGCAATCTGAAAGCGGTTCGATTCGATGTCTTCGGTGCCGAACGATTTCACCACCTGGTGGCCGCTGAGC
>DATMMD010000158.1:0-8049 GCA_035569875.1 Bryobacteraceae bacterium
CCAGGACAACGGCAATTCCCCGTACTTCGATCTGGCCCGCAATCTTGCCGTCCGCAACTCGTACAACGCTAACACCCCATGGGATGGGAACTTTTCAAACATCACCGCCCCCGCCAACTATGCCAACGCCTTTCCGAACGCCGGTGGCACAACGGTACATGTCTCGGCGCCCTACGCCTACTCTGACAACCCTCTCCACCACACGGCTTCTACTATGCAGTACCTGCTCAACATCCAGCGCCAGTTTGGTAACAGCTGGTCCGTGGAAGTCGGGTATCTCGGGTCCCTCAGCCGCCACATGGCCGGCTTCTACAATCAAAACCAGGGAGTTCCAAACGGGGGGGTAGGAAGCGCTGTCTCGCGTACTCCGTTCCTCGACTATGGATTCATCCAGTCAGTGGAGGATTCTGCAAACGGCGAATATAACGCCTTCTCATTCAAAGCTACTAAGCGTTTCAGCGGGGGCTTCAGCATGACCGCCGCCTATACCCATGCCGTATCGATCGATGACAGCAGCGGCATTCGCGTGCAGGGTTACGACACGCTGTTTCCGCAGAACAGCAATTGCCAGCGGTGCGAGCGTGGCCTCTCCTCCTTCGACACCCGTCATCGCCTGGTGGTGGCCCCCCTCTATGAATTGCCCATCGGCAAGGGCAAGCTGCTGAACATTGACAACGGCTTCGCCAATGCCATCATCGGCGGCTGGCAAGCCGGCGGGATCTTAATCCTCCAAAGCGGCGTGCCGGAGACCATCACCATTGGCGGGGTGGACAACTCCATCACCACAACCGGATACGACCGGCCGAATGCGACGGGTACCAGCTCAGCCGCCGCCAACCAGACTCCTAACGGATGGTACAACCCTGCTGCCTTCGTCGAAGCACCGAGGGGATTCTTCGGCAATGTCGGACGAGACTCCGCGACGGCGCCGGGAATTTACACCATCAACGCCGAAATACACAAGAACTTCCGCATGCCGTACAAGGAGGGTCATCAGCTTCAGTTCCGTGCGGAAGCGTTCAACCTACTGAACCATCCGAACTGGGGAGGGCCCAATGGGAACATCCTGGCTGGTGCGCAAACTCCCGGCCAACCGGCCACCTATCCCCACCAGGGTTTTGGCACCATCACCGGCTTGGCTTTTGGTATCCCGATGCGCCAGTTGCAGCTTGGGTTGAAGTATTCGTTCTAGAGTAGAACTCGCTAATTCGGACAGCTGAGGCGGCGATGCACATCCAGGAGGTGCGCTCGAATCGTCGCCTCGCAAAGATCCCGGCGCACAATCTCGCAGGAGGGATTGAGAGGGGGTCCGTGCGGTCCGGAGACGACGGCGCAGCCCTTCGAGTCAACGCCGCTCTGATACAGTTTCGGCAGCTCAGCGAGGAGCTTGTTTACGCCGGTGTTGGCCGGATCGATCGCTTGGGCCTGGACGGCCTCGGCCAGGGCTTCGGGCCGTAGTGAACGGCCGGTAAAGACCGCTCTCCCCGTTCGGCCGCCGATTAGTGTGTTGGAAAATGAGAGCGACGTTGGAGGCTGTCGCGGTCTGGATTCGCATATCTCCCAGAAGCAGTGTCTGGTTATCAAGGGCGAAACCGGTCGAAAGAGAATTCGAAAACGTGAGCAGTGTTAACAGACCCAGCGCCAGAAACGCGGCGGAATAAGGGCGAGTCACGCGCATCCGTTCGCGATTGATGTGCCGGAGCCGGTGCCGTCGCGACTGTGACACACCTCTCTTCCGCTTCACTCGCGTTTCATCGTAACACCGTGCCGCGGAGTTGCCGTCCCCCTAATCCAAGCCGAACACAAACAGCGCATGCCCGGACGGAATGACCACGTACTGCCTGCCGTTATTCATGAAGGTGATCGGATTGGCGTCGATGTTGCCGCCGCCCTCGAATCGCCACAGTAGGTCGCCCTTTTGTGCGTCGAGCGCAAAGAAAGAGGTGGCGTTGGAACCAAAAACGAGACCACCCGCGGTCGACATCAGGCCGGCGTGAGAAGGCGAGTGCAGCTTATACTCCCAGCGCAACTGGCCGGTGGCGACTTCCAGCGCGCGGACCGCGCCGTATGGTTCCTCGCCGTCGTAGTCCCGCTGGCCGCCGCCATTGAACAGCGCGCCTGCCTTGTAATCGGCATCGCCCTTGTGATAAATGGCTCCCAGCTCCTTGGCGTTGACGTAATATAAATTCGTCTTGGGGCTGAAGGTTGAGCTGTACCAGTTGGACCCACCGTCGAGACTCGGCCACAAGAGCGTGCCCCCGACGGACGGAACCGCGTTCGGCAGCCGCATGGGCCGGCCCGATTCATCGAGGCCGCTCGCCCAGGTTTGTTTCACATACGGTCGACCCGCAATGAACTTGCCGGTAGTGCGATCGAGCGCGTAATAGAAGCCGTTGCGATTCGCGAGCACGACCATTTTTCGAGGTTGTCCTTGGTACGTTCCGTTCGCCAGGATCGGAGTCTGGGTGGAGTCCCAGTCGTTTTGGTCGTGCGGAGTGTACTGGAAGTGCCACTTCTTCAAACCCGTATCGGGATCCAGCGCAATCAATGAATCGGAGTACAGGTTGTCGCCCCCTCGCACGTCTCCATTCCAGTCCGGCCCTGGATTTCCCGTGCCCCAATAGAGCGTGTTTGCGTCCGGTTCATAGACGCCCGTCACCCAGCTTGTCGCCGAACCGGTCTTCCAGCTTTCACCGTCCCAAGTCTCGTTGCCGGGTTCGCCTTTGGCTGGAATGGTATTGAACCGCCAGGCCCGCTTACCAGTCTTGGCGTCGTAACCGTCGATGAATCCGCGGACGCCATATTCGCCGCCGGCCATCCCGATGATGATTTTGTCTTTTACCGCCAGCGGCGCGCCGGTACTGGAGTAGCCCAGTTTGTAGTCGGCCATCGGGGTGTCCCAGCGTAGGGCGCCCGTGCGCGCATCCAGCGCGATCAGATGCGCGTCCGTGCTGCCGTAATATACCGTGTTGCCGAGAATGGCCACACCGCGGTTCACTTTCCCGCAGCACAGCCGTAGATCGCTGGGGATGTCCTTGCGGTAACTCCACAACGTTCGGCCCGTGGCTGCGTCGAGCGCTTTCACCATATTGGGCGGCTCACTGATAAACATGGTGCCATCGACGACGATGGGCGATGTTTCAAACCCATCCAGTTCGTTAACCTGGTGTACCCAGGCAACCCGCAGCTTCGCGACGTTGGAGGCGTTGATCTGATCGAGCGGCGAGTAACGCTGGCCGCTGTAATCGCGCGAGTAGGTCAGCCAGTTGCCCGGCTCCTTATCGGCATCCCGTATGCGCTCGTAGGGTACGTTCACCTGAGCGAGCAGAACGGCAGGTACGAACAGCACAGGTACAAACAGCGACGCTAAAGTTCTCATTTTTCCTCTTTAAGAGACGCGAGGTAGGCCACCAGGTCGGTCAATTCGTCATCAGAGAGTTGACCTTTAAACGACGGCATCGGCGACTTCCCTCTCTGCTTGTCGACCTTCGCGACGTCGGTTTTCCAGAATGAATACGAACGCCCGGAGTCGTCCCGGATCTGGATCGAGAAAGAATCCTCGTTGACGCGGACACCTGTCAGGTTCTGGCCGTTCTTAGTGACCAACGATGTCAGCAGATACCCCTCGGGCACAGCCGCCTGCGGATCGACGATCGATTCACGCAGATATGCAGCGCTTCGCCGGGCGCCGATATCCGCCAGATCCGGCCCGGAGACTCCGCCGTCGCCGTGGATCGAATGACACCCGCCACAGTTCCCTTTGCCGCGATAGACTTCTGCGCCATGCGCGGGATTACCAGGCACGGGCTTCAGAGAAACCTTGCCGAGCGAGCGCACATAGGCAGCCGTTTGGCGCATCTCATGGTCGGACATTGCGCCGGCGCCCGGCATTTCTGTGCCGCGAATGCCCTCCTCGATTACTTTGAGCAGCGCTGCATCGTCCGGGGCGTGAGACAGTTTTGGTTGCGCCAACATAGGTCCGCGTCCGCCCTCGCCTTTCGGTCCGTGGCAAAGCGCGCAGTGGACCGAGAAGAGCTTCTCGCCGCTAGCGAGGTCGGCGCGGGTGTTCGGAAGCTTCACTTTTGTTTCGGTCACGGCCGCCATGGACACGACCAGGGACACGACGCACAACAGGGCGAACTTCATATCCGATCATCTTATCGTAAGCGGGGGCCTGCTACCCGACTTCTTCGTTGGCGCGCCGCAGCAGAGCGCGCATATAAGTGATGCTGTAGGTATCGGCGATGCGATGATCCGGGTCATTGACGATGCCCGGGTAATGATCCGGGATCAGCGAGGCGGTGCATTTTACTCGCCGGAAGGCCTTCATCACCTGATACATGTCCAGGTAGCCATCGTCCTGGAAAGTCTCGTGGAAACGGGGCAGCGGGGAGCTGACATTGCGGAAATGCACGCAAGAAATCTTGTTCCGCGGGCCGAAATCATCGATGATGCCGAATACATCCTTTCCCATCTGAGTTCCACCTTCGGACCAAGTCCCGACGCAAAACGTATAACCGAAATACTTGCTGTTTCCGGCCACGTCATCGGCGCGTTTGTATCCGTCATAGTTGACGAAAAGCTTCGCCACGCCGTTCATCATCGCCGATGCGGCAGTCGGCGGATCGTCGGGGTGAAGCGCCAGCCGTACGTCGGCTTTCTCGGCAACCGGGAGCACCGCTTTAATGAAGTAGGTGTAGTTAGCCCACATGTCGTCGGCGGTGTACACCCGGTCGAACATCTGCTTGTCAATCTCCTTGTGAAAGTCATTGACGTCATATTCGCGAACCTTGTAGCCACGCGAGGTTACGATCTGCTTGGTGGTGTAGGTGTTGCCGGGGTGAAAATCTATTTTTGTTGAGTAGATGCCCAGGCGGCCCAGATCTCGAATGAAGGTCTGGAACTTTTCGATGTCTTCATCGCGCCCTGGCTTACCGAGCTGAATTTTTTGCGAGCGATAGTGATCGACGATACCGCAGTGAATCTTGATGCCGAAACGCCCCAGCCGGTCCTGCGTGTCCTTAATGAGGTCGAAGTTCGTTTCAATCGGAAACTGCACATGCACCCATTGCACGCCGATCTGTTTCAGGAAAAGAAAATGGTTGTCGTCGGCGCGGGCGTTAACCATAGTCGCGACCTTGGTGTTGTTCGGATCGTATTCGTCCAGGCGCGTGGCCGCGCGGGCGAACGGCGCCTTAGAGATGGTCTGAGCCGCGGCGGCCGCGAGCGGAAGCTTGAGAAAGTTTCGGCGATGAGTGGATTTCACAATATACCTCCAGATTTTGTCGCTTCCAACGATTTTACCGCCAAGGGTGTATCGTTGGTGTATGGCTCTTTCGGCAAGGAATCAACTGCAAGGGAAAATTGAAAAGATCACCATGGGAGACATCATGGCTCACGTGGTCGTCAAGCTCGGGAAGTTCACCATCGAGAGCGTAATTACTCGCCAAAGCGCAAAAGAGATGAAACTTAAAAAAGGCGACAGCGTGGAGGTGGTTATCAAGTCCACCGAGGTCATGTTACGGAAGTAGGATCGGAATTCCGTCAGCGGCTAGCGATCCAGTCCATTCCGTCCGGGCCCGTGCCAGTAGAAATGCGGCCGGTCACCTCAAGATTCTTAAGATCCACCACGGCGACGTAGTTGTCATTCGTCGCGGCGACATAAGCGCGCGACCCGTCAGGCACGACGAGAATACCCGCGACGCTGCGGCCCAGAGTTAAACGCTTCACCTCTTTCCGCGTGGCGACATCGACCACGATGAGACCGCCGTTCGTTAAATCCGAGATCAGAACACGCTTACCGTCGGGCGTAAACTTCAGGCGATTGGATCGCTTCGCATCTACGGGGAAGGTCTGAATGACCTTCTTTCCGGCGATATCCACGATCGAAACGGTTCCATCGCCCGCGTTCGCGGCCCACAGTTGTTTTTCGTCCGGGGACACGTCGAAGCCCTCCGCTCCGTGGCCGACCGGCATCACAGTCTGCCGAAAGTCACCAGTGGAACCTGTGCGTTCAAAAATCGAGATGGTGCCAGATCCGATATTCGACGTGAAAATCGTATTGCGGTCTTTGCTCATCGCGACCATGTGAGTGCCATCCTGCCCGGTGCCCATCATCCAGTCGACCCGGTTAGTGGCCGGATCGTAGCGGCCAATGGCTTTGCTGCCTTCCGCGGTGAAGTACACCTTCCCATCCACCGAGAAGAGGCCGTGCGGACGCAATAGAGGCGAAATATCCAGGCGGTGTATTTCCTTCCGGCTTGCGATGTCAATCACTGACAGCGTGTGGCCCGGCATTTGCCCCGATCCATAGTTCGACGCGACCGCGAGTTTGCCGTCAGTGGTCGCGACCACTTCGTGCGGGCCATCGCCGGTGGGCGCGCGGCCCAGAACCTTTTGCGTGGTGGGGTCGATAATCGCCACCGACCCTTCTTTGTTCAGCACCAGAAGGGATTGTGCCTGCGCGGCAGCGGCCATTGCGAAGACACCAACAAGTGTGCTCGTACCCAGAAGTTTTAGTCGATGCATTTTTCGATCCTCCTATCGATGGAAGCGACCCACCAGCACCGCTTTTGCGAGGATATGGCCATCCATCGCTTTCAGCACGTCGGCGCGACTGGCATCGTCCGGGATGTCGAGCTTGGTATCCAATGCAAAAAGCTCGACGGTGTAGTGATGATGAGGCCCAACCGCCGGGGCGCCGGGCCCTCGATAGCCAATCACCCCGCCGCCATTCTTGCCTTGCACGGCCCCGTCCGGCAGCTTCTGATCCTGCGGCACCGCTTCGGGAAGCTCGCGCAGAGTCCCAGGAATATTGAACATCATCCAATGTAGTTGATCGTTGACGGTCTTCTGTAGCGCCACATCCGGATCGTGCATGATCAGAACGAAGCTAACCGTGTTGGCCGGAACATTGGTCCATTCCAGTTTCGGCGAAACCGGATTCGCCTCTGACTGCGTGTATTTGCTTGGGATTTCCGCGCCATCGGCAAACGCCGGGCTCGTCAGCGTCATACCGGGTCCGGCGGGGCCTCTGCCCATTTTGCCTTTGTCCTGCGCGACAGCCGCGCCAATGCTGGTGGCGAGCAGAATCGTATGCGTCAGGATTTGTCTGGTTATCATAGACGCCTCGCGTTGTTCAGCATAGCATTGGCTTATACAGCGATGCTAGAATCCGGCATGCCGCGCCGCTTTGCATTCACCGTTCCTCTGGTGACGCTCCGCGGGGGCGCGCCTATGTATGTCCTCGAGATTCCCGAGCGTATTAGCTCTGCCATCGGCCGTCGCGGTCCGGTGCCGATCGTGGCCACACTGGCTAGGACGGTGGAGATCCAGGCAAGCCTGGTTCCCATGGGCGGTGGAAGACACCGGCTTCAGCTTAACGGTCGCACACGCGATGAGTTGGAAATCGGGCCCGGCGACCGCGTGCGCGTTGTCCTATTGGTGCCCGAGAAGCCGCCGGTGTTTCCGCTGCCTTCTGAGCTTGCAGTGGCCCTGAGGGAGGCCGATCTGCAAGAGTCTTTTGCGGGGCTTCCTGTTGGAAAACAGAATCACATCATTCTGTGGATCGAGGAAGCGGTTCGGCCGCAAACCAGAGAGAACCGCGTCAGGAAGGCCATAGAAGTTGCCTTTCGCGCTCGAGAGCGGGCTTACGAGCGAAAGAAAGCGCTAGGGTAAGCCAAGCTCGACAAGCAGAGGACGATGGTCGCTACGGCCTTTCCATTCCTCGTAGGATCCAATCTCCACGCATTGCACATTCGGCGCCCAATCTCGCGGGATAAAGCAGTAGTCGGTGTGAAACGGTCGTTGCTCCTTCCATTGAGAGGAGTAGGTGGGCTGTTTCTTTTGGCCGTGAGCTTCGCGATGAAAGAACCATTGCGCAACATGGCAGCATGTACCGCATTCTGGAAAGCGGCTTTGACGCGATGTCGCGAGTCTACGACCGCTCCCTGCGCGGAGTTCTCCAGTACCGATTCGTCACTCTTCTGGTTGCGTTCGCTCTCCTGGGCGCCACTGTCTACATGTTCAATATCATGCCCAAGGGGTTCA
>DATMMD010000159.1:0-2099 GCA_035569875.1 Bryobacteraceae bacterium
CGCTCACCAGAAACTCGCGGCCAATGATGATCACTGCGATCCAGGCCGGAACTAGGCTGGGATTGAACTGCACCAGCGTGACGAAAGCGGCGGCAATCAGAAGCTTGTCAGCCATGGGGTCGAGCAGAATGCCCATGGTCGTGATCTGCCCGCGCTTGCGAGCCAGATATCCGTCAATGCCGTCGGTCATCGAAGCCGCGATGAATATTGCCGAGGCAAGTAGTTCTTTGGCGCCGTGCGCGCTGCTGAATTGACTCGAAGACAGGATCCAGATCAGCAGAGGAATACTGCAGATGCGGATCAGCGTGATGGAATTAGGCAGGTTCACCGCGGCTCAGCAAATGTTTCCGGGAGAGTGGCCGGAAGACAGTTTGATTATCCTCCACGGTGGAGGGGAACGCAATCACAGGAAGCCGTGGTTGAGACACGAAGGTTCACAATTGGACTTCCGGATTGAAGTCCGCGGACTCGATTTATTTTGGAGCCGGCGCCATGGCTCCCGCCTTCGGCTGCTTGGCGATGATCTGATCCTTGATCTTGTCGTAAGTCGCCTGCGAGATGATCTTTTTGTGGACTAAGTCGAGCTTCGTCCGATAGGGACGGCCAGCGATGATCTTCTGCGAGTAGGCGTCCCCGATGCCAGGCAGAGCCTTGAGCTGATCAGCGGTCGCCGTATTGATGTCCAGCTTGTCGCCGGCGGTGGCTTCCGCCATCTGATCTGGCGTCGCAGTGGCTTCGGGCTTTGAGCCGGGCTCGCCATTTGGATATTGCTGGGCAACGCCAAAGGTGCTCACCAGCGACAGCGCAAATACCAAAACCGCGATTTGCGCCATCAACTTCCTTTCAACTCGTTTCATCGAACCCTCCTGTGGGGCGCGAACCTCAAAGGCCAAAGCCCCAATTTTTCTTTGGATCGTTACGGCACGGCTGAAGCCATGCCCGCCCAAAATCTGTTCACTCCACCGTGCAAAATCCGTTCAGTCGCCCTAAGCGTAGATTCCGCGCTGACGAATCGTATACGCCACGCGATCAATGGCCAACATATAAGCCGCGATGCGATTGTTCACCTTGTGGGTCTCAGCGTAGCGGACCACATCCCCGAACGACGAGATCATGATCTCTTCCAGTTGCTCGTTGACCACAGACTCTTTCCAGAAATAACCCTGGCGGTCTTGCACCCATTCGAAGTAAGAGGTGGTCACGCCACCGGCGTTGGCCAGAATATCCGGAATGACGAAAACGCCCTTGTCAGTTAAGACATCATCGGCCGCTGAAGTAGTGGGGCCATTTGCGCCTTCCGCCAGGATGCGGCACTTCACGCGATCGACGTTGCGGGAAGTGATGACGTTCTCGGTCGCGGCAGGTATGAGGATTTCGCACTCCGTGGTGAGCAGGTCAGCGGTTTCGGCCGCTTCCGCCTCTGGGAAGCCATGAACGGTTCCATTTTTCTGGCGAAATTCAACCAGCGCGTTCAAATCGATTCCGTTCTTGTTGTAAAGCCCACCGCCGACTTCGGCGATGCCCACCACCTTGTACCCGGCCTGATGCATGAGGTGGGCGGCATTCGAGCCCACGTTGCCGAAGCCCTGCACAATCACGCGGCTGCTCTCGCGCGATAAGCCGAGCTTCTTGATGGCCTCGTCGCACACCACCATCACGCCCCGGCCAGTAGCCTCGCGACGTCCGCGGGAACCGCCAATGTTGATCGGCTTCCCGGTCACGACCGCTGTAACGGTCTGCCGCATGTGCATGGAGTAGGTATCCATCATCCACGCCATGATTTGCTCGTTGGTGTTGACGTCGGGAGCGGGCACGTCCTTTTCCGGCCCGATGAATTCAATCAGCTCCGAGGTGTAGCGCCGCGTCATGCGCTCGATCTCGCCCATCGACATCTTGTGCGGATCGCAGATCACTCCACCCTTCGCGCCGCCGAAAGGAATGTTGACCACGGCGCATTTCCACGTCATCCAACTCGCGAGAGCGCGCACTTCATCAAGCGTGACGTCAGGCGCATAGCGGATGCCGCCTTTCGCCGGCCCGCGCGCAATCGAGTGCTGCACTCTAAATCCGGTAAAGACCTCGAGATGCCCATCATCCAT
>DATMMD010000160.1:0-27777 GCA_035569875.1 Bryobacteraceae bacterium
CAAGCCGCTAGTTGGGCATCTCGCCAATCCCACCCGCTCGTGGCTCACGCTCGCAATGTCGTCGACCTTGGCCGGAAATCTTACGCTGCTGGGCTCCGTGGCTAACTTGATCGTGGTTCAACAGGCTCGCGCTAAAGTCCGAATCGGATTCTGGCAATATTTCCGCGTAGGCGCGCCCCTGGCCGTGCTGACCATCCTGTTCGGTGCGGCCTGGATCGCATGGATGGTTTGATAGAACATTTTAGGTTCCAAATGCTTTATCCTAGTCTTTGTGACTTGGGTATCGTTCTTCGTTGGACTTCTGGCCGGCGGCCTCACAGTCGGCCTGTGGATGCGCGCCCGGCTGATTCGCCTTGAAACAGCCAAGCAGTTCGCCGACGACGCCACGTCCAAACTCAACCACACCTTCCAGGCGCTGGCCGACTCTGCCCTGCGATCGAATCAGGCGTCGTTCCTCGAAGCCGCGCAAAGCACTCTCGAAACTGCCCGCGCTCAAATGACGGGCGAGCTCGCGCAAAAACAGACCGCCATCGAAGGCGTAGTCCGGCCGCTCAGCGATTCGCTCGGACGCTTGGAAACCTACGTGCGCGAACTGGAGCGCGCCCGGGAGAAGGCGTACGGGAGTCTAGGAGAGCAACTCCAGTCTCTCAGCCGCGAGACGACAATTCTCTCGACCGCCCTGCGCTCGCCGCAGGCCCGAGGACGGTGGGGCGAGGTGACACTGCGGCGCGTAGCGGAACTCGCCGGCATGGTCAAGAACTGCGATTTCCTGGAACAGTCCACGCAGGCAGGCGACGGCGTTCGCATTCGCCCAGATATGATCGTGCGGCTCCCCAATGATCGATGCCTGGTGGTGGACGCCAAGGTTCCGCTTACCGCTTATCTGGATGCCGCCGCCTGCAGCGACGAGCCTTCGCGCCGAGCCGCCCTGCAGCGTCACAGCCAGCAGGTGGGCGAGCATGTCCGTCAACTCGCGGGCAAGCAGTACTGGAGCCAGTTCCAGCCCGCGCCGGAATTGGTGGTGCTTTTTCTCCCCGGTGACCATTTCTTCAGCGCTGCGCTCGAAGGTAATCCCGATCTAATCGAAGAAGCGCTGGCCCGCAAGGTCGTGATCGCGACGCCGGTCACGCTGATCTCGGTTCTGAAGGGCATAGCTTACGGGTGGAACCAGGAGCAGTTAGCCGAAAACGCCGAGGAGATCCGGCGCGTTGCCTCCGAGCTTTACGATCGCGTCCAATTGGTTTGCGATCACTATGCCGATACAGGACGGTTACTCGAAAAAACAGTAGAGGCTTACAATCGCTCGGTTGGATCGTGGGATTCCCGGCTGGTGCCGGCCTTGCGCAAGATGCGTGAGTTGGGGGTTTCGAGCGGCGAGGAACCGGAAGCGCCGGAGCAGATCGATTTGTTAGCGCGTAGGCCCCGCGCCGTGAGTGGGTTCTGAACTTCGCCTAAGTCAGCGACATGTCGATGATGTCGAAGGTGAACCGCTCAGGCGGTAACGACGAAATCGGGTCCGGCATCATGTGCGCCCAGGTCTGATAGGCCGTGGTCGCGACGGTGCCGTTCAGGTAGAACAGAAACTGGTTCGAGAAACAGGATATCGGTGGCGGTTGGCGAAAAGTCAATCGTAGACCGACCGCCTTCTCGAATTCGATCCCTTCGTTGGGAGTGGCTTTGTCTTCCAAAAGAGTAACGAAGCTCGAACGGCCGGCATGCGGCCAGACGTCGGGGCGCAACAGATTCCGCAGCTCCAAGCGCGTGCCGAATGTGATTTCGCACTGCCGGATCCAGTCCAGAATGCTATCACCCCATTGCCATTGCGTGACCAGGTGTAGATATTGGTCGACCAGGGTGATGGCTAGATCCATCTTCCGCCGGTCGACTTCCTGGTCCTGACCCAGGCTTTCCATGGGCGGCAAGGGAATCATGTCGTCGGCATCGATCAGGTCGTTGGCCATGCCGACTACCCGATCCAGCCGTTTTACGTTCGGACTGGTGCGAACCAGCAGAGGAGGCAGCTCATGCTTCTTCTCTCCCGGTAGCTCAACGAACTTGCGATCTCCCACAATGTCCATAGAGTTTACTCACCTTACTCTCATCGACAACAGGGTCGCTAAACTTCAACCCTGTCTGAGAGACGCCATTTAAACCCGCGTCGTTTCAGGACAGGCCAACCTACACGATTAAAAACAATTTTGCAGGATTTGTACTCGTTTGTAAAGCAGAAAAGAGTACCGGAGTACTACGGCCGCCTGCGCTACAATTCGGCTTCATGGCGTTTTGGCTCGGCTTGGACGTTGGCACTGGTGGCACGCGAGTGCTACTAGTGGACGAAAACGGACATGTCCGGCATGCCTGCACCGCCCCTCACGAGGACATGCGGATGGAGCGGCCAGGCTGGGCCGAGCAGCGGCCGGAAGACTGGTGGGACGCGGCTGGCCAGGCGATTCGCGGTGTCTTGAGCCAGGCCAATGTGAGCGGCCAGGACGTGCGCGGCGTCGGATTGTCCGGCCAGATGCACGGCCTAGTAGTCCTAGACGAAACCGGCCGTGTGATCCGGCCCGCGCTCATCTGGTGCGATCAGCGCAGCCAGCGGCAGGTGGATTGGATCAATCAGACCGCTGGCAAAGAGATGGTGCTGCGCTCCACCGCGAATCCGGTGTTGACCGGTTTCACTCTTCCGAAGCTGCTCTGGGTGCGCGACAACCAGCCGAGGCTCTTCGAACGCGTGCGGCGGATGCTGTTGCCCAAAGATTACATTCGGTTTCAGCTCACCGGCGAGTTTGCGAGCGATGTGTCGGACGCTTCAGGCACGGCCCTGTTCGATGTCGTCCACCGGCGCTGGGCTTGGGATTTGGCCGACAAGCTAGAACTGGATCGCAGGATCCTTCCGCGTGTGTACGAGTCGAGCGAGGTAGCCGGTAAAATCACCGAAGCAGCCGCCCGCGAAACAGGACTGGCGGCCGGCACACCAGTGGTCGGTGGCGGCGGCGACCAGGCGGCCAGCGCCGTAGGCAATGGCGTCGTGACGCCGGGGGTGGTGTCTTGCACACTGGGGACCTCGGGCGTCGTTTTCGCGCATAGCGAGCAACCCAGCTACGACCCGGCCGGTCGCGTGCATACTTTTTGCCATGCCGTCCAAGGCGCTTGGCACGTAATGGGGGTCACGCAGGGCGCGGGTTTGAGCCTGCAATGGTTCCGCAATCAATTCGCTCCGGCCACCAATTACGAGGCGCTGACCGCCGAGGCGGCCCAAGCTCCTGCCGGATCGCAAGGCCTCTACTGGCTTCCTTATCTGATGGGTGAGCGAACGCCGCACCTCGATGCCACGGCCCGAGGCGGCTGGATTGGACTGACCGCCAGGCATAAGCGTGCCGACATGATTCGTTCCCTGCTCGAAGGCGTGTCGTATAGCCAGAAAGATTGCCTGGACATTATCGAGCAGATGGGCGTGCATGTGGAATCCGTGCGGGTTTCAGGCGGTGGAGCTCGCAGTGCTTTTTGGCGCCAGATGCTGGCCGATGTTTTCGGCAAGCGGATAGTAACGCTCGAAACTCAGGAGGGCTCGGCCTACGGGGCGGCGCTCCTGGCGCTGGTTGGAACCGGCGCTTACTCGTCGGTACCAGAGGTTTGCCGGAACGTAATTCGCGAAGTCGACTCCATTTCACCGCAGCCGGACGCGGCGCAGGTTTACGCCGCGGGCCATCCAGTTTATAAATCGCTGTACCCGGCGCTACAGGCGTTCTATGGAAAAGCTGCTCCATGAAGTATTGCGACGTCAGCCTGCCGGTGCCGCTCGATCAGAGCTTCACCTACCGGCTACCTGAAACGTTGCGGCATCGGGTGCAGCCAGGATGCCGAGTTTTGGTTCCGTTCGGCACCAGGAAGCTAACCGGCATGGTCGTCACCCTCCACGACCAACCGCCGGAGGGCGCGCTCAAAGAAGTCCTGCGACTGGTCGACGAAGAGCCGGTGCTCGACGCTGAGCTGCTTGCGCTGGGCGATTGGATCTCGCAGTATTATTGCGCACCGCTCGGCGAAGTTTTGCGCTCGATGACGCCGTTGAGCGGCGAGGTTCGCAAAAGCAAGTTGTATTCACTCACGGATTCGGGGCGCGATGCGGCTCGGCAATTGGTGCTGGGAGCGAGTGAAGAAGACGCGGCTGTCCAGGTATTGCAGCTTCTCGAAGCCCGACCGCTCTCGGCGTTGTACCTCGAAAAGAAGCTGCCCAATGCCGCGCGCGTCGTCCGATCGCTTGAGAAGAAAGGCTTCATCGAAATTGAGAATCTCGAAGCTCAGCGCGATCCCTTGCGCGCCTCGGCCACCCGGCTCCGCGCGTCCTGGCTGGCGGTATCGGCCGACGATATAAAGCTAACGAAGCGAGAGCGCGAGCTGCATGCGTTTCTCGAATTACATCCAGGCACCCACAATCTCGCGGAGCTGGAGGCATCAGTGACGGGCGCGAGTCAGGCCGCTCGATCCCTGGCACGCCGAAAGCTGATCGCACTGGAGCCTGAGTCGCCCACTGGTGTGTTCGCAACCGAAGCTCCACCACGTACCCTAAATCCGCATCAGCTTGAGGCTTACCAGCAAATCGAAGCGGCGCAGCGCAGTGGCAAATTTCAGACGTTCTTACTGCAGGGTGTCACGGGCTCAGGAAAGACCGAGGTATATCTGAAGTCAATCGACGCTTGCCTGGCACTGGGCAAGAGCGCGCTGTTGTTGGTCCCGGAGATCGCGCTGACACCGGCGGTGGCGGGAGACTTTTTCCACCGCTTCGGCGACCGCGTAGCGATCCTGCATTCCGCCTTTCACGACGCCGAGCGCGCCGAGCAGTGGCGCAGAATCCGAGCCGGGCTCGCGACAGTCGTCGTGGGAACGCGATCGGGCGTATTCGCGCCGGTACGAAATCTCGGGCTGGTGGTGATCGATGAAGAGCACGATCAGAGCTACAAACAACAGGATACGCCGCGCTACAACGGCCGGGACGTCGCGATTGTGCGGGCACAAGGCGCGGGTGCGGTGGCGATCCTCGGCTCAGCCACGCCGAGCCTCGAAAGCCGTTACAACGTGCAACGCGGTAAGTACACGCTTCTGACGCTCCCCGAGCGGATCGAGAGGCGGCCGATGCCCGACGTCGAAGTGATCGATATGCGTCAGGAGTTTCTCGAAACGCGCAAGCTGGCGATCTTTTCGCGACGGCTGGCTGACATGATCGCCGAGCGGCTGGAGAAAGGCGAGCAGACCATGCTGCTGCTCAATCGCCGCGGCTTCTCGAGTTTTGTAGCGTGCCGCGCGTGCGGGGAAAAGATGGAATGCGTGAACTGCGCAGTCACGTTGACCTATCACCGGCGGGATCGCCGCATGCTGTGCCATTACTGCAACTACGCGCAGAAGGTGCCTTCGGTGTGCCCGAAATGCGGCAGCGAGTACCTGAACTTTATCGGCACCGGTTCTGAGAAAGTCGAGGAAGAGCTGCATCGCGACTTTCCGACTGCGCGCATCGCTCGCATGGATCGTGACACGGTCAGCGGCAAGCGGCATTTCGAGACTATTCTGCACACCTTTCGTGAAGGCGATTCCGACATCCTCGTCGGCACCCAGATGATCGCGAAAGGGCACGATATTCCGAACGTAACTCTAGTCGGAGTGGTGTCGGCCGACGTCGGACTCGGGCTCCCGGACTTTCGCGCCGCGGAGCGAACATTTCAATTGCTGACGCAGGCAGCCGGGCGAGCAGGGCGCGGTAACCTCCCGGGGATCGTGCTGATCCAGACCATCAACCCCGAGCATTATGCGATCCGTTACGCGTCCGAGCAAAACTACGACGGGTTTTATGAAAAGGAAATCCAGTTCCGCAAGCTGATGCGGTATCCTCCCTTCGCCGCGCTGGCAAACGTTCTGGTGCGTAGCCAGAAACAAGAGGACGCGCTGGAAATGAGTACCGAGCTGGGCCGAATGCTCGATCCGGCGCCGGAGGGCCTGAAGATCCTGGGTCCGGCGGAGGCGCCTGTTCCAAAGCTGAAGAGCGAGTTTCGCTACCAGCTTTTGGTCAAGGCGATTGATCGCAAGCGGCTCAACGAAACGCTGCGGGAATTGCGGCGGTTCACGCAAGAGAGGAAATGGAATCCTACGGCGCTGGTAATCGATGTGGATCCATTGACGTTGCTGTAAGAGGCGCCAATGTGCGGAGCAGCGTGCTGACGCGGGGACCAGGCAGTATGATGCCGGCCAGGTTCAAGGGATCAGAGTTCGGGATCACAACATTTTCATCGACCGATGTTTCGGAACGCCGGACGGCGCGCAACAAATCGAGCGCTTCGGGGCGGGCGAATTGCTCGCCGCTGAAACCGGAGACAAACCTGCCCCCGCGAATCTCGCCCTGGGCTTCCTTACGGCGAAGGATAGGCAGCAGGTCGCGCCATGGCGGAGCGAGTGTCTCACGGGCCAGCAGGTCGCGGAAGATCACGCCCCACCGGAGCAAAAGCTGATCGGCGAAGGCAGCGGCGCGAGCGTCGGTGGTGGCTAGGTTGGCAGCATGCCGGACCAGCGCCCAACGGCCGGCGGCGTGGCGAGGCCGCGAATGCCTTCCCCGCCCTTCTCCGCGTCGGCGCTTGGGGTCGACGAGCGATCGTAGATTCTCGAAGCCGTCAGCGGTGACGATGCCCGCGGCTACCAGTTCCCACAGGCCGTCCTCCACTTCGCTCGCCAGACGACCGGTGGAGCGGACCAGATCGGTGAAGAAGGAAGCTCCGCGCTCGCGAATTTGAGTAAGCACTTCAGCGGCGGCATGCGACAGCGTGGGTTGCTGCGAGCCAGTTTCGAGCCATTCGGCGCTTTCACGCAGGAAGATGGCGATGGGTGCGGTGCGAGTGGGGCGGACGCGGCGCGGCTCGGGATCTTCGAAGGCCGGATGCGGCGAAAGCCTGGCCCACATCACCTCGCCTGACAAACACAGGCGATCGAGAAACTCGGGATCATAGCGTGAAACTCGTCGTGAGAGAACTTCGGGCTCCCAAGCGGCCGCGGAGATTTCGTAGCCTTGGAGCTGTTTGATGATCTGGAGCGTGCCGTCGACGCCGTGAAGCCGGCTGCCTGGCACCAGGTGCTGCCAGCGCACGAGGAATCGCTGGAATTGGGCCGCAGTCACGGGCTCGATTTCACGGCGAAGCGTGCCGAGAGTGAGGCGATGGATGCGGGCGAGGATGCGCCGGTTGCACCATTGGATCTCATCCGAAAGGAAATTTGGGTTGAAGTGCCCGCGCATGACCTGACCTTCGGTTTCGAGATGGAGCAGAGTCGAATCGATGACGTCCCGCGGGAATCCAAGGCGATCCGCCAGCGAGGCTGCGGTTATGGGGCCGACCGAATCCATCCAGCCCCGCATGATCGCGAGTGCGTCGTCTTTCAGATGCAGGCGCTCGGTCGCGATCCAAAATCGCCCAACCTGCTGGGCGCGGCCCGCGGCGACGAGTTCGGTAAACCACGGCTCCCAATTCTCGGCGGGCGGAAGTAGGATCAAGGTGAGCATCGCGTCATGCAATTCGTCGGCATCGCGGACGTCCGGCCAGGACTCGGCCGCGACCTGCTCGATAGCAGCGGGATCGAGAATGCCCGCGCCGCCGGCGACGTCGGTTCGAAGAGTTCGACGCAACTGAACCGCTCGAGCACGGCGTTCTTCTAGCGGGGCGTCGTCGAGGTAAGCATAAGGATTCGCGTTCAGGATTTCATGGGAGAACGGCGACGGCTCGGCGTTATCGATAGCGACTTTCTGAATGGCGCCCGACTCCATCGCTCCCAGAATGCGCTTGAGGCCATCCAGGTCCATGGCTTCGTGCAGGCAGTTGTCGAGTGTTTCTTTGACTAAAGGATGATCTGGAATGCGAATCTCACCCGGCAGATTTTCCGCGCACGCCACTTGATCGGGGAACACAGATGCCAGCAGGTCTTCGGAACGCATGCGCTGGATAGGTGGCGGAACCTTGCGGCCGCCCCGGAATCGGAGAATAGCGAGGGCGCGCGACGCGTTCCAGCGCCAGCGGGCGGTGAACATGGGCGCGTCGAGCAGGGCCTGGGTAAGGACGTCTTCGACAGATTGAGATTTCAAAAACTCGAAAACCAGTTCGAGGGGGAAGGCATGCTGCTCGGTGAGCGATATGTTTATACCGTTATCAGTGGCGGCGGCCTGTAGTTCGAAATTAAATGATCGGCAAAAGCGCTTACGCAGCGCCAGTCCCCAAGCACGATTGATGCGCGAGCCGAAAGGAGCGTGAATCACCAACTGCATGCCGCCGCCTTCGTCGAAGAACCGCTCGGCAACGATGCGTTGCTGCGTGGGCAATGCGCCCAGCATGGCAGCGCCGGCACGAATGTAGACGAGTGCCTGCTTTGCGCCGGCTTCATCAAGACCGCACTGGTCGATCAAGAATGAAAGCGCTTGGTCGGGATCGCGGTGGATCGCTTCGCGGACTTCGGAAACGGCTTGGGAAAGCTCAAAAGTGCGGCCCGGGGCCTCTCCATTCCAGAACGGGACCGAAGGCGGAGCGCCATGAGCATCTTCGACACGGACGCGGCCGGGCTCGACCCGTTTGATGCGCCAGGAAGTCGTACCCAGAAGGAAGACGTCGCCGGCCAAGCTCTCGACAGCGAAATCTTCATCCAGCGTTCCGACGACTTTTTCTTCGGGTTGGGCGATAACGGCGTAGTTAGCGGTTTCGGGAATCGCGCCGCCCGAGGTGATGGCCGCGAGACGCGCGCCGCGCCGGCCACGGATTCGTCCGTTTACCTGATCACGATGCAGATAGGCTCCGCTGCGACCGCGTTGGGTCGATATGCCATCGGCCAGCATCGTCACGATGGCATCGAACTCACTGCGCGGCAGGTTGCGATAAGGGTAGGTGCTGCGGACGAGAGCGAACAGGTCGTCCTCGCGCCAGTCGCGGGCCGCGGCTTCGGCGACAATCTGCTGAGCGAGAATATCGAGCGGGGCGTTTGGGATTTCCAGACGATCCAGATCACCGGAGCGAATGGCGCGAACCAAGGCGGCGCATTCGATTAGCTCGTCGCGCGTGGTGGCAAAGAAATGACCTTTCGGCAGCGCCCCAACCCAGTGGCCGGAGCGGCCGACGCGCTGCAGCGCTACGGCGATGGAACGAGGCGACCCCACCTGGCAGACCAGATCGACCGTACCTATGTCGATGCCAAGCTCCAGAGACGCAGTGGCCACGACGGCGCGCAACTCGCCGTTTTTCAGACGGGACTCGGCGTTCAGACGGAGAGTTCGAGAGAGGCTGCCGTGATGCGGCAAAACGACATTTTCTCCCAGCCGTTCAGCAAGCGCGTGGGCTACGCGTTCGGCCAATCGTCTTGTGTTGACAAAAACGAGGGTAGTGCGATGCGCTAGGATGAGCTGCGCCAGGCGATCGTAGATTTCGCCCCACATCTCATTGCTGGCCACGGGACCGAGTTCGTCGCGAGGGACTTCGACAGCCAGTTCCATCGCGCGCCGATGGCCGATGTTGATGATGTGAGCATGCGGGCTCAAGAACTCGGCAACTTCCTGAATGGGCTTGACCGTGGCCGATAGTCCGATGCGCTGGGAGCGGTGTCCAATTTCACCGGTGAGTGCGTCCAAGCGGGCCAGCGAGAGAGCCAGGTGCGAGCCGCGCTTGTCGTCGGCGACGGCGTGAATCTCGTCGACGATCACGGTGCGAGTGTTCCGCAGCATTTTTCGAGAGCCTTCGGCGGTCAGCAGGATGTATAGTGATTCGGGCGTAGTGACCAGGATGTGCGGCCGATGCTTACCCATCTGCTGGCGCTCATAGGCGGGCGTGTCGCCGGTGCGCACGGCCGTGCGGATGGGATCGAGCGGGATTCCTTGGCGCGCAGCTAGCTCGGAGATTTCGGTTAGCGGTATTTCCAGGTTCTTGTGGATGTCGTTGCTGAGCGCCTTCAGCGGTGAGATATAGACCACCTCGGTTTCGTTGGCTAGCTGACCGGCGCGGGCGGCGCGAACCAAGCGATCGATGCAGATCAGGAAAGCCGCGAGCGTCTTGCCGGAGCCGGTGGGAGCGGAGATCAGGACGTCTCGGCCGGCTCGAATTTCGGGCCATCCGAGGATTTGAGGCTCGGTGGGCCCGGCGAAACGAGTGGCGAACCACTCGGCGACGAGCGGGTCAAAATCCGCGAGTATTGGCGCAAAACGACGGGACTCAGTTTGCGGTTGGGGTTCCACCTGTCCATATTTTAACCCCGCCGGGCGATTTGCGGCCGTGGGCGGCGGAAACGTGCCGTTGTTCTATTCGTCGCGCAGCGCCGCCAGCGGATCAATCCGAGCCGAGCGGCGGGCTGGTAAATAACAGGCGAACATTGCAAGGCTCGCGAGGAGCAGCGGGGCGCCAATAAGAAGCAGCGGATTGCGAACGCTGGAGCCGAGTACTTCGGAAAGCTCGCTGGAAAACGAGGAAAGAGTACGCGAAATCAGAGATGCGCCCGCGAACCCTAGCGCCGATCCAATCGCCACCAACGTGGCGCCTTCCTTCATCACCAGCCGCAACACCTGGCTCCGTTGCGCGCCGAGCGCCATTCGAATCCCTATCTCTTTGCGTCGCCGTGCGACAGCGTAGGCAGTGACGCCAGCTAGGCCGATGGAAGCCAGGATCAGTCCAAAGATGCCGATGCCCAGGTAAATCGTGGCGCTCAACTGGACGATCGAATTGAACTGGTCCAAGCGTTCGTCTATGGTGCCGACGTTGAACACGGTGAGGGAAGGATCGAGCGATGCAATCGCATTGCGCACGTCGGCCATCGTGTCCAAGCCCACGACTCCGCGAACGATGAGCGTCGCGCCTTGCTGCGCTGGGCCGGCGTGTGACGATCCGGCGGTGATAGGAACGAACACGGTTGGAACCGGTTTCGCCATCATGAATCCGGACTTGATGTCGTGAACAACGCCGATGACCCTATAGCTGTGTTCATCGTCGCGAATAGTGCGGTCCAAGGGGCCGTCACCGCCGAAGAATTCATGCGCTGCCGTTTGATTGACCAGGGCGGGTATAGCGCCCGAGGCCGGCTTCTTATTCATGTCAATAAACTCTCCGTCGTCAGTAAACTCGCCGTCCGTAAACTCGCGGCCACGCACTGGCGCGATTCCAAGCGTCGCGAAGTATTTGATACCGATGCGCTGCCGTATCCCGTTCCGCAAGACCTCACCTCGCGGGCCGGGAGCGGAAAAGTGAATGTTGGGCACGGCCATCATTTCGCCGAAGGGCGCGGCTTCCGCAAGTGTCACCGCACGCACGGTGGGGCGCCGGGATAAGCGCTCCGGGAGTTCTTTGTACAGAGCTGCGATCTGACTCTGCGAGCGGCCGTCGTGTATAGGATCGAGTTGAAAGATTGTAAGGTTGGAGGTCTCGAAGCCCGGGTCTATGCGCGCGGTTTTTCCGAAGCCCAGGACGATAAAGCCCGTGATCAGCAGCAACGTCAACGAACCCGCCACTTGATAGGCCACTAATATATTCCGCAACCCGAAACGCCGGTAACCGCGGAGCGGTGTTACAGAGCCCTCCTTCAGTATCGTGGAGACGTCGGTGCGCGTGACGTAAAGCGCGGGTGCCAAACCAAATGCGATGCCGGCGAGCACGGCGACCGCCAGCGCGAGCACAAGCACAGTGAGGTCCGGCCGAAAATTAGCGTCCAGTGGAAAGGGAACCGGAAATTTTCTCGACCAGACGACGCTCGCGAGCCAGTAGGAAAACACGAAGCCCACGACGCCCCCTCCCAGTGACAAAATCACGCTTTCCGTTAGAAGCTGCCGCAGCAAACGGAACCGGCCGGCGCCTATCGACAGACGAATCGCGATCTCCTTGCGGCGTTCGCTGCTACGCGCCAGAAGCAAATTCGCCAGATTGGTGCAGGCCAGTGAGAGTATTAGGCCCAAGAGGACGCTTATAAAAGTGAAAACCACGACCCGTTCGGCCGGAGGCACGGGCACATAGCCGTTGACAGAGAGGAGATGAATTTTACGACCGTTGTGATCCCGATTGCGAGTGAGCTTCTCGTCGTCCAAGTGACGGGTGACAACATCTAGAAATGCTTCGACCACCGACGGTTTTACGCCGTGGGCCAAACGCATGACGACGCGAAACACGCCGACATCCCGTTGCTGAAGGGCATCACCGGCCAGCTCGGGAGCAATCGAGGAGCCGGACGTGACCGGCACGAATAAGTCCGCACGCGTCATCGGCCACACTCCGAAAAAATTCTTCGGCGCCACTCCCAGGATGGTCGCCGGCTGGCCATTAACGCGCAGCGTAGCGCCGATGGCGTCAGGATTCGAGTGCAAATGCGTCTGCCAGAAACGCTCGCTCACAACCACCACCGCGCGAGTGCCAGGCTTTTCGGTGTCGGCTCGGAAGAGACGGCCAAGTTCGGGTTTCATGCCTAAGACCGCGAAGTACTCAGGCGAAACCAAGTCGCCAGAAATACGCTCAGATTTTTCGACTTTCGAACCTTCAGTAGCGACGCTGAACGGCACCGGGCCAGCGAAGGCCGCTACCGAGACTCCCGGCTGGTCGCGGTAACGTTCGAAATAAGGATAAGGTACTAGCGTGTCCAGCGCCGAGAGAGTGCCAGGATTGCTTACACCCGCCAGCGGATGAAATAGAACAGCATTGAATTCGCTGAAGAATAGGCTACACACTCCGATGCCGAGGGCGAGAGAGATTACTCCTACCGCAGTGAATCCGGGTGATTTCGCCAGCATGCGCAGGGCGTATCTCACGTCGCCGCGAAGTTCGGACAGATATTCAGCGGGCAGGCGCAAGGCAATGTCGGCGATTAAGCGAACGAGCCCCCGAGCGCCGTGACGACGCCAGATCTCAGGAGCTGCATCCTCGCCCAGCCGCTCCAGATCCTGGCCGTAGAGCATCTGGAACTCGTGTGGAAAGGATCGCGCGAGGGTTCGATAAAACCGCAAGCAAAGTTCGACTGGAGTGGTCATTCGTAAGCCTCCTGCTGGCGCCTGACCTGTCTGCGTTTGGCGCGCATCACATTCACCAGCTCTTCCAAGCGCTGGCTTTCAAGATCAAGCACCTGCCGACCGAGACGGGTCAGCTTGTAGTAGCGGCGCCGCGCGTCGTCCAGCTCAGCCGCAGGCCGCTCCTCTGACTCTTCAATGAGGTCGGCATCGATCAGGCGCGCAAGCGTGCCATACAGCGTCGCGGGCCATAGGTGGACCTTGCCCCCGGTCCGATCCAGCACCTCTTGCATGATGCCGTAGCCGTGCTGCTCGTCGGCCGCCAACGAAAGCAGGATGTGAAACCAGTTAGTCTTCAGTGGTAGAAACGCTTGGGGATCTTGTCTCGCCATCAGTTTATATATATATCACTTGATATATATCCGTGTCAAGCGTACGCCCCGGGTGTGCGGAGGGCGCTGAGCGTTAATGCTCTGTCTGCTTGGCATCGGTACGAAGGGCCGGTGGAACGTCTGGCGTTGGCTTTATTGATGGCGGTGCGGTCGTGGCCATGAAGGCGGCTGGAGTTGTGCTGACCCTACCACACCCTGGGCCACAAGGCGTATACTTGGCACGTACAGGGAGGGAAGATGAACTATCGTTGCCTCTGTCTCGTAGTTGGACTTACCACACTTCTTTCGCTTGCGCAGGGACAAGTGGCGCCAAACTCGGCCTTCGCTAAAGCCAAAGCCGATAAGCAGACCTGGACACCACCCCGAACCGCCGACGGACATCCCGACCTTCAGGGCTTCTGGGCTAACAACAACGCCACACCGCTCGAGCGACCCAAGGAATTGGCTGGGCGGGAATCCCTTACCGATGAGGAAGTGGCGGCGCTCAAGAAGAAGGCGCATGAGATGTTCAGCGGCAATGGCGACGCCGCATTCGGCGATAACCTATTTGAAACCGTGCTAGCGAATGTCAGGGGAACGAAAAAGGGGTTCAAGAGCGTGGACGGCGAGACCGGCGACTACAGCTCGGTTTGGAACGACGAGCGGGATTGGAATAATCGAACCTCACTCATTAACGACCCACCGGACGGGCGTCTTCCCGCGATGACACCTGAGGGACAAAAGAGACGCGAGGCCAATGCAGCAGCGAGGCAGCGTCCGGCCGCCACGCCGGAAGATCGAGCGTTGCAAGAACGCTGTATCACCTACGGCTCGCCGCAGATGGTAGCGGGGTACCAAAGCTACTATCAGGTTGTACAGACGCCCAAGTCGGTGGTCGTCATGACGGAGATGATTCACGATGCCCGTGCAATTCCACTCGACGCGGGTCCGCATCTTCCACCCGCGGTCCAGCAGTGGTTTGGAGATTCGCGCGGCCACTGGGAGGGCGATACGCTGGTGGTGGATACGACGAACTACAAACCGAGAAGCTTCATGAGCGTGTCCAGCGAACAGCTGCACGTGATCGAGCGTTTCTCGCGCAGTGCTCCGGATATCCTGCAATACGAGATCACGATTAATGATCCGGGGACGTGGACGAAACCCTGGAGCCTGATGATCCCGTTGAAGCGCTCGCCAAAACCGGTCTACGAATATGCCTGTCATGAGGGGAACATTGGAATGGTCGGCATCCTGAAGGGCGCGCGGGCCGAGGAGCAGGCCGCGGCATCGGGAAGTCAACTGCCGAAATAATTCCGGTCAATAGATCGGTAGTTCACCTTCGGGGCGTGTTTTCCAGCGGCGATGAATCCAGAGCCATTGGCCGGGCTGTTCGCGGATCACGCCTTCTAGTACGGCATGCAGGCGGCGGGTGTCTTCGACCGGGTCGCCACTCATTTCCAGTGGCGGGTAGAAGCGCAGGACGTAGCGGCTTTCTTCGCCGGACCACAGGGCGAACCCAGGGATTACGGCCGCCCCCGTTCGCGACGCGATCTTGGCAAACGCCGTATTGGCGCAGGCGGGGACTCCGAAGAAATTGACGAAAGCGCCCTCTTGCAGTGAGGTGTTCTGATCGATGAGGATGCCGACTGCTTCGTTCTGCTGCAAAGCCCGCAGGATGGCTCGCGCTCCATCCCACTTCTCGATCAAGCGATTGCCGGAAAGCTGGCGCTGCTGTTCCACCAGCCTATCGATGTGGGGATTATCGAGCGGGCGGATGACGACGTGCATCGGCTCCGTCATCAATCCGTGGGCAAAGGCACTGAGTTCCCAGTTGCCGAGGTGCGCGGTTGCGAACAGGACGCCGCGGCCGGCCTTCTTCGCCTCGGTAAAGTGCTCCAGTCCCTCGTAACGAATCCAGTCGGAAATGTTCTGGGCGTTGATCTGGGGAAAGCGCGCGAATGCGTAAAGCAAGCGGCCGATGGAGCGGAAGACTTCACCGGCGATTACGTTGCGTTCGGCAAGCGTTTTCTGGGGATAAGCCAGCTCGAGGTTGCGCATGGCGACCCGACGTAGCCTCGGCATGGCGAGATCCAGCACCTTGCCGTAAAAAGTTCCCAGCGCGGGCGGCGAATGGGCGAGCGACCACAGAACCAACCTGGCTAAGAGATATTGGATGACTGCTATTCTATCCACCCTCCGCCGAGCATCAGATCGCCATCATAGAATACGGCGCCTTGGCCGGGTGTGACGGCGCGCTGCGGCTCATCGAAGCGGACTTCGAGGCGCCCAAGATCGTCGGTCGGATAGAGTGTCGCCAGGGCCGCCGCGTGCTTGTTGCGTATCTTGACCTCGGCGCGCACAGGCGTGACGATCGGCGGGATCGAAATCCAGTTGACTCCAGTCGCGACCAATCGCGCGCGCAACAGTTCATCGTTGCGTCCGACAATCACGCGCTGCGATGCCGGCTCGGTCGCGATCACGTACAGGGGTTCGGCGGCGGCAATCCGCAGCCCTCGCCGTTGACCGACGGTGAAATGATGGACTCCCGAGTGCTCGCCTAGAACGTGGCCCTCGCGATCGAGGATCTCTCCGCTGGTCTGCTCGGGCGCTATTCCCTGCTCCCGGAAATAGGCGTCGATGAAAGACGCATAATCGCCATTGGGGACGAAGCAGATCTCCTGGCTATCCCGCTTTTCCGCCACGGGCAGACCGAGGTCGCGCGCTAACTCGCGCACTTGCGGCTTGGTGAATTCGCCCAAGGGAAAGTGAGTTCGCGCTAACTGCTCCTGCTCCAAGCCGAACAGAAAATAAGTCTGGTCCTTGGCGGCGTCTACACTCTTGCGTACTTGATAACGGCCGGTCGATTCGTCGCGGCAAATCCGCGCATAGTGGCCAGTAGCGATGATCTCGGCCCCTACACCGGCGGCCATGTCGAGAAACTGATCGAATTTGATGAAGTTGTTGCACAGCGTGCAGGGAATGGGCGTGCGCCCGGCCAGATATTCGTTGATGAAGGGCTTGACCACCTGCTCTTCGAAGCGCTGCTCGAAGTTGACGACGTAGTATGGGATTCCGAGATGCTGCGCGACATAACGGGCGTCGTAGACGTCATCGAGCGAGCAGCAACGGCCCGTTGATCCGCCTACAGGAGTCAATTCCGGGAGACGCCGCTGATTCCAGAGCTGCATGGTCAGGCCGACAATCGCTAGACCGCGGCGATGTAGCAAGCCTGCCACAACAGAGCTGTCAACTCCGCCCGACATGGCAACTGCAATGGTATTTTCAGACACTGGCGGTATAAGTAGGAGACAACTTGCGCAATTGCGCGACCGATTCGGCGATGGCTGAGATAAGCGCATCCACTTGCTCTTCGTTGTTCGACTGGCCGAGCGAGAACCGGAGGCTGGCGCGCGCACGTTCACGCGGCAGTCCGATGGCGATTAACACGTGCGATGGCTCGACGGCTCCGCTGGAACAGGCCGATCCGCTGGACACCGCGAAGCCTTTAAGGTCCAGCGAGATTACCAATGCCTCGCCTTCCAGGCCATCGAAGTAGACGTTGGTGGTGTTGGGCGTGCGATGCGAACGCGCCCCGTTTACGCCGGAGGAAGGTACGCGTGAGAGTATGCCATTCTCCAGACGATCGCGCATGGCGGCTAGCCGTGAGGACTCAGCAGAGAGGCCGGCCATGGATCGCGCAGCCGCCGCACCCAAGGCTACGGCCCCGGGAACATTTTCGGTGCCGGGCCGCCGCTCACGCTCATGTTTGCCACCGAATTGGATGGGAGACAGGCGAGTTCCGGTCTTGACGTAGAGCGCGCCGATTCCTTTTGGCGCGTACAGCTTGTGGCCGCTCATGGAATACAGGTCGACGCCTAACGCTCGAACATCGACGGAAATCTTTCCCGCCGCTTGAACGCCATCGACATGCAGCAGTGCGCCGGCCTCGCGAGCGATTTGGGAAATCTCTTGGATGGGCTGGATCGTTCCGATCTCGTTGTTGGCGTGCATCACGGAGATCAAGACTGTCTGCGGGCGCAGGGCTCGGCGGATGCCGGCTGGGTCGACCACGCCATCGGAACCTACTGGAACATAGGTAACGTCGACGCCTTCACGCTCCAGCTCCCGGCAGGGATTCAAAACGGCGGGGTGCTCGATGGTAGTGGTAATAACGTGCTTGCGAGCGGCAGGGTGACTGCGGACCGTGCCCAAAATTGCCAGGTTGTCGGCTTCAGTTCCACCGCTCAGGAAAACGATTTCTTTGGTATCGCAGTGCAGGAGCGAGGCGGTCTGGCGGCGGGCTAGATCCAACTTTTGCTTGGCTAACTGGCCGTCCTGATGAATGCTGGACGCGTTTCCATACACTTCAAGTAGCGCTGGAAGCAGTACTTCGAGTACCGCTGGAGATACTGGCGTAGTCGCGTTGTGGTCGAAGTAGAAACGCTGCACTTCGACTACTAGTTTAACAACGTTACCCAATCCATCTGTTCTTTGGAACGGGATAAACTGAATCGAGGAGAGAAACCCGTGAATTATTCCCGCCGAGACCTCGCGATTCTTCTACCGGCATTGGCTGCGGCTAAGGCCCAAGCCCAGGAGGATGGGAAGATGCTTCCCGCCCGCGTTTACAAGTACGAAGATCTGCCGGTGAAGGTGAATAAGACCAGCCGGGGGCGGGCTGTTCTGAACGGTGAGACCCATTCAGGATTTCCGATCGAACTGCATCTGACCGAGCTGGACCCCGGTCAGGCTCCGCACGCGCCGCACCGGCATGTTCACGAGGAGATTTTCATGCTGCGCGGCGGCACGGTGGATATGACGATCAGCGGTAAGACCACGCGGCTGACGCCGGGCTCGGTGGCCTATATAGCGTCCAACGAGTTGCACGGACTAATCAACAGCGGAAGTGACGCCGCGACCTATTTCGTCATTGCCCTGGGCAACGGCAGGACTTGATGACGATAAGTTGATTACGAAAGCGGCAGTTTGTCTCTTAAGCGGCGGCTTGGATTCCGCCACGACTCTAGCCTTTGCGCGGCGCGCACGTTTCGAGTGCTTCGCGCTGAGCTTCGATTACGGGCAACGGCATCGCATTGAACTGCAGGCAGCGGCGAGGGTGGCGGCAAGCCTGGGCGCGGCGAAGCATCTGATCGTGCCGATAGACTTGAGGGTTTTCGGCGGCTCGGCGCTGACCAGCGAGATCGACGTGCCGAAGACGGGCGTGGCCGAAGGCGTTCCAGTCACTTACGTTCCAGCTCGCAACACCATCTTTCTGGCGCTGGCGCTGGCCTGGGCGGAAGTGCTCGGCTCATCTGACATCTTCATAGGGGTGAATGCTATCGATTACTCCGGCTATCCGGATTGCCGTCCGGAATTCATCGACGCTTTTGAGCGCATGGCAAATCTGGCGACGAAGGCCGGAGTAGAAGGCCGCACACGAATTCAGATTCACACGCCGCTGATCAAGCTCTCCAAAAGCGAGATTATTAAATTAGGAAAGGAACTGGGTGTCGATTTACGGCTGACGCACAGTTGTTACGATCCCGATGAGCGCGGCCGCGCATGCGGGTTGTGCGACTCCTGCCGTCTGCGCCTGAAAGGCTTCGCCGACGCAGAGCTGCAAGATCCTCTCGAATATCGCAAGTGAAGATTGCTGAAATTTTTTATTCGGTTCAAGGGGAAGGCATGTTGGCCGGCGTGCCGTCGGTCTTCGTGCGCACCAGCGGGTGCAACCTACGCTGCGCGTGGTGCGACACACCTTATACGTCGTGGCATCCGGAGGGCGAGGACCGATCTGTTGAGTCGATTGCCGACGAGGTGGGCCTCTATGGCGCAGCGCATGTCGTAATCACTGGTGGCGAGCCGATGATCGCACCCGGGATGGAGGAATTGACCCGGCGTCTCGACCAGCACGTGACCATTGAGACCGCCGGGACTGTGGATGTCGAGGTAAGGTGCGACCTGATGAGCATCAGCCCCAAGCTGGGCAATTCTGCTCCGCGTGATCGAGAGGGCGGCAGGTGGGCGGCTCAACATGAGCGGCTGCGGTATCAGCCGGAAGTTTTGAAGCGGTTGATCGGCCGCTATGCCTATCAGCTAAAGTTTGTCATTGCCGATCCGGCGGATTTGGAGGAGGTGCGTACCGTCGCACACGAGGTCGGAGCGTCGAAGGAGCATGTGCTGCTGATGCCCGAGGGCATCGACCAAGCTGTGTTGGCGGAGCGCGGCCGGTGGCTAGTGGAGATCTGCAAACAGGAAGGTTTTCGTTTCAGCCCGCGCCTGCACATAGGGCTCTGGGGAAATCGGCGGGGTGTGTAAGGCAAAGCCTCAGGCAGTCAATTCGTAGCCGCGCTCGGCGATTTGGACCCTGAGAGTTTCGGATTGATGACCGTGAGCGGCGAAGATTTGCCGCACCAGATCGCAGACCTCTTCAGAACCTCTCTCGTAGAACACCAGGATCGACGGACCGGCGCCGCTTAGCGCGCAGCCGAGTAACCCCGGCGCTCGCAGCCTCACGATTTCCTCGAGCCCTGGAACGAGCGCGTATCGATAGGGCTGGTGCAGCCGATCCTCGAAGGCAGTTGGAAATGCGGTGGTGGTTCCGGTGGCCAGCGCCGCTGTCAGCAGAGCACTGCGTTGGACATTGAACAGGGTGTCTTCGCGAGAATAACAGTCCGGCAACACGGCGCGGGCTTGAGCCGTCGCTACGGCAAAATCCGGCACGACGACGGCAACCCCGTAGCTGGCGGGCAGCTCCAGCCGCACCGCGCGTGCGACGCCTCCGGCATCGATGGCGGCCGCCACGATCGATCCCAACACGCAGGCCGCAACGTTATCCGGATGGCCCTCGATTTGAGCAGCTTCGTTGAGAATGCGATGCGCTTTCCAGTGCAGTTCCAGCAGATGGTCGGCAATAACTACGCCGGCAGTGAGCGCGGCGGCGCTCGATCCCAAACCTTTTCCGATGGGAATATCGTTCTCGATCTCGAGTGCAATCGGCGGCAGCGTCTCGCCGACATCTTTGGCCACTGCGAGCGCGGTCTGCCAGATTAGGTTATCTTCGCCAGTCGAAATCCGGAAGGCGTCACGGCCAGTAGCACTGATCGACAATTCGCCGGCGCGCTCAAATCGGCAAGTCAAATAAATCGCGAGCGCGAGCCCTAAGGCATCGAAGCCGGGACCGAGGTTGGCGCTAGAAGCGGGGATGCGAACCTTCATTGGGAAATGGTCTGAGGCTAGAGCCTCACGGCCGTTCCCTTCCGGCAGGACTCGTAAATGGACACTACGGCCTGCAACGCGCGGTATCCATCTTCACCTGACGAGACCGGCTTCCTTCCAGTGCGGATGGCTTCACCGAAATCGAGAAACTGCCGCTCGAAGGGCGCCATCGAAATCGCCATAGGGTCGGAGGCGCCGGAAGCAACATCGCGCTCTACTGGCGCCGGCTCGCCGGAATCGTTTTCCACATTCCAGGTGGTGAGCTTGTCGCCCGAAATGATGGCGGTTCCCTTGGTGCCATGGATCTCCAGCCGCTCGGTGTAGCCGGGCCAGAACGCGGTGGAGGCTTGAATAACGCCGGTGGCGCCCGAAGAATATTTGAGCACCGCCGCGATGACGTCTTCCGACTCGATCTTGTGAAACGCCGCCAGTTGCCAGTAGCCGAAGACTTCGGCAATACCGCCCACGAGCCACAGCAGAACGTCCACTTGGTGAATGGCCTGATTAATCAGCGCGCCCCCACCCTCGGCAGCCCAGCTTCCTTTAATGGGACGCGAATAGTACGCGGCCGTGCGAAACCACTTGACGTAGGCGTCGGCCTGAAGAAGCTTGCCCAGCCGTCCGCTGGCGAGCGCGCGCCGTACGAACTGGGTGGAATCGTCAAAACGGTGCTGGCTCACCACGCCGAGTTGGATACCCGCGCCACGAGCGGTGTCGATCATGGCCTGCGCTGTTTCGAGGTTGGTCGCTATAGGCTTCTGGACCTGCACGTGCTTTTTCTCTTGGGCGCAAATCTGGAGCGGCTGCAAACGAAAATCCGGGAAGGTACAGACGTCGACGAAGTCAACACGCGGATGCCGGCAGAGTTCTTCATAGGTGGCGACGAACTGACAGCCATAGCGGGTGGCGAAGTCGCGGCCACTTTCCGCATTGATGTCCGTGCAGGCTACCAACTCGTAACCGATCTTGGCGTAAACTTGCGCGTGCTTGTGTGAAATGGCTCCTGTGCCGATGATTCCGACCCTCATGGGTGCTTTGCTGTCCTCCTGGCTCTGGTTTATTGTACGAGACCGTTGTGGCTGCCGCAGATGCTTACTTCCATCCCCAGGTTGCGGAAGGTGGCCGCCTTTACGGCCAGGGCTTCGTCCGCGGCCGCAGCATTGGGTGCATATGCCACCTGGATGTGGTTGGCCTTATGACGGGCCATCATCTGATTGCGTGAGATGCCGTAAGTGACAGCGTGCATGATGGGCCACTGCGGAGTGGTAATGTGCCATCTTCGTTCGGTCTCTTCACGAGGTAACTCGCGAACTCCGGCGCGGCCGAGGTCGGCTTTCAGCTCGCCGTCTTCGACAAAGACGCGGCTCCACACGATTTCGCCCGGCTTGCTGATGCCCTTCAACGTTCCGCCGCCAAGCCGGAAATACATAGGCGGTTGACGCTCACTGACTGTACCCGCGTAGCCGCCGATGAAGTGCTCAGGCGGCGCGGCTCCGCTGATCTCGAACACCCACACGAACTCGCCCTGATAATCTTCCCCATAGCGCACATCATGGAGCGTGGTTTCCGGATCGTAGCCGAGCTTAATCCAGATGCGATTGGTGATCAGTGCATCCAGACCGGCGCATTCATCCACTTCGTTGAAGTGCGGCAGCGCGCGGCCGGGATACAGTTCGCCATTGTCGCGCGATACGACAGGGGGGCGATCCACATTGTTGAGCAAACCTTCGGCTAAGTCGGAGGCCGGTGCCAGATCCTTGAGCCCCTGCTGATATTGAATGCCGATCGCGTCGCAACCAAAGTCGTCCGCAATTCGAACGGCCGCGATGTACATTTTACACTGCTCAAGAATCTGATCGCCGGTAAGCTCGGTGTCGGGATCGGCGCCGGTGATGAAGCGCATGCCTTTTCCGTCCAGCCACTGGCGCACCGCACGGGCCTCTTGATCGGAAGTGCGCTGCATCTCGGCGTATAGTGCCGACTGGCTGAGCCGCTCCTTGAATACGCCCAGGGGATGCAGCAGCTCATCGGGAATGATGGCGTTGTACATACCCATGCAACCTTCATCGAACACCCCCAGTATGGCTTTGTTGCGCTGAAGATGAACAGCCACTTCGTGCGCGGCCGTCTCGGCCTCATCCGGCAGCTTTAAATCCTTTAGTGGATGAACATGGCAAGTGTTGTGACCGACCGACTCGCCCTTAAGCCAACGATCGAGCCCCTGGAGAAAGAAATCGTCGGTGAAATCGACGCTCCACAGCGTGTCGTAACGAACTCCGGCTTTGGTCAGCGATCCATTGAGGTTGAGCATGCCGACCAGACCAGGCCATTCGCCGCTCCAGTTGGCGACGGTCAGGATAGGCCCTTGATGCGAGTACAATCCGTGGAGCAGATGATGCGTGTATTGCCAGACGGCCTCCACCACAACCAGCGGCGCAGTGGGCGGAATATTTCGGAAAACCTGCATGCCATACTTCTGGCTGTCGATGAATCCGTGCTGCTTGGCTGGATCGTAGGAATGAGCCCGCTGGACGTCGCGTCCGGAGCGCCGAATGGCCGCCATGACCGCGGCCTCGACACGTTCCTGCGCAGGCCAACACTTCCGGTTGGCGGACAGCCGCAAATCTCCATTTGCGACTATAACGATAGAATTGGGCATTAATCCACATTGTGCCACGTCGCGACATTGTGACACGACGTGCGCGCTCGGATCGTCTTTTGTTGCAGGCTATGTTATGTTGAGAGAGCAGACCTTCCTTGAGCAGCTCCCGGGCCGGTAGCTCAGTTGGTAGAGCATCGCACTTTTAATGCGGTGGTCGCGGGTTCGAGCCCCGCCCGGCTCACCAAAACAACGCACCCAAATTCACTGACTTACAGGCTACGTAAAATTCATGGTGGCGCTATGGTGTCGGGTTTCAAAAAACCGATGTCAGTATCGTCCATGCTTATATACGAACGTCACTACGTCATGGGTTGTTCGTCGAGCGCAAAGTGCAAGCGTTGCCCCGTATTGGATTGGGACGACACGAAGGACGACGCTAGCATCAACCTCTCAAAACCGCTGACCTCTCAAAACCGCTGACGTCGTAATGATGCACAGCTGTTACAGCGCGCTGTTCTGACAGGTATGATCGATCCGCCCGACGAAGTGAAGGCGGCAACCGTAGGAATCGCGGAGGACCTAACCACGTTAAAGAACACCGGAAAAACCTGGATGCCGGCTAGGCTGAAGCCATCGCTTGCAATTGAGCGTTGCCGACCTCTTGCTCCGTGGATGAAAGGCGTG
Source organism: Bryobacteraceae bacterium (assembly GCA_035569875.1). Lineage (GTDB taxonomy): Bacteria > Acidobacteriota > Terriglobia > Bryobacterales > Bryobacteraceae > Palsa-89. Next base: position 23,855 of record DATMMD010000160.1, read on the forward strand.
GCGTTGGACCGCAACGGCTGCGGGCGTAAGAGTTGCCTGCCTGTTCGGTCACGCGGCCAGCGCGAAACGGGCTAGCCTGATCGATTTGGTTAAGCCCGCGTTGGACGAGTTGATCCGGATCGGACCTGACCTGTATAAAGAAGTGCTGATCCAACTCGGCGAGACATGACCGTCCCACTGAGTGGGCCGCGGGAGCATCATCGGGACCCAAGCCGCGTTGAGGAAGTGTGATGCCAGCCCTTAAATGGGTTCCGGCGTAGCCGCTCCGTCGGCCCGCGGATCGGAAGCGGCGTAATTGGTTCCGGTTTTTGAATCATGCATGACCGCTTGGCCGCGGCCCATCTCCTGGGCGTATTCGGGACGCTCGGCAATTACGTGGCCCACGTCGGACAGCCCGCGGATGGTCCGGATGGGGACGCGAGATTCGATCGACACATCGCATCCGGCCGCGCTTCCCTTGAAAAATCTCGGCGCTTCCATGGCCGCCTGCAGGTTCATCCCGTAGTCGACCACGTTCGATACAAACTGTGCGTGTGCCAGCGGCTGGTTCGCGCCGCCCATGATCCCAAAACCCACCTGCCAATTGTCGCGTTGCATGAAGCCCGGAATAATGGTGTGGAACGGCCGCTTTCCGCCTGCGAGCACGTTGGGATGCCCCGGCTCGAGCGTGAAACCGGCGCCGCGATTTTGCAATTCGAAGCCCATACCTTCCACCGTGATTCCTGATCCGAAGCTGGCGTAGTTGCTCTGAATCCAACTCGCGATATTGCCGTCGCGATCCACCACCGACAGATAGATTGTGTCGCTCGCGGATGGGCAGCCATGACCGGCTTCTCCATTGGCCCGCTTCGGGTCGATCAGGGCGGCGCGCTTGCGGCCGTACTGTTTGGAGAGCAACTCCGTGACTGGGATGTGCGAGCTTCGGGGATCTCCGTTATAGCGGTAGACGTCGGAATAGGCGAGCTTCATGGCCTCGATACGGTAGTGCATTTCGGCTGGACTTAGCGGCCCGTCGGGATCGGCGGGCCTCGCATCCATGATGTTCAGCATTTCGAGCGCGGCCATTCCTTGACCATTGGGCGGTAGCTCGAAGACTCGCCAGCCCCGATAATCGATCGAGATCGGCTCGACCCATTCCGATGCGAACATCGCGAGGTCGTCCACAGTCGTCGTCCCACCCATTGCTTTCGAAGTGGCCAGCAACGCGGCTGCGATCTCTCCTCGATAAAACGCCGCAGGTCCGTGTTCGGCCAGAATTCGATACGCTTGCGCGAGATCGGGATTACGGAATATCTCGCCTTCGTGCGGTGGGCGTTTGTTTGGCAGAAATACGCGGGCAGTCTCTGGCGTCGTGTGCAGTTTACCGGAGCTTGCGGCGGCCTCCCACAGCTTCTGGGCGATATCCGAGACTGGGAAGCCCTGCTCCGCATAGGCGATCGCGGGTCGAAACAGATTCTTCCAGGGCAGTTTTCCGAAACGCCCGTGCATTTTCGACCAGCCGTCGACGGCCCCCGGCACTGTCACGCAGTGGATTCCCGATTCCTCCATGGCATGAATCCCCTGACGCGCCAGAACTTTCGGGGAAAGGGCGCATGGCGCGGGTCCGGATGCGTTCAATCCAGTGAGCGTGCCAGTCTTGGCCTCCCAGTAGAGGACAAACAGATCGCCACCTATCCCGTTCATCATCGGTTCGACTACGCCCAGGACAACGTTGGCAGCGATGGCGGCGTCGGCCGCTGTACCGCCTTCCGCGAGGGTCTGCGCGCCGGCCTGCGAGGCGAGCGCTTGGCTGGTGGCCGCGATCCCTTGCTGCGAGATCACCATCGAGCGGCCGTAGTTTCTTCCGAAGGGGGGCTGGACTGCTAGCATCAGAAGCCAGGGTAACAAGAAAGGCCCGCGCTAGCCGTACAATTCCGCGCGAGCCAGATTTCGATTTGAACGCCGCCTAGGCGGTGAAGGGAGAGTTCACTCTACCGGTGGTCACCCAGTCGGCCCCGGGGAGCTGTGGCAAGTGAATATCGACCGTCTTGTTAGTAGTCTGACTGTACGTTTGACGGAACGATTAAGCACTAGAGCATGATAAGGCCCTTGCGAATTCCCTGTGTTACGGCTTCAGTCCGGCTCCCGGCATCGAGCTTTCCCATAATCGAGGTCACGTGAAATTTGACAGTGTGCTCGGAAATACCTAAACGATGAGCGATGCTCTTATTGCTTTGCCCCTCGGCTAGCATCCCCAGGACTTCGACTTCGCGCGGCGTGAGCGGCTCGGCCAGGCTAGCCGGTTGCGGATGGACCAGGAGTCCGTCGAGATCACCGGGCTGCAGCACGACGAACCCTGCCGAGGCAGCTTCGATGGCGGCCACGATCTGCGATGCGCTCGAGTGCCTGGATAATACAGCACGCACGCCGGCCCTCAACGCCTCGGCGACGCCGACCAAGCCAGGGTCGTCAGCCATAATCACCCAGGCCACTTCAGGCACGCCATCGGCGATTTCAATGGAAAGGTCGTCACCGTTCTCCCAATCGGCCAGCACGATGTCAGGATCTTCACCGGCGTATTCAGCCCAGTTGGCGACGCTGCCTATCACGTCGACCGTGCCGGTGCCGCGAAGCAGCGACTCGAGCCCGGCTCGAGCCACCGGCGACAGCGCCAGCACAACGACGCGGGTCACGCTGCCTCAGCACTCCCGGCTTCGAACCGAACCACGACTTCCCTGGTCTTGCGGTGATCGCCCCGAGCGAATTGCAACGTGAGAACGCCACCGGCGGAAGTGTCAATGGCATCGGCAAGGTCGTCCACATCTCGAAAACGCTTGCCATTTGCGCCGAGCAACAGATCGCCGAGCAGAATCGAGGCGGCGGCGCCAGGCCCTTGTGGCGCGACGTCCAGCACTACCAGGGCGATCGATCCGCGGTCATCCAGCGGCACCGGCCGAATGGTGACGCCGAGGGCTGGACGATTGGCTCCGCGGCGGAGAAAATCCGCAATTGCGTTGCTGGGAACCGCCAGCGCGAGGCCTCCGCCCGCGATCATGGTGTTCACGCCGATCACCTGGCCGCGCGCATTGGCCAGGGGTCCACCGGAGTTCCCCGGCGCCAACCGTACCGCAGCCTGCACCCAGGGTTGACGCCCGATACCTCGTATCGGACCCAAGGCATGCACTACGCCGGTGGTCAGCGCGCCGATGAAGCCCAGGGGGTTTCCCACTGCCAGCACTAACTCGCCGGGCCGTAATGCGCTGGAGTCACCGGAAACAGCGGCGGGCAGATCCCGCTCGGAAATTCGCAGCGCAGCCAAATCGCGCCGGGCATCCCGCGAACTGACGGCGGCGTCAAATTCACTGCCATCCCATAGCTCTACTCGAGCACGGTCCGCACGCGCCACATGGGCGTTGGTGATAATCACACCATCCGCGGTCCATATGACACCCGAGCCGCTGCCGGGGCGCGATCCCGGAAGCGAAACTTGCACGGTCGAGCGGCGCAGCCGTTCGGCTACTTCTCCAAAGTCCCGGGCAGCCATCAGGCCCTCCTTCGCGGACGCTCGCCAACCGTGATGGTACGCTCGATGAGCTCGCCGCCACGCAGCCAGGACGATGTCAGAGGTTTACCCACGCGATCACCTGACAGAAATTCCTGAACGTCGTCCGTCCCGGCTACGGACGTACCATCGAGAGCGATCAGCACGTCGCCAATCAGTACGCCGGCTTGTCCCGTCGGCCCGTCGGGTTCTACGCTAAGCACGATCAATCCAGCTTCGCTACGCTTCGATCCAGGTGGCAATTTCAACTTAGCTCTAAGATGCTCGGGCAGGGGGATCGGTTGTAGTCCGACTCCCAGATATCCACGCGCGATGTGTCCCTGCCGAAGCAGCTCGTCAGTGACGCGATCGATGGTCGCCGCCGGGATCGCCAGTAGAGAGG
>DATMMD010000161.1:0-14744 GCA_035569875.1 Bryobacteraceae bacterium
ATCGGCGATCACTTCAACAACGTCGCTGTTTTCAGCCTGGCGCTGGCGAATACCCGCTCAGGGATGGTGGTGACGGGCGTGATGCTCGCGCGCGCGATTCCGGCGGTGATGGCGGGGCCGCTGGCCGGAGTAGTGCTGGACCGGCTGGATCGCAAGAAGATCATGATCGCGAGCGACCTGGTGCGGGCAGTAGTGGCGCTGGGATTCATTCTGGCCATTCCACGCAAAGACACCTGGCTGCTGTACTTGCTCAGTGCGCTCCTGATGTTTGCTTCGCCGTTCTTCACCAGCGGGCGGTCGGCGATACTACCGACCATCGCGAGTAAAGAAGAGCTGCACACAGCCAATTCGTTAACGCAGACCACGCAGTGGATGACACTGACGATCGGGGCGTTTTTGGGCGGGACAAGTGTGGCGCAGTTCGGCTACGAGTGGGCGTTCGCGTTCAACGCGATGTCGTTCCTATTTTCGGCGGCCAGTATCGCGAGTCTGCATCTGAAAGGCGGTAGCTTCCGGGCACAACGGCGGGCAGGATTGACGGAAGCGGAGGTGGTTCGACCGTGGCACGAGTATACCGAGGGACTGCGGTACATGAAATCGTCGCCGTTGATTCTAGGGATTGCGCTGCTGGCGGTAGGATGGGCGTCGGGAGGCGGTGCGGCGCAGATTCTGTTCAGCTTGTTCGGCGAGCTAGTTTTCAATCGCGGGCCTGCGGGAATCGGATATCTGTGGGCGGCGGCCGGTGTGGGGCTGTTGATCGGAGGCATGTTCGCGCACTGGCTGGGAAAGCGAATTTCATTCGGAGAGTATAAGAAGGCAATCAGCATTTGCTACGTGATCCATGGCGGAGCGTATGTGATTTTCAGCCAGATGCCATATTTCTGGCTGGCGGCGATTTTTCTGGCGATGTCGCGGTCGGCGATCGCTGTAAGCTCGGTACTCAACGTTTCACAACTACTGCGGCACGTGCCGGATGAATTTCGGGGACGCGTGTTTGCGACCATGGAGACGATGTCGTGGTCGATGATGCTGCTATCGATGATGGGGGCGGGAATCGCGTCGCAGCATTGGAGTCCGCGGACGATTGGCGTGGTGTCGGGTCTCTTGAGCTCGAGTACGGCGTTCTTTTGGCTGTGGGCGAACTGGACGGGACGGTTGCCGGAGCCGGAACGCAGTGGGGTAGAGGAGGACGAAGTTGAGATACACGGGGATCCGGTTGTTTAGTTTACTGGTGTTCGCAGGAGTGCGAACACGGCACGCAAGAGTGCGTGCGCCACGATGAAGACCGTACTAGTGACGGGGGCGGCGAAGCGGATTGGGCGAGGGATCGCGCTGCGTCTGTATCAAGAGGGCTACCGTGTTGCAATCCATTACGGGACTTCGGAGAAGGAAGCGCGAGCAACAGCCGAGGAGTGCGGGTCCGCTCCCGTGTTCCAAGCGAATCTGGAGAGCGTGGAAGAGATCCGGCGGATGTTTCGTGAAGTAGGTCCGATCTATGGACTGGTGAACAACGCGGCGCGGTTCCGGCGCCGGGATCCACTGGAGGTTACGGAAGCCGATTGGGATTTCATCCACGGCGTGAATCTGAAGGCGACGTTTTTCTGTTGCCAGCAAGGGGCGCTGCTGATGAAGAAGTCGGGCGAAGGAAGGATTGTGAACATCAGCTCGTTGGGTGGGATAAGGCCGTGGGAAATGTACGCGCACTATTGCGCGTCGAAGGCTGGAGTGATCATGTTAACGCGCACCCTGTCCAAGGCGTTTGCACCGGAGATCACGGTGAACTCGGTTGCGCCAGGGGTGATTCTATCGTCCGGCCAGGAGCCTCGCATAGAAGAGATGATCGCGGCGACGCCGGCGCGAAGATCTGGAACAGTGGAGGAAGTCGCCGACGCGGTGCTGTATTTCCTGAACGCGACCAACTTCGTCACCGGCCAGGTGCTGGCGGTGGATGGCGGCCTCAGCCAGCGGTAAGGGCATTTACTCGACGGTGACTTTAGTGCCCTTGGTATCGTGTTGCGAAAGGTGATCGATGCGAGCGTCGAGCATGCTGCGCATGCCTTTCAGCACCTCGATCCGCGCGTTGCGAAAGTGTTCGCGCGTGCCCGCCGGCCAGAGATGATCGATGAACGCCTCGATCTGCGGCGCGGCGATAGAGCAAAAGAAGCAACCGGGGGCCTGAGCCGTTGTTTGTTTTTCTTCCATGTCAGCCTTCCTTCATTTCCACTGTTAACATTTTATTCTGTAACGTGGCCCGCGTGGGATTCAGGGCGGCCATGGAGGTTGGCAGCCCGATGTGGCGGCGCAGAGTGCCGATCTCGATCACCAGCTCGTCGCCTTTCTTGAACAGCCCGATCTCGCCCTTGACGGCGAAGGGCAGCCGCAAGCGCACTTCGTAATGGGCATTGATCTTTTCGAACGTATAGGGCGCCTCGGTGCGGATGATGGCGGAGGGATCTTCTTTTTCGGTATAAAGCACGTTGGCGAGCTCGGTGAGGCGTTCGCGTCCCAGCACTTCGTGCGTGAATAGGGGGACACGTTTCATCCCGACGGGCGCGAAGTATTCTTCGATCTCGTCCAGGACCTTGGCTTGGGAAGCGCGCCACTGGTCGAACCAAGTGTCTGTGACGGCTTCCGGCAGGACGCGATTGACGATGATGGCGTCGACAGTGAGCCCGTGCAAGGAGAAATAGACAAAGGCGCGCTGGGTTTCGCGGAGGACCATCTTCTCGGGATTGGTGACGAGTCGGACGCTGGTCGTTTTGGGATCCTCCAACAAATCGGCAATGCCATCAAGGCGTCCAAACAGGTGCTTGATGTTGGCGAAGTAGCTGTCAGTAGGCAACTCGACGGGCGAGATACGGTTGGCAACTGGCCGCACGGCTTTGAGCAGACCTCGCTGGAACGGAAAGACGTGCTTCATGTACCAATCGAGCGTGGTGGGCATGCTGACGAAGCGCATTGACTCGGCGGTGGGAGCGCAATCGAGAATAATCACCTGGTAACGATCCTCGCGGCGGAATTGATTCACGTACATCATGGCGCTGAGCTCTTCCATGCCGGGAAGGATGGCGAGCTCTTCGGCTTCGACGTCGCTAATGCCGGTGGTGCGGAGGACGGAGACGACGTAGGTGGAGATTTCGCGCCAGTGGCGTTTTATTTCCTTCTGGATGTTGACCTCTTGGATGGAGAGGTTGGAGTCAATGGGATAAGGGTCGTTGGTTTTTTCCTGGAAGAGGCCGGTATCGAGGTCGAAGGCATCGGCGAGGCTATGGGCGGGGTCGACGCTCATAACTAAGGTGGAGTAACCGAGCCTGGATAATTGCAGGCCGGTCGCGGCGGCGATGCTGGTTTTGCCAACGCCTCCTTTGCCGCTGAAGAGCAGGATGCGCATGCCTTCATTCTAGCGGGCGGTGATAGTACTTCCGTTTGTCACTTGCGATTGGACAATAAAGTTTCAAAGTGCGGCGGCTGGCCCCGATAAGGGATTTGTGAGCCGGTTCGTAGACAACGCGATGCAGATTCTAAATGCTGCCGAAAGCAGCGTTGAATCGGGGCACACTCCCTCGGAGATGACCATTTTGATGACCCCGCAGGGGATTCGGATGATTGCCGGCTCGGATTGGCCGCTCGAATCTCTCCAGTTGCATCACGGGGCGGAAATGGCCTATCGGGTAAGCCAGAGCGCGATCAATGTGCGCGTAGAGGGGCGGGCAGGTTCTCGGACTTGTTTGTTCGAAACCGCAAAACCGGAACAGGCGGCCCGTGCACTTCTTCACTTTAGGCCGAACTGCTACTGGACGGCCCGCGGGCTAGCGGCCCCTTCAGAGCCCGGAGTCGCGTAAGAACTGCGCTGATTCCTCCGGCGGTGTGGGATTGACATAGAATCCAGCGCCCCATTCAAATCCAGCAACTCTGGCAAGTCTCGGAATGATTTCCAGATGCCAATGATAATGATCAAGCGGGGGTGCTTGGACAGGCGCGGTGTGAATCAAGAAGTTGTACGCGGGATATTCCAGGACCTTTTCCATCTTGCGGATGATGGCGCGCATGGCCCATGCCAGGCTCTGAATAAGACTCGGCTCAGCAGTCTCGAAATGCGAATTGTGAGAGCGCGGCAGGACCCAGGTTTCAAACGGAAATCGGGGCGCGTAGGGCGAAATGACCAGTAGCTGGTCGGTCTCAAGGATGACGCGTGCATCGTTGGCGGATTCTTGCCGTACGATATCGCAGAATACACAGCGCTCTTTGAATGAGTAATAACGCTGGGCACCCTCGAGCTCTTCCTGCACCTGTATCGGTACTACCGGAAGCGCGATTATCTGCGAGTGGGTATGTTCGAGCGAAGCGCCGGCCTCTTCACCGTGGTTCTTGAAAAGCAAAACATAACGCAGGCGGCTGTCGCGCTTGAGGTCGACGATGCGATCGCGGAAAGCCCAGAACAGATCTTCGACACGCTTTTCGGGAAGGCCGGCGAGCGACATTTCGTGGTCCGGGCTTTCGATGATCACTTCGTGCGCGCCGACGCCGCTCATGCGGTCGTAGAGTCCCTCACCCTCGCGGTCGAGCATGCCTTCGACGCGAAGGGCCGAGAACTTGTTTGGGACCACACGCAGATTCCAATGCCCATTGCCGTTTTCACGATAGGAAAGAATTTCGGGAGGCGTGTCGGCCTCATGGCCGTAGCAGAAGGGGCAGCGTCCGTTGGGCTTGGGTAGGTCACGGGTCCGGGTGAAATCGCCAGGGCGCGCCGCGCGCTTGCCGGAGATGATGACCCAGCGGCCAGTTACGGGGTCTTTGCGAATATCTGACAACGCTCAAGTCCCGTTGTTATATAGATTTGCCGAGTTAACGTAAGTATACCTTAAGATTATGCGGCGCTGGATCCGAAGGCGTCTCGAAAATGAGTCACCGAGGGCGGTGTCGTGAAGACGACGGTCACCGTATCGAACCGGACTTTCTCCCAGAGGACGTCGGCGTGACGCGCGAACTCGCTAGCGGCTCGGATTACGCTCGAGCGCTTCTGGGGGCCAATGGCGCGGTCGGGAGAGCCATATTCGTCGGTCTGGCGGGATTTCACTTCAACGAATACTAGACGGTCATCCTCCCACCCGATGAGATCGATTTCTCCGGCGCCGGAAGCCATGCGATAGTTGCGGGCGACGATAATAATCCCGTGGCGCTGCAAGTAACGGTAGGCGATATCCTCGCCACGGCGGCCGAGGGCGTGGTCAGGAGTGAGGTGGCGTTGCCGGGCATGATGCCGGAGGACATCGGCGAATTCGTATAAGCGGCCCAGCATACCTAAGCGCCCTAATTCATTTCTGTAATCGGATCTTGCGGCGATTATCTTTATGCCGCCGTCAGCGATAGTCCCAGGAGGAGGAGTGGCGGGGGGATACAGATAATCTCATCTCATGGAAGGAATTTTGGCAGGTGGAATCCGGGCTCAAACGGATTGATGAAGCGCACTCCGCCGAGCGTAGACCCGGAATCGAAATCCTCGCTAAAGATAGTTTCGAGCCCGTGAATTTTAGCAGCGGCCCACAGTTGGGCGTCCCAGAAAGTAAGTTTATGGTCGCGAACGGCGCGGGCGGCGGCCAGAATCACCTCGGTAGTTACCTGGAGAACGGTCCAGACTTGCACGTGACGCTCCAATTCGGAAAGCGCTGTTTCGACTGACAGAGGCGGCCGCAAACGGAGAGTCGCGGCGTTAAAGAACTCCGAGAGCACCTGCGTGCTTACAGCACCAGCGCTATGCTCTTCGAGCCTGCGGAGGGTCGCGATGGCCTGGCTCTGTTTGTCGGGAGTTGAGATGTCATACAGGTAGACCAGGACGTTTGTGTCTAGCAGAAACGTGTCGATCGGCCACGATCGTAAAGGTCCTCCCGCTTCCATGATCGGCCTGCCTCGACTGCCGCCAGTTTCATTCTCTGCTCGATGGTGGCCTCAATCGCGCGCCAAGCCTGCACTCGACTCTGCTTGTCCCTTAACGATCGCGCATGCTCCTCTATCGCGTCGCGGATGATCTCCGCTTCGGTCTTGCGGGTTTGCCGCGCTAAGCGTTTCAGCATTTTGTCCTGCTGAGGGGCAATGTAGATTTGTTTGCGAATCATCGCCACAACTAACTATACATCGCCATATACATCACTTGACGGCTTCGAACTCGAACTCCATCACTTTGCCGCGGACGATGTAGCAGAGGTAATACTCCCAGAAGCGGCGGAAGCGCGGGAAGTGGTTGACCAGGAATTCGAAGCCAAGCCAGCGCCAGAACGCCAGCAGGCGGACGTGGACCCTCAGTTCCCGAAAACGCGCGCGCGAATAGTATTCGTAGCCGCCGTGATCGGGTCCGAAATAGCGGAACGAGAAACTGTTGAGATGCCAGCGATGGGTAGGATCGCAGAAAGAGCTGAAGTCGGTGTAATGAGGAGTGACGATCAGGACGCGGCCCGACGGCGAGACGACGCGGTGAAACTCCTCCATGGCTCGGATGACATCGGAGACATGCTCGATGACATGCACGGCGCGGAGCGAAGCGAACGAATTGTCGCGGAAGGGGTATGGAAAGCGGTCCAGGTCGCAGATGACGTCGGCACGGCTGCGTGGATTCCGATCTATACCGATGGCGCCGGGATATTTGTTGATGCCGCAGCCGACGTCGAGCGTGCGCTTGGAGGAGGACGAGGCTACTGCACCAGCTTCAGACATTCCTCCAGTGTATCCACGGCGAAGTCGGCTTGATCGCGCGTAATGATGAGTGGCGGGCAAAGACGAATGGAGTTGCGTCCCGCGCCAAGCACCAGGAGGCCGCGCTCGAAGGCCTTGGAAACTAATTGGTTGCGCAATTCGGGCGCGCGGTCTTTGGACTGCTGATCCTGTACGATCTCGATCCCGATCATAAGGCCGAGCCCGCGTACATCGCCGACATGCGGGAATCGTCGCGGCCAATGCCGGATGCGGTCCAGGATATGGCCGCCGATGCGCCCTGCGTTTTGGATGAGCTCACGCTCGAGGAGATCAATGGTGGCCAACGAGGCCGCCACGGCAACCGGATTCCCGCCGAAGGTGGAGGCGTGCGCACCGGCTGGCCAATCCATCAGCTCGGCGCGAGCGACCATGGCGCTCAACGGCAGCCCACTGGCGATACCCTTCGCCGTGGCGAGAATATCGGGGACCGCGCTGAAATGGTCGGCCGCCCACATGCGCCCGGTCCTGCCCATGCCGCACTGAACTTCGTCGAAGATCAGCAGAATTTCGTGTTTATTGGCGAGGCATTCGAGCTCGGCGAAGAAGGCCGGCGGCGGAATGATGTAGCCACCTTCACCCTGGATAGGCTCGACAACGATACCCGCTACTTCCTCGGCAGGCAGCAGGGTGCGGAAAAGCTCATCTTCAATCCACCGGACGCAAGCTACGGCGTGATCTTCGGCAGAACTTCCTTCGGGCCGCCGGTACGTATCCGGATATTGGGCATGATAGACGCCCGGAACGAGCGGACCGAATCCTTTGCGCTGCACCACCTTGCTTCCGGTGAGGGAGAGTGCGCCCAGCGTGCGGCCGTGAAACGCGCCGGAGAAGGCGATAAACTTGTCGCGGCCGGTGTGATAGCGAGCCAGCTTCATGGCGGCTTCGATGGCTTCGGCGCCGGAATTGCCGAAATATACACGTCGTGGGATGCCGCCGGGGGCGATGGATGCCAGCTTCTCAGCTAGCTCGACCATATTTTCGTAATAGAAATCAGTGCCCGACATGTGGATCAGGCGCGCAGACTGCTTTTCGATAGCCGCGACCACTTCGGGATGGCAATGGCCCGTGGCGCACACCGCGATGCCAGCATTGAAATCAAGAAAGCGATTGCCGTCGACATCTTCGATGATGGCGCCCTCGCCCCGGCTGGCCACCAGCGGATACGAGCGGGTGTAAGAGGGCGAGAGCACCTTGCGGTCGCGCTCGATCACCACCTCGGCCTGTGGCCCGGGTAACTTCGTAAGGATCTGTGGAAGGTCCAGGCGGACGGTTTCGCTAAGCATATCAGTCTCCTTCTTCTATCGACACTTCTAGATTGAAGCAACAGAAACGGGGAAGGAGACGGCCTTAATCGGAGCCGAAGAGTGACGGCCGGGATGTGGAGGGCGTGTGCATCGCAGCCTCTACATCCAGTCTAACATCGCTGTAACGCCTAACGCTTGCGGCAACTACGGTGCCACGCGGTGGCCGGCGATGTAGACCGCTGCGATGGAGCGTGTATTGCGGATGTTCGCAGCGGGGTTGGCATCTAGAACGATTAGGTCCGCCCATTTGCCTACTTCGAGCGTGCCCAGATCGTTGACGCGCAGAAAATCAGCCCCGCTTTTGGTGGCGGCGACGATTACTTGCGAGGGCGTCAGGCCGGCGTCGACCATCAACTCCATTTCCCAATGCTCGAAGAAGCCCGGGAAGCGGCCGGGGACACCGCTATCGGTTCCCATGCCGAACGACACGCCGGCGTCGGCCAGGCGCTTGAGGTTGTGCTGGGCCATGGCGAGGAAGCCCGAGTACTTGGTGAAGTCGGGATCGGCAGCAATTTTTTTCTGATAATCCGGATCGCTCAAGGTGGCGAGCACGGCAGGTGAAACAGAGCGTGTGAAGAATGGATCGGTCAGGAAGGCTGGTGGCTTGGCGTAGACGACCATGGAAGCTTCGCGGGTGAGCGTAGCGGCCTCTTGCCAAGCGCCATGCTTTTTCATGCTATCGATCAATTCCTGGTCGACGGGCTGATCCCGGACGCTATGCGCGAGAGCATCGACGCCGGCATTGACGAGCTGCTTGGCGTCGGAGAGATAGAAAATGTGGGCGGCGACGCGCAATCCAGCGCGATGGGCGTTGTCGATAATGGCCTGAGTCAGGTCGAACGGAAGTTTCGGACGCTTGCCGAGGCCATCGTCCACCCAGACCTTGACGATATCGGCTTTCTTGGCGGCGAGCTGATCGATGTCCTTCGGAATCTCGGCAGCGTCGCCTGGAGCCAGGTTATATGTGACACCGGGCATTCCTCCAACGCCGCCCTTGAGCGTGAAACCCTGGCCTGCGCTGTAGACGCGAGTATACGTGGGCCGGCCGGCGCGCTGCTGCTCCCTGATCTTGAAGATCAGGTCCTGATCGGTGCCGAGGCTGAGCACGGTGGTGACGCCATAGGAAGCATAGGTGCGCAAAGTCTTCTCGATGTTTTCGCGCGTGAAGAACCTGGGCTCTTGAGCGAGATCCACCGTGCTGCCGACATGGCCGTGCAGATTGACAATGCCCGGCATGACGAACCTGTTTGTCAGATCGATGACTTCGGCGTCAGCGGGCGGGTTGAGTCTTTGAGCGGAGCCGATCCAAGATATGCGGCCGTCATCGATTAGCATGGCGGCGCCGGCGATGGCAGGACCGCCTGAGCCGTCTATCAGAGTGAAATTCTTGAGGGCCTTGACCTCGGCGAACGTGGGCAGTGAGAAAAGCGCCAGAGAAAAGGCTAAGAACTTTCCCTTGTTAAGAGCTTGGGGCATCTTATGGTCCTGCAAGAGCGGATTCGAGAATTGCTGCCAGCCGGACGCCGGCCTTCATGAGTTGTACCTGAACTACTCGAGTACCTTCCTCTTCGTAAGGGAGCGAAAGATCGGTTTCTATCGACGCGGTTTCTTGATTGCCGCAGAAGTTCTGATACGGGACCGCGGGATATACGCGGGTAACGGCGATGTTGTACGACTCCCAGGCGATCTGTTCGGGTGTGGCGCGTGCCCACTTCTCGGCGTCGGTAGGAGAAATGGATTCGATCAGGGCGTCGGCTAGGGTGTGTTCATCGGTGACGTTGTAGTCGGCCATCAGAAGGTCGACCTCCTTGGTGTCCCAAACCTGATGAAGTTTGACGTCGGAATGTTGACCGTCCAAGGAGAAACCTACGCGCTCCGAGTTCCCGCCGTTGTCGCAGGCGCGATCGACAGTATGGAGTGGCTGATGAATGTCGCCAACCAGGTGGATCACGAAGAGAAGCGCCTGGCGCCGTTGAGCGTCGTTTGTCGACGTACGCAGCGTCTCAGCAAAGGAGGTGATTTTAGCCGTCACGCAGTCGCCTTGAGGACAAAAGGCCTCAAGTGTTGTGGCTTTAGTTGGGACGGGGATGTCGATGTAATGCCAGGTTCTGTTGGCGGGCGAGACGTCGCCCGCGAGGGTTTGGCACATGTCGTCGGCAGAGTTGACGGGAGTGGCGCCGGCATTGCCGCGAGAGTTGCCGCGAAGCTGATCGGCGCAGGTGCTGATGTCCAGCATTGAATACTTGCCATCCATGAGCAGCGCCCGAATCTTTTCGCGGACCGCGGGAGACAGGCGCTGTTCAGCGATGATGGCGATGATGTGATGACCGGCAGAGCCCCATGACCAGGCGGGCGCCGCAAGCAGGAAAAAGAGGAGTCCTAGGGCAACGGTTGAACGTATGCGACAGGGCATCAATTCAGATTAGCCTGATTCTCCTTGATTTCGATCTGCGGCAATTGCTTAGTCCGCAGTGAGCGATTGAGTTCGGTGAGTTTCCCGGTCTTCAGCGAGTTCCAGGTGGCGAGCTGGCCGGCAAGGTCGCGGCTGGCCTGATCGAACAGCGCATACGCCTGGGCCGGGGGTGTACGATCGGCGCTGTCGACGACGTTGACGACGGCGTTCAGTTGCAATCGGGCCGCATTCAGGCCGGAGAGAGGCGCTTCTGCATTTCGGCCGCCGCCCGCGCCAGTAATCTTTGCGGCCTCGGCGTCGAGAGACGCAATTGCGGCGAGTAAGGCAGAATCGCCAGGAGCTCTAGCTTTGGCGTCGGAAAGCTGACGCCGGAGTGATGCGATCTGTTGGGCTGCATCGGTGGCGCGTCCGAGCTCCTTTGCGGTCCTCAGGGCAAGATCGATTTGCTTGGCGAGGTCGGAAGGCGTGGCCATGGACCTGGGGTCGAGAATTATCTTTAGCGGCTGCGTCAAATGCTGGCCGGCGACCGTGAGGCGAACCTGATAGGCCCCTGGAAGCGCTTGTGGTCCTCGGGTGGCTTGGGCGTTTTCCGGATCTCCGGTGGCGCCCGAGGCGGTCGCGTAGCGCAAATCCCATACGAAGCGGTTCATGCCGGCTCGAGTGGTTAGCGATGGAGGTGGCACGATCCAGATATCAGCGATGGCTTGACGACCGCGGCGTGCTACCGGGTGATCGTTGGACGAATAGCGACGAACAAGTTGATTCTTCGCGTCGAGAATCTCGAGCGTGACTTCGCCCGAGGGAGCAGACTTCAGATAGTAATCGATGACCGCGCCGTCGGGCGGATTCTGTGCTTTCGGAATTTCGGGCGGCAACGGAGTGCCCTGGAATGGCTCCCGGTTCATCCGAATGGCAGTGGCCGGCTGATAGAGATAAGTGGTAGACGCGGCCATTTTGGAGTCGATCTGGCGAAGTGGCGTCATGTCGTCGAGTATCCAGAACGATCGCCCGTGGGTTGCGATAACGAGATCGTCGCCGTGAATGACGAGGTCGCGGACCGACACGGTTGGTAAATTGAGCTGCAGAGATTGCCAGTGGTCGCCGTCGTCGAAGGAGACGAACACTCCGGTTTCGGTGCAGGCGTAGAGCAGTCCTTTGCGCAGCGGGTCCTCACGGACGGCGTTCAGGAAGGAGGGCGCTTCGATACCGGTGGTAATGGGCGTCCAGGTTTTTCCGTAATCGCGAGTGCGGTAGAGATACGGCTTGTTGTCGTCGAGGCGATGGCGGTCCACTGCGGCGTAGGCTGCGGCGGCGTTGAAGTGTGAGGCTTCGATGGAAGTGATCTTGCTCCAGTCGGATAGGCCAGGAGGCGTGACGTTGGTCCAAGTCTTGCCGCCATCGCGAGTGAGATGGATGAGGCCGGTGTCGCTTCCCGCCCAGATGAGTTGCGCCGTGAGTGTTGACGGCGCGATGGAATAGACTACGCCGTAGCCGCGGGCTTTGGCATTTTCGATGGTCGGGTTGCCGCCCGGTGCGGGCTGGGCGCTTTTTGAATCGGCGCCCGTCAGGTCGGGACTGATCTCCTGCCAGTTAAGGCCACCATCGGTGGTCTTCAGAACGTATTGCGAGCCATAGTAGAGCGCGTTGTCGACGGGCGAGAACACCAGCGGCGCGGTCCAGGGAAAACGATACTTGCGCTTTGAGATATCGACGCCGAACGCAGGCGCGGGCCAGGGTGTGATGTTCTGACCTTGGGCGGTACGCTTATCGAAGCGATTGAGGGTGCCGTAGGTGTCGCTTACATAGACGATGTTTGGATCTTTCGGATCGGGCGCTATGTAGCCGGCCTCAGCTCCGCCGACGGAGTAGCGATCGTACTCGGCGATCAGCCCGTGATTGGTGCGGCTGGGTACAACGGCGGTCCCGCTATCCTGCTGCGAGCCGTAGACGTTATAGGGAAACTGATTGTCGGTGATGACGTGATAAAGCTGAGCGGTGGGCTGATTGTACCAACTGCTCCAGGACGCTCCGGCATCGGTGCTGATGTTGATGCCTTGATCGGAGGCCAGGATCATGCGGGCCGATTCGGTTGGATCGATCCAGAGGTAGTGATAGTCGTCGCCGCCCGGCGCGCCCTTGAGCACGATAAAGTTCTGGCCCCCATGGGTGGAGCGGTAGACGGCGACGTTTGGGAGATAGACGACGTCGGGATTCTTGGGGTCAACGGTGATACCGCTGAAATACCAGGCGCGGCTGTCGATGCGAGGATCAGAGCCGACACGCGTCCAGGTTTTGGCGGAGTCGTCGGAGCGAAAAAGTCCACTGCCGGAAGCGGCATCGATTAACACATAGACACGCTGGCCGCGGGTGCCTCGCGCTACCGCCAGGCCGCTTCGTCTCCAGGACCCTTCGGGTAGACCATTGCCGGTGAGTTGCGACCAATGGTCGCCACCGTCGGTGGATTTGTAGAGTCCGCTGCCAGGGCCTTCCAGCGGTCCATATACACTCCAGGGTGGACGGCGCGCTTGCCACATGGTGGCGTAGATGACCTGAGGATTTTCGGGCTCGAAGGCGAGATCCGTCGCTCCGACGTCTGGTCCTTTATCGAGGACTTTCTGCCAGCTTCGGCCGCCGTCGGTGGAACGATAGACGCCGCGTTCAGCATTGGGGCCGTAGGCATGGCCGAGCGCGGCGACGTACACGATATCGGGATTGCTCGGATGAATCAGAATGCGGCCGATCTGATGGGAGTCGCCGAGGCCGATGTTACTCCAGGTTTTGCCGGCGTCGGTGGATTTATACACGCCGTTGCCTTGAGATAGATCGGAGCGTATGTCGGCTTCGCCGGTGCCGGCGTAGATCACATTGTGGTCCGAGGGCGCTACTTCGATGGCGCCAATAGAGGCAACGCGCTGATCGTCGAAGATAGGCGACCAGGTCAGCCCAGCGTTAGTAGTTTTCCAGATGCCGCCGCCGACCGAGCCGAAGTAAAAGATGTTGGGATCGCCAGGGACTCCGGTGGCAGCGATGGCGCGCCCACCGCGGAACGGTCCGATCATCCGCCAGCGAAGGGCATCAAAGAGGCTGCTGGGCGGCTGGGCGGCGAGAGCGGCGGCAAAAACGAAGAAGGTGAGGCGACATCGCATAGAAAAACGATAGCGCAACGGGTGGCCCGGTAACCTTTTCAACCCGCGGCGGTAATGAGAATTGTCGCTGCCAACCGGATTCCGGCGGCGTAGTCTAACAAAATTATGGCTTCCGCATCGAACGACCTCAGGTTTGCTCTTCGATCTTTCAAGAAGTCGCCGGTGTTTACGGCCGTGGCGGTGCTGTCGTTGGCGTTGGGTATCGGCGCAAATACGGCCATTTTCACCCTGCTGGATCAGATTCTGCTGCGGCTGCTGCCGGTCAAGAATCCGAGCGAACTTGTTCTGCTGAGCATGAAAGGGTTCCATTACGGCGGCAATTGGGGCGGAAATGCGCTCTCGTTCCCCATGTATCGCGACTTCAAGGCGAACAACAAAGTGTTCACCGAGATGTTTTGCCGCTTTCCCTTCCGTGTGAGTCTGGGCTACAACGGCCAGACCGAACGGGTCGCGGGCGAACTGGTGTCGGGTACGTATTTTCCGGTGCTCGGCGTGGGCGCGGCGATCGGCCGGACCTTCACACCGGACGAAGATCGAACACCCGATGGTCATCCACTGGCGATGTTGAGCTACGACTATTGGAAGACACGCTTTGCGGGGGACAAGGCGATTGTCGGAAAGAAAGTGGCGGTCAACGGGCACAACTACACCATCGTGGGCGTGGCTCAGCAGGGCTTCGATGGCGTCGAGTTGGGTTATGTCACCCAGGTCTTCATTCCAGTGATGATGCGGGGTCAGGTCGTCCCGAGTTCCGACCAACTGGCTTTCACTAACCGGCGGCAGCGTTGGGTGAACGTGTTCGGCCGGTTGAAACCGGGCGTAAGCGCGGAACAAGCCAAGGCGTCCTTGCAGCCGTTCTTTCACGGCATCCTGGAGATGGAAGTGAAGGAAGCGGCGTTCAAAAATGCGTCGGCGGACGTACGCGAGCGATTCCTCAAAAACATCATCGATGTCCTGCCGGGATCGCAAGGCCGCTCTTACTTGCGGCCCCGTCTTACAAAGCCCCTGTGGGTGCTGATGGCACTGACCGCCGGCGTGCTACTGATCGCCTGCGCTAACGTTGCCAGCTTGTTGATTGCCCGGGCGACCTCGCGGCAGAAAGAAATCGCGATACGGCTGGCCATGGGCGCGGGG
>DATMMD010000162.1:0-31851 GCA_035569875.1 Bryobacteraceae bacterium
ATCAGCATTCTATTCATGGCGTCTCAGGTTGTGGCGATATCTATTGACTAACGCGGCGCCTTAGTGGCGTCTTGGGTTGAATGTTGACGTGAACTGCCGCGACCCTTCCGCCCGGCATTTCAAATCGAAGTTCGTACAAGCCCAGGAATCCGGGGCCGGCCGCCCAATAAAAGACTCCATTCTTCAGCGTGGAGCCAACCGGTAAATGGCCAGCTTCGCTATTGATGATCTGATAGCCTCTTACTGCGCCGGTTGCCAGTTCGATACGGCCGAGCTCTTCCATCGTTACGGAATAGGCGCCGTCGGCCCCCGTTACCAGCGCTTCCGCCGCATTTCGTAGGTCGTAGCCTGAGCGTACCGTAAACGCGGCAGGAGTGGCAATCGCCGCGGGTGCCGCGCCCTCATCGGCCGGAGCAGCCGTTCCCCCGCCATTGAACACGGTGAAAAACCGGCTGCCGATGCCATCCACATGTCCAACGCTGTCGGTCACCGACCAGGACAGGTTGTGCACACCATCGGCCAGCGTAGTGGTGTCGATATAGTAGAATCCAACCCCTCCGTTGCTGTTGCAACGGCCCGGGAAGAGGGTCGCGATGTCGGAGCGGAACTGATTGTAGACTGGATGGCCGACCGCGACGCTGTCCAGGTAAACCACGATGGTCGATCCATCCACGGGGATGCAGTTGGGATTCTGCGTAAGCGCCCAACCGAAATTCACATATGCGTTACCCGAGGACGGTCCTCCCTGAGTGGGCGTGTCAATGGTGCCGAAGGGTTTGGACGCATGCGTGTTGTCGACGGTAATGGTCTTCACTCCGAGGTCCTTGGTTTGGCCCACGCTATTCTGGGCGATCGCATGCATATTGAACGTCCCATTCGAGTTGGGCAGGAAATTGGTCAACAGCATGTAGCCCCAACCGGCGCGAGTGTTAAGAGGGTAGGCAGGGTAAAGGCCGGCAACATCCGGTCTCGCTCCATCGATGAAGGTAGCGTCGCCTACATAAATCAGCCCGTTGGCTTGGGGAGTTTCGCCCGTCACAGGTTCGCGATAGATCTTGAGGGAAACCGTTTCTATGCCGTCCAGAGCCCAACCGGTCACCGGAAGAGCTCCCGCAACCCCCGTGATATTGGACGCCGGTGTATCGAAGCTTCCGAACGGCGGCTGTGTGGCCGAGGGATTAATCACATTGACCGACACCTGTATAGTCTGAGGCGAATTGGTTGCCGCGGTCGAACTCACCGTGATGTTGGCGCTTTGCGTGGAAGGACTCGGTAGCGAGCTGCCCTGGACCGTTACCGTGATTGTTCCGCTGCCTGTCCCCGACGTGGGACTCACTATCACGAATGGCTGATTAGAACTTGCGGTCCATGCCACACCTGTATCTGTAGTGACGTGGACCACTTGCGGGGAAGTGACTGTTGTGCCGCTAGTGACTCCGAAGTTGAGTTTGCTGCGGTCGAATTTCAAGGTGGGGAGACTACCGCCGCCATGAACGATGTAGATCGGCCAGCGCGCGTAATTCTGGTTCATGACGGTGCTGCCGTTCATAATGCGCGCGTAAATGTAATAGATCCCGTTAGGAAGCGCTGTTGTATTCCAAACGTAAGAGCCGCTGGTGGCTGTCAGGTTATGGGGATTCAGATTGGTAACGATCTGCGTCCCGGAGAAACCGGTTCCGGTATTGTCGTAGTCCAGCTCCAGCCCGGGCATCGCCGCTCCCGCGTTGGTATAGCTCCACTGAATCGTATAGGATGTATCCGCCTGCTCGAAGGCGCTGAGCTTGACATCCTGCACGTAGTAGTTGGTGGCAGTGCTGAACTCGTCCGGCTTGATGCGAAAGCTATCCAGCATCCCGGTGTAGCCGGTAGTGGACGGACTGCCGCCGCCAAAATGCGCGGGGCTGCCGCCCCAGGCCAGCGGAATAGTCTTCATGTCGGCGATGATGTTCTGGATCACGTTCGCCGTTCCTAGATGATGCAGGTTGAAATCGCTGGAAACATTCTCCACCGTCTCACCAAACACTCGCCATACCACGCGTCCTACAGAGCCATTGTTGAGATCACGAGGGCGCGTGATGCCCCATTTGAGGCTCAGAATCCGGTAGCGGCTGGTGTCAATATGATTAGTTGCTCCGCGTCCGTTCCAGAACAGGGGAAAGATCTCGGGATCGGCGAAGTTAGACGAAGTGGTCCCCGAATAGACCCGGACGCTGCTGCCCAGGCTGTTGCCGGCCTCGTCCTGGGCGGTGATGTTGCTTATCGCGGGTGTCCCAACATTGAAGGTCAAATCGACGTCGCTGATCGCATTCATGTCCCAGGGATTGTGCAATACCGTGGTAGCGAAATCATCGGAGCTGCCTTCGGGATTCGGCGACGTGAAGGTAAGGGTAGGGATGTCATTCACGATCCACGAGCCGTTGGAATAGCTCGGGGCGCTGGAGCTGCCAGTCGGGCGAATCGCCACGTAATAGGTTCCGGCGGGAAGCGCGCCGACGAAGAACGAGTAGCTGGTGCCGCTAACGCCCGTGGCGATCTGACTTTCGTTGCCGTTACCCCAGGTCTTGTCGTTGTCAAGGAAGATATCCACCGGACCGGTTCCGGTCCAGATGATGGTGCTGTGGAGCGAGGGATCGTTGTCGATCGTCAACCGGGCCCAGTCGACTTGAAAGTTGATATTGGGCATGAAAATCGGATCGACTCTCAGAGATTGAACCGGATTGCTGGCAGCCCAGGTTGGACCTCCTCCGGCAATACCCAGCGTGGGCAGGTCCACGGAATAAATCCACTGGCCGGCATAAACGGGAAAAGCGGTCGAAGTGCTCTGCTGCCGAGGGGGTGTTTCTTGTGGCCCATATATGTTCCAGATCAAGTGAGACCACTGACTAGCATTTGACATCGGATTGCCCAAACTGGGGCCGGACAAATTCAGGCGAATCACGAAACGCCGGTACTTGGTAGAGTCAATCGGGTACACGGTACCGACTTTGCCGATTTGAGCCGACGTCGCGGCAATGGGGTCGAGCAGCCAGAAGTTAGGCAGGTTGCCAGAGGGGCAGGCTGCTGTGTTGCTCACCGTGGTAGCCGAAAAGATTCCACCGGAAAACAGGATGTTCGTCAGGCAAGATACCGGCGCATCGACGCCAAACGTGTACCAACCCAGATCGGTCATCTGGTTCATATCCCAAGGATCCTGAAAGGTTTCGGTCGCGAAGTCATCCGCCGCCTTGAAGGTTAAGTTGGTGTTGGGGGCTGTGACGGTAATCTGCGCCCAAGCGGAACAGGCGAAGGCCAGCGTCAACCCCGCAAAAAGGACGATTCTAGGGCGGATAGAGTGATTGCGATAGAAGAACATGGGATACCACTTTGGTTATCGACAGCGCGGGTAGCCGTCAAGAGACGAACTCGGTAGGCTTAAGCGGTTTATCTTACTAATTTGAGTAGGATGCCACTACCCTTTACTAAGGTTTTCCAGATCCGGCTCTCCAAAATGCCGCCGACCTGCCCGGTTAGGCGCTCCAAACGCTGTTCCACGCTTCGCATCCGGGATTCCAGCCGGCCTAGTTGCAGACCGGCGTTTCGCTCCGGATCCGGCGGACGTGCGGGACTGGCGGCGACATTTGGAAGGGTTCGCTGGCGCAGTAGGTCGGAAAGCTTTTCGACCGCCAGGCTGAGCTGGCCATGGAGTTGCTCCTGAGCCGCGATCGCGCCGGCGATATCTTGTCGGAGACTACTGACTTCGGCCTCCAGCTTATCGATCCGTAGGTCCAGATCAGACTCTCGGGCAAGCGTCTCCTGCGGCTGGCTTTGTGCACCGGAATTCATAGCGACTCATCCAGAATACTTTGTTTTGGATGGCGGGCGAAAATTGACCACTGGCGATCGAGACTGTTAGCTTTGTTTCTTAAGCAATGGCAACCGTGACCGATGCGATCTCGGGCTGGCGGAAGAAGATCGCGGCCAATCAAGAACTAGCTTCCAAAATCGCAGGGCAGTTACAAGAGCTGGAGCGTAACTCGCCGGGTCGGCCAGCGCCGGTGCGGAGGTCTGGACACCGCCCCAAGGCGTCGCGCTCGCCACTGACACGACCCGATCTAAACGCCACCGGCGGCAATGATGCCAAACACGGGGACGGCCTGTTGCGGCGATTTTTCCGAGGGCGTCCACGCAAAGTGGCGGCTAGCCCGCTCGAAGATTCTAGTTCCGCAAATTTATCGCATGATATTCC
The DNA here is from genome assembly GCA_035569875.1 of Bryobacteraceae bacterium. Taxonomy (GTDB): domain Bacteria; phylum Acidobacteriota; class Terriglobia; order Bryobacterales; family Bryobacteraceae; genus Palsa-89. The sequence continues at coordinate 4,226 of DATMMD010000162.1, forward strand.
GGCCGATTTCGATGAGGACGCCTACCTTTTTCTCAATCCAGATGTAGGCCACGCCGTCGCCCAAGGCTTGTTCAAATCCGGCTATGAGCACTGGGTCAGTTCGGGACGCTCGGAAGGCCGGGGTGGAGGACCCAGCGAAAAGATTCCCGATCGGGCCGAGTTTTTGGAATTGATGGAATCCAGGCCCTACGGGTTAAACCTGTACGGTTTCCTGTCCGCTGTGAGCGGGCTTGGATCTGTGGCGCGGAGCTCGGTACAAGCGTTCGAAGCCGCCGATGTTCCCCTTCAGAAGGTTTTGATCCCGAGTTGGGCGGAACCAAACGTCTCGCGATCCCTGCCTGATTTTTCTCCCTACCGAGTCAATCTGCTGCTTCAAAATCCGGACATGATGGCCCTGTTTTTCCGCACCTATGGCACCGACCTGTTGAAAGGCTGCTACAACATCGGCTACTGGTTTTGGGAACTGCCGTCCGCGCGAGCTGACTGGCATCATTTTTACCGCTACGTCGACGAGATCTGGGTCGCTAGCGAGTTTTGCCGCCAGGCGTTTCAGTCCATGACCAAGCTGCCGGTAAAGCGCATGCCGCTGGTTGTAGACGGGATCGAGAAGAAAATCACCTATCCCCGCGAGCATTTCGGCCTGCCGCGCGATGCATTCGTCTTCGGTTACATCTTCGATGTTTCCAGCTACTTCGAGCGCAAGAACCCGCTGTGCCTGGTGGAGGCGTTCAAACGGGAATTTGGCAATTCGCGCGACGTACTCCTGTATTTGAAATACTTCAATGCTGGCCACGATGAGAACAATGTTCGGGCGTTGGAGGAGGCGGTCGCCGGAGCGCCGAATATCCGCACTTTCGCCGGGGTGATGTCTGACGAGGAGATAATCTCGCTCGAAAATTCATTCGATTGCCTGGTCTCTCCGCATCGCGGTGAAGGTTTCGGCTACAACCTGGCCGAGTCGATGTATCTGGGCAAGCCGGTAATCGCGACGCGGTATTCCTCGAATCTTGATTTCATGCGAGATGACAACAGCTACCTGATCGACTGCAATCTGGTCCCCATTCCGCTGACCCTGGGCCCCTACATGCGCGGGTACCTATGGGCGGAGCCGTCCGTCGAGCATTTGTGTCATCTGATGCGAGAGGTTTTCGAAAATGCCGAAGGCCGCGAGCGGAAAGGACGGCGAGCCGCCGACGAGATCCGGAAAAACTATAGCGCCGCCGTAGCCGGCAAGCAGATGTCGGATCGGCTGGAAGAGATTGGTTTGCCGCGCGAGCATTTGTCGCGCTCCATTTTTCACGTTCACGCGGAGGGTGGTGCCGCCCGGTTATTGCATCCGCAAACTCCCGCGAAAATAGCAGAGGAGATTCGCGGCTGGGCATCGAAGCCGGCCATTAGCGTGATCACGCCGGTTTACAACGTAGGCGCCAGCTGGCTGCGATCCTGCATCGAGTCTGTTCGCTCGCAATATTATCCATTCTGGGAGCTGTGCCTGTGCGATGACGGATCAACCTCGGCGGACACTCTGGCGGCATTAGAGAGCTATCGAGGAACCGATCCGCGAATCAAAATCGTCCGTCTGGAGCGGAACCAGGGGATCGCGATCGCGTCCAACCGAGCCGCGGAGTTTTCGACGGGCGACTACCTGGCGATGCTAGACAACGACGACGAACTCGCGCCGGAAGCGCTGTACGAAGTAGCCAAGGCGATCCAGGCGAATCCGGAGATCGATGTCCTTTACACCGACGAGGACAAGATCGACGAGCATGACGAGCTGGTAGACCATTTTTACAAACCGGTCTGGTCGCCCGAACATTTGCTGTCGGTCATGTACATGCTGCATCTGCTGGTGGTGCGGAAAGATCTTTTCTTCTCAGCCGGTGCATTTCGCTCGGACTTCAGCGGCGCGCAGGATTACGACTTGGCACTGCGTCTCTCAACTGAGGCGCAGTGGATACATCATCTTCCGAAGATTCTTTACCATTGGCGAAAAGCTCAGGGCTCGGCGGCGGGACTGGTTTATGCCAAACCGGAAGCGCTCGATGCCGGCCGGCGCGCGCTGGAAAACCATGTCTGGCGTAATGGGATGGACGCGACCGTCGAGGACGGATTGTTGGAGGGCACGTTCCGTGTACGCCATGGGATCCGCGACAATCCGCTGGCTTCGCTCTGCATCATGGCGAGCAACAACCGGGCCACCGTGCCGGGGCGCGGCAATATTGATCTTCTGGAGAACTTCGTCAAGAGCATCGCGGAAAAAACTGACTATCCTAACTACGAGATCGTGGTGGTCGACGATGGCAATTTATCAGACTCCACGCGCCGCGCGCTGGCCGGTATCCCATACCGCCTGGAGAGCTTCACCGCTCCTAACAAGCCCTTTAATTTCTCGAAGAAAGCGAACTTTGCATTCCGGCAGGCGCGTGGCCGCCACATCGTGCTTCTGAACGACGACATGGAGGTGATCTCGCGGGAATGGCTGACGGCAATGATCGAATTTACGCAGCAGGAAGAGATCGGTGTAGTGGGCGCCAGGCTGGTCTTGGCTGACGAGGGTATCCAACATGTCGGGATAGTGCTGGGTGTGAATAATGGGGCGGCCCACGCATTCCACCAATATCCGGCCGGCTCGATTGGTTATAACGCATACACGCACTTGATTCGGAATTATTCCGCGGTCTCAGCAGCCTGCATGGCAACGCGCATGGATGTAATTGAAAAGGCCGGCGGATTCGACGAGCAGTTCGAGACTGACTTCAACGACGTCGACTTTTGTCTGCGGGTGCTTCAGAAGGGGTTGCGCATTGTCTATACACCTTACGCGGAGCTATACCATTTTGAGGGCACTTCAATAAAAAGGAAGATACAAGATCCGCGCGAGGTCGCGCTGTTCAACAGCCGCTGGGCCCGAGAGATCCGCGATGACCCCTACTACAATCCCAACCTGACGCGCGTAGACGCAGACTTCTCCGTGGATGCTAGACTCTTTCAGACCGGCCCGTAACAGCGGAGGTCGTCCTGTGGCCGCCTGGGGGTAAGAGCGTTTCGGCGCGGTGGCCGAAAACTTCATATATAAACAGAAAGCCAGGCACCCGGCCCGACGTTGGCGGGGTGAAGTAGGCATTCATCGGAAATCCGTCGGCGCAGTTAAACTTTTCGTCAGTGCGGATCAATCCCGGAACCGGAGGCACCTAGGGTGTGATTACAGCAACCGTTGGACGGAAGCAATGTAATACTAGGGGTTCGATTCGCATCCTACTTCCATGAAGACTTTCACTCTTATGATCGCCACTCTGGCGACGTGCGTGGCTCCGAGTTTGTCCGGGGAAAACTCGCTCCATAAGACGCCGTTTTACCGTCCGCATTCGAGCGCTCGTGTCAGAATCGCGAAGCCTCGCCAAACTGCGGATGCCGTTATTGTCAATAGTGCGAGTTATGAATCGGGAATAAGTCCGGGCGGGCTTGCGACTATTTTTGGGAACAATCTAACGATGGTGAGCGACGTGGTGGTTGCGAACACCAATCCACTGCCGACTCACCTGGCCGGAGTCGGGGTCCTTGTGAGTGGATACCCAGCCCCGATTTATAGCATCGCTTACGTGGACGGGCAGGATCAGATAAGCATCCAAGTGCCCTATGAAGCTCCAACCGGACCGGGGGCTGCAGAAATTGAGGTGTTTGACGAGGGGTTGCTGGTTGCGGATTTCTTCGCGGACTCTTTTACCGAAGACCCGGGTATTTTCACCTACAACGGTAACTACGCCATCGCTGAAGCTTCGGACTACTCGCTCATTGGTCCCACAAATCCGGCGATTCCAGGTGAAGCTCTCGTGCTCTACGTAACGGGGTTGGGGCCGCTCACACTAAATCTCATTGACGGCTACGGTTCTCCCACCACGCCGCCATTTGCGGAGACAGTAGATCCTTTTCAGGTGATATTAGACGGAGAGAACTGCCACGTGTTCTTCTCCGGTCTGGCTCCGGGGTTCGTTGGGCTGTACCAAATCAATTTCAATGTACCGGCCGACGCAGCGGCAGGGAACTTACAGATCTTCATCCAGAGTCCCTACGCGAACAGCGCAGTCGCGATCTTGCCGGTTCGATGAGGCGAGGAAAGTAGCTGTCTCCAGCCGAAATGGTTGGCCGGCGGTCGCGGGCTCGAACCGCGGACCTCCTGCTGGTAAGTTATTGGATCTGGTACTCGCCGGATTTTCGACGTGCTAGACTCGTTTCCGAGGGCGTTTAGCTCAGTTGGTTAGAGCACCTCGTTTACACCGAGGGGGTCTGGGGTTCGAGTCCCTAAACGCCCACCATATCGCTAGTTGCCCGTCCACGGCCCCAAGGCAACGAGACTGGCGATTCACCGTCCCTAGCGAGACCGCGCCTGCACGTACACTCTCAAGATAGAATCGCTTGGACTGCTCGGAATAGTGCCGGCGTTGTACGGCGTGGAACTCTTGTTATAGGGAAATCGATAGGGAAACGCTCTGATTCCCCCATAAATATAGCCCACCATTGTTTTGGTTCGTGGCAGCTTCTCGAAGTCCAGAATATTGGCGCCCGGATGAGCGCGCGCAACCTCAGGCTCCGGGATAAAGACCGCGCCCGTTCCCAAGAAGCCGGGCAGGAAGCCAGGATGAACAAGCTCGGTGGTCTCTTCCCTTCCCGCCGCCATCACGGTTCGGATGGTTGAGATTTGGTCGCTCCATTGCATCCCATCCAGATACGTCGCCTCCGATCGATTACCGATCCGCGAGTTCTCGATAAATGCCGCCGATGCAGTATCCCACCAGAATCGGCTGATTCCGCCGAAAAAAGTCGAGTACATAGTTTCGGCGGCCCGGTCGTACATCAACAGCCGGGCGCAGGAGTACGCGTTCATTTTCTGCTCGAACCTGGCGTCGATAAGGGGCGTTGAGTTCTCGAAAAGATAGATCGGCTTGCTATAACTCAGTTGCGTTTCGGGCGTGAAGACTCCTCCGTAGACCGCTAAACCGAGGCCTTTGGGCGAAAGGAATTGAGTCGCGTTGAGATCGCGCCGGTGGAACTCGGCCTCATCGCGATAAGTTTGAACCAAACGCACGCTCAGCCCGCCGCCGGGTGGAACGCCAATCTTGAGCTTGCGAATTTCATTCAAGTAAGTCTGCGAGGCCTCTTCGCCGTTATGTTCCGAGTGCCCTTCGAAAGCGGTGTAGCTGCCCATGAACATGTGTCCCATGACCAGGTAAAAGAAATCGTCCGCTAGTTTCACCAGTTCGCCGCCCGCCGATTGCACCAGCGGCGTGGATGCGAACGCGATGCTCGAAGCTGGCAGCCGGCCTCCGATCACGCCCTCGATCAAAAGTGGCAGGTCTATTTGCGAAATCAGCGGAAACGTCACCCATTTGTCCCGATGATCCTGGCCATAGCCGCCGCAAATGTACAGCTTCGGCCCGTCCTGGAAATAGAGCTGTCCGGAGGATGTCCATTGGTCTTTCACCGGAGCGAAGGTTTCCGGCAATGTAGCAATCGGGACGTGATACGTTTTCGCGGGCTTGACCGCCGTATCCACTACCCAGACGTCGCGATTCGCGTCGGCCCTCAAAAACTCAGCCGGTCCACCGCCGACACTGTGATAGCCGGCGATCCGTCCACCAATGAAAACCCAGCGCCCTTTCCACTGCGCGAAGGAAAATGACTGCAGTCGCGGAGCATCGGGAAATTCGCTGCGAGCGTCCTCAGTCGCATCGATTGTGAACGGCAGCTTGGTCACTGGTAGCGTTGCGAGGAGCAAAGCAAATGTCGGAAGTTTGGTCATGTTACGGGCGCCAGAGTCTCCGCCGCCAGAGCTTCGGAGACTTCGCGGAAGGACCGGCTCGCCACCTTCTGACAAGCGCGTGCGACGAATCCAGTCATGTTCGCGACTGCGAAGCTGATTCCGTGGAGATTTCGCGAAGGAGGCATTCCCGGCAGAGGTCGCGGATAACCGGAGGCGAGAAAATAGGGACGCCCGTTGGCCTCGCTAACGCGGTAACGATCCCGCGGAAGATCCCAGTCGACGTCCACGCCGATCACTCCCTCCAGAACTCCTGGCAAAACCGGATGCTGGCCGGCGCACCGGGCGGAAACCAGCAGCATACCTGCTGAGGCGGCACGCTCCACCAACTGCTGCAATTGGTCCCGATAGTCAAAATTCGGCGTGCCCAAACTTAGATTAACGACGTCCATCCGATTCTCGATGGCCCACTCGATCGCCGCAACCAGCCGATTCGAGGTCGCTCGTAGAGACGCATCGAACAACCTCACGGCGAAATATTCCGCGTCCGGAGCTTTCTCCTGGATGGCAGCCATCACGGCGGTTCCATGGCCGACAGGGTCGTCCGAGCAGTTACCTTCACTTTCCGGACCGATAACCACGCCTCGCGTCGAAGCGCAAATGTGCGGATGACGTAAGTTCACCCCGCTATCGATCACCGCGATCTTGAGACCGCGGCCTGTGGCACCCGGAAACAACATTCAGCGCGTTAGCGGCTCGCGAGCGTGATCAGGTTGGTGGTGGTGTCCTTATTCAGGTAAATGAGTTTGCGCGAATCCAGAGTATCGGCATCGAAGATTTCTAGCGTCGATCCGGCGCCGTACATGTAAAGCTTCTTGCCGCTCCCCCCTACGGAAAAACGGAACGTCGGCCGAGACTCGAATTCTTTTTTCTTGATGACACTGTGATTTTGCAAATCCCACACCCACCATTCGGTCGCCCGATTAGCTCCGGTGCCGATCTTAGGCATCACCGAGTACCCGCGTTTACGGTCCGGCGACACTTGAAAACCCATCATCGGCAGAGTTGGCCCAACGGGGAAATAGTCCACCTTGCGGGTAAGCAAATTGATCTTCGCCAGGCCCAGCGTTCCCTTATGCACGATATCGTCGACCGATGTGAATACGGAAGTCACGGTATCCGGAGCATCAAAGGAGTCATCGTTCGCAGCCAGCCGATACGGCGTCGCGCCTGGATACTCGGGCTGGGCGAGCGCAATTCTATCCACCTGCTTGAACGTAGCCAGATCGAAAATCAGGATGTCCTCTTGAAAAACGTAAAGCAGCTTGCCGTCCGGCGACACCTTGTACGTGGCATTGAATCCAAACCCCTGATCCAGATCCTGCGGGAAGGGCCAGGCTTTAGCAATCTTCTTATCTTGAAGATCAATTGCCACAAACTGCGGGGGTTCGACGCGGTATTGATCGATGTCCTTCAACACTACGCGCATGGTGGTGTAAATGTACCGGCCGTTCGGATCCACCGCCAAGCCGGCCGCGCGTGTCTGGCTTCCGACATTGATCCGATCCGGCGCGCTGCCCTGGATGCGCAGATGTGTGTTTGGATCAGCAATGCTAAAACTGCTGGTTACTTTCCGCGCCTCCAGATCCACGGTCTCCACCAGCATCTGCGTGGTGAAGATGTACAAGGTCTTTCGATCCGCTGAGAGCGCCGTGATGCGTGGGATGCCTCCCAGCGGCACCTGATCGACAATCTCTTCTTTGTCTTCATCAATAACCAGAAGCTTCTTGTCGAGTGTGCCGATGTACATCAGTTGACCGGCCTGGGCAGCCGGGCCGGCAATCAGACCCGCGAGCGCGATGCCCAGCGCAATAGCAAGGATTTTCTTCATAACAACTCCGTTTATGGAAATACGATATCGATGTTGCGCCAGTCGTTCGCGGCGGATGCGCATTTGTCGGTCCAGTCCGGCGCGTTATTCAAATGATCGGGCACCTGCGCCGGCCAGCCGCAGCCCAGGTAGCAATCGAACAGATCGCGCTCGACAGGTTGACAAAGCCCAGCAGTGCCGCCGGAAGCGTCAACTTCCCAGCCGGGCGTGAAGTTCAACGTGCAACCCATTGGATAGTAAACCTTACCTTCGCCTCCCCTGGCCTGCAGGGCGTGAACATCGGCATTGACGGCGCTTACAGCCCTTTCCATCTTCCGGGCTTTGCGATTGATAGCTCTTAACGCACTCATCGATTGGCTCCTTCTCGAAATCAGTTTTCGTTAAAGCGGTCCAGGAACGACGGATTCCGGACGCTAATCTCGCCGTAAATCCGCAAACAAAGATCATTCCAGCCCCGGATCCAATCGCAATAATGCAGATTGGCCGCGGCTGTATCGCCGTAGTGAATAAACGCCTCGTGGTAGCAGCCACCGGAACAGACTGGCCGCGCCCAGCAGTTATGACAGTCAAAGCGCGCACCCAAGTGGTGGGTTTCGAGGAATTGCGAACGCGCGGCATGGTCGATCCCGCCCTGCTTCACATGCCCCATTTGTCCGACTGGCGAATCGACAAAACGATGGCACAGATTAATGTCGCCCGCGGTGCCGACGCCCAGGAGTCCCAGTCCAGCGCCGCATGGGTACGCCTTGCTGATGCCGGAATGCAGCTCCTTGATCGTATCGTTGGCGTTGGTAAAGCCGTGTTGCCGGCCTTCGACCGCCCGGTCGCGATATTCCCATGCGAGCTCCTCGAACCCTCCCAATATGCTGCTCATCTTCTGGGAGCCGATGCTGTAAAGACGATCGGGGTTCGCAGTAGCCGGCGAGAAACCCACCGCTCCAAATCCGACTTCCTGCGTCAGATGCTCATAAATCCGCCGCACATGGGAGACGCCGGAACTGAGCGTCACACGAGCGCCAATCGAGTTGGTCCGGTGGCGCTGCAATAGCATCTTTATTTTCGGGACGATGACGTCGTAGCTTCCCCGCCCGTCATGGAACACACGCATCTGGTCGTTCAGCTCGCGGTCACCGTCGATGCTTACTGTGACGCCGACGCGGTGCTCGGAAAGAAAATCGACCATCTCCTCGGTGAGCAGCGTGGCGTTGGTCGTGAGGCTGAACTCGACCTTTTTGCCGGCCTCCGCGGATTTTCGCTTTGCGTAATCGACGCTGGAGCGCAGCAGCCGGAAATTCAGAAGCGTCTCGCCGCCGAAAAACGTCACGTGAATGGAGGGGCGTTCGGCCGATTCGCGGACCAGCATGTCGATGGCCGACTGCGCGATATCCTCCTCCATGTACTTCGGCTTGCCTTCTGTCTTGCTGATTTTGTCGGCGCTGTATTCGTAACAGTAACCACAAGCGAGATTGCACTGGTTGGTAACATTCAGGACAATCCTCTGCAGCGGAAATGTTCGGGCGGGCATGCTGGGAAACTCCCGAACCGCATCGCCGCGCATGACCACCTCGGATTGTTCCAATTCGGTCAGTGCCGCTTCAATCTGACGGCGCTCGTAGCCGCGCGCCAACAGCAGTTCCGTCAACTCTTCCGAGCTAAGTTCGCGCTCGCCCAAACACTCCGTAATCTCGCGGCCGATTTCGTCCAGCGCGAAGATCGCGCCGCTTGGCACCAGGTATAAGAACCGGGATTCTGCGGCGTCGAAAGCGTGATACTCGCGCAGCCGGTAAGGCGGCGTGTAATTCAATACCGCGGCTGCGCTCATTGTCCAACCTCAGGTTGATCGAATTTCACGTACACCGGCACTGTCACCACCAGATACGACCGGGCTTTCATCGGTGTCCCCCCAGGGGAGTCGAATGTAGCCGAAACCCACACGTCGCCCCAGTTGTTAGTCGGATAATTATTCGCCTGTTTCTTACGCTCGGGGTTGGGACCCTCCAGATTTGGGGTGAACAGGCCGGAGTCGTTCAGTTTGCCTACGAACTTCACGTCATCGTCACCTGGCGTGGAAACGAATTCCTCCATCGACCACCGCGCAGAAACCGGACCTAGCGGAATGTCGTCGGCTGTCTGAGCCTTGCCGTCGGGACCAGCTGCATACGCGACCGCTTCGAACTGCGCGTACTGTTTGGCTGCGATTGTGCCGCCGAGCCGCGCCATGCTGGCATCGGGCAGCACCTTGATATACGCGATCTTGTCGTAAACGGCTATCGCACGTTCCACCGTGGAGCGCGCCAGCGAGACATCACGAATGCCGGTGGCTAGACCCGGAACAGCCTGGACCTCGACGGTTGCCATCGCCGTTGTTTTACGAATGATGCGCTTCACCGTGATCCCCGTTCCAAAATCAAAATCGGCGGGCTTCAGGTCGGCCGGGAAATTGGCGCCGTATACCCTCATTTCAGTGGTAGACGGCGATTGGACCGCGAATGCGCTTGCCCCTGCCAGGATCGGCTGTGTCCCAATTCGCACCAGGTGAGCGTCGATTCCAAATTCCTGATATCCACCCCAGAACCAACGGCCGTCCATAGTGTTGGAATCGCGCGAAACGAATAACGCTTCTCTCCACTCAGTTGGGCTCGACCCAGGATCAGCGGAGGCAGCTTCTTTCGTGCCTCCCGTAGTTCGCCCTCGCCAGCTATAGCCGGTGTAGACGATTCCTTTTCCGGCGCGTGACAAAGTGTTTCCACTGGTGGCGTACTCTATGTCAGTCTTGGTGATGAATTCGTCTGGGGACGACCCGGCTTCTATTGTGACTGTACCGAACACGCGGCCTTTCCCTTGCTGGTAACCGGTCAATAGCCACTTTCCTTGGAGCTTCGGTGTCCGCATCACCGCTTTCCAGGAAGCCCACTCGGGCGTCATCAGCGGCTGAGCTTTCGCCAGATAATCGACCGCGAGGTCCGCCGGATATCTACCATCGGCTCGCAACGGTATCGGCAATGGTGGCGCAGGCACTACTGCCGGGTTGTTGCCGGTGGGCGCCGACATCGCGACCGGCTCGGCCGGCTGCGGCCCGCTGGGACGTCGCGGATGCAGGGTGTTCTCCGCTCCCGGGAACAGCCCGATGTGCATGACGACCAGCTTTTCGTAGTCTTCGCGCGTGCGCCTCTGCGTCAGCACGCGTCCGATAGTGTGGCAGTAGTTGCAGGTGTGTTGCAGCGCATCGGCTGGGATCTTGTCGCTCTGATCGCGGAACAGCCGGTGCTCGGCTTCCCAGAATACGGGTTTCGCTTCTTCGGGGGCCAGCCCATTATTCGCGCTGAGGTACTTCAGTATTTCGCGGGCCTCTTCCGGCTTGAGCACCAAGCCATTCAGCCGGATCATACGCTTGATGGCCTGCTCCCAAACCTCGGGGCTGGTTCGGATGTAGGAGAGCCGGCGCATCATTCCATTCGCATCGCGCTGGTGGCATCCGCCGCATTTCGTAATGGTGAGCTGATGATCGATCGGGATTCCGGAGGTCGGCTGTCCGTTGTCCGCGCGGACGAAAGCTGACCCCATCAATGCCAACAGAGCCGCGTATCCGAGTTTGGTCGCACGAAACATGTAGCAAATTCCTTTCTAGAAGCTGAACCGGGCCGTGATCTGCAGCGTCCGCGGGCCGGCTCCCTCCGCGGTTTGAAGGCCTGAGATCGTCCCGTACGAGGCCGTGTTGAACGTTGTGCTCGGAGGAGCGTAATTGGCGTGATTGAACAGATTAGCCGCTTGTGCCCCAAACTGGAAGCGCATATTCTCCGTGAATCGTACTGACTTCATCATCGAAATGGAAACCGATTGTGTTCCCGGACCTTGTATATCGCCCTCCGGCGCATCGCCCCAGCGGCCAATATTATTCTGCGGAACTACAAAGGCAGCCTTATTCAGCCAGTTATTAAGCGTTGGATTGGTCGCATACAGGGACTGGCCTGCGACGATATCGGCTCGTCCGTTTCCTACGTTGGTCGCAAAGCCCGTTCCCGACGGATCGGCGCCCGGTACAGTGACTGTCAGCCAAGGGCCGGATTGGAACAGAAGAACGCCCGCTAATTCCCAACCGCCGACGATTCGGTCGACCACCGGGTTTAGTCCACTCAGCATCGTCTTACCCTTGCCGAACGGTAGCTCGTAGAGAAAGGTCACGAGAACTCGATTGCGGCGCGTATACGGCACGTTACCATAGTCCAGGCCGATATTGTTGAGGTCTTGCACCTGGCCTCCCGCTTCCGTTGCGAAAGCGGTTGGGTTATAGCCATTGGTGGACAGGTTTTTTGAAAACGTGTAACTTCCCTGGAACTGCAACCCACGCGCGAAGCGCTTATTGATCGACATCGTCCCCGCGTCATAGTTGCTCCAACCACCGTTCTGCTCGGTCTCGATGATGCTCCACAGCGGAAACGGGGCGTAGCCCGCTTTTAATGACGCGTTGTACCCGATCGTGTTGACCGGCACTTGATTGATAAAGCCCTGGACACCCAGGTCGCTTCCGTGACTGCCATCATAGGAAAGCCGTAGCCCAATCCCTGCTCCGAGGTTGCGCTCCACCGTCAAATTCCACTGTTGTACGGAGGGGTCCTTAAAATGGACGTCCTGGGTTTGATAGAACGTCTGCTGACCCGGCTGCGCCAGGTTGGAGGGGAACGGGTAGGGAAAGCTCAGCGTCGGTTGTCCGTTAACGATGCTCTGGTTGTAGGCGCCATAGTTGCTGGTGTGCACGCCCCATGCAGCGGAGATGAGCGAGCCGAGTGGACCCTCGATGAACTTTCCATAACCGCCGCGGACTACGGTCTTTCCATCGGCGAAAGGCCGCCATGCGAAACCGACGCGCGGACCGAAATCGGTTTTCTGCGAGAACCGCATACTCTCTGGCAGGCCGGCCTGCGCCGCGGTGAGAATTGGCGTCGGCAGGATGGACTGGGCGAACCCTGGATTTAGGATCTTGAAAGAAGCCTGGTTTGGAATGACAACCGCTCCCCGCTCTAACACCCCACCAACGATGGAAGTGTAGTTCGGCAGAAAGTTCGTGACGTTGAGCAGGTGATCTTGGAACATCGGATGGTATTCCCACCGCAGGCCATAGTTTATGGTCAGCCGGGACCCAATTTTCCAATCATCCTGCGCAAAGAATGCATAGTGGTTAGCGTAGGCTGACGTATTCGGTTCGAGGACCGTAGCCAATTGCGTCTGGTCAGGCACGCCGAGTAGAAACGCGGCATAAGGGTTCCCGATGTAAGGGTTCGTGGCGCCAGGTTGGACCGCACTGGTGATCCCGCCCGTGTACTTATACACGCCTAATTGGTCACTAGCGAATACGTCGGAATAGTAACCTGTCATGCGCCGGTAGTCGCCGCCAAACTTCATCGTATGGCTCCCTTTGGTCCAGGTGAGATTGTCCAGCACCTGGAAGGTGTTGTTCCTCCCGATACTGGAATTCGTGCCACCGGTCTGTTGGAAACCCGCTATAGAGAAATTCGGCACTGCATTGGCCGTGGGATAAGGAGGAGGGATATTCACTCCGATTTCTTTCACGTAGGTAGCGGGATCAGCCGCGAACTTCGTCGCGTAGTGATTCCCGTTAAATCCGGTACGCACTTCATTGACGACCGAGGGAGAAATTACGTAATTATGGGCGACTACCAGCCCGAAATCGATTTCCGGCTGCGAGAATCCGCCTAATAAGATGGAGCCTTGTGTGCCTGTCGGCGCCGTGATTACGTCGCGATGTTTGTAAGTAAACCGTGAGTACGCGGTCTGCTTCGAGTTGATCACCTGATCCACTCGCATGTCGCCCTGATCGCTCGTAATCGGCGTCGCGAAGTTGGTGGTGTAATTGTTTGTCAACGACAGGGCTCCTGTCGTCGGACCCGTGTTCGGCAACGGGAACCCGTATTTGAGCGCATTTAACGAAATCGGCGAGATCTGGCTGAACGGAATCTGATTGTTGGGATAGGGGGTACTGGTGCCGGGAGCATAAATCGGTGTCGTATAGACCGAGAGATCTCCATTGCGTAGCGCGACCGATGGGACGCTTTCGGTGATCACCGTTTGTCTGGGCAGGCGTAGGCCTTCGTATGCCATGAAGAAAAAAGTTTTGTCTTTTCCGTTGTACAGCTTTGGAATCGAAATCGGGCCGCCAAAGTAGGCTCCGAAATCGTTCATGATCAGCTTCGGCTTGATGGCGCTGAACTCGTTGCGGGCGGTGAGTTCTTTGTTCTGAAGATTTTCGTAAACCCCTCCGTGATACGAATTGGTTCCGCTTTTTGAAACCGTCGTAATATCGCTGATTCCACCGTACTCCGCCGCGTTATTGACTTCGCTGACCTTGATTTCAGCGATCGAGTAGAACGACGGGAACATTTCAGTAAGCGGGCCGGCTGTCCGGGGCCCCATGCTGCTGATACCGTCAATGCTCATGGACAGCATGCTGGGCTTGGCCCCTGATACCGAAATCCCCCCTGCCGCATCGGTCTGCACTCCTGGCTGCGTCGTCAACGTCGACAAAGGACTCGTGGAGCCGGTGCCGCGCGTCGTAATCGCCACCGGAAGGTCCACTAGCTCTCGCCCCTGCTTGGTCTCGGCGAGATTCGAAACTTCAGTGTTGATCACCGGCGCCGCTGCCACTTCGACATTTACCGATTCCGTTTGCGATGCCACCGGAAGGTGTCCATCGATACGGGCCGTCTGCCGGGACAGAAGTTCGACTTCGGCAACGGTAGGTTGAAATCCCGGAGCTTCGAAGGAGACTTCGTAATTACCGGGATCGAGGTTTGTGACCACATAATTTCCGGTCTGGTCGGTGAGCGTCGCGCGCTGCGTGGAGGTGCCCTTGTTATGGATGGTCACCTTGCACAACGCCACGGCCGCGCCCGACGGATCTTGCACCGTCCCCAGAATGGACCCGAAAGTAGACTGCCCAAGGGCGGAGCCCACGCTCATCAGTAAGCCAGCCCCAACGCCGGCAATTAACGCAATACGATCTTTGGTCACTGCGATATCTCCCTGTTTAAACAAGCGTTGCCGACACGCCCACGGGATCTCCAGCTGCGAGCAGCGAAAGACCGGGCGTAACACAATGTACGGGATGCAGTGTCCGAACTTGGACTAAGAACTAGCTCGTACTAACGAGGCCGCGAGCCTGACAGGAACAGAAGGCTCATCGATTTTTAGAAAACCGACTTGCGCGATGGTAGCATTCGGCGATATTTCTGTCAACCCTTTTCATCCGAAATTTTCACGACTCACGCAAACCCTTCCGCGGGCTGCCTCTAACGAAGACCGGCGGCAGCGGCTCAGTTTACAATCAGAAGCATGTCCGTTGTCGTAGTTGGATCCGTGGCGTACGATGGCGTTGAGACGCCGCATGGCCGTGTGGACCGCATGCTGGGCGGCGCCTGCACTTACATCTCCTTGGCTTCGAGCTATTTCGCGAAAACCAAAATCGTCGCCGTGGTGGGCGATGACTTTGCTAAAGAAGACGAAAAGCTGCTAGCCGAGCATGCCATCGATTTGGAGGGTCTGGAGCGCGTCCCAGGCAAAACCTTTTTCTGGGCCGGCGTCTACTCCGATGACATGAACGATCGCACCACCCTCCGCACCGACCTCAACGTCTTCGCCGACTTTAAACCCAAGCTCCCCGCCAGCTACCGCCAGTCGCCTTACCTGATCCTCGGCAACATCCAGCCTTCGCTGCAGCGCAGCGTGCGCGAGCAGATGAACGGCCTGCGCCTGGCCGGCGGCGACACCATGAACTATTGGATCAAGGATTATCGCAGCGAGCTGCTGGATACGATCCGTCAATGGGACTTTCTGCTGATCAACGACGCGGAGGCCCGCATGCTCTCTGGCGAATACAACCTCAAGCGCGCTGCCGCCAAGATCTTTGAGATGGGGCCTCACACGCTGGTGATCAAGCGCGGCGAGTACGGTGCCATTCTTTTCCGCCCCGACCGGCATTTCATCGTGCCCGGTTATCTGCTTGAAGAAGTCTTCGACCCCACCGGCGCGGGTGACTGCTTTGCCGGCGGCTTTATTGGTTATCTCGCCGAGAAAGGCTACGATCTGAAAAAAGGACACATCGACGCCAAGGAACTGAGCCGTGCTGTCATCTACGGATCGGTGATGGGCAGCTTCTGCTGTGAAAAATTCGGCGTAGACCGATTCCGCACCCTCGAGCGCGCCGAGATCGATGCCCGCTTCAACGAATTCCGGGCGTTTACCGAGTTTTGAAATACGCGCGTCTGGAACTATGTCTGGTGCTTCTGTGCCTGGGGGCTTTGAGTACGGCGGCCACGATGCTGGTAAACCGTTCCGGCTGGACTCTGTATTACGGCGATGCCGAGGCGCACCTGAACATCGCCCGCCGGATCTTGGATTCCCGGACTCCCGGTTACGACCAGATCGGGACCTCCTGGCTGCCGCTGCCACACCTGCTGACCCTGGCCCTGATCGGCAACGATAGTTTATGGCGCACTGGTCTGGCCGGCGCTATTCCCTCCTCGGTCTGCTTCGCATTAGCCGGGGCGTTTCTGTTCGCCGCCATTCGGCGGGCTACCCGATCTTCAGCCGCGGCTTTCGCAGCTCTGGGACTGTTCGCCCTGAATCCGAATCTGCTCTATCTTCAAGCCACGCCGATGACCGAGCCGGTCTTTCTGGCTGGACTTATGGCCGTTCTCTACTTCAGTGTGCTGTTCCGCGATACGCAATCGCTTTGGGCTGTAACAGGCGCTGCCATCGCAAGCCTGCCAGCGTCGCTAGCGCGTTACGAAGGTTGGTTCCTGGTCCCCTTCGTCACGATATATTTCGTGTTCGTGGCCAAACGCCGCCGGCTGCGGGCGATCTTAATCTTCGGATTAATTGCGTCACTGGCGCCGCTTTATTGGCTCGCTCACAACTGGTGGCTGTATAGCAATCCGCTGGAATTTTACAACGGTCCTTACTCAGCCAAAGCCATTAATCAAAGGTCTGGCCCTTACCCGGGCAAAGAGGATTGGAGGAAGGCTTGGCTGTTTTTCCGCACGGTCGTACAAATGTGCAGCGGGTGGGGCGTCTTGATCGTCGCGGCCGCGGGATTGGTGGGCGTATTTCTTAAGCGCGTGTTCTGGCCAGTGCTCGTGACGGCGCTTCCGGCTGTCTTCTATCTTTGGAGTATGTATGCGGGCGGCGCTGCGATCTATGTTCCACAACTCTGGTACAACAGCTACTACAACACCCGGTATGGCTTGTCCGCCCTCCCGTTGCTCGCCGTTGCGGGCGCGTGTACGACGCTGCTAGCCAGCCGGCGCTGGCGTGCGCTGCTCGCGATAGCCGCGATTAGCATTGGAATAACCCCGTGGCTTATCGATCGGAAGCCGGATAATTGGATTTGCTGGAAGGAATCGCAAATCAATTCCGAGGGACGGCGCGCCTGGACCCACGAAGCCGCGCAGCTTCTCGCCAGCCAATATCAGCGCGGCGCCGGTATCTTCACTAGCTTTGGCGATCTGACGGGCATCCTCCGCGAAGCCGCAATCCCTCTACGCGACGCGTTGCACGACGGAAATGAGCCGGCCTGGATGGCGGCGACCACACGTCCCAACCTGTTCCTGCATGAAGAATGGGCCGTCGCGTTTTCTGGCGACGCCGTGGCGACGGCGGTCCAAAGAGCGACGTTTAAGACCGGCCCACGCTATCATCTGGAACAAACCATCATAATCAAAAGCGCGCCCGTGATCGAAATTTACAAGCGGGATTAAGCCATGACCGCGATGACCATTCCCTTCACCAAGGCGCACGGCGCCGGAAACGACTTCCTGCTCAGCTGGAGTGATCTGGTTCCCACCGCCCATCTGCCGTCTCTCGCCCAGGCGATTTGCAACCGGCACACCGGCATCGGCGCCGATGGATGGATGCTGGTCAAAGATACGAGCATTCGCCTCTTCAATGCGGATGGTAGCGAGGCCGAAATCTCGGGCAATGGCACCCGTTGCGCCGCCGCGCTACTGATCGACGCAGGCCGGGCCAAGGGCGATGTCACGATCACCACTGGTGCAGGGCCCAAACATCTGCGGCTGATCGAACGCAATGGCCGTCGCTTCCTGTTCGAGATGGATATGGGCCAGCCGGTCTTTCACCAGCATCAGGTTCGTTTCGCGCTCCCCCTTCGGCATGGCTTTCAAGAAGTAACGATTCTGGACGTGGGTAATCCGCAGTGCGTGGTATTCGTGGAGCGCTTTCCACCGGATTGGCCAGCAGTGGGCGCTGAGATCGAGGGGCATGAGCATTTTCCCAAGCGAACCAATGTGTCGTTTGTTCGGCCAATCGACGAACACACTATCGAAGCCCGGTTCTACGAGCGGGGCGCCGGCGTGACACTGAGTTCGGGCACCGGGTCGACCGGTGCCGCCGTGGCTGCGATTCTTCGAAAGGTGGCAGCCAGTCCAGTGCGTGTGCTGGCGTCAGGGGGCGAGCCGCTCGACTTGCGTTGGGAGAATTCGGTGTATCTGACGGGGCCGGCCGAGATCGTGGGCGGTGGGGAATTCTACCTGTACGCCGGTTAGAAGAAGCGCTTCATCGCGGTAAACTCAGCCTCGAACTCCGCCAGCACAGCGGGCAACCGGTCCCCGAGCCCGAGCGATTCGAGCGAAACCTGTCCATCAGCGGGCTGGCCATCGAAGAGATTGATCGAGGTTCCAGTGCTATTCAAATGGCCGTTCGCCGCGTTTAGGATAGCGCTCAGGCTGATTTCGGTGGTCTCTACTTCGCTTGGATCAAGCTCGGGCTGATCCTGATAACGGACTGCCATCTGGATGGGACGAGGCAGGTTCCAGGTCGCCAGCGCCAGAGAGGACAACTCTGCGTGCGTGAGGCCGAGGACTTGTAATTCGCAATCGAGCGGCTGTTTGTCTGCCTGTTGACAGAGCAGCGAGATTTCTTTATATTCCTCCGGCAGGCCCATGGCAACCAACAGCAAGCCGAGATCGTGAAACAGACCGGCCGCGAAAGCGCCTTCGGCATAGCTCACCGCCCGCCGCTGCGCCACCAGGTCCGCCAGCAGCGCGACTCCCACTGAGTGGTGGTTGAAACGCGCCATCGACCAACCGGCCGGCGTCTTTACTTGAGCCCACATGCGCGCCACCGACATGCCCAGCGTGGCATTGCGGAGCTTCACGATCCCCAACAGCGAAACCGCGTGCCGAATCGAGTTCACCGTGCCCCGCAGTCCGTAAAGCGCCGAGTTCACCAGCCGCAGGACATTGCCGGCCAGTACGGTGTCTTTCTCGATCAGGTCCGCCACCTTGGCGAACGACACATCTTCCTGCGCCAAACTCGCGATCAACCGATTGAGGATGGGCGAAAAAGGCGGTAGCTGGCCCAGCGCCCGTAAAGCTCGCTCTCGTACCGTCGAAGGAGTTTCCGACACCGTCACACTTGACTTATCGGACGGCTGAACAAAAAGCTTGAATGCGGCGAAAATCCTAGCCGCAACGCCTTCCCGGCAGAATAAGGACCGCTTCCTGACGGGCACGGCTCAGAAGGGCTTTCTTGTACCATGGGACTGATCCCAATGGATTCGAATTGCGCCATCGCCACCCACGACCTGCGCAAGGTTTACGGGTCCAAGGCCGCTGTGGACGGGCTCAACTTAGAAGTCCCCCGAGGCTGCTTTTTCGGCTTCCTCGGCCCCAATGGCGCCGGTAAAACGACCACCATTCGTATGCTGATGGGTTTGGCGCTGCCCACTGCCGGAACTATCGAATTGTTAGGCCGTCCGATGCCCGATCAGGCTTTGGAAGTGAAAGGCCGGATCGGGCTCGTCCCCGATGAGTCGCTGCTCTTCGATCACTTGACCGGTCTCGAGTTCATCGAATTCGTGGGCCGGATGTATGGCCTGGAGCGGATCCGGGCTCGCGAGCGGGCCGGCGAGCTTCTCGCCCTTTTCCAACTGGACGGTGAACCCAGAAAGCTGATCGGCGACTATTCGAAAGGCATGCGTAAGCGAGTCGCCATGTCGGCGGCCTTGATTCACCGGCCGGAGTTGTTTCTCATGGATGAGCCCTTTGAAGGCGTCGATGCCGTCGGGGCCCGGCTCATGAAGGAGATTTTGCTTGAGCAGGTTCGTCACGGCGCCACCGTGTTCCTTACCTCCCACGTTCTCGAAGTAGTGGAGCGGCTGTGCGATCGCGTTTCGATTATCCACGACGGAAAGCTGGTGCTGTCCGGCGCCATGGCGGAGCTGCGCAGCGGATCGGAGACTCTCGAAGATGTGTTCGTCCGCGTCGTCGGCGCCGAGAGGCCGGCCGAGAGCCTGGACTGGCTTTAGCCCATGGGAAATCAGGCCAGAGCCATTGTTTGGGCGCAGTGGCGCACCACCCGCAACCACTTTCCACGCTCCAACAAAGCGGCGCTCGCGGTGAACGCATTGCTCACGGTCATCTGGTACGGCGGCTTCGCTTTCCTCGCCGGTCTGGCTGCCATCCTACTCTCGAACCCGGACGAGCTGGACTTCATCCACAATGTTTTACCTGGCGCGTTTCTGGTCTGTTTCCTCTATTGGCAGCTCATCCCGGTTCTCATGGCCTCTCTGGGGTCGTCTCTCGATATCAAGAAGCTGCTGGTCTATCCGATTCCGACCGGACAGTTATTCGCTCTCGAAGTACTGTTGAGGATCTCAACCGGCGTCGAGATGCTCCTACTGCTGGCGGGGGCCGGCATCGGTCTTTTGCTGAACCCCAGGATTCCATTCTGGGGCCCGTTGGCGCTGCTCGTCTTTGTGGTCTTCAATCTCCTCTGCTCCGCCGGAGTACGCGATCTTTTGGTTCGATTGCTGGCCCGCAAGAGGATACGGGAAATCGTCGCGCTTTTGGTGGTCCTGCTCGCGGCTCTGCCACAACTGCTCGTGTTCGCCGGTTTCCAAAACCGGATCAAAAGTCTTTTCACCAGTCCGCCTTCTCCATTCTGGCCCTGGACTGTAACGGCCCGCCTTGCTCAAGGGGAAGCATCCTTTGAAAAAATCGGGGCCTTGCTGATGTGGACGGCGGCCGCTTACTTATTTGGCCGCTGGCAATTCGAGCGTAGCCTGGCTGTCGATGGCGCCGAGCTCGCAGCCTCGTCCCTGGGGCGCAAAGCCAGCCGCATCGAGTGGCTTTACCGGCTGCCCGGCGCCCTGGTGCCGGATCCGCTGGCCGCCCTCATCGAAAAGGAGCTGCGATTCCTCAGCCGCGCTCCCCGCTTCCGGCTGGTCTTCCTGATGGGCTTTTCGTTCGGCCTGCTGATATGGGCCCCTATTGCTTTCGGTCAGGCCAGTTCCCAACACTCGCTGGTGGCCGAGAACTATCTCACCTTCGTGAGCGTGTACGCCCTGTTGTTACTGACTGACGCGCTGTTCTGGAACTGCTTCGGATTCGATCGCAGCGCCGCGCAGATTTACTTCCTCGTGCCATTGAAGATGTCCACCGTGCTGATGGGTAAGAACCTGGCTGCGGCTTTCATCGTGTTTTTGGAAATCGCCTCTATCACTGTCGTCTGCACTCTACTCCGAATGTCGGTCACGCCTCGCCAGGTCATGGAAGCGCTGGCAGTCACCTGCGTGATCACCATCTTTCTGCTGGCGATCGGTAACCTCAGCTCGCTCTATAACCCTCGCTCCGTCAACCCCGCCAAATCGTTCCGGTCGGCGGCGAGCGGAAAGACCCAGGCGGCGCTAATGCTCACCTTTCCTGTGGCGTTGATGCCCGTGTTCCTGGCCTATCTGGCCCGCTATGCCTTCAGTTCAGAATGGGCATTCTTCGGAGTGTTGCTGGCCGGTCTTATGCTAGGCGCCGTGTTTTATTCCTACTCGATGGGCGCCGCGGTGAAGGCTGCTGAGCTGCGTAAAGAGCAGATCATGACGGTGCTTGGTCAAGGCGAGGGCCCGATCCAGAGCTAATCCCTTAAACGATGGATTCTGAACCGGCCTGCAAGTTCTGCCAGATCGTCTCGCGCGCGCTGGCCGCCGCAATCGTCTTCGAAGATTCGCTCTCGCTCGCGTTTCTGGACAATCGGCCGCTGTTCCCTGGCCACACCTTGCTCATTCCTAAACATCACTATGAAACCCTGGGAGATCTTCCGGCCGAGCTCGCCGGTGCGTTCTTCACAAATGTCCAACTGCTGGCGCGCGCGGTCGAAACCGGCATGCATGCCGAAGGGTCCTTTGTCGCCATCAACAACCGCGTGAGCCAGAGTGTCCCGCACTTGCATGTGCACATTGTCCCGCGCCGTAAGAAGGACGGCCTGCGAGGATTTTTCTGGCCACGTCAGCCTTATAAGGATGACGCCGAAATGCAACAGGCGCAGTCAGCGATTCAGAAGGCACTGGTAGCGGCTTCCAATCCTTGAGACTTCCGCGGCAATCTTGGCATCGGCGTCCCGGATGGAAGCCGCAAAGGTCCGGCCGTCGAACAACACCTCGACACCTCCGGTGCCCTGATTACGGGTTCTGGCGAGATCTGCACAACGTCTTGATCAACGGCGTCGTAGCGCAGCTCGTGCCCACCGCCTGAGCCCGGTCCGTTGTAAGGTAGACCTCCGCCGATCCCGCGACATCGGCGGAGGCTCCGATGAATGGCGTCTGAAAGGGCCGATTACATTGGCTCGCCGAGCGTTGGAAAACCTACCTATTGCGAGGCAAGGGCGCGCGCCACTCGATGCATGATATCCGAGGATGTCAAGACGCGTCTCGAACGACCACTCAAAGTTGTGCAAGGAGCGATCCCGGGGATATACTCACTGCATAGCGACCCGCCAGACATTCCGGGCCGAGTGCCGTTTATTGAGAAATCGAAGGAGTCGCCATGACGCTCACCAGGCCCGGCAAGTTGATGACCGGGGTTCTCGTCATCGCCTGCGCAAGTATGACCTCTACCGCGCAGAACAAATCTGGCGCGACGGCTCCTGAAGTTCCAAAGGGATGGTTCTCCATCCCGCCCGACGAAATAAAGTGGGCCAAGAACGGCGACGGCACACCAAGAGTAGGCGCGATTCTGTTCGGCGATCCCTCAAAACACGAGTTGTACGGCCTCGTAGTGAAATGGCCGCCGAACACCACAGCTAAAGCGCATTCCCATTCAGACGACCGTTATGTCGTTGTGCTCTCGGGCACTTTCTATCACGGCCACGGCGACAAGTTCGACGCTACTAAGCTGGAACGGCGGACCAAAGGCACGACTTTCAGCGAGCCTGCGAACGTGGCCCACTTCGGCGCGACCAAAGACGAGGAAGCCGTACTCTATTTCGTTGGCGTGGGACCTGACCGGACTGACGCGCTCGAAAAATAAGACTCAGCCAGCCCGCTCGGAACAGTCCCTCTGTGGGTATCGGTTCCGACGGCCGTTTCGCAGAACCCTTTATGAGACGAAAGGTCGAGCGTCGCAATCGGAGCCAATCTGCTTGTCACGCGCCCGTGAACCTCGTGTCAGCTGCTTGATAGTGCGCGCTGGAGGAGCCGCGCGCGAAATAGCGTTCGATTATGTCGCGCAACGTTTACCTTCTGGCAGGTCAACTTGACGGTAAACGCGCGTTGCTGAGATTTGTGGGGCACCGCGGAATAGATCCTCCCTGTACGCCGAAGGCGATGGTTCAACCCTTGCCGACTACCGGCGGTTCACGAGAACAAACACGAACCCGTGAAAGACCGAGCTGCAAACGTTCGGATGCGACACCTGTCGCGCGATGCGGACCTCGTTTTTAAAACGCGCCAGAAATTTTGCATCGCGCGCAACGTCGGCTGGCAGGAACTAAACGCCAGTTGCTGGCTGAGCGTCAGGTCAGTGGCGCGATAAACCTCGCCCATTCAGCAATGTTCCGGAAACGAAGCGACCTTCTTCACTGGAGCTGGACGACGCACTGCCAGCACTGGTGCTCAGTGCGGTGGGAAGCAGCGACGCCGGCGAACGCACATCCATGCATTGAGTGTCCCAAAATTAGAGACAGTGCACTCAAATACCGATTTCGGTGGTGGTCAGTCGGGCCTCGGGTTCGTAAAAAACAAGCCGACAGGGAGGATCTATTGTGCTAAAACCGGGCCAAAGTCCGAGCTAGCGACTACTCGTCCGCATGAAGTGATCAGACTCGCCCGCGAGCGCTCCCCTCAAAGCCTAATGATTCCGCGACGCACCGCGATCGCTATGGCTTCCGTGCGATCCTTCGCTCCCACCTTTTCGAGGATGTGCCTCAGGTGCGTTTTGACGGTCTCCTCGGCAATGCACAACCGCTCTCCGATATCGCGGTTCCGGTTTCCCGCAGCGACTAGGACTAGGACTTCCACCTCGCGGGGCGACAACGTGTCCTCACCGATATGCTCAGCGAGTTTGGCTGCCAATTCCGCCTGGACCACCTTTTGGCCCGCATGTACTTTTCGGATTTCCTGCAGTAACTCGCTGGGAGGCGTGCTTTTAAGCAGGTATCCGCTGGCCCCGGCCTTCAGCGCCCGTTGCACGTCAACATCGCCGTCGTAGGTCGTGAGGACCATGATGCGCGCCGCTGGAAACGCGGCTCGGATCGCGATCAAGGCCTCGATCCCGCCCGAGTCCGGCAGCTGAGTCTCCATCAGCGTGATGTCGGGCCGGTGCTCCCGGTATTGCTGAATCGCCTCTTGTACGGTCGATGCTTGCGAGACGAGCACCATGTCCGGCTCCTCGCTAATGGTCCTTGCGATTCCCTCGCGAAACAGCGGATGGCTGTCCAGGCAGAGAATTCGAATGCGAGTTCGATCTGGCGCCTCTGGGTCTGGGGAAATCGCTGAATCTTGCGACCGCGCCTCCTGCCTGGCCGCTCGCCCCGCCTTCGTCGACGGAGGCCGGTGCCTGCCGATCCTCGCGGGCCCCGCGTGTAGCTCGGGAATCGTAAAAGAGCGCTTCACCGTTGCACGTTGTCTGAAAATCATGAGACGATGCTACCAGTAAGAAAAAAGAGGATCTTGAACGAAGCGGCCGGAATCAGGACATTTTTGCTCCCATTTGGCCGCCCGTTCCAGCACGCAAAGGGCTTTTGTACACGAACGGTCTTGGAAATACGATCTTGGAGCGGCGTTACTGATGGCGCGGTAAACCTCGCCCATGCCTCCCACGCCGAGCAGGCTGACGATGCGATAGCGGGTCGCCAAGCAAGGTCCCGGGAACGAAGCGGCCTTCTTCACTGGAGCTGAGTGCGGTCGGAAGCTGCGAGGCCGGCGAACGCGCATCCATGCATTGAGTGCCCAAAATTAGGAACAGGGCACTCGAATACCGATTTCGGTGGTGGTCAGTCAAGGCCACGGGTTCGTAAACACCAACCGACAAACCGGGAGCCATAGGTCGAAACAAATCGGGACCAGTGAGCTGCGGTCAGAACGATATTCTGAGGGACAGCTGCAACTCGCGAGGCGTGCCCCGCCCAGTTGCGTAGGGACTCACCGTGGTTGTGATGATGCCAAAGTTCGAGGCCGAGACATCCGCGTTCGGGGCGCCGTATTGCGCCCGGTTTGTCGCATTGAACAGGTCGCCTCGCAGGCGGATGCTGGCTTGTTCGGTGATCGCGACGAATTTGGAAAGGCCCAAATCCAGTTGGGCGATCCCCGGCGCGCGGAATGCGTTACGGCCTAGATTTCCGAAGGCGCCATTGGCCGGAATCGCGAAGGCCGCGGAATTGATCCAGTGATTTGGTGTCGAGCCGCCAAAGGGTGTCAATGACGCTCCCGCCACATAGTCGGGCCGCTCGGAGCCGCTGACGGCATAGAGTCCTGGAACCGAGCTATTCGACCGGTCGATGGTGATGTTCACCGGCAAACCGGTTTGAGCGGTCCCGATTGCGCTCAATTCCCAATTTCCGAGCAGGGCGCGCGCGATACCCGGCGAGCTCAGATATTTCTTGCCGGCGCCGAACGGAAGGGCATAAACGGTCGAGAGGTTGAACAGAGAACGGACGTCGAAATCGCTGCTCGCCTTGTCGCAGGAGCGACAGAAAGAGTTCTGCGGTGTATCCGAATCGCCGCCTCCGATGCTACCGTCGTTGATCGAATGCGACCACATGTAATTCGAGGTCAGCAGAAATCCGTTCTGAAAGGCACGCCTCGCATTGACTTGCAGCGCCTCGAATGTGCTGTTGCCGACGTCGCCCCGCCACGAGACGACGCCGAACGCCCGATACGGCACTATGTTCGAAGGAGGCTGCGCTAGATTTACGTACGTTGTCGTCAGGACGTCCGTGGCTTTGTTCCCTAGATAGCTTACGGTCGCGATGAACTTCAGCGGAAGAGCCTGCTGCACAGAGAGCGTCCAGGCCGATACATAGTCGTCTTTTCGATTGCGATCGAGATCCCGCGGCGAGACCACCCCGAGGCCGCCGTTTTGTGCATAGGCAAGAAATGGGTCGAGAGGATAAGAGAGTCCGGGGAACGAGACGTTATTGAACGAGTAGCGATTGACAGTGTTTGAGATCGGCAGATTTTGATCGTCCGCCTGACCGTCGGTGTGATAAATGCCCGCGCCGATCCGAATCACGGTGTTCCGATGCGACCACGCGATGCCGATCCGCGGATCGATATCGTTGTAACGAGGATGGAAGTAAGAATAGGTACTAGGGCAGAATCCGCCGCAGGTGGCGAAATCGAACGGCACGGCCTGGTGGTTCAGAGCGTGCAGGGCGTTGAAGAAGTTATAGCGGACGCCCGCGTTGATCATCAGGTTCGGAGTGACCTTCCACTCATCCTCTGCGTACGCCCAGAATTCGTTCTTGCGCTGCCGAACCAGCGGAAGGATCGCCGTGTACGATGCCTGGCTGGCCTGATTGCTTAAAAAGCTCGCGCTCGACGTGTAGGTAAGCGTGCCGCTGTTCGAGGTTCCCTGATCGAGAAAGAGCCGCTTGAATTCGAATCCGAATTTGAACGTATGGCTTCCCTTCGCCCACGAAAGGTCGTCGAGCATGCTGATCGTCTTCGATGGATTGTCCGACGTCGTTCTGCCGGCGAGCGAGCTGAATCCGGAGACGCTGAATGTGTACGGCACAGGCGACAGGGTCGCGGCGTGATAGAAATCCTGGTTGATGCCGAACTTGAATTCGTTGATCAACGTCGGCCGGAAGACGTGTAGAACCTCGAAGACACCGTTGTTGAACTTCGTATCGTACTGCGTCTTCGAGATGAGTTGTCCGGTCGGGATCGTTTGCACGGCTTCGTCCGAGTTGAAACGGACGAACGCGGTGGTCTTGTCGGAAAGATGACAATCGAGCCGAATCATCCCCGAGTCTTCGTTATCGGTCTGCCGTCCAAGCGCGACGTAGTTCCAGACGTTCGGCTGGGACGTCGGCGACGCGCCCGACGGATAAGCTTGCAAAATCGGGAGTAGGGCGGGCGACGTCTGTGCCGCTTGCGCCAGGAACCCTGGGCTCGGCACCAATCCTATTTGAGTTCCGTCCAGCCGCTGGCGCAAACCTTCGTACGCTGCGTAGAAGAACAGCTTGTTATGAAAAATCGGCCCGCCTGCGGCCGCGCCGAATTGATTCAACAGAAAAGGATTCGGCGAAGTGCCGTTGAAAGGAGTGCGCGCTTCGATCGCTTCATTGCGGAAATAATCGAAGATGTTGCCGTGGAATGAATTCGTCCCCGAGGGCGAAACGACGGCCACTTGGGCGCCGGCCGTTCCGCCTTCGACGTCCGCGCCGAACGTCTGATCCTTCACGTCGAACTGGTCAATCGACCCGAGCGGAATGGTCAGCCGCACATACTCGCGCTGCATTTGATTGAACACCGCAGTGGCATCCACGCCGTCGAGCGTGAGGTTATTATCGTCGAGGCCGTGACCGGCGAAACGGATCGTTCGCTGGTCGCCCGCACCCGTATCGACGGCGCCCGGGACAAGCGACGTCAGCGTCGACCAGTTCCGGCCGTTAATTGGTAGTTCGTCTACCTGCTTCTGTTCGATCGGACTGCCGACCGTCGCATCCTCGCGATCC
>DATMMD010000163.1:0-37007 GCA_035569875.1 Bryobacteraceae bacterium
CTGGGATCGATGTAAGCAGAAGCGGCAATCTTGGGTACGATGCCGCGATAGGCACGAATCATGACTAGCGGTCTAGTCTACAATCCTAACACACGCGTCGCCTTCCGCCGATGTATACTAAGACCCAAACGACAGTCGAACGGGAGGTGGTTATGAAAGCCACTGGGATTGGTCTGACCATTCTCATTTTGACGGTAGCCGGCACGGCGATTGGGGCCGGCCCCACCAGCGACGATTTATACAACGCTATCCGAGCCAATGACCTGGCGCGCCTGCGCTCGCTGGTTCACGATTCAGCGGACGCCAACACGAAGGACGGGCGGGGCGAGACCCCGTTGATGTACGCCGCGGTGGTTGGCTCACTGGACGCCATGAAGTTTCTGATCGCCAAGGGGGCTGACATCAATGCTCAAAACGAGTTTGGATCCACTGCGTTGATCTGGTCGGCAGCCGACTTAGCCAAGGTGAAGTTGTTGCTCGCTCACGGCGCCAACGTCAATGTGGCTTCCAAACGGGGACGCACAGCTCTGTTTCTGGCGGCGATGACCGACCGTTCGGCCGACACTGTGCGCCTGCTGCTGGCCAAAGGCGCGGATCCCAAGGTGATGGACGCGTTCAAGAACAGCACGCTGATGGCAGCCGCGGCCGGCAATGACATCGAAACGATCCGCCTGATCATTGATGCTGGAGTCGACGTGAATGCCGCCAACGCACTCGGCATGACGCCGCTGATTGTGAGCGCCGGTAATAACGGCAATACGCGCGCCGTACAGATGTTGCTCGCCAAGGGCGCAAAAGTCAATGCCGTGGCCCTGGCGCCGTTCCTGTATCCCGGCGTGGCCCCCAAAGCCGGTGTGCCGCAGTTGGGCTCAGTTACCGCACTGGGCCAGGCGGCCCCATTCGGACCTCCGGAGCTGGTGAAGGCCCTTCTGGATGCTGGCGCAGACGTTAACGTGAGAGACGTTCGCGACATGACGCCGCTCATGCTGGCCGTAGGAACCGACCACCAGGACCCGGCGATAATTCAGATGCTGCTCGACCACGGCGCAAAGCTAGAGCCCCAGAGCATCCTTGGTGAAACCGCGCATGATTGGGCGCGGAAAATCGGTTTACCGTCCGGAATCCAATTGCTGAAAGCGAAGGCGGCGGAAGCGCCGCGCGCCATCCCCGTGGCCGCCGTCGCTCCTATGGAACCGAGGGCTGCGGTGCAACGCAGCGTGGCGCTGCTCGAACGCACCACTCACCAGTTCTTCGCCAACAGCGGCTGCGCCGCCTGTCACAGTCAGGGCATCACCGACATGGCCGCGGGAGAAGCGCGATCGAAGGGCGTACGCCTGGATGACGGCGCTGCGCGAGAGCGCGTCCAGATGGTCAAAGTTCAGTATGCACCGGAAGCGTTATACGAGCGAATGGATCTCCTCATACCCGAAATCACAGGCTACTCGACGGCCGGTTTGGCGGCCATGGGTTATGCTCCGGATAAAATGACCGATGCGATGGCTTCGGCCATCGCCGCCCAGCAACTAGCTAGCGGCTCGTGGCACGTGGTAGGTTTTTCTCGGGCTCCCGCCGAAGAGGGCGATATCTTCCGCACGGCTCTTTCAGTTCGTGCGCTGAAGATCTATGGCGCGCCCGGCCGAGCCGCCGAGATGAACGCGCGCATTTCCAAAGCGAAGCAGTGGCTGCTCTCCGCGCGACCGGTCAATGCGGAGGATCGCAATATGCAGATGCTCGGTCTCCACTGGGCCGGAGCAGCTGCTAGTGAACTCGGCCGTTTTACGAAGGCCATCCTAGCTTTACAACAGTCCGACGGCGGATGGCGCCAGCGCGACGAGCTAACCACCGACGCCTACGCCACTGGTGAGTCTTTGTACACCCTCGCTGTAGCCGGCGGTGTTGCGCCCGGCGATCCGGCGTATCAAAAAGGCGTGAAATTTCTGCTCAGTGCGCAGGCCGAAGATGGCTCCTGGCATGTCGTAAGTCGCGCGGTCAAATTCCAGGTGTACTTCGAAAGCGGTTTCCCTTATGGTGGCGACCAGTGGCTCAGCGCATGGGCGACCGGCTGGGCATCCATGGCGCTGGTTCAGGCCATCGAAGCGCCAGTCACCCGCGCTTCAAGGTAACTTCTAAGGAATCACGACCACTTTTCCGAACTGCTCTTTGTTCTCCAGCCGCTGGTGCGCGGCAGCGATCTCGGACATCTGATAGACCTTGTCGATCAGCGGTTTCAGCTTGCCCTGAAAGACGAATTTCAGGACGCGGTGCAGCTCGCCCAGCGTGCCCATAAACGAGCCGAGCAGCGATTGATGGCGGCTAAACAGGAACCGGAGATCGATTCTTGCATCGCCGCCCGTCGTGGCGCCGCAGGTGACCAGCCGGCCTCCGGGCGCGAGGCTCTCGAGACTCTTGGGCCATGTGGCTTGGCCCACGTGCTCGAAAACCACATCGACGCCACGCTTTTCCGTGAACTTCTTGACCTCGGCGGAGATGTCCTGCCGGTAATGATCGATGACACAATCGGCGCCCAGCGCCTTGGCTTTCGCGAGTTTGGCTTCCCCGCCCGCTGTAGCGATCACCCGGCAGTGGAACAATTTGGCGAGTTGCACCGCGGCCATTCCGACACCGCTCGAAGCCGCCAGCACCAACACATCCTCGCCGGGCTGAAGTCCCGCGCGGCCAAAGAGCATGTGCCAGGCCGTGACGAAGACCAGCGGCGCGGCGGCAGCCTCTTCGAAGCTCAGGGTGTCGGGAATGGGAATGACAGCGTACTCGGGCGCTGGCATGTACTCGCGATTTCCGCCATCAACGCCGGTGCCGAACATCGTATAGCGCCGGCACTGGTTATCAATTCCCGATACGCACTGCGCGCACTGGCGGCAGCTCAATCCAGGCGATAGCAGGACGCGCTGGCCGGGCTTGATTCGCTCGCACAGGTCGCCCACGCGGACCACTTCACCGGCTATATCACTGCCCAAAATATGCGGCATCGCGAATTTTATTCCGGGGAGACCGTTGCGCACCCATAAATCGAGATGATTTAATGCGCACGCTCGCACGCGTACCAGTACCTCATTGGCCTTTATCGAAGGCTCCGGAATATCTTCATATTTAAGAACCTCAGGCCCGCCGTGTTGATGGATTCTTATCGCTTTCATGTGTCGGTTATGTTAGCAACCGAGACGCGCGGCGTACAATAAAACCTAATACATGAAGCTTCTGGCGTCGCTGCTCGTGTTATTGCTGGCCATCACCGGAACCTTCGGCTGCGGAAGCTCCGCGCGTTGGTCGGTAGCTTCCGAGGTTTCTGTCGGACAACAAAGCTGCAGAGTATTAACCGTGCCGAGTGATTGGAAGCCACCGCCGCAGCACGGGCATTTGTGGCCCTTCTCTATTAATCTAAGCTACTTCGGTTACGAACTCCGTCAGTCCAAGGACAACCTGACGCTGTATTTAGGGATGTATTTTCCTGGCGGCGGCGATTTGGCCACGGGCAGTAGCGAACGTTTTTATAGCGAGAACAAATTCGCTCTCAAACCGGGAGCGAGTTCTATGCGTGCGGCATCCGGGGAGGAGTGGCAGGCTGCGGTACCCTTCCAATTTACGAATGGATCTCTCATATCGGACCAAAAGGACGAGATCGTCTATCGCGGAAGGGTTTTTCCAAAGAAGACTCCCCGGGCCTATGCCGTGCCGTCCAAGACGTACAAGTGGGCTACCGTCTTCAGCTTCGCTTACCCGCCGGTAAGCAATCCAGCACAGAAGGAGTATACGCTGTATTTCGAAATCTTTGATCTCGCAGCAGGTCAGCTTATGATTTCGGGCGAAGCCAAATTTGCGGGGGTTGGAATGGAGCTTAACAGACGTTCGGATGGCTTACCTGCAAGAACAGGCTGGTACGACGACAAATACTTTGTGATGCCGCTAGAGAACAAGAAAAGGAAGTTCCTCTTATGCTCAATGCCCTAATATCGATCTCTCCTCGACCTCGCCTGTTGATGGTGGCCGCACTCATCTGCTCGCTTTTTTGCTGTCGGCTACCAGCTCAGATTATTCCCAATAGCAACGTAGAAGTTTCGATGAAGAACTGGGACACACACGCTGGCCGGGCCTGATTCGCTCGCACAGATCGCCCACTCGGATAACTTCACCGGCTATATCGCTGCCCAAAATATGCGGCATGGCGAATTTTATTCCGGGGAGACCGTTGCGCACCCACAAATCGAGATGATTTAATGAGCACGCCCGCACGCGTACCAGTACCTCATTGGCCTTTATCGAAGGCTCTGGAATATCTTCACATTTAAGAACCTCTGGTCCGCCGTGTTGATGGATTCTGACCGCTTTCATTGGGTTACCGGTACCCCGCGGCCTGCAACTCAAACAGCTCCGCATAGCGGCCTCTCAAGGCGACCAGTTGTTTATGCGTGCCCTGCTCGATTATCTCGCCGTCGGCTAGAACCAAAATCCGGTCGGCCATGCGAACGGTAGAGAAGCGATGGGAAATGAGCACCGCCATCTTATCGCGCGTGAGATCGGCGAACCGCAGAAACACCTCGTATTCAGCGCGGGCGTCCAGGCTAGCAGTCGGTTCATCCAGAATCAACACTTGCGCATCGCGCATGTAGGCGCGCGCCAGCGCGATCTTCTGCCACTGGCCGGCCGATAAATCCACACCTTTCTCAAAGCGGCGGCCCAGCATCTGCTCATAGCCGCTTGTCAGTTGCGCGATCAATGGCTCAGCCAGGCTCTTGCGGGCCGCCTCCTCAATACGCGGCTGATTGCCAAGCTCTTCAATGCGCCCGAAACCGATGTTCTCGCGAACCTGCATATCGTAGCGCATATAGTCCTGAAAGATCACGCCTATTTCTTTGCGCAGGCTGTCCACGTCGTACTCGCGCAGATCCACGCCGTCCAACAAAATCGCGCCTTCGGTGGGATCGTACAAGCGCGCCAGCAGCTTCACCAGCGTCGTCTTGCCGGCGCCATTTTCTCCAATCAAAGCGATACGCTCGCCAGCGTCGAAGCGAAAGTTCACGCGATTCAGCACCTGCCGCTCAGAGCCTGGGTAGGCGAACGAAACATCGCGAAACTCAAATCCTGAATGAATCGGACGGGGTGCCGGCAGCGCATTGGGCGGCGACACGATACCCGGCCGCGTCTCGAAGAAATCGAAAAGGTCTTTGATGTAAAGCGCCTGTTCGGCGATGTTGTTGAAGCTCGAAAAAAGGCTCTCGATCAGGCTTCTGGATCGCGCAAACGCCCCGGCCAGAAATGTGAGGCCGCCGATGGTTAACGCGCCAGATAAGGTGCGCACCAAGATCATTACATATGCCCCGTAGTAGCCGGCCGTAGGCAGCAGGTTGAGCAGCGACCCCGAAACAGCGCGCTTGATGGCGAGCGCTTTGTTCTCGCGATAGAAGCGGTCAAATAGCTCGCGCGAGCGTTCCGCTAGGTAGCCGCCCAGCCCGAAAATTTTCACTTCTTTTGCACTCTGGCTGCTTGCGCCCAGCATGCGAAGATAATCGAGTTCGCGGCGCTCGGGAGTCCAGCGATACAAGATCGAATAGGCCAGCATCGCAAAACGCGTTTCGCCCAGAAATGCGGGAATCACGGCCACCACCAAAAGCAGCAGGAACCAGGGCGAAAACGAGACCACGGCGGCCGAAAGAGACAGCAGAGTGATAGCTTGCTGGCCCATACCCGCCAGCACTGCCAGCATCCCCAGCCGGGCGGTAGTCTGGCGCCGTGCCCGATCCAGCTTGTCGTAAAAGACCGGATCTTCAAAGGAAACCAGATCGAGCTGGGTAGCGTGCTCCATCAGCCGCAAGCTGACGTAGTTGGTGAATTTGTCGCCTAGCAGGCTGTCACAAAGGTTGATAGCGCGCGACAGCAGGTCGCCCAACACCGCCAATCCGATCTCGTAGGCGAGCAGCACCCAAATTCGCTGGGGATCCCGAGGAAGCCCTGTAATGGCGCGGCCCACCTGGTCCATGATGAGCTTACCAATCCAGAGCTGGCCCACCGGAATCACGGCGGCTAGCAGTCGTAGCACGACCGTGGCAACTGTGATGGCCGGACTCGTCCGCCATACCATCCTCAGCAACGGTGGCATGTTAGCCAGCGCACGGATACGATCACGCCAAGTGGCAGGCGTATCGGCCGGTTTGGGCGGATGGGGATTCAAATACCAGTTTATCGCTGTAATTGGGTACTGGGGCCGCGAAGGCCCCAGCGATCCGACACCATCCGCCTGAATTCACAGGCCCCTGTTCTACCAGGGTGATGTCCGGGAGAATCAGATTCGACGGAAACGCAACCGTCAAAATCTGTTTGTGATCAGATCATAGGGCTTGGTAAGGTTGCGAGTCAAGCGAAAAACTGGCAAATCGTAAATGCTTTCTATGCTACTGAATCAACGGGCGTTACATGCGCGCTAGCTTTTTGAAAACCTGTGGAAGATTCTGTGGAAGTCCTTTGAACAAACCGATGCTTGGTTTCTAAGGTGGAGAAACCCGAGGAGTTATTTGTCGCTGAGATGCAGCGTCGTCATGGACGTTCCAGCATCTGCATAACCAAACTTGCGTGCAATCACGCGGAGGCCTCCAAATATAAGGCCGGAGGCTAGACAAAAGCCCAGTACTATGCCGGCCAGTGTAATAATCGAGAGCAGCATCTGGGCGGCGGTTTCAGGCCGAAGGATCAAAGGCATGGGTTCGTTTACAGTAACTGCGGCTTCATACTTGATTTGGTCAAGCAGGCGATTGGCTAGGGGCAGATCGGCCGCCCCACCCAACACGATAGCCACCAGAGGGCCGGCGCGCTTCACGACCACATCGGGAATCGCCTCAAAGGCCCTAACCTGCTGTCTGGCCATGCCGGGGGTCGGGTACGAGAATATGGCCAGGGTTTCTTCACTGCTCGCTACTTTGTAACGGCCAATCTCGCCTTCCGTTCCGAACTGAAAGGCGACCGCAGCTTCAGGGATTTGTGGCACGTTTTGCGCCAACCCAACCGGGCCCAGGATGTAGCGCTGGGAGTGCGGCACCAGATTCCGGGCTGGAAAGTAGCTTCCCAACGCCGGCAGCGGTGCGTGCGAAACCCGTGGCAGAGCCTCCGCCAGGCCAGCCAGATTCTGAGGGCAATTTCCGGTACAAGTTATCACATAATTGCCCACTTGGAGCGGATTACCAGCAGTTTCGAGCCACCCGGCGTAGGCTCCCGTGGAGTCCTTGTAAACCGTGGCCGACACGCGAAACCGGCCATAATCGGCTTGTTCATATGCCTCGCGGCCGTTCTCATCGGTCGGGACTTGTGATGCCTCGACCGACCGCCGATCGTAGCTTCCTAAATGCTCCGGCCAGATGGCGGCGCAGGCTGAGGAGGATGCGAGCAAAATAGCGAGGATCAGGCTCCGTGGCATTTCTTGTACTTCTTGCCGCTGCCGCAGGGGCAGGGATCGTTGCGGCCGGCCTTCTTGGCGGAAACGGCCTGCTTTTTTTCGGTGGCCGTCCCGCTGCCGCCGACAAACTGCAGCTCGGCCATTTCTTTGTCTTTCTTGCGCTGGATATTGCGTGTGAAGTCTTCGACCACAGTTTGAGCAGCGCGGCGCTGCTCGCCGTTGGCGCCGACCAGCGCTTCTTCGGTGTCCTCTTCTTCCTCTTCTTCTTCATCGCCATCGGGAGAGAACGGCAGCACCGGTTGCGCCTGCCCCGCTGGGCCTCCGCCGGTAGTCACCTGAAGAAAGAACAGGTAGCGGATGGTCTCGTCCTCGATGCGGTCCATCATGTCCTGGAACATCTGGAACGATTCTTTTTTGTACTCGATCAGCGGATCTTTCTGCCCGTACCCGCGCAGCCCGATGCCTTCCTTCAGGTGATCCATCGACAGCAAATGGTCTTTCCACTGGTTGTCGATCACGTTGAGCATGACGATGCGCTCGGCATCGCGCATATTTTCCGGGCCGATCAGGTCCTCTTTTTCCTTGTAGCGCGCGATGAGCAGATCGTAGATGTGAGTTTCGATCTCCTGCCGCGCCATACCTTGCAGCTCGTCGGTATCGATCTTCAAGCCGAAGGAAGATAGCACGTCCGATTGCAGCGATGCGAGATCGAAGGTGCTGGGATGCGTACGCTCCGGGCAGCGCATGTCGATA
This sequence comes from Bryobacteraceae bacterium, assembly GCA_035569875.1. Classification (GTDB taxonomy): domain Bacteria; phylum Acidobacteriota; class Terriglobia; order Bryobacterales; family Bryobacteraceae; genus Palsa-89. Next base: position 8,153 of record DATMMD010000163.1, read on the forward strand.
AACGTCGCGACGATGCCTTCGATGATTTCGTGGACTCGCTCCCGTTGGTCTTGTCCCTCCAGCAAATGGCGGCGCATGCCGTAGACGGCCTGGCGCTGCTTATTCATGACGTCGTCGTACTCGAGCAGGTGTTTGCGGGCGGCGAAGTTCTGCGCTTCAACAGCCTTCTGAGCGGCCGCGATCCGCTTGGAAATCATCTTCGACTCGATGGGAACGTCTTCTTCCATGCCGAGCCGTAGCATCAGGTTCTGCATGCGCTCGCCGCCGAAGATGCGCATCAGGTCGTCTTGCAGGGACAGGTAGAAGCGCGAGCTGCCAGGATCGCCCTGGCGTCCGGCTCGTCCACGCAGCTGATTATCGATGCGCCGGGACTCGTGACGCTCGGTGCCCAGCACGTGCAGCCCGCCCAGCGCCACCACTTCGTCGTGCTCGACCGCCGTTTCATCCTTGAAGCGGGTGTAGACGGCGTCCCATTCGGCTCGCTCCGCCGATCCCACAGGACTGGTCTGCAGCAGATCCGGATCCTTGTTTTGCTTCTTCAGATACTCTTTGGTGAGGAACTCCGGATTGCCGCCCAGTAGAATGTCGGTGCCGCGGCCGGCCATATTGGTCGAAACCGTGATGGCGCCCTTGCGGCCCGCCTGGGCAACGATGAACGCCTCGCGTTCATGATTCTTAGCGTTCAAGACTTCGTGCTTGACGCCCATCTTCTTTAACGAATTGGAGAGCCGCTCGGATTTTTCAACGGAGATGGTCCCGACCAGCACCGGCTGGCCTTTTTCGTACAGGCCCTGGATCTCTTTGGCCGCGTTGCGAAATTTCTCATCCTCGGTGCGGTAGACGATGTCCTGAAATTCCTTGCGAACCATGTGGCGGTTGGTGGGGATCACCGCGACATCGAGCTTATAGGTCTTGTCAAACTCGGCGGCTTCCGTTTCGGCCGTACCGGTCATGCCGGCCAGCTTTTTGTACATGCGGAAGTAGTTCTGGAAAGTAATGGTGGCGAGAGTCTGGTTCTCGCGTTCGATCTTGACGTTTTCCTTGGCTTCGATGGACTGATGCAGACCGTCGCTCCAACGACGGCCCGGCATCACGCGGCCGGTGAACTCGTCGACAATGATCACCTGTCCGTCCTGCACCAGATAGTCTTTGTCGCGCATGAACAGGACGTGCGCTTTGAGCGCCTGCTGCACATGGTGCAGGATGGTCCAGTTCTCGGGCTGGTAGAGGTTACCGCAGCCCAAGAGTTTTTCTACTTTGGCGATGCCCTCTTCGGTAAGGGCTGCGCTGCGATGCTTCTCGTCCACCGTGTAATCGCCGGTGGTGTAGCTCTCGCCCGGCTCTTTGCCCTTGATCTCCTCACCGCGCACCAGCTTGGGGATGATGCGGTTGATCTTGTAATACTTGTCGGTGGATTCTTCACTGGGTCCGGAAATGATCAGCGGCGTACGCGATTCGTCGATCAGAATGGAGTCCACTTCGTCGACGATTCCGAAGTTGTGGCCGCGCTGCACGCAGTCCTCGATCCGGAACTTCATGTTGTCGCGCAGGTAGTCGAAGCCGTACTCGTTGTTGGTGCCGTAAGTAATGTCGCAGGCGTAGCTCTGGCGGCGCTCTTCGTCATCCAGGTCATGCACGATGACGCCGACGGACATTCCGAGAAACTTGTAGATACGGCCCATCCACTCAGAGTCGCGCTTGGCCAGATAGTCGTTAACCGTGACGACATGCACACCCAGCCCGCTCAATGCGTTGAGATACACGGGCAAGGTGGCGACTAGCGTCTTGCCTTCACCAGTGCGCATTTCGGCGATTTTGCCGCGATGCAGGAAGATGCCGCCAATCAACTGTACGTCGAAATGGCGCATGTTCAGCACCCGCCGGCCAACCTCGCGGCACACGGCGAAGGATTCAATAAGGAGATCATCAAGCGACTCTCCGTTGGCGACGCGCTCCTTGAATTCGACCGTCTTATGGGCCAGCTCAGCGTCGGAAAGCTGCTGCATTCCGGGCTCGAGCTCATTGATGGCGGCCACGATCGGACGAATGCGCTTGACTTCGCGTTCGTTCTTGGTGCCGAAGATTTTCGCCAGCGCCTGGTCGATCATACGGGAGCTATTTCTATTTTAGCGTGACACGGCCGTCACTGGACAGTCACAGCCAGCGAATTGGAGAAACCATAGCTGATCACTACGGGCGCAACTCCACCGGCGGTCAAAGGAATTTTGAAGACAGTGGGAGTTTGGGACGCAATGTATAATTCCAGACTGCCCGGGCCAGCGGCAATTTGCTGGAGAAGAGCAGCTGGCACGATGAGTTCACCCGTTTGCGCGGGTGCGACGCAGGATATGCCCATCAGAGAGCCAGTTAAGAACACGATGTTCATTACATCGGTGGCCGAGTAACCTTGGGGATCCCAAGTCAAACGAAGATCCCCGTCGCGACTGAATGTTGTTAGAGACTCGCGATTGGTCCAGCGGACCTGTGGGGGCAGTTCGTTGGTTTGCTGGAAGGCGCCGACTGTGTCACCACCGGGCGCCGTTACTTGCCAAGGGCCGGGCTCAAAGAACGGCGGAGGTAACTCAGCGGCTGTGGCCACCGCAGGCGGAGGGTCGGGCGCGAAGAAATATTCCGAGCCAAAGACTCCCGGAACACTTACACGTACATTCGCAGGAGACTTCAGGGTAAGCGAAGGCCCAGCATTCCCGGAAAAAATCCTACTCGCGAGGAAAAGGCCAAGAAAGTTGGACAGGCCGCAAGGAGACGCACTGCTGCCGGTTTGCAATTTCGGAGAAACCAAGAACATTTCGAAGGCGTCCCGTGCTCGAAAATCCGCCTGGAACGATTCGAAGCGGGTGTAGCCTGCCAAGTTGGGTCCGGGTGTACTGATGGAGGCACCGAAGTTCATGGACCCCACAAATGTACTGCCGCCTTGGTCCAGATCTAGAAGGTCATCCGCGGAAAGGCCCAGGGGGTGCGAGCACGCTCCCGCTGCTTCAGCCAGCGCGATCGTGACGGAATTACTGGCGTAGTTCCCGGCACTCACGCTGACTGGAACATAACAACCGAACGCCACGTCTCCGGGCACATTGAAATTAATTTGGTCCACACCTGGGAGGCCCGGTGCATGCCCTGCGAAACTGGGCTGGACCAGCTTACCCGCGATCGACACGGTGACGTCCGGCGTTGTGAAGTTACCCAATCCGGTGGCCCACAGAGTAACGTATTGGCTTGGCAACGCAGGCGACGTTAGTTGGTTTAGAACAGGTGGCGCGGCGTTGGAAATATTCTGCGCTACCGCGGGCCCAAGGCCATTTCCGGACGCGCTGAAGATGCCGATAGAAGCAGGAACGATGCGCACTTGCGTGGTTGCAAGGACGGCGGAATCGAGGGTCAGCGTCACTGTGGCCTCGCCCGGCGGGATGTCCTTTGGAGCAACCACGAGCATCGGGTACTGGGCCGAGTTCAGAACTTGCGCGTTGAAAAGTTGATCCGATCCCTGAGGCTGAAAGTCCACATGAACCGATTGTGGATTCGAGATGATGGCCCCGCTGAGTGAGGACCAGTAGATTTTCACCAGAGATCCTGGTGCGACTTGAGTTGTTCCAAATGCCGCGTTGTTGACATATTGCGCGAATCCGAATGAAAATGATGAAACAACAGCGAGCAGCAACGCACACAACTGCGCACCTTTAGTAACAATTGGTCTGGGCAACTGATCCTAATTTTAGCGTTCTTGCGAAAGGTCGTTCCCATCGAGGAGCCCGGCCGCTTCGCCGAGATCTGCGGAAGGCGGCGCTTAGGTCTTTGAAAGCGGGCCGCGGACGTGAATCACCTGGCCGGCGCCGACGTTCTCAGCGGACCGCTTTAAGTTGCTCAAAGAGCGGCTCGTTGTCCCCAATCTCCTTGCTGGGCACTCTCTCAATGACAATCCCCATTTTGCGCTTAGCGAGGTTCTGTTGACGCTCCAGATTGCGATCGATTGTGACAAATACATCCAACTCGTCTTGCGCTTTTGTAAGCAAAGAGCCGTCTTGGCTGCTCCGCCAACCAATTTCGGCGACCGTCTTGACCAGGTGCCCGCTCAATGCGCGTTTCACCCCAACGTGCACGCACTCCTTTATGAGGATACGCACGCCAGGAGATTGTCCTTGGCTAGTTCGATGAATTGAATGGCTTGCTCACGCGAAACGGACGGGAAGCCTGCGAGGAATTCTTCCAAGGTGGTCGATCAGCGCCTAGACCTGAACACGTGTACCCTTGAAGCAAGGCGTGCCACTGAGCCGCTCGGCATCGACCCACACGATCTCATTGACGCGGCGCGGCTATCGCTGCGCAGCGGTTTCGGTGCTGATCGGCTTGCTGGCACCCACATCCGTTCCCGTAATGAGCCGGGCGCCTTGGTTGTAGGTCAGATAAAGAAAGCCCCACTGGATAAAGACCAGCACGCGGTTTGAAAATTCCACGATATACAACAGGTGCACGAATAGCCACGTGAGCCACGCCAACACGCCCGATAGATGCAGTCCACGGATCTCCGCCACCGCCGACGCCCGACCGATTACCGCCAGACTCCCTTTGTCGAAATAGCGAAATTTCGCCACGCCCTCGGCCTGACCCTGGAGCCTCTTCTGAATCAACTTGGCAACATATCCGCCTTGCTGCATGGCCACCGGCGCGACACCCGGCAGCAGTTTGCCGTCCTGCTCGACATGGGCCAAGTCGCCAATCACGAAAATCTCAGGATGCCCCGGCACGCTCAGATCCCCGCTCACCGTAACGCGGCCGCCACGGTCAAGCTGCGCCCCGGCGCGTTGCTTCAACACCTCTCCAAAATCAGACGCTCGCACGCCTGCCGCCCAGATGACCGTTCGCGCTGCGATCCGATCCTCGCCGCTCGAGGTTTTAACGGTGACGCCGGCTTCGTCGATTCCGGTCACCATCACGTTGGTCCGGGGCGTCACCCCCAACCGTATCAATGAGGCTTCCGCCTTCGCGGAAAGGTCAGCAGGATAGGCCGGCAGCACGCGGGGGCCGCCTTCCAGCAGCAAAATCTCAGCATTTCTAGAGTCGATGGAACGGAAATCCCGGTGCAATATTTCGTGTGCGATTTCGCCGAGTGCGCCGGCCAGCTCGACACCGGTTGCTCCAGCGCCGACAATCACAAACGTCAGCCAAGCGCGCTGCCTTTCCGGATCATGTTGCTTCTCGGCCTCTTCGAAAGCATATAGAATCTTGCTGCGGATCTCGGTTGCCTCCTCGATGGTTTTCAGGCCGGGCGCGGACCGCTTCCAGTCGTCATGGCCGAAGTATGAATCGGTCGAACCAGTAGCGACGATCAGTGTGTCGTACTTTAGCTCGCCATCGGCAAGTATCACGAGACGACCCGCAGCATCCAGGTCCACGGCCTCACCCATCAGCACGCGAGTATTCTGTTGGTTGTTCAGCACGCGCCGCAGCGGCGATGCAACTTCACCGGGTGACAGCGAACCGGTGGCCACTTGGTAGAGCAACGGTTGGAAAAGATGGAAATTGCGGCGATCCAAAACGGTGATCTGCCCTGCAGCTTTCTTCAGCGCCTTGGCCGCGTACAGGCCGCCGAATCCGCCACCGAGAATCACTACCTGATGCTTGGTCGTCATGCAACCTCCGCCACCACATAAGTTAGATGCTCGATTCACTATCACGATTCAGTATCACGATTAACTATCATGGATTCAGGATGAAACACCGGACCCTCGGAAGGGCTGGTTTTGAGATCAGCGAAATAGGATTCGGCGCCTGGGGCATCGGCGGAACGCAGTGGCTGGGAGGCAACGACGACGAGTCGATGCGGGCGTTGCGCAGGGCCCTGGAACTGGGCTTCAACTTCATCGACACGGCGTTAGCCTATGGTGATGGCCACAGCGAAAAGTTAGTGGGCAAGATCATCCGCGACGCTACCCACCGGATGTATGTCGCCACCAAGGTTCCGCCCAAGAACCGACTTTGGCCGGCGAGACCCGGGATCGGCATCGAAAATGTCTTCCCCTACGACTACATTCTGCACTCGACCGAAACCAGCTTGCGAAACCTCAAGGTGGATACCATCGATCTCCAGCAGTTGCATGTCTGGAATCCCGACTGGCTCTATCGCGAAGAGTGGCGGCGCGCCTTTGAGGAATTGAAAACGGCCGGCAAGGTCCGGGCGGTGGGCGTGTCCATCAATGATCATCAGCCCGATTCGGCGCTGGAACTCATCCGCACCGGACTTGTCGACGCGGTGCAGGTGATCTACAACATTTTCGATCAGACGCCCCAGCAGAACCTGCTTCCACTGGCCAAAGCGAAGAATGTCGGCGTGCTGGCGCGGGTACCGTTCGACGAGGGCAGCCTGACGGGCAGCATCACAGAGGATACCGTTTTCAATCCGAAGGAGTTTCGAGCCTTCTATTTCCGGGGCGACCGCAAGAAGCAGGTGGTCGAGCACGTTGCGGCACTACAAAAAGATCTGACGGCGCAGAATGGATCGCTGGCCGAAATCGCGCTCCGCTTTACCATCTCCGATCCGGCGGTGTCCACCGTGATTCCGGGCATGCGAACTGTTCGAAACGTCGAGCGGAACGCGGCTGTTTCGGATAAGGGACCGCTGGACGCGGCGACTCTGCAGCTTCTCAAGCGCCACGCCTGGGCCAAAGATTTTTACGCCTGAAACGGTGGATTGAACATGTCTCACGGCGAATTATCGGCGGATTTAACGCTCGACCGCGATATTTATGCGGATTCTGACACACTCACAGGGCGCCTGACTATCCGCAACAGCGATCCCGGCACCCCCGGTGTACTGAGCTTCTCCAACGGTCAAATGTACGATCTTGAGATCCGCGATGGTCAGGGCAACGTTGTCGTGCTCTGGTCGCGCGGTAAAGTTTTCCCGCAGGTCGTCTCTGAACTGGAGATTCACGATCAGAAGGAGCATGTCATTAGCGTGCCGTTGGTTAAATTACCGCGCGGCAACTATGTCGTTCAAGGCTGGTTCACTAGCGATGGCCCGCCACGCGTCTACGCGGCTTCGGCCCGGTTTCAGATCCGATAGGCGGAGTCTCTTAGTAACCCAACATAACCCTTGCCGCGGAGATCACCTCCGCTAACGCCAAGGTGGCAATCAGCTTGCTACTTGACAGGCGGAGGTATTAAGAAATGCTTTGGTATGCATGGGTTTTCCTAGTAATCGCGATTCTCGCGGCGCTCTTCGGGTTTGGAGGAATTGCCGCTGGTGCAGCAAGTATTGCCAAGATCCTATTCTTCGTTTTCGTCGTCCTGTTCGTCATCAGCTTGATTGCTGGCCGCCGGACGCTGGTCTAGGCAGCGGAGAATATATATGAAACATATTGCCGTATCCCTGTCTTTGGGCGCATTGTTGACGATCGGGGGTTGTTCCGATCGCAACAAAGCGCCCGACGTTTCAGATAACATTCACCGCTCTCTCGATCAGGCTGGGTTCAAGGAAGTCAGCGTCAACCAGGATCGGGACAAGGGTGTGGTTACGCTAAAAGGCGCAGTTCCTTCCGATGCGGAGAAAATGCGAGCGGAATCTATCGCCAAAGGTCAGGCTGCTGGCGAGGTAGTTGCCAACGAAATCGCGGTTGTGCCCCCGGGCAATGAGAGTGCCGCAAAAACGGTGAACAGCGATATCGATAAGGCAATCGACAAAAACCTGGATGCCGCGCTGGTCGAGAATCGTCTGAACAAAACTGTAAAATATTCAGTCAAGAACGGCGTGGTGACCTTAAAAGGTCACGTTGATTCACAGGCCGCGCGCTCGGAAGCGGCGCATATCGCTGCCAGCGTTCCGAATGTGGCGCAAGTGGTGAACGAACTGGAAGTCCGCCATAACCGGGCGACCTCTTCGCGGTGATCGTCTTAGACAATCGGCAATTAGCGGTTTCATAGAGTGAGCCGCTGCGTTACGCTGAAGGAGGATGCTGGCGCGTCTTGCAGTCCTCCTTCTAATTGCCGTTCCGGTGTTCTGCCAAACGCAGTGTGAAGGTACTCCAGCCTACTCTCCGTGCGAGTTCGTATTCGAACTCTCCGCGGCTAATCTCGCCGCTCATCCAAATCCTTACGCCAGTGCGCAGCTTCACGCCGAATTCCGATCGCCTCACTTTAAAACCTATCTGATGCCCGCGTTTTGGGACGGTGGCCGCAGGTTGATTATCCGCATCACGCCCACCGAACCCGGCCAGTGGACCTATCGCACCACCAGCAATATAGCGGCTTTCGACGGCAAGGAAGGCGCCTTTAACGCGGCGTCATCGGATTCTCCCGGCTATATCAACGCCGCCAACTTCCACCATTGGGCCACCGACGACAAGAAACCGCATCTATGGATGGGCTATATCGCCGACCGTTTCCCGTTTTTGAGCCAGCAGGAGTTCGAACAGCAGCTTGCCGATGCAGCGAAGAACAAGTTCACTCATTTTCGCGGCTCAATCCTGGGCGGCGCCGCCGATCGCAGCCGTGTCTTTCTGGCTCCCGATAAGCCGAATCCGGCATATTTCGATGAACTAGACCGTCGAATATTCGCCGCCCACAAACGCGGATTCACCGTCGACCTGATTCTCGGGTCTAATCCGGACTATATTACGAGCCTTTTTCCGGATTGGCAGGCGCGCGAGCGATTCATCAGTTACATCGTGGCGCGCTACGCTCCGTTTAACGTCACTTGGCAAGGCTTGGAAGAGTTCGAGGATTACAAGAATGGCCGGCCGTTGCTCAAAGAGCTAGGACTCAATCTCAAGAAACAGGATCCTTATCAGCACCCGCGATCGTCAAACGCCAAAGTGACTTCGTCTTCCCTGCTCCCCGACGGCTGGATGAACTTCATTATCGAAAATACCACCAACGACGTCGTCGGATCGGTGGAACATCAGTTTTATCAGGTGCCCTTCGTCGGAGTAACCGATGCGCAGCATCTCTGGAACGCCACCATGGACGGTGAGTACCCTGAGTTTCACGGCGACGGCGCCGCCGTGTGCCGCTATTGGTTCGACTTTGTCGCCGACACCCGGCATTGGGAGCTGGAGCCATATTTCGACGTCGACGGCGCGCGCGCGGTGGCGCTCGAAGATGTGGAGTACGTCAGCTACATCGAGCATCCAGGGCCGCCGGTCGAAATATCGGTGGAAAAGCACGGCTACGACGTATGGTGGTTCAACCCAGCCACGGGCGAATCCGTCGAGCAGAAGAAATACAAAGGCGAGCATTTCACTGGTGAGGCGCCCGACAAAAGCCATCCCTGGGTGCTTATGGTCGCGCGCGAAGGCCGCAAGGAATCGATGCTGAAGTCCTACAAATTCGATTCGCGCGAGGTGCCGCTAGTGCAGGAGATCGAGTCTAATCCGGCAAAAGTGCCGTACGTCATCGTGGACCCCTCCGGCAATTCGTTGGACGCCGGGAAGCCGGTGAAATTTTCCGCGAAGCTAACGCGCGAAACTCGCGCCACGCGGTCGATGATGTTTCTCTGGACCGGGGAAGTGTCCATCGACGGACAAGGTCTGCGCGTGCTCGGCACCGGCTCGCCCGGCACTTTCGTCATTCCGCCGTCCATCGCGCTGAACTTCCCGGCCATCCTCAGCATTCACTTGACGGCGCTGAACGCGAATGGCAAAGCCTATTCGGCCGACCGCGTGTTTCAGCTCAACAAGTGATTCTTTCGATCGACACCACTTCCGAGTTCGGCAGCATTGCGCTCGCCGAGGATGATCGTACCGTCGAAGAAATTCCGCTGCATTCGCCAGACGGTTTCGGACACATCCTGTTCCAGCGAATTGAGTGGTTGCTCGCGCGACACCAGGTCAACGTGAGTCAGATGGATTGCTTCGCCGCCGCATCCGGCCCGGGATCGTTCACCGGTGTCCGGGTCGGCTTAACCGCCGTGAAAGGCTTGGCCGAAGCCACCGGCAAGCGAGTGGTCGCTGTTTCCAATCTCCGGGCGCTGGCGTTTTTCGGAACTCGTCCGTTACGGGCCACCGTGCTGGACGCGCGGCGTGGCGAGGTGTACGGCGCCGTTTACAACGATCGGCTCGAACTCGCCGCGCCGGAGGTCGTGATGAATTTTCCAACCTGGGCCGCGACGCTGCCTTCGAATGGCTACGAATTCATCGCCACCGATTTTTCGCCTTTCCTCGCCAGCGTCGATCCGACTATTCCCGTGATAACCGCGCCCCGCGCTCTGGCCGCCGCCATCGGACGCATCGCTTCGGTTGAATACCGGAATGGCCGCGCGGCCGATCCCGCCGCTATCGACGCCAACTATGTGCGCCGGTCGGACGCTGAGCTGTTCTGGAAAGACTGAGCCCTGACCGCCAGGGAGGGGTTGTCAAGTACAATCTCTAGTTGGTAGGAGAAGATTGAACATCTCGGTGAAAGGCGAGTACGCGCTCCACGCCATCTTCGATCTAGCATTGCAAAAGCGGGGCGAGCCAATCAAAATCGCCGACATCGCGCGCCGGCAAAAAATCCCCCAAAAATTTCTGGAATTGATTCTCGCCGGACTCAAGCAAGGCGGCTTCGTCGAATCCCGGCGGGGCGCCGAAGGGGGCTATCTGCTTTCGCGGGCGCCGGATGGCATTACAGTAGGGGAAGTGCTTCGCTACGTCGAGGGGACCAAAAGCAACAAGACGTCGCAGCGCCGCCCGGCCGCCGACCCGTTCGCGGAAACTTGGCGGCGCGTGGAACATTCGATCTCCAGTGTGATCGATCACACCACCTTCGCTGAATTGGTGCGCACCTGGCACGACAAGCAGTCCAAATATGTACCCAACTGGGAGATTTGATGTTTTATAAGGACAATTCGCTAAGTATCGGACGCACGCCTCTGGTGAAGCTCAACCGGGTGGCGCAGGGCGCGCAAGCCACCATACTTGCCAAAATCGAAGGGCGAAACCCGGCCTATTCGGTTAAGGATCGCATCGGGGCAGCCATGATTTGGGATGCCGAGCAGCGCGGCGTGCTGCGGCCGGGCAAGGAACTCATCGAGCCCACTAGCGGTAACACCGGCATCGCACTCGCTTTCGTGGCGGCCGCGCGCGGGTATGCGATCACTCTCATCATGCCCGATACTTTTTCGATCGAGCGGCGCAGGATCCTGAAAGCCTTTGGCGCCAACTTGATCCTGACTGAGGGCGCGGCCGGTATGCAAGGTTCAATTTCGAAAGCCGAGCAAATGGTGGCTGCCGATCCCGATCGCTACTTGCTGTTGCAGCAGTTTCAGAATCCGGCCAATCCCGAGATCCATTTCAAAACCACGGGCCCGGAGATCTGGGAGGACACCCAAGGCGCCATCGATGTCCTGGTGAGCGGCGTTGGAACAGGTGGCACTATCTCAGGCATCTCGCGATTTATAAAGACCGTTCAGAAGAAAAAGATTGTATCCATCGCCGTCGAGCCAGTTGGCAGTCCGGTGATTACGCAGAAGCTCAAAGGGGAGGCGCTACATCCGGGTCCGCACAAAATTCAGGGCATTGGCGCCGGATTCATTCCCGGGACATTGGATCTCTCCATGGTTGATCGCGTCGTGCAAGTAACCAACGAGGAATCGATCGAAATGGCCCGCCGGCTGGCCAAAGAAGAAGGCATTTTAGCGGGGATTTCCTGCGGAGCAGCAGCCGCTGCGGCGGTGCGCATCGCCCAGGAGCCGGAGATGAAGGGCAAAACCTTGGTTACCATCCTGCCAGACTCTGGGGAACGCTATTTGAGCACGCCGCTATTTGAGGGGATCGGTACGGACTAAATAGAAAAGGCGGACGCTTTTTGGGGTGATAGGGTGAAGCGTCCGCCGTCGTAACGGGGATTTGCATAGATAACGTCGCAGCCACCCGCCAAGGTTACGGGGAGTGCGAAAAAAAAACGACCCCCTTGCTTTTCGCCTTTTTTTCTACTATGCTGATGGGAGAAGAAAAGGAGAACAACAGGTGCTGCCATGTCCCTCCCCCAAAACATGCATTGCGGACCCTGCGGATGGTCGTATCCGCACTGGAACGGAATCGTTTATCCCAAGCTGAAACGACGTAGCTTTCACGCGCTCGCCGATTTGGCTCGCTATTTCGACGCCGTCGAGATCAACACCACGTTTTATCAAAGCATCCGGCCCGAGATCACTCGTCTTTGGTTACGGAAGGTTAGTCACAATCCAAAATTTGTCTTCACGGCGAAGCTCGGGCGTAAATTCACGCACGAGCGATTACTTGGATCGGTCGAAATCGCGGCCTTCAAAGAAGGGCTATGGCCGCTGCTGGGTGCAAGAAAGCTTGGCTGCGTTCTGATGCAATTTCCCTGGACCTTTCGCTACACCGAAGAGAACCGCGAATTCCTGATCGAGCTACGCCGCGCGTTCCATGAGTTTCCCCTCGTGGCCGAGATGCGGCACGATAGCTGGACCCATGAAGAGGCGCTGGGAACCTTGATCGACTATAACATCGGCTTCGCCAATATCGACCAGGCGCCGTATACCAAGGCCATGCGGCCGGCGTCTCTCCTGACTTCTTCGATCGGCTACGTGCGGCTGCACGGACGCAATCCACAGGACTGGCAGCGCGAGTTCAACCGAGCCACGAAGCCGGTGGCCGCGCACGATTACTTGTACTCGCCTGAAGAACTGCTGGAGTGGAAGCCGCGCATTCAGCACATCCAGGAACATGCCGCCACCACTTTCGTCTTCGCCAACAACGACGTGGGTGGAAAGTCGGTGGTCAACGCTCTCGAACTGGCTGAAATGCTGGGTGATGAGCGCCGGATGGCGCCCGCGGATCTGATCGCCGCGTTCCCCTATGAACTGGCCGAATTTCATTCCGATCGTCCCATGCAGGACGTTTTGTTTTCCAGCTACGAGCCGGACCACCGGGCAGTGGCGTAGCCGAGCGCCATTACAAGACGCGTACGCCCTGCCGCTCGGCCTCCCGTCAGAGCGAACGATCTAACGTGAGAAATCCGGCATCCTCGCGCCGCCAGGACTACCTCGATAGCGGCGCCTCAGTATGAAGCATGCTGCCCCGCTGAGCTACCGACCCTAAATACCCGCGGATAGACACCTTCAATTTCGACGTGCATTCATTTCGTCGGACCAGTTGGAGTCAAGATGGTACTAAGTCTGCTCACAAGGAGCGAATATGGATTCGGCCCTAGCGCTACACCGGCTGCACTTCGCCTTCACCATCACATTCCACTATCTTTTCCCGCAGCTCACCATGGGCTTGGCCCTGTTGATCGTCATGTTGAAGACGCTCGCGCTCCGGACCGGGAATGAGCATTACAACCAAGCTGCCCGCTTTTGGGTGAAGATCTTCGCTATTAACTTCGCCATGGGCGTGGTGACCGGCATTCCGATGGAGTTCCAGTTCGGCACCAATTGGGCGCGCTTCTCCAGGAACGCCGGCGGCGTGATCGGCCAGACGCTGGCCATGGAAGGTGTCTTCTCGTTCTTTCTCGAATCGACCTTCCTGGGCTTGTTCGTCTTCGGAGAGAAGAAGCTGACTCCCATGATGCACTTGCTCTCGGCGTTCCTGGTTTTCCTGGGTTCGTGGCTCTCTGGATTCTTTATCATTGCCACTGACGCCTGGATGCAGAACCCGGTTGGCTATAAGCTCGGGTCGAACGGCGAGATTCTACTGGATAGTTTCCGCGACTTGATCTTGAATCCCTGGATACAGTGGCAGTACATGCATAACATGATCGCCGCGGTGGTGACGGCCAGCTTTGTCATGGCGTCGATTGGCGCATTCTATCTGCTGACAGATCGTTTCCCCGAACATGCTCGGATTTTCGTTCGCACCGGTGTGATCGCGGGAACAGTCGCGATGATACTGATGCTTTATCCCACCGGCGACGGCCAAGGACGAATGGTCGCCGATCATCAACCAATCACACTGGCGGCCATGGAAGGGCTCTTCGACACCAGCGCGGGCGCCCCGATCGTATTGGTCGGCCAGCCCGATACCGACAACCTGAAATTGGATAACCCGATTACCGTGCCGAAGGCTCTGAGCTTCCTCACCTTTCGCCGCTGGGAGGCCGAGGTCAAAGGCCTAAAGGATTTTCCACGCGATCAGTGGCCCGACAATATCCCGCTGCTGTATTACAGCTATCACATCATGGTTGGGCTGGGAACGCTTCTCATCCTTCTGATGGTCTCGTGTGCGTGGGCTCTCTGGAGCGGCAGGCTTTACCGTAGCGGCCCGCTGCTCTGGGCTTTGCTGCTGGCTCTGCCATTTCCCTACATCGCGACCACGGCCGGATGGATGACCGCCGAACTGGGCCGTCAACCTTGGCTGATATACGGCCTCATGCGGACGTCCCAAGGTTTTTCCTCGCATGTCTCGGCGGGGAACACGCTTTTTACCCTGATGGGCTTTATGGGCCTGTATATGGCTCTAGGAATCTTGTTCCTGTTCCTGGTTCATCGCGAGATCGATCATGGACCCGCGCGCGAGGCAGCCGCGGAATTGTCAGGTGTCCGATGATTCAGATCGTCTGGTTTTGCTTAGTGGCGATCATGATCACCGGCTACGTGGTGCTGGACGGTTTCGATCTTGGCGCTGGAATCATTCACCTGTTTGTCGCACGCACCGAGCCTGAGCGCCAGCGGGTGCTGCACTCCATCGGACCGGTTTGGGACGGCAACGAGGTCTGGCTAATCGCCGGAGGCGGAACATTATACTTTGCATTCCCGAGGCTGTACTCCGCCGCGTTCAGCGGTTTTTACCTGGCTCTGATGATGGTGCTGTGGCTCCTGATCCTGCGTGGCATTTCGATCGAGCTGCGTAGCCATATCGAAAGCCCTATCTGGAAGCCATTTTGGGACCTGGTCTTCGGCGGATCGAGCGCGCTCCTGGCCTTACTGTATGGCGCTGCCCTCGGCAATGTAGTACGCGGCGTCCCGTTTGATTCCGATGGTTTCTTCTTCATTCCGCTGTGGACCAACTTCCAGCCGGGCCTGGACCCGGGCATCGTGGATTGGTATACGCTCCTAATTGGCGCCGCGGCTTTCACGGTTCTAGCTTTACACGGCTGCTACTGGGTGGTGTTGAAAACGGACGGCGATTTGCAGCAACGCTCGCGCGCTTTCGGACAGCGAATCTGGTGGGCAGTGGTGGCCTTCACCGCGATCATCACCGTCGTCAGTTTTCGGCTCCAGCCCAATGTCATGCAGGAATTTTCTGAGCATGTGTGGGGCTACGTATTTCCGCTGCTTGCATTTGCAGGGTTGGCGGGGATGCGAGTTTCGAGTGTGCGAGAACTTGATCTATACGCTTTTCTCAGTTCGTGTGCGTACTTGATCGGGATGTTAACCAGCACGGTTTTTGGCGTGTTTCCATACGTGTTGCCGTCTATCAGCTCGCAGGCCGCCGGGCTGACCGTCATGAACGCGGCCGCTCCCGAATACGGGTTATACATCGGGCTGGCCTGGTGGATCCCGGGTATGGCCCTGGCGCTGTTCTATTCGGTTTTCGTGTACCGCCGCTTCGCGGGCAAGGTTGCAGGATAATAGCAGCAGGATCGTAGTACCAAATGCGGCCGGTTTTTCTAGCCCTGCTTATCGCTTCCACCGCGCTGGGCCAATACGTCTTCGATCGGCCAAGAGCAGAGAAGCTCTTAGCCGCGCATTCGAACGACCGGCAGCTGCATTGCGAAGTGATCCCGGTTCCAGCGCGCCTTAGTTTCAGCTTTCGTTTTCAGACCGGCTACGTGGTGCGCATGCCGATGAAGCAGTACGTCGGCCCAGGTCACCATTGGAACATTCTTATCCGAGTTACCCCGGCGGGTGGCGGCGAACCGTTTTATCTGGGCAGCTACAGCCGATTGCGCAATGTTCCGAAGACTAACACGCAAGGCGAATTTGGCGGCGTCTATCAAGTTGGGGAAGGACGCTACACCGTGGACTGGATGTTGGCCGACGATCAGAATCGCACCTGCCGGAAAAGCTGGAAGGTGGAAGCTAAACTAGATGCCCATGAGCGCGGCCTGAAACTGGGGATGGCCGCGAACACCGCCGGTCCACTTACTTACCGGCGCTGGTCCCAGCAGAGCGATGACAGCGATGTTAATCCACTCGGCCGTCTGACAGTGCTATTGCACGCTGCGCCACTATATCCTCGCTCCACCAGATTTCGAGCGCAAGACCGCCTGATGCTGGTCAGCTCGCTGGCATCCCTGCTGGAAGCGTTGCCGGCGCGATCGGTACGAGTCGTGGTGTTTAACCTGGATCAGCAGAAGGAACTCTTTCGAGAGGATGACTTGACGCCGGACTCGTTCGACCAGGTGGCGCAATCCACCAGCAATCTGCAGCTCCAGGTGGTGGATTATCGCGTTCTCCAGAACCGCCACGGCCACATCAGTCTTCTTGCGGATTTGATCAAGCAAGAGCTCGAAACCGCGCAGCCTTCCGATAAAGTTATCTTCCTGGGGCCAACCTCGCGCTATTACGACAAGGTTCCGGATGCCGCGCTGGAGCAGCACCTCGCTTCCGTACCCCAATTCTTTTATTTCCAATACAAACCATATTGGGGACGGGACGCGAACTTTCCCGACTCCGTCGCCATGGCGATCCGCAAGGTGAAGGGTAAGACCATGCTGATCCACAGCCCGGATGAATTCGCTCGCGCGGTCCGAGAGGTCGGCACCCAGTTAAGCGGCAACTAAAGACCTGTAATTGGGACCGTGATTGCCTTGAGCTTTGCAAGCAGTTTCCAAATGTCAATGGCCGCGCCGAAGCGATAAAAATCCCGATTCACTCCTCGACCGCTTAGGATCGCGGCGCCGGCCAGCAGAGTCGCGTCAAAAGCGACAGGCTGAAGAAATGACGCCAATGCGGGATCAATTCCGGAAGGCGGGTGATTCAGTTTTGCGATTACCGTAACGAAGAAGTGCAGGAAGTTGGTTTTCTGTGAAGGGAAAGAGAATAATCCGTCCACGCGAATGGTAGGGACGAAGCCGGGCCCCGAGCCCGCGGCCTCATGACCGAACAATATGTCGATAGTGGTGGGAGCGATGTTGAGCAGGTGATCGTTGCCGTCGAAATAGAACGTTTTCCAGCGGAAGCCCGCATAGTATTGACCTGGGTATGACGAAACATCCGGGGGGCTTACCATCGAATAATATCTCGGCGAAGAGGCAGGCGACCGGATATCTCTGTAGATCGAGATTGGTGTTCCGCTGTCAAAGGCAGACGTGAGGCCCGCGGCCACTACGGCATGAAACGCAAACCGTTCGCGCGTGCCGCCAATACTGAGATGTGCATCGGCAGTCTCCGACAGCCGGTACTCTAAACCCGCTAGTAACTCCACGGCCTGCGCGACATTGTTGAGCGTTGCATTCTGAATGGCGCTGTCAATCGCACTCGGCAGCGTGGTGTTAAATTGCCTCGGAGCGCTGGTCAGCCGGAAGTTCGACCAGAACCGGAGGCGGCGTCCGAAGAAACCGTCTTCAGAGGCCACCTGAGAATTAGGGCGGTAAGGAAAAGGGAAATTGACTCCCAAATCGATAAACAAGCGAAAAATGCGAGCCGAGCCGCTGGCCTGCCCTTGCTCGACTCCAGTGATGGAATGCCAAGTCATACCGAGCGGACAAGCGACCGTAACGTCGGCTTCAGCGTAGTCGCTTGCGTCGTCCGGATTTTGGCCGCGAAACGTCCACACTTCCTGCTGGCATGAAGATGGTTCGACCGGCGTTTGCAGTTGGCTGCCGGGGCCAGATAAAGAGCGCGAATGAGCTACCGGCGCGGAAATGCTCCAATTAACGGTCGAAGCCGGCTGGGTTGTCAGACTGACCAATTGATGGGGCGTTACGCAATCTGGCACGGCGGAAATAAAGAACGATGACCAATCGAAAGTTCTGCTGGCGCTGCTGTGGCCGCCGGGCAAAGTGATGGAGCCCTCGATCTCGCAGTGATGAACTCCGTTTCCAGCCGGCGGCGTCACCGCGACGGGATTCCCGGCGGGCGGAACTGTACAAGTGCCGGCTATCACGTTCCAGCCGGGATTCGCGCCACTTGTCCCACTGGCTACCAGGGTCGCGGCCTGTCCCGGCCCGAGTCGCTGCCGGTCGGCTTCAATAGTGAAGGGAACCGCGGCGAGCGTGCAGGTGACTGAGAGCGTGAGAGGGAAAAGCGCGAGCGTGCCGGAAATCGCCGTAGGCATGGCTTCATCATAGGGCCAAGGTTTCGATCCTCGGCATTTTCGCGCCAGCCGCGTTTCTACTAAGCAAACTTACCGTGGTCAGTCGATTGAGGTTTCCGGTCGAGCGGCGGCCGCTAAAATTCTTTTCAATCCTTGTGACCTCCGCCGCCATTGGTGCCAGTCATCCCGGCTTGCGGAGCAATGCTAGCCCCGTAAGCAGCCGTAGAATGTCGGCGGTGTATCCCATGGGCAAAGCCAACCCATGGCAGATGTGTCGGGTGGCTTCGATGGGAGCGTAATTTGCCCCAATAAGCCGACGCAGGTGTGTGACTAGCCCCAACCGGAGTATGCATGATTAGGCCGCGGATGCTTTTCGTTCGCCGGACCCGCCGCCCGGCTGGCTTTGGAGCCTGGATTTGGCAAGCGCATCTCCGCTGCGATGATGGCCAGTTGGACTGTACTCGGAGCGTCGCCCTCGAAAACGACGTGACGAATACCAGCGCTCCACAGACGCGCAAGCAAATCATTTCCCGTGCGTGTAATCACTACAAATCGCTCAGGCTGTTCGACGTAAGGAATGAGGTTTTCGAGTCTGCTTCCATCGATCACGACCACTCCATCGATCCACATGTCAGGCTGGTCGACTAGGTGACCCGATGCCTGCCGTCGCGGAGCAGGGAATTACGCAGACATTGTGCGTATTTTGAATCCCCAATTGCAAGCTGAACGGTCTTCATAATCAATCCGCGGCGCCGAATACGAGTAGGATTATGCAATCCAGGAACCAGTTCTGTTGCGCAACTGTAAATTAAGCTGTATCAGCGGCTTAGAATAAGCGAACCAGCGCGCCATTAAGCAGCGTGTTAGTTGCCGTGGGCTACCACACCCAAAAATGCTCTTCCCACTTCCTACCTCCCGCAACCCGTCAGCGGCCCTCCACTTGAAACTCATCCGGTCGCCGGAATACAGTAAAGGCCTGTATGCAAGGTCTGATGATGGATTACCCGCTGACGCTCACGCACGTCTTGGAGCGTTCGGCCAAACTTTTCCCGAAAAAAGAAATCGCGAGCAAAATGCACGACGGCATGCATCGCCATTCCTACGCGGATTTTCACGCTCGCGTGCATAACGTGGCGAGGGGTCTGGAGAAACTCGGGATCCAGCCGGGCGATCGGGTCGGCACACTGTGCTGGAACAGTTTCCGGCATCTCGAACTATATTTTGCGGTGCCTTGCTATGGCGCCGTGCTGCACACGCTGAACCTCCGGCTGCCACCGGATCAGTTGGCGTACATCATCAACCATGCCGATGATCGCGTAATCTTCGTGGACGCTTCCCTCGTCTCCATTCTAGAGCCGATTCGCGACCAGATCTCGTGCGTCAAACAGTTCGTCATCCTGCCCGATACCGAGACTGACCAGACTAGTCTCTCGCCCGCCACTGGCTACGAGCAGCTGATCGAAGCGAGCAGCGGCCAGTCGTACTCTTGGCCGCAATTGGACGAGAAAACCGCGGCCGCCACCTGCTATACCTCCGGAACCACCGGGAATCCTAAGGGGGTGTTGTACACGCACCGCGCCCTGGTTCTGCATAGTTTCGCGCTGGCGATGTCGGACGTATTCGGGATCTCGGAGCGCGATATCGTATTGCAGATCGTGCCCATGTTTCACGCCAACGGATGGGGAATTCCGTACGCCGCCGTGATGACGGGCGCCCGCATCGTTCTCACTGGCCGTCAGCTTCAACCCGCCGACATAGCCCAACTAATCCAGAATGAACGGGTTACCTTCACCGCCGCCGTCCCCACCATTTGGATGAGCTTGTACGGGTATCTGGAGACGCAACCACGCGATGTGTCCTCGCTGCGGACGGTGGTGGTGGCCGGCTCCGCCATGCCGCGCCAGTTCATCGAGCTGTACCAGAAGAAGTACGGCGTTCGCTTCCGGCTGGCTTGGGGAATGACCGAAACCACGCCCATCGCCACCTTCATGGCGGTCAAGGACCATTTGGAAGACCTGCCCGAGAAGCAGCGCTTCGATCTGCTCGCGCGGCATGGCTTGCCGATAGCAGGCGTAGACATCCGCATTGTCGACGCCGAGGGGCAGGAAATCGCCTGGGACGGAACCACCATGGGCGAACTGCAGACGCGCGGCCCGTGGATCACCAGCGGATACTATAACGATCCACGCAACGACCAAGCCTTTCAGGACGGCTGGTTCCGGACCGGCGATGTCGCCACCATCGATTCCGAAGGCTATATGCAGATCATGGATCGCACCAAGGACCTGGTTAAAAGTGGCGGCGAGTGGATCTCCAGCGTTGATCTGGAAAACGCGCTCATGGCGCATCCGAAAGTGATGGAAGCGGCCGTGATCGCAGTGTTTCATCCCAAATGGCAAGAGCGGCCGCTGGCCTGCATCGCCCTCCACGAGAATTGCCGAGGCACGGTTACCAAAGAGGAGATGCTTGATTTCCTTTCCGTCCGCGTAGCCAAGTGGTGGCTGCCGGACGACATCGTTTTTGTGGACGCCGTGCCCAAGACCAGCGTCGGCAAGTTCAATAAGCGAGCGTTACGCGAGCAGTTTAAGGATTACGTCTTGCCCGGAGTCTAGTGCGCGAGCCCCAGGTCCAGACCAGGATGAGTCCGAAAACCGCGAGCCATGCACTGCCGGGCTCGGGAACGGACGTGGTCGCGAACGTGAACGAGAGCGTATTGTGGACTAAAACCGGGTCGAGCAGGAAAGCGTTCGATTGCCCGTTCAGCAAGCCTTCGCCGACAATCTGACCCGCATCGTTGATCCCATAGGCTTCGAGCAACTGCCATCCGGAACCGCTGGGGATCAGCGAGTTGAGATCGATCAGCATGCCATTCAGGTAGAGGAACGCATGTGGATTATCACCCATAGTGGGCCAGCTGTAGCCCACGATCTCGCCGCTATCGTTTACCCCATAGGCGAAGCTGCTTCCGCCTAAAGTACCCAGTTCAGTCATGGCCCCTCCTACGGCAGAGAAGGCATGCTCATATCCGCTGCTCAGGCTCGCGTAACCGATGACCTCGCCGCTGTTGTTGACGCCCATGGCGTAGCTGTTGAGGCCGCCGAACGTGCCAAGTTGGAGCATGCCGGACTGCGGAGTCCAAACGAACCCTCCGAAATTTCCAGAGGCTACGTTGCCGTAGCCGACCACTGTGCCTGAGTTGTTGATGCCGTAAGCGGAACTCCAGTTGCCGCCCGCCAGCACGCCCAGATCCTGATATACGCCTCTGGCCAGGACGAACGCATGCCCATCGCCGCCGACTACCACTCCTGGATCGTTGATGCCGGTCGCGTAAATGCCGGCGCCGAGATCGGTGGTAGTAGACCCATTCCAGATCACGCCGTGCGGCTGTCCGTCCACGTAGCTAGTGCCCGCGATCACCCCGGCGCTGTTGATGCCCATGGCGTAGCTATCAGAAGCCGAGAGTGAAGGTAGCGTCTGAAGTGCGGTCCCGTTGGACGATTGGAAGGCCTGTGAGTAGCCGTAGATCGTCTCCGCCCATCCAACCGCCGTTCCCGAATTGTTTATTTTGAATCCGATGGCCGATGAGCTGCCGAGCGTCCCGAGGTCGTTTATCGAATAGCTCGGGCTGGCCCGAAGCGTGATGAAAAACGCGAGTAGAAGTCCGATAGCTTTCATAAAAACCACCTGCTGAAATATTTGGTGCTTCCTAAGTATCACGCCGAGGATTGATTTGGACAATGCCCGGCAGTCCTATTCAACAGCGCCTTCGCGCCGGTACAAGTCGACTATTCTTCGGGTGTTAGAGAGGGAGAGTATAGGGAGTGGTAGCCTGTTACGCATGCCAATCGATGCATCGATATTGACTGAAATCGAGCACTTAAGTGAGCTGAGCGCCGGAGATCGAACGGCTCTGGCCGACAAGATCGATTTAATGCGGTATGGCGCCGGGCAGATCATCTTCAACCTGGGTGATCCGGGGCATGCACTTTACATTGTTCGCTCGGGCGAGGTTGAGATCTACCTGAAGAACGATCAAGGCGAAAAGATTGTGCTGGAGACCGCTCGCCCGGGCGACATTTTCGGCGAAGTATCGTTGCTTGATGACGGGCCCCGGACCGCGTGGGTGATGGCGATCAGGGACGTTGAAGTTTTGCGGCTGGACCGCGCGCACTTTGAAGACTACGTTCGCCAGCATACGCCAGCGGCGCTTAACCTACTGAGCGTGGCGGCGCGGCGTTTACGCAAAAGCGACGAGTTCATCCGCCACACCATCACGCGCAACGTCAACGATGTGGCCGAAGAGCAGCAGACCTCGGTGACGCGAATCACCGACGCGGTCCCGGCGATGGTGGGAACGCTACCGTCGACGATGCTTCACGCTCTGTTTTTCGCGAGCTGGATCGCAATCAATTTGGGAGTTGCGGGCGGACTACGCCACTTTGATCCTTATCCGTTCGGCCTGTTGTCGGTGATCATTTCGTTGGAGGCAATTTTCTTGACGCTGTTCGTGCTGACCAGCCAGAACAGGCAACGTTCGCGGGACCGCATCCGGTCAGACATAGAGTT
Organism: Bryobacteraceae bacterium; assembly: GCA_035569875.1. Lineage (GTDB taxonomy): Bacteria > Acidobacteriota > Terriglobia > Bryobacterales > Bryobacteraceae > Palsa-89. Next base: position 30,871 of record DATMMD010000163.1, read on the forward strand.
CGAGACCAGTATCAACACCGAGATGAAGATCGCGCGGCTGCATGAGAAGGTCGACAAACTGACCGAAGAGCATTACGAGGTCTTGGAGAACACACGGAAGTTGCTGGCCGGGGGTGGAACGAGGTAGCGCACACACTTTGTGTGCCGCGTTGCTACACTTGCCAACGCCTGGGGCTTCCGTCGAGACTTACACGATCAGATCGAGGAACTCACGCGCGTCGACGACCCGAGTGTTCTTGTAACTGCTCGGAAAGTGCTTCTTATTGCCCGTGACCAGGTAATCGGCGCCTGCGGCTTCCGCGCACTCAAGGAAATGGTTATCGTCGGGGTCACGTGCTTCGGTCACACTGTGTAACGGGGTAACTAAAGTGGCTCGGCTGCCAATTAGGCGTATGGACTCCGCTGCCAGTTTGCTGCCGATCTTGAACTTTGCCCGGCGAAGAACGTCTCCGTATTCTTGGAGGATTGGTCCACTGACGAAAAAGCCCTGATCGAGCGCCCAATTCAGGACCGCTCGCTCAAGGCCGTTCGGATTGAGGTGGGCAGACACAATTACATTTGTGTCAAGCACGACTCTTGGCATTGGTCGCGCGTTTTTCTTTCCTGTAAGCGGAAATCTCGCGGTCGATTTGTCCCATGGTGAGCTTAGACGTACCCCTCTTCGTCGATCCCTCACCGATCACTCTTAGCACTTCGGGTTCTGGACCGAAGGTCCGGATGTAATCCTGCATGCCGACCAGCACGCCCGCCGCGCCACCTTCCCTGCTGAGGATATAGCGAGTCTTCTCTTGGTTGGCTTTGCGTATCAACCGATCAAGCTGTGCCGATGCCTTTGTAGTTGAAATTACTTTAGTCATTTGTCGCCAGATTCCTACGGAGGTCTGTTGTTTGATTGTACCGGTTTAGCTCCCATTGCCCGATGCCTCAAGGTATACTGGCTGTCGGCGAGGTCTCTTGATGAGCATCCGTTCCCTAGCGTTTTCCGGTGCCATGGCATTCGCAATCGCGTCCGCGCAGCCCACGCCCGCCGTCCAACCGGATCTCCAGGGAAACTGGATGAACAAGAACGCCACTCCGCTGGAACGGCCCAAACAACTGGAAGGTCGCGAGCGGCTCACCGATGCCGAAGTGGCGGAACTGAAAGCGCGCGCCATCCGAATCTTCGACGGCGGGAACAGCGATGCCGCCAACGGAGATGCCGTTTTTCTGGCCGCGCTAGCGAATGTCGACCGGTACAAGAGTGAGACCGCTACTGGGCCGACCATGTTTCTCGACCGCGAATTCGACAACCACACCTCGCTCATCATCGATCCCCCGGATGGAAAACTTCCGCCATACACGCCGGAGGGACAACAGCGGCGAGCCGCGGGAGCAAAAGCAACCAACATGCACAGCCCTCCTAGCCGGCCCGACGACATGACCCCTTTTCAGCGCTGCATCACGTTTGGCGTGCCGATGCCCCGTCCCGGCCCCTTGACCAGTTACTACCAGATTGTTCAGAGTCCCGGTTACGTCGTCATTGTGATGGAAGCGATTCACGATGCGCGCATTATTCCATTGGACGGCCGCCCGCATCTTCCACAGAATATCCGTACCTGGAACGGCGACTCGGTCGGCCATTGGGAAGGCCACACGCTGGTTGTCGACACCACCAACTTTTCGCCGAAAGCCGACTTTATGGGATCGGCCGAGAACCTGCATCTAGTGGAACACTTTACCCGTGTCGCGCCGGATGAGATTCGCTACGAAATTACTGTCGACGACCCTACTACCTGGGTCAAGCCCTGGACCGCGGCGCTCCGCCTCAAACATACTGATGAAAAGCTTTTCGAGGTGGCCTGCCATGAGGGAAATTTCGAAGTCATGAAAGACATGCTGAAACGCACGCACTAACGCGGAAACGAGCGTTAGCGCAGCACCGTAAACGGCACCGATACTTCGGTCTTCTCCCAGGCGATCGCGAGCGTTCCCTTATTGCCGCTGTCGTTCGTTAACGTGAACTTGAGCGTCTCCACCGGCGCCGGCAAAGTCTTAATGTTCATCGGCACGCGGCCGAAATCCCGATCCGGATGATACTCGGTGTGAAATTGGCCGGTCTGCTTGTTGACGATCAGCTTCCACTCTTTCTCGTTGGGAAGCGTATAGAGCGTGTAGCTACCCTTGGGCAATTTCATGCCGTTGATATCCAGATCGGCCTCGGTCATGATGGACGTCTGGTCGTTGGCGCCGGTACACCACACCTCGCCATACGGAACTAATCCGCCCATGACTTTGCGCCCGCGCGCGGAAGGTGCGCCGTAGTCGATTCGGATCGTTTTTCCTTCGATCGTGACGGACGCGCTGGTGGGCGGGCTCATCACGGGCCGCCGTTGGAATTGCGCCGAAGCGACCCAAGCCAATCCTCCTGTGATCACTAACCCAATGCCCATCGACTTCTGGAAACGGGTCATAAGACAGCCTCCCGTCTCATCTTACGTCAAGAGCAGTGCTTCGCTTCAAACCCGCGTGCTATTCTTTCCAATTCGAGGTTTCCTTTGGAGCCAGCTCCCATGGCCGCAACCGCCTCCACCACCACGCCACTAACATCCGCCATCGAAGACCGCCTTCCGCTGCTCCTGATCCTGGTCGCGGCCAGCGGCTGTGCGGCGCTCATTTACGAAGTGGTCTGGTATCAATTGCTGCCGCTTGCGATCGGGTCCACTTCCGTATCGCTCGGCATTCTGCTGGCGGCCTTCATGGGTGGCCTGTGCATAGGCAGCCTGTGGCTGCCTCGCATTCTTCCGCGGCGTCACCCGCTTGAAATCTACGCCGCGCTCGAACTGGGGATCGGTGCCTGCGCCATCCTGGTGCAGTTCGGTCTTCCCTACCTCAATCGCATTTACATCACGGGCGCCGAACACGGACTGCCCGGCATGCTCCTGCGCGCAACGCTGGCCGGAATCTGTCTGCTGCCGCCGACCATCCTCATGGGCGCTTCCTTCCCGGTCATCGTTCGTTGGGTCGAGCGATCGCGCTCCCGCGTCAACTGGTGGGGATTCTTCTACGGCGGCAACACTGCCGGTGCGGTACTCGGATGTCTGCTCGCCGGCTTCTACCTGCTGCGGATTTACGACATGGCCACCGCGACGTACGTGGCAGCCGGCATTAACCTCCTAGTTGCGGGAGCCAGCCTCGCGCTCGCCGCGAAAATGCCCGATCACGGAACGATTCATCCGCTCACGCAACCCGCCCGGGAAATTGCGTCAGAAAGCAGATGGCCGATTTATTTGACCATCGCTCTCTCGGGCGCTTGCGCTCTCGCGGCCGAAGTGGTCTGGACACGCCTGCTCAGTATGCTTCTGCTGGGCACGGTCTATGTCTTCTCCATCATCCTGGCGGTCTTCCTGACCGGCCTGGCGATCGGCAGCGCCGCGGGCTCTTCCCTCCTCAAGCGTATCGACTCGCGCGCCGCACTCGGCTGGTGCCAAATCCTTCTTACTGTAACCGTGGCCTGGGCCACTTACACGATCGTACACATTCTGCCGCATTGGAAAGACAACGTGCTGGTGACCAACGATGCATGGCGAATGTACGGGCTCGATTTGAACCGTTGCCTGGTCGCGCTTCTTCCGGCGACGCTCTTCTGGGGCGCGAGTTTCCCGCTGGCCTGCGCGGCTGCGGCCCAATTGGGCGGGGAGCCGGGAATCGTCGCGGGTGAAGTATATGCCGCGAATACAGTAGGGGGAATCGCAGGTGCACTGTTGATGAGCCTGGTTCTGATACCAGGGATCGGCTCACAGCAATCGCAGCGTCTGCTGGTCATCACGTCGGCGGCCGCCGGATGGCTGATCCTCGTACCACTTTTCCGCCGGTCGAAAGCCGCCGCGATCGCTCTCTTAGCAACCATTCCGCTGGTGGGATTCCTCACCTGGAAGATTGACCCCGTCCCCGGCGACCTCATCGCTTACGGCCGCCGCATGCCGATCAACGCGGGCAATTCGAAAATTCTCTACACCGCTGAGGGGCGGAATTCATCGGTCGCGATTTCCGAGTGGTATAACGGAACCGTCTATGTCAACGTGAATGGCCACGTCGAGGCCACTACCGAACTCTACGACATGACGCTTCAGCGCATGGTCGGACACTTGCCCGCCCTGCTTCATCCCGATCCGCGGTCGGTGCTGGGGATCGGCTTCGGCGCCGGAGTTTCCGCCGGGACCTTCACGCGCTATCCGGGCATTCAGAAAATTACGATCTGCGAGATCGAGCCTGTAATTCCTCCGGCTTCTACCAAATTCTTCGCAGCCCAAAACTATAGCGTCGCCAATAATCCAAAGACGCACATCGTGTTCGACGATGCCCGCCATTATCTGCTCACCACCACCGAGAAATTCGATATCATCGCGTCCGATCCGCTGGACGTCTTCATCAAAGGCACCGCCGCGCTGTATTCGCGAGAATATTTCGAGGCCGTCAAGGAGCACCTGAATCCCGGCGGCATGTTCACGCTGTACGTGCCACTCTATGAGACCGACGAACCCACCATTCGCAGCGAACTGGCCACATTCTTCCGTGCCTTTCCAAACGGGACGTTGTGGGCCAACCTACGCGATGGCCTGGGCTACGACATGGTCTTCATGGGACAAATCGAGCCGCTGAAGATCGACCTGGACGAAGTTCAGCGCCGCTTCAGCCGTCCCGACTACGCGGCCGTCAGGCAGTCGCTAGCCGACATCGACATCAATTCTCCTTACGATCTTTTTTCCACCTATACCGGCGCCGGATCCGATCTGCGGCCCTGGACCCGAAGCGCGCTGATCAACACCGATCAAAATCTGCGCCTGTCCTATCTGGCCGGATGGGGAATCAATTCCGATATGGCCGACCGACTTTATCGCGAGATGCTCAAGTACCGCCAGACGCCGGCGGGAACGTTCTCCGGATCGCCTGAATTGCTCCGGCCGCTGATGCTCGTGCTCGGCGGCGCGCGATAGAACAAATCGTCATCTGCCGGTCTTTGGGCCGCTCGTAATAGAGACTATCTCTACGTCCGGCGCCTCTCCATACTGAAACTTGTTAAGGTGCCAGTCATGATCCCAGTAATGGAAGTCCGCGAATGCCTTTATCTGTGTTGCCGATCCGCGTTCGTTGAAGGTAAACTCTGCGTTATAGCAAACGTCTTTCAAGGAATCCCTACAGCGCATTGTGGCGGAGACATTCACCATTGAGCGCGTGCGATTGAATTCTGGCCTGTCGGAAATCGCGTGGGCCGCCGTTTCGGCAGACAGTTCTGGCGTATGCGGAACGGACACCATCCACACAATGAACGTGACAAAAGCGACGGGGACTCCGATCACAAGCAAGAGAAATTTTGCCCGCCCGGCCATCAGCAAGAATTGTACTTTACTCGGGGCGTAAATTAACGCTCGTGTACGCGTTGCCTGCTTGCCTGACCGGCCGGAATGTTCGGTCCTTCGCGTGGGCCGCTGTCCTGCTGCACTGAGCCAGCACCTGACTTGGAACACATCGCCACTCTCATGCCGGCACGCGCTCGGCGTTCTTCAACCTCGGCAGGCCTTTTATCGATTTCCCAACCCTTTTCTGGGCCAAGCGCAGTTGGTAAAGGCTTTGCAAATTGAGCCAGAACTCGGTACTCGTGCCGAAGTAATGGGCTAGACGTAGGGCCGCGTCCCCCGTAACAGCGCTCTGGCCATTCAAAATACCAGTAATGCGATTAGTCGGCACAGCCAGCTTGCGCGCCAACTCAGCGGTGCTCATATCGAGTTCTCTCAGTTCTTCGGATAGGTGTTCCCCGGGATGTATCGCGGTCACTGCCATCGCCCCCTCCTAGTGATAGTCAACAATCTCTACCTCCGACGGTCCAGTTTCAAGCGCGCCCGTCGGTCGATCCCAAAGAACGCCTTCACCCGTTTCCCAGCGGCGAAGTCTCTAGTGCGCTTGCCTCGATAGCTGACAACCATCCATCACAATAACGTCAAGCGTAACGACCCCGGTAGGATACCTTCGGCCTAATTTACTGCTACTTCGTGCGAATAGGCATTCTGAAATATCTATTCCGCCCCGATCCGCTCAGCCGTGCTACATTATGAAACAATCCAGGAGGATTGCGCGATGGCGAAATCCAAGAAGACTTCGGT
>DATMMD010000164.1:0-7486 GCA_035569875.1 Bryobacteraceae bacterium
GCTTAGGAATCCATAGTCGCGAGTTCCGGGGATGGCGGTGAGCCTATGCGCGACCTCATTCTGGACCAGAAAAACCGCGCGCTTGAGTAGGGGACCCAGCGCCAGGGTTTTCTCGATGATGGGCGACGTGATGTAATAAGGCAGATTTCCGACCACGGTCACTGGCCCCCATTGCGCCAGATCGACCTTGAGAACATCAGCGGATACCAGCGCCAGCCGCGGTTCTTCGCGAAACTTGGCCTGCAGGTAATGAACCAGCACCGGATCGATCTCAATGGCGATGACGCGCGCGGCGCGGCTCAGAAGATGCGTAGTGAGGGCGCCTCTACCCGGCCCAATTTCGATGACGGTATCAGCCGGCTCCGGGCACGCGATTTCAGCGATGCGTTCCAGCACGCTCGGCCGTGCGAGGAAGTGTTGTCCGAGCCGACGACCCAACTATCCTTTTACTTCGACGTGGCTGGAATTGTGGAACGAAATCCGGACCGTGCCGGCGATCGGCTTGCCAAAGGCGGTGGCGGGCCAGAACTCGGTGAACAACAGGTTGTTCTCGATACGGCGTCGCAGTTGCTCGGTTTGGCCCGGCGCGCTGACGATCGAATAGTTCACGATGCGGCCCTGATCATCGATGTTCAGGTCTACGATGGCATCCGCCTCGGCAAAGGCGATGGGCGCCATGTACTTCAGCGACGGTTCGGTGGTCAGCATGGTAGGAACATCTAAGAGAACGTCGGCCTTGTTGCTGGCAAAAGCGGAAGTGAACGTTGGTACTAGGGCGCTGAACAACACCAGCGCGGCGCACAGTCCGCCGGCCAAAGGCAGGGCCAAGGGACGCATAAGATTGGACAGAGCTAATTGCAAGCGATCGCGCAAGCGGGTCCAATCGCTAGCGCCATTGGCAGTCTGAGTGCGCGCTTGCGAAGCTGCGACGCGCAGCCGCACCGTCAGATCGGACGGCGGAGTGCGCCGGGGAAGGGAACGCAAGGCCTCGCGAATCCGCTGATAGCGTTCCGACTCGCGGGCGCAAACCTGGCAATCCTGCATGTGCTGCCTCATTTCCCGGCGTTCTTCTTGCGACAAGGCGTTCTCGGCATAAGCCGCTGCTTTGCGTCTTACTGTCAAGCACTCCATACTATTCGGTCAACGGTTGAGAAGCCCACGACATGTTTGGCTCTAACTCCAACCGGCCTTCTAAAATTTTTCGCAGACCCTCGCGCCCTCTCAGGATGCGCGATTTCACTGTGCCGAGGGAAATCTCGAGCACCGCGGCGATTTCTTCGTAACTCAGGTCTTCGATGTCCCGCAGAACCACGACCGCGCGAAACTTCGGATTCAGTTTTTCCAGGGCTTTTTCCACCAAGGCGCGCGTTTCATGATCGGCCGCCTGATCGAAAGGAGTCGGTGCGGGATCGGCCACGCTGTCGGCATAGCTGGGCAGCCCGTCCTCCCGTCCCAATGCAACCTCCTGCCGCTGATGCCTGGAGAACCAGCGCCGGTGGTTGTAGGCTTCATTCACCGCTATCCGGTAGATCCAGGTCTTGAGACTACTGTTGCCCCGGAACGAGCCGATGTTGCGAAATACTTTCAGAAAGACCTCCTGCACTATATCGGCGGCATCGGAAGGATCATTTAGCAGGCGGCACACCAGGTTATAGACCGGCTGCTGGTAGCGCTGAATCAGAATCTCGAAGGCTTCCTCGACGCCTTTCGAAAGCGCGGTGACGAGCGCGTCCTCCTCCGGGGCGGAGATAAGGTACGCGTCCAGATGTAGACCAACGGTCGTGTCCGCCATGGCCCTCTTACCTAACTAAATTGTAGCCCCAAACCGGCCGGGGCCGAGAGCATCTCTCTTGTTGGGTTAGACACCGGGGGCGGTTTATTAGTTCCTGGTTTCTGGTTTCTTGTTGGGAATGTGGGGGTTATAGGCTCCCAAAATTTCTGGCGATTCATCAACCTGTGCGAAGTCTGAGATTTGTTATGATTTGGTTGGCCAAGTGAGACGTGGTGTGGTTTGCACAATCTTCCTATGAAAGCAATCGAACTCATCGGTGACGTCGATGACCAACATCGGCTTCAGGCTCATGTGCCGGAGGACGTCCCAGCCGGACCGGTACGTTTGATCGTCCTTTTGCCGGATGAGGATGAGGCCGGCATTGCTTGGGCTCAAGGCGCGGGCAGAGCATGGTCTGACGAATTACAGGACTCACAGCAAGACATTTACACCCTCGAAGACGGGCAACCGGTGAATGCACCCCGGTGAGATCTTCCTAGCCCAATTCCCATTCGGGGACGTTCCTGGAATGAAGCTTCGTCCCGTATTGCTGTTGACTGGACCTATTGGCTCCATTCCGGAGGTTTTGGTCGCCTACATCTCATCCGTTATCCCGACCCAGCCACTCTTGTCAGATCTGATCTTAAATCCTGGTGAGCCTGAATTCCGTTCGACCCATCTTAAGACGATCTCGGCTCTGCGTCTGCACAAATTGGCGACCATCCACTCGTCAAGCCTGGCGAGATATCTCGGGGTTGTGGACGCTTTCACACAGCGTACGATCGACGAAAAACTGAAGGACCTCCTGAAACTCTAGCCTACGTTGAGTTGCGAGAACGCATGCCCAAAATATTCCTTGACTGGAGAGGTAACTAGGCTTCATGAAAATCTCCCTCCATCTCACGACGGTAGTTTGTGTGCCGACATCGCAATCTACCATAAGAGTGGCACAAAACAGAATTGCATTTTCATGTTTTGGAACGCGAAAGACGTTAGGCCCGGGCTGCGGGCATGATGTCCTCAAGGCAAACTTTCGCTTATGGGCGGCGTCTCCTGGAAAAGCGTGTTGCATCCTGGGTAAAAGGATTTTGAGGCTGCTGGCACGGCAGCAGATCAGGAACGAGCGACGGTTTCCTCGTAATACTTTTCGTATTGCGGAATAATCAGCGACGTCGCAAATCGCTCCACCGCGGTCCGGCGCGCGGCTTCGGACATCTGCCGATGCCGCCGATCGTCTGAGAGCAACTCGATCACCCGGGCGGCCTGCGCCGCTATATCGCCCACCGGCTCCAGAAACCCATCCACTCCATGCGTGATCAGTTCGGGAACTCCGCCGACTTGTGTCGCGACCGGCGGGACGCCGCAAGCCATGCCTTCAAGCGCCGCCAATCCGAACGACTCCATCTCGCTCGGCATCAGGAGCACGTGCATTCGCGGAAAAATGCGCTCGACATGATCCTGCTTACCCATGAAGGTGACGTGCTTGTCGACGCCCAGTTGCCGCGCCAAGCCGTGCGCCGCGGGCCGGTCGGGTCCGTCGCCGACCATGTAAAGATGCGCCGGCGTCTTCTTCAACACCTCCGCCAGAATGCGGATGCAATCCACCACTCGCTTCACTGGCCGGAAATTCGAAATATGCATTAGCCGTTTCTCGTTGTTCGGACGCTCTGCCATCGGCTTATAAATTTCGACATTCACGAAATTATGAATCACTCGAATCTCGTTCCGCACCCCGAAGATGTCGTTGGTCTGGTCGCGCAGGTGCGCACTGATGCTCGTAATCCCGTCCGATTTCTCAATTGAGAACTTGGTGATCGGAAAATACGACCGATCCATTCCCACCAGGGTGATGTCGGTGCCATGCAGCGTGGTGATGAATGGTACCCGGCGCTGCGGCGCAAGCATTTGCTGGGCCAGCAAAGCGGAAATCGAGTGGGGAATGGCGTAGTGAACGTGCAATACATCCAGGTCGTAAGTTTCGGCGACCTCGGCCATTCGCGACGCCAGCGCCAGGCAGTAAGGCGGATATTGGAACAGCGGATAGTTGGATACCTCCACCTCGTGATAGTGGATGCCCGTGATGCCAGGATCCAAACGAATCGGATTCGCGTAGGTGATGAAATGTACTTCGTGGCCCCGGGTGGCCAATTCCAGTCCCAGTTCGGTGGCGACGATTCCGCTGCCTCCATAAGTCGGATAGCAGGTGATTCCGATTTTCATGCTATTTCAATTCTGCCGTGAGCGAGCCTAAGCCGATTTGACCATCAATGTTCGCCACCGGGTGCGCGACATCTCCGCCTCCGAACCATACGCGCACTTGACCGCGGTCCACCAGCACCGAAGGATCGCAGATGACTTTCGAATCCCACGGCTGGTTTCCAGCGAAGACGCCGGGCTGCTTCTCCCACGCTACTCCATCGCGCGACCTAGCGAGTCCTAGCCGCCGGACTTCGCCGCGATCCCGCCCCGTGTACAGCATCCAATAGTAGCCGTACGCAGCCCACACCGCGGGCTCTCCCAACCCATTCTCATCGAACGCCCCGTATTCGCCCAATTCGAGAATCGGATTGGAACGCAGCTTGTACCAAGTGATTCCATCATTTGACATGGCGACGCCCAAGCGCTGGCGCTGCGCGCGGTCCGCTCCCAGGTAGAACATGTAATAAGCGCCGCCGGCGCGGATGACATAAGGGTCCGCAACGCCGCGTTCATCCCAGCTCCCGCGCGGTCCGGCATCCAGCACCGGCGCGCCATGCTTCTGCCATTGGTGTCCGTTGGCCGATTGAGCCAGGCCGATTCGCACCGGATTGCCAGCCTGGTAGTAGTACAGGATGCCGTTCTCGGATGCGAGCGCCGAGCCATTGGCGGCGATCTTATCGGATTCCCACGTCCCCGGGCTGGGCGAAAGAATTTTGCCTTCCTTGCGCCAGGCAACGCCGTCGGCGGAAACAGCTAAACCAGTGTGCCAGGTTCGCCCGTCATAACCCGAATACAAGTTGTAATAGGCTTCTCCCTGCCGGATCACCGAAGGATTCAAAACATCAACGCCATCCCACTCCCCTGACGCTCCGCGCGAGAGAACAGGCTCGGGAAGCGCTTCCCAGCGCCAAGCGACGGATGGTCCGCCTGGCTGGGGGGGAAGCGTAAAATCACGGTATTTGCCGCAGGCTGACAGGAACAGAGAGAGGAGCAAACAGGCGGGGAAAACGGCTGGCCGCGCGATCACGTGGCGAGCCGGATCTTCAAACCCGCGCCTTGGCCCGGCTTGGAATCGAGCAAGAGGTCGCCGCCCAGCGTTCGGACTCGCCGCTTGATGCTCATGGGACCCAGACGCAACAATTCCAACTCATCCAGTGTGTACTTTCCGCTGAAGGGAAAACCGGCACCGTTATCTTCAATCCCGATCTCGAGCGCCCGATCGGACTTGGCAATACTCACCGCGACGCGGGTTGCCGCTGAGTGTTTCTGTACGTTGTACAGCGCCTCGCGCACAATCTGCAGCAGCTCCAGCGAGACTTCTGGTTCAGCCGGCTCCAGAAATTCAGCGCTTACGAAGCTAGCCGGAATTCCGCTGTCTTTTTGAAACTGTTCCACCACACGGCGCAGCGTTGCATTCAGGCTTCCTTCCACATCCACCGGCCGCATGCTGCGAACAAACGAACGCAGTTCGTTGACCTGGCTTTTGCACAGCTCCTGAAGCTGGATCAACTCCTCGGTCGCGGCGGTTTGGTCCCGGAGCAGCAACTTGCGGATGATCTCCAAACGCATCTGGAAGCTGATGAAGCTTTGCAGCGGGCCGTCGTGAAAATCGGCGGCGATGCGCTGTCGCTCGGATTCCCGCGCCTTCTCGGCGTCGTAGCGATACAGCACGGTCTGGCGCGAGGCATTCGAAAGCCGCTCTTCCAGATACTCACGCTGGATGGCCAGCACACAACCCAGAATACCGGCGGCGATTAGACCGGGCCGCAGGAACGCCGCGTGCATCGGACTGGCCGCGTAGACCAGTAGCAGCGATGCAGCCACCAACGACACCGCCTTCCACCAGGGATGCAGCATGACGGCGACCAGCAGCAGGTAAGCGTAGAAGACCGAGCTGACCCAATAGCTATAAGAAGCGCTGCTGGTGGTTGAGAGGAAGAAGAAAACAAAATCTAGAATCAGGGCCAGGCTCGGATACCCGGAATCCTCCAGGCTCCTCCAAAACAACGCGACACAGGCGTAGATAGTGTAGCCGGTGAACAGGATCACCGTATCGGTGATCGCGAACCCAGAGGCCACCAGTTGGATAGCCAGACAGCTCATGCCGAGCAGGATCCGGATTAGACTGAGAAGCCGTCGCCAGGAAGTCGGGAGCATAGGACTAAATCGCTAACGTTCGATGTACAGCCGCACGCGATTGCTTGGCTGGCCCTCGGCTTCGACATACAATTCCGCGGGACCAGCATTTACAACCTGCGGAAGCTGAATCTCGATTAAATAAAAACCGATGTAGCCCGGCGCCAGCGTGGCCTGTGTCACGTCCACTGGGGTTCGATCCAGGTAAGCATGCACCGCTGCAATTACGCGCGGCGGATCAGTCTGCGGCGCCGCGAGGCCAGTCGGCCAGTCGGGTTTCACCAAGCCGAGCCCGGTAGCCAGAATCTGGATGCGGGAATTCGAATGCGCCGGCTTAGTGGAATCGAGCAGAACGCCGCTCTCGGCATCCAGGACCAACGGCGTTCCTTCGGGGTCGACGAAAATTGCCGGCGAGACGTTCTGTAGCGGAAGCCCGACCGTGAGTCGCCCGGCGGCCGCCTCCAATGACAGCGATAAGGTGTTTCCTTTTGCTTCGAATGGAACCTGGATCTGGGACGCAGTGTTGGATGCAGCCAGCACCGGCACAACCGTATTGGCGCTGGTGGCAGATTCCACGCGGGTCCCCAGCACACTCAAGAGTGCGCCAGGCGCGGTGGGCCTGGAACTGTAGTCGGCTGCGTTCACCACACTCGCGACTCGAAAGCGGTGCGGGGCGATAGCAGCATAAACGCCGTAACCGTCCAAAGCCGCATAAAGCTGGTTGGCCCCGGCATCGAGCTTCACATCGGTGGCGCCGGCCGGAAGGTTCGCGCTCAGAGAAGCCCAGGAAGTGGGGCTGCCCGCCGCGGCTAAGTCCGTCATCGTGAAGAACACGCCTGTGTCGGTAGCGATATAGACAGCGCCGCTGGCGCGATCGGCCGTCACACCGTGTGCTGCCGCAGTATCCGGAAGATTAGCCGTGATGTCGTCCCAGAAGATGCCCCCGTTCATGGTTCGCAGCGCATAAGTGGGTTTGGACTGCGTCTGCGCGCCGGCGGGCCGTGCCGACAACACTGCCACGGCTACGCGAGGATCGTTGGCGTCAACCCAAATGGATTCCACTGCGCCAAGATCAGCCAGCTTGAACTGCTGCGGCCAGGAAGCCCCGGCGTCCGGCGAAACTTGCAGGCGCCCCTCTGAATCGCCTGCATAAATGTAATCTTTGGCTGTGGCAACGGCGGTGATGGAGTGCTTCAAGAGCTGCGAGAGCGCCGCCTTGGTGTTGTTCTCGCGCTCCAGATCCGCGCTGTCGACGGGCCGCCAAGCGGCTTTCTCACCCGGCGCCCACTCGATTTCAGCAGTCCCCGAGGCCAGCGACATCCGCACGCCGCGTGGGCCATTTGGAACACCCAGCAAGTGGCCAGACGGTAGATTGGGCAG
>DATMMD010000165.1:0-20424 GCA_035569875.1 Bryobacteraceae bacterium
GCGAATCTCAATACAACGGGTTTCAAGAGCAGTACCGTTTCCTTCCATGATCTGGTGACGGAATCATTGGGGGCCGGCTTAGGCGAGACCCAGGTGGGGTTCGGCGTCGGCGCACCAATCACTATGCGGCAATTTACCCAAGGTGCGATTCAGACCACCGGAGGAACCATGGACGCCGCGATCCAGGGAGACGGTTTCTTCATAGTCCAGGGACCGAATCAAACCACCGAATATACGCGGGGCGGCAATTTCCAAGTTGATAAAAACGGGAATCTGATTACCGCGACGGGCGAAGCAGTAGAAGGTTGGACCCTGGCGAATGGGGTCCTCAATACCAACGCGCCTCCGAGCAACATCACCATCCCCGTCGGAACGGTGCAACCTCCGGTCCCCAGCCAGAATATCTCTTTCGATATGAATCTGAATGCCGCGGGCGTCGCGGGTACCTCCACGGGAACGTTCGCGACCGCGGTTACCGTCTATGATTCCCTGGGCGATTCGCATATCGTAACCGCGACCTTCACGGAAGACCCAACCACAGCCGGCCAATGGAACTATTCCCTCAGCATTCCCGACGGGGACTTACAGACCCCTCCTTTCACACCGCTGACCGGGAGCATCAACTTCGATTCGAACGGAAACCTGGCCACGCCCGCCTCGACGGCTGCCTCGCCGCAACTACAGATCACGGGTCTCAAAGATGGAGCCTCCGACATGACCATCAACTGGAACCTCTTCAACGGCACATCTCCACGGCTCACCCAGTATGCGCAGCCATCGTCCATATCGGCGGTCGCACAGGACGGATCTCCCGCGGCACAACTGGTAAACGTTGCGATCGCTAACGGCGGCAAACTTCTAGCCCAGTATTCAAACGGACTGCAAACCGTAGTGGGCCAGCTTGCCATGGCTACCATTCGAAATCCCGAATCCTTGCTGTCGGTGGGCGACAACAACTATCAGGTCAGCTCTCTTTCGGCGATCCCGGCCGTGGGTCTGCCCGGTACGGGCGGGCGCGGGACGGTGCAAGGTGGTGCGGTTGAGTCGTCCACCGTGGACACTGCAACAGAATTCACCAGCCTAATCGTCTATCAGCGCGGGTACGAGGCCAACTCCAAAGTCATCAACGTCGTGAACCAGATCAGCCAGACCACCACCAACCTGATCCCTAACGCCTAGGCAACGGTAGTGACGCCGCTTCAAGAGATCGCCGATTTGGCCGACGTGACCCTCGACGTAGAGGTCGAGCTCGGCCGGAGGATCATGACCATTGCGCAGATTTTGCAGCTTGGGCCGGACAGTGTCGTCCGCATGGGACGCTCGGCCGGGGACAACATCGACATTCTGATCGGCGGGGCGCTGGTGGGCTACGGAGAGATCGTGATTATCGAGGATGCCGTGGGGGTTCGGATCACGGATTTTAGTCTGGAGGAATGATCCCGAGAACATGGACGTTATTCGACAGTCGCTGGCTATCACGTTTGTTTTTGGGCTGCTCTGGGCAGCGCTGTGGTTTCTCCGGAAGAGACGTGGAAATTCGACTTCCAAGGGCCGCGCGAATAAGGGACTCATGGAATCCCGCGCCAAGCTCGCTCTGAGCGCGCAACACGCCGTGCATCTGGTTCGGATCGGAGATCGCGATCTCGTTGTGGCGGTGCATCCATCCGGCGTCACTCTGTTGTGCGATTTACCGTTCTCCACGGCCTCTCAGATTGCGCCACGGGGAGAACCATGAAGCTAGTGCGTTCCGTTCTCACTTTACTGCTGGCGTCCTCGGGCGCTTCCTGGGCGCAGGGCCCGGGCTCCTTGCTGAGCGTGTCTTTAACGCCGTCCAAAAACTCCGCCGGCCTCGGTGTGCCGATGCAGATCATCGTCGTGCTCACTCTGCTGACGGTTTTGCCGGCGGTCGTCATGACGGTGACGCCCTTTCTGCGAATCACCGTGGTGCTCCATTTCCTTCGCCAAGCGCTTGGAACGCAGACCACGCCTTCGAATCAGGTGTTGATTGGTCTGGCACTATTTCTGACGCTGCTGATCATGCAGCCGGTGGTCGCGGAAATGTATCACCAAGGTTGGGAGCCTCTGGAGCAGGGACAGGTCAACTGGCAGCAGGCTTTCGATGACGGCTCGAAACCCCTGCGTACTTTTTTGGTCCGTTATGTCCGGGAAAAAGACGTCCGTCTCTTTTTGGAAGTCTCTCACACGCCCGCGCCGGCGCGGCCCTCAGATCTGTCGCTCAGCGTCCTGATGCCTGCCTACGTGATTTCGGAGCTCAAGACCGGTTTTCAGATCGGCGCGGTCTTGTATCTCCCCTTCCTGGTCATCGATCTCGTCGTGGCGTCGGTGACGTTGTCGATCGGAATGGTCCAACTGCCGCCGGTAATGCTGTCCGCGCCCTTCAAAATTTTGTTGTTCGTCCTGGTGGACGGCTGGAATCTGGTGATCGGGTCTTTGGTTAGGAGTTTCTATCAAACATGACCCCCGAGGTAGCCGTGGAGATTTTTCGCCATACGCTGATGGAAACGTTCTGGTTGAGCATTCCGCTGCTCGGTATAGGATTCGTGGTCGGCATCGCGATCAGTCTGGTCCAGGTTCTGACCTCCATTCAAGACACGAGTTTTGGAGCGGTCCCCCGCTTGGCTGCCTTCCTGTTCGGCCTGCTGCTGTTGCTGCCCTGGATGACGGCCAAACTCGTCTCTTACACCATTATTCTGTTCGGCGATTTCAGCCGCTATGCACGTTGACCTTACCCTGAATTTTTCCCGGCTCTATGGGCTTATGCTAGTGCTGGCACGCGTCTCCGGCGTAATCATTATGGTGCCAATCCCAGGTGTTTCCGCTGGTCCTAGTTCCGCCCGTATCATCTTGGCCTTAGCCCTCACCGTTGCGTTATTTCCGGTCTGGCCCGCTCCGGCAGTGGGAGGTCCGGTCGTGGGAAAACTATTGGGATGGATGGCATCGGAGACCGCATTCGGTTTGACCATTGGCGTAGCTGTCGCATTTCTACTCGAAGGCGTGCAAATGGCCGCCCAGGTGATTGGTCTGCAGGCCGGTTACTCCTTCGCTTCCACGGTGGACCCGACCACGCGGGCCGACACTACATCGCTGCAGGTAGTGTCACAGCTACTAGCCGGGTCGCTGTTCTTCGCCTTCGGATTTGATCGCCAGGTAATTCGGATTCTCGCTCGGAGTCTCGCTGCCATTCCCGGTGGGACCTACGCTCTGAATGGCTCGATCGTGGAAGCCGTTACGCGCCTCGGCTCGGCCATCTTTGTGACCGGACTTCAACTGGCGGCCCCGGTACTGGCTCTGCTGCTGCTGCTTGACATCGCGTTTGCGGTGCTGGGCCGACTGCAAACGCAGTTGCAGCTTCTTTCTCTTTCCTTCTCAATCAAGATGGTGGTAGGGTTGGCATTCCTCACCGTCATCCTATCCTTCTTTCCGGCGGCTTTCGCTAAGTCGGGCGTGGCCACTTTTCAAACGCTGCTGCGCCTGCTAAGTCGTTAATGGCGGACCAAGGACAAAAAACTGAAAAACCGACTAAGCGCAAGCTGGACAAGGCCAGAAGCGAAGGCCAATTCCCAGCCAGCCGCGAGTTGCTGGCGGCTTTGCAGTTTATGGCATTTGTCGTTTTGGCGGCCGGGGGGGCCGCTGGCTTTCTGAATCGAACGCGCGAAATGGCCCGATATTTTTTGGAAGCGGCGTTCCATCTTCAACTCACGTCTCATAGCGTGACGAGCCTTTATGTACGGTCTGTGGGCCGCGTTTTCCAATCGCTCGTGTGGATGGGAGTTTGCCTGACCGGTGTGGCTCTGACGGCCCAATTAGGCAGCACGCGTCTGGGAATTTCGCTTAAGAAACTGGCCCCCGATCTGAAGCGGCTGAGCCCGCTCGAAAAGATCAAGAACGTCCCGCGACAAAACGCGGCTTCGTTCATGCAAGCTCTCTTATTCTTGCCTCTCATGGCCTTGGCTGTTTATACCATCGCCGGATCGAACCTGGCAGCGTACGCAGGTCTTGCCCGGGTAGGGGTCTGGTCCGCGCTCATCGTGATCACCAGCTCGCTCAAAGATCTGCTCTGGAAGGCGGCCTTTCTATTTCTGGCCATCGGCTGCCTCGATTTTCTGCGGGCCTACCGACGGCACAACAAATCATTGCGCATGACCAAGCAGGAGGTCCGGGACGAGGCTAAGGAAACCGAAGGCAATCAGCAAATCAAAGGCCGCATCCGTCGCATTCAACGCGATCTTGCGCGCCGCAGCATGATGAAGGAAGTTGCCAAGGCCACCGCCGTGATCGTCAACCCGACCCATTACGCGGTGGCTATTCTCTACGAAATGGAAAGTATGGCGGCGCCGCGCGTGTTGGCGAAGGGCAAGAATTATCTGGCACGGAGAATTCGTGAGCTGGCCCTGGAGCATGCAGTGCCGATCATCGAGAATCAGCCGCTGGCACAAGCCTTGTACAAGTCGGCCGAAGTTGGCCAGGAGATCCCGGCGCAACTGTACCGGGCCGTGGCGGAAGTGCTTGCGTACATTTTCAAGCTCATGCATCCAAAAAAACAATAAATGGGAAAACAATAAATGGCAAAACAATAAATGGGGACGCCATCCCGCCTCCCCGCCAAGACCCCGCCTTCGGCTGCCGCAAGCCCTGGAAAGAGCGCGGCCGGCCTCAGCAGCAAAAACGCAACCGGCTCCTCTTTTTCTCTGCCTGCTGTTCTGGCCGGCAATTGGATGGAGTTCGGTGTACCGATCGCGGTGCTGGGCATCGTGCTGGCGATGATCGCACCCCTGCCGCCGTTCCTGCTGGACATTTTGATCAGCGCCAATATCACTATGTCGGTGATCGTGCTGCTAGTGTCCCTTTACATCACCAAGCCGGTGGATTTCAGCGTCTTCCCCACCACGCTGCTGTTGATGACACTCTTCCGCCTGGCTCTCAACGTTTCCTCAGCCCGCCTGATCCTGCTCAACGGCAACACCGGCACCTCGGCCGCCGGCGAGGTAATCCAGGCTTTCGGCGCTTTCGTGGTCGGCGGCAATTACATTATCGGCGCGGTAATCTTTCTGGTCTTAATCGCCATTCAGTACGTGGTCATCAATCACGGTGCGGTGCGCATTTCAGAAGTCACGGCGCGCTTTACCCTGGATGCCATGCCCGGCAAACAAATGTCGGTCGATTCAGACCTCAATGCCGGCCTGATCGATGAGAACGAGGCCCGCGCCCGCCGAAAGATGCTGGCCCGCGAGGCGGAATTCTACGGCGCCATGGACGGAGCTTCGCGTTTCACCCAGCGTGACGCGGTGGCGGCGATCCTCATTACGGCGATCAACATAATCGCCGGTTTCTTGATCGGCGTGTTACAACACGGGCTCGATCTCAAGCATGCGCTCCAAACCTATACGGTGCTGACTATTGGAGACGGCCTGGTTACGGTGATTCCCGCCTTGATGATTTCCATTTCGGGAGGTTTGATCATCACCCGTGCCAGCTCGGATACCAAATTGGGGGTGGACTTCCAAAAACAAATCTTCAGCAACCCGCAGCCGCTCATGCTGGCGTCCGGCGTTCTGATCGCCATGGCCGCGCTTCCCGGGCTGCCAAAGGTGTCCTTCCTGGTTTTGGGCAGTGGGATCGGATTGGTAGCCTGGCGCCTCCGCCAAAAAAGTGTCACGGCGGAAAAAACTCAAACGCCTGCCGCCCCGCTGCGCGAGAACCTGGAAAGCCTTTTGCGCGTGGAGCCGCTGGCCGTCGAAGTCGGGCTCGGGCTGGTTCAACTGGTCGAGGGCGGCCAAAATTCTCCCTTGCTCCGGCGGATCGCCAGCATCCGGCGGCAGTTGGCTACCGAGCTCGGCTATATTGTGCCGCCCGTGCGGGTGACGGATAACCTCACATTGAAGGCGCGCGAATATGTCATCTCCATGAAGGGCGTGGAGCTGTCCCGCTATGAACTGGCGCATGGATGCGAACTAGCCATTCACGCCGATGATAAAGCCGGAAAGATCGAAGGCCTTCCTACGCGCGAACCTGCCTTCGGAATTCCCGCCGTGTGGATCGCTCCGGAGAATGTCGACAAGGCTCGCCAAGCCGGGTACACCATCGTCGACACCATCAGCGTTCTTGGAACGCATTTGGGCGAGCTGGTCCGGCGCCACGCGTACGAATTATTCTCGCGCCAGGACGCCAAGCGAGTGCTGGACCGAGTCACTGAAGATAATCCCAAGGTGGTTGAGGATTTGGTTCCTAAATTGCTCTCTCTGGCAGTGGTGCAGAAAGTTCTCCAGAACCTGTTGCGTGAGCGAGTTTCGATCCGGGACGCTGCGAGCATTCTCGAGGCTCTAGGCGAGGCGGCTCCCGTTACGAAAAATACTGTACTCCTCACGGAATATGTTAGGCAGGCAATTCGACGGCAGGTCGCCAAGCCGTTGCTGGATTCCACCGGGGGATTATCTGCTTTCATCCTCGATCCGGCTATCGAACAACTGGTGGAAGCGGCGGTCGAACATGCCGAGAATTCAAGTCATCTGAATCTTGCTCCGCAGCAAATACGAAATATCCAAGAACGTGTACAAAAGATTTGTGGCGCACCCGACGCATCCGTCGTGCTGCTCACCAGTTCCGGATCCCGCTTTTTCGTGCGTCAAATCACCGAAAGTGCATCCCCGAATCTGACCGTACTATCCCATAACGAAATACCTCCTGAGGCTAGGGTCGTATCGCTCGGGGGGGTGAGTTGATACCATGCGATTGAAATCGTTTTTCGCCGACACCATTGAGGAAGCCATCCAGCGCGCCCACCGCGAAATGGGGCCGGAAGCGATGTTGGTGAATTCTAAAACCGCTGCACCTGAAGCCAGGCATTTGGGCGCATTTGAAGTTGTTTGTGCCGCTGACAAGCAATCTCGTTCCGACGAAACACGCTTTCCTTTCTCCCAGGGGGAACAGCAGCCGGCGGCGGCGCCGGTGGACAAGTTATCGCACGAAGTCTCCGAACTTAAACAGCAGATGGAACGCTTGGCCCTAGCTTTGGCCCGTTCCGGCGCCGGGATGGCCGGCATCGGGTCCGACCCGGAACTCTCCAAGATTTTCGCCACGCTCTCCCAAGCTGAGTTGGACGCCGACATGGCCTACGACGTAGTCGCACAGGTTGGCACTCCCGCAACCATGGGAGCGCTTAGAGCGGTTCTCGGCCGGCTGGTTCGCACCGACCACGAACTCGGTGGCGGCGCTTCGCGCCCGCGAACGGTTGCGCTCATCGGTCCTCCCGGCTCGGGCAAAACCACTACCCTCGTCAAGCTGGCAGTACGATACGGCATCACCGGGCGCAGACCGGCACAGATTCTGAGCCTGGACACATACCGGATTGGCGCCGCCGAAGAATTGCGATCCTACGCCTCGATTCTGGGAATTGGTTTCCAGATTATCGAGACCACCGTGGCGCTGGGGCAGGCCCTGGAGGAGCATCGCCAGAAGGATCTGGTCCTGATCGACACACCTGGCTTGGCCGGCAATGAAAGGGACTGCTTTGCCGATCTGGCGGGCTTTCTCTCCAGTTGCCCCGATATCGATACGCACCTGGTTCTTCCGGCCTCCATGCGAACCAGCGACTTGAAACGGGCTGCCGAACAATATGACGTCCTGGAACCATCCAAGCTGCTGTTTACGCGCCTGGATGAGACCGAAACGTTCGGTCCGATTCTTAGCCAGAGCGTCCGCATGGGTAAGCCGGTGTCATTCCTCTCGCGTGGCCAGCGCATCCCTGAGGACCTGGAAGCGGCCACGGCAGAACTATTACTTGACCTGGTTCTCAAGCGGCAACCCACGGGGCAGGCAAAATACGGAACAGTGGCAGCATGAAAGCTGAAGTCACAGCCAAACAACCGTCCAGCCGCCTGAAGAAATATCAGAATCGGGATCACGCGGCCGAAGAGCGCGAGCGCCTGATTCTTGAACATCTGCCCCAGGTTCGTCTGATCGCCCGTCGCATTCACGAAAGACTGCCAGAGAGCGTCAACCTCGATGACCTGGTTTCCACTGGAACTTTAGGACTAATTGCCGCGATTGACCGCTTCGATCCTCGCCATAACGTCAAGCTGAAGACCTACGCCGAATATAAAATCCGCGGCGCGATTCTGGACAGCCTGCGGGGGCTGGACTGGGCGCCCCGCCAACAACGCAAACGCTCCAAAATGGTCGAGGCCGCCATCTCGGCGGCCGAGCAACGCCTGCATCGAGCCCCCTCCGAAGACGAGATCGCGGCCGGATTGCACCTGACGCTGGAGGAATATCACGAGTGGCTGGTGGATATCCGGGGCGTCAATCTGGGAAGCCTGGAGGTCTCTTCGCCCGACGAGGAAAACCGCAGCCTGCTGAAATACATTTCCGATGACGAAGAGAACTGGCCATCACGGCTGCTCGAAAGATCGGAACTGCAGCGCTTGCTCGCCGATGCGATCGATAAGATGCCGCGCACCGAGCGCACGGTCATCACTCTGTATTACCACGAAGAACTGACCCTGCGCGAAATCTCCAAAGTAGTGAATCTACACGAATCGCGCGTATCTCAATTAAAATCGCAAGCGATCCTCCGGCTGCGCTCTTATGTTGAGAAACGCTGGCCGATGGAGCGGGGCGCTTAGGCATGCCGCAGCAGGACACGCCCACAGTCCGTTCCTGGCTGGCGGATGAATGGGCCACGCAAATCACCCACGTTATGGAATCCATGACCGGCGAAGCGCCCTCTGTAGCGTATGCTCCACACGAAGTCTCCACAGCCGAAATCGATCCCAATCAGACTGAACTGGTCTGGTGGGAGCAGCGCTTCAGCAACGGCCCTGAGGCCATCGCCTGGATTGGCGCCGCGACCGAGAGCTGGGAAGAGATCGGAAACCGAGTATTGAAGAGCGCCGGGGTAGATGACGGCGACCAAGAAACAATACGCAGCACCTACCTCGAGATTGTCAGCCAGGCCCTTTCGGGCGTAGCCTCAGCCATATCCAAGCGGGCGCGCCGCGAAACCTCATGTCTGGAAGGCCGGACTGCTCCACCCGAGTCCACTGCTGAGTTCAAAGCCTATCGTTTCCAAATTACTTTCGGCGAACAGGCTTTCCAGGTTCTGACGCTGTTTAGCAAGTCGATTGAGGATCTGCCGGAGACGCCCCCGGAGACCAGCCAGCCCAAGGCGCTGCCGCCGGCCGCCAAGCCCTCCGCCGAGGAGATCGGGAAATCCCACTCCATCGATCTGCTGTTGGATGTCGAGCTTCCGGTCAGCGTCTCCTTCGGACGCGCTCAGCTCCCTTTGAAGGATGTCATCAAACTCACCACGGGCTCCATTATCGAGTTGAACCGCTCAGTCTCCGAGCCGGTAGAAGTGATCGTCAACAACTGCGTCATTGCGCGCGGAGAAGTGGTCGTTGTGGAAGGGAATTTCGGGGTCAGAATACGGCAGGTCATCAGCCGGAAGGAACGCCTTCGGACCCTAACCTAACGCTCAACTATGCTGGAACGATATTTCATTCCGCTCGCCCCCTACGCGCTGCTAGGGGCGGGCTGCATCTTTGGCCTCTTCTTTCTGCTGTCCTTCGATCATGAGATTCGCGGCTTGAAAGCGCGGCTCGCAGGGCGCCAAGACGGAGATAATGCCTCCGCACACGACCTCACGGTCCAGCTCCATGAACTCACCGAACGCTTGCGGGATGCCGAGGAGCGCGCCGGTATTCCCATCGCGGCGCCGTCAGTGAAGGCCAGCCTAAATCTCAACAAACGCACTCAGGTCTTGCGTATGTCCAGGCGGGGAGAGCGCTCTGAAAATATTGCGGCCTCATTGAGCCTGCCACGCCGGGAAGTGGAGTTGCTGCTGAAGATTCACAGCCTGGTCCTCAAGAGCTCCGTAGAAACGCCCGCAACGAAATGAACGCGCTAATTGAAATCGTTTCGAACCACCGGGGCACGCGGCGCTATTCTTTCGCTCCGGCCGTCGTCGACAGCAACATTGACGCTCATGACCTTGTGATCCCGCATCAGCTCCACGGTGAAGGTCCTTTTCGAGCGGGCCGCGTGAGCCGCGCCCGATAGCTCGTTCGGCGTCGTCACTGCCTCGCCATCCACCTTGGTGATAACGTCGCCCGCCTTGATTCCCGCTTTTTCGGCGGCGCTATCCTTTAAGACCGAGCGGACCAGAACCCCGTCCTTCACTCCGAAGAAAGCCGCCAGTTGCGGGCCCAGCGCCTCCGCCTCGACACCCAGCACGGGACTGCCCCAGACACTGAACACTTGAGGCATAGCCGGCATGCGGATGTCCGGCATGTCGGGCATAAAGTCCTTGATATTTCCGCCGAATACCTTCACCTTGCGCGCGGCCACCGTCGCCATCACCGCTTGCGTGGCGCCATTACGGCTGATTATCAGTTTCACTTCCCGGCCGCCGGGTGTCTCCCGCACCAGCCGCCCAAACTGCTCCATGCCTTCCACACGCTGGCCGTTGTATTCCAGTACGACGTCGTTCGGCTTCAGGCCCGCCTTCTCCGCCGGACTGCCTTCTTCGACGCGCGTGATCTCCACGCCAGTGGTCTCCTTCAGCTTTAACTCCCTGGCGCGCGGGCTATCGATCTCCGCCAGGTTCACTCCCAGATAACTTCCGCCCGACAAGACGCCGGCGTGTAACTCGTAGGCTTGAGGCGCGGCTGGGGGCATCGGAGGCTGAGGCAAATCCGGCGGCTGCGCACCCAGCCCCGCTGCAAGCAATACCGCGCATGAAAAAAGTCGTTGCATCTGGATCACCTCACAATTACTTCTGCCGCCGCAAATAAATCGTCCCACCCACCACGTTGATGCGCAAGATTGGGCCGCCTCCGTTTAGCGCGCCCTCCGCTACCACCGGGTTTGCTCCCGCTTGACTCAGCGCTTTCACGCGAATCTCCGGAAAATCGGAAATGATCCTTCCCAGAGCGCCCGCCGATTCATTGCGCGCCGCTACGGTCAACGGAAGATTGGACGCGATGAACACTGTTATGTCACCCGCATTTGTGCTGAGCGTCGAATCCTCGATCCGGTTTCCGGAAAGCAGCTCCGCCAAAATGCTCCCGGCTGCGGTAGAAGCCCGCAGAGGACCGCCCACATTTCTGAGCCGGATCGGACCGCCCGCCGAATCGCACTTCACTCCGTTGGCCGCGTTCACTTGAATCGCGCCACCGTAACTTTCCGCCGTCACTGCGCCATCAGCCTGCTGGACCTGGATCAATCCCGCCGCGGTCCGCGCAAAAACTGTGCCCAATGCGCGATCGATCCGGATGTTGCCGCCTGCCGTCGCCGCATGTAACGGACCAGCCGCTTGATGGACAAAGATCTCACCGCCCGCCGTTTCAAACCACGACTCGCCGCCCGCGCTCTGAACGCGTATCACGCCGCCGCCGGAATAACACCGCACAGATCCGCCCACCGTGCCAACCTGAATATCGCCGCCGCCGGTCCGCAATTCGCAGCGGCCTTTGATTCCGTCCACGTTGATCTGCCCGCCTGCCGACCGAGCCTCCATCTCGCCGTCCAGATTCGAAGCCTGCACGTCGCCGCCGCGCGTCTCCACCAGTACCTGTCGCAAACCGCGCGGCACAGTGAGCGACAACTCCGGGCCCTCTGAAATCCGCCGCGAAGGCGCCACCGTCAGATACGACCATTGGCCCTGGGTTCTACTCTTGACATCAAACTGGCGGAGCAAATCGTCCGCATCGCGCGCATCTCTAGCCCTGACCCGCGCTTTCAGCTTGTATACCACGCGGTCTTGAGAGTCCCCTCGTAACACCACGCTGCCTACCGTGTCCAGGCGAAAACGTTCCATCGCTGGACCGGAAATCGATCCCGTGAAAGTCCGAACCCAGTAGCGGCCTTCGTGGCTGATCGGCGATTCACTTTGAGCCAGAGCGAGTTGAGAAACCGCCAACGGGGTCACGCTCAAACCGAAGGCCAAGGAAATTGAAAAAAACTGCCTCATCGCGTCCTAATATATCTCCGTCCTAGTATGTTTCATCTAATAGGTTTCAATGGACGCGTTCATCTCGTGTAAGGCCTTCTGGCAACGCATCCGAATATATCCGTTGTCTTCCTTCATCATCAGTTCCTGTAACACTCCCACCATGGCGTTGTTGTGATGCTGGATCAGCAGGTCGATCACTTGCGTCCGCACTCCCGGATTATCATCCTTCAGCAAGACCTGCGTCAGCGTCTGCCGCGTCTCCGGATCGTTCGCGAAATCCTTCAGGCCGTCGAGCGCTTTTAGCCGCACGCCCGCGTTAGCATCATGCTGCACGGCATACAGCAGCGCGCTCCGCACTTCGGCCGACTGCGGCCGGCTCTTCAACAGATCCACCGACTCTACGCGCAGCCCCGCGTCCGACGGATCTTTTGCCGCAGTCAACAACAACCGCTGAATCGACTGATCCTCCACATTGCCCGAGAGAACGCGCTGCCTCGTTTCATCAATTACTATCTGCACTTTGCCGGAGGAGGTTGGTTCGACATACCGCACTCGCGACGAAACGGGCTCGGCAATCACACTGGCCTGACGCCCAAACCCCGGAAACGAGCCAGGCGTCAGGCGCGCCGCCAGAAATCCCAGCACCAGCATCGCTAACAATCCGGCCGGCTGCGCCCAGCCTGGCACGAAATGGAAGTGAATCGTGAACCCCTGCCGCAGCTTATTCCAGAAGTTGCCTTCCTCCAGCTCAACATGGGCCAAACGGCTGCGCAACTCCCCCCGGCAGTTTTCCAACAATTCCCGGCTGGGCGTCAGCTCCGCGGCATCCAGCGACTTGAACAGCGACTTCTCGCGTTCCAGCGCGATCCGGCAACCGGCGCATTCGTCGATATGCATCTCCAGCCGCTCTTCCTCTTCAAAAGCAAGCTCGCCGTACAGAAACAGCGGCAGCGTATTTCTGGCTTCCTCACACTTCATACAAAATCTCCTAGCGCGGCGCGCATTTTTTGCGTGGCCCGGAAAAGGCAGTTCTTGGCCGCCTCTTCGGAGGTGCCCAACATCTCGCCGATGCTACGTAAGCGCAAACCTTGATAATGTCTCATCTCGAACACCGTTCGTTCCCGCGGAGTCAGGCTTGCAAGCGTCTCCCGGATTCGCTTCTGCAACTGCCGGCTCATGAGCTGGCGTTGCGGATCTCCATCGGCGCGCTCTTCTTCCACCGTGTCCATCCGATCCAAGAAACCTTCGCTCGTCTCCACCACCGCATCGTCCTCGCGGCGAACTCTCCGCTTCCTCAGCGCATCCAGGCACAAGTTCGTCACGATCCGATACAACCAGGTGTGAAAACTGCAATCGAAGCGGAATGTGTGCAGGTTCTTGTACACCCGCAAGAACGCCTCCTGATAAATGTCGCGGGCGTCTTCCGGCGATCGAAGCAGGTTCAACGCCAGCCGCAGGACGTTCTGGTCGTACAAACGCACTAACTGCTCAAACGCGCGGTGATCGCCTTTCTGCGCCGCCCGAATGAGATCGGGTTCGTCCATTCTGAGAGCCGCCCGGGCTGCTGTTGCCTGCAACACTTTGATAGACGGGCGATAAACGAAAATGTCACGAAACCTGGCGCATCGCTCAGCCGGCCAGCTCGACTTCGATTTTCTTGTTCGCTTGGTCCAGTTTGGTAATTCGAAAACTGCGGATCTGCCCGGCCTTAGCGGGTTCCGGCCGGGCTGCTTTGGCCGAAGTTGCGCCTTGCTTCCATTTCGCTGATAGCATAGCGGTTAAAGATGACAGGTCAACGGATTGAGAGGTTGGTTCTGCCGCCGATTCTTCGCCTTTGGGTTCGGGCATCCTGCACTCCACCACGATCCCGTCGCCCAGTTCCACCTTCCCTCGCTCGCCCCGGATGTCTACCACTCGGCCGCTGACCACTTCACCGACGCTCCGCTCGCCAATGTACTCGTCCACCGACGTTGGCTGCAGTTGCTTGATGCCGAGCTTGATACGCCGCCGTTCGCGATCAACTTCCAGTACTACGGCTCGCACCACCTGGCCTGCCGCAATTGCTTCCCGCGGATGATTCAAGCGCTTCTCGCCTGTGATATCGGAAATGTGGATCATTCCCTCGATCCCGTTGCCCAGATCCACGAAGCAGCCGAAGTTGGTGAGGCTCGTAACCGTTCCTTCCACCACCGCCCCGGGCGCGAACTTGCGCTGCGCCTCTTCCCAGGGATCTCCCAGAGCCTGCTTCAAACCGAGGGAAATGCGATGCTCTTGGGCATTCACTCCCAGTACTACCACTTCCACCAGTTCCCCCGGCTTCAATACGTCGCTAGGCCTCTTGATCTTCTTAGACCAGGACATCTCGGAAATGTGAATAAGGCCGTCCACTCCGGGCGCGATCTCGATGAACGCGCCGAAATCCGTCAGCCGCGAAACTTTGCCCGGCACCCGTTCGCCCACGCTCAAGCGCTGGCTGGTGGCGGTCCACGGATCCGGCTGCAGCTGTTTCATGCCCAGTGAAATGCGGCGTGTCTCAGGACTGATTTTCAACACTTGCACTTCCACCGCATCGCCCACCGAGACAACATCCGACGGTTTTGCAACGCGATGCCAGGCCATGTCCGTGACGTGCAGCAATCCGTCTACGCCACCTAGGTCGACGAACGCGCCGAAATCCGTCACGCTTCGAACCGTACCACGCACCACCGCGCCCTCTTTGAGCTCGGCCAGTTTCTGCTGGCGCGTTTGAGCTTCTTGTTCCTCCAGCACCGCTCGCCGGTCCACGACTACATCCTCGCTCGCGGTATCGAGTTTGATGATCCTGCACTCGATATCCTGGCCCACTAGTTTCTCCATCTCCGTCTGATCTTTGGCGCCGCTGCGCGATGCCGGCATGAAAGCTTGCGCGCCGACGTCCACTCGCAGGCCGCCTTTCACCAGCTCCGTGACGACGCCTCCGATGGGACGTTTCTCGGCAAACGCGCGCTCCAGCGCACTCCAATCGCGGGGTCGCTCCACCTTCACGGTCGAAAGGGTGTAAGATCCTTCTTCCGCGCCCGTGATGCTTACCAGCAGTCTGTCCCCGATTTTGATCGAGAGCTGGCCTGATGGATCGCGGAAAAGACTGGTTGGAAGCACGCCGTCCATCTTTCGTCCGACGTCGACGAAAAGGGATTCGGAGGTGATCGAAACTACCGTTCCTTCCAGTGCTTGACCCGATGGATGGCCGTGATGCTGTTGCTCGAATTCAGACAGAATCTTGGCGAATGAATTTTGGTCGCCAGGCGCGGCTTGCTCTTCCAGCTCTAAAGCAGGCGCCCCTGGTAATGCGGGGGATGTCAGGTTTTTCATGGGGGAAATCGCGTTTGAGACCATTGTGTCACAGTCTTGAGTCACAGTTCTGCGCCACAGTGGCACGTTAAGATGGCAACGTGGAGCTTCGCGATCGGCTCTGGCGCTTCGTCCGCCCGCAGGACTTGGTGTGGGTGCCGCTGTTTGCGGGCCTGGTGATTTTCGGCCCCGACAGGAGCGCTTATACCATCACGTTCTTGTGCGCCCTGGGCCTGTTCCAGGTTCTCGAGCCAAAGCTGCCTCTAGCCTCCATCAAAGGCAGCATCATCTCGTTCGTCGTGAAGCTGGTCCTGTGCTACTTGCTGATTGGCCAAACAGACGGGATTGCGAGCAGTTACTACTGGGTACTGTTCCTTCCGGTCATCTCGGCAGCAACCACGTTAGGACTGCTGGGGACTTTTCTTACCAGCCTGGTCGCCAGCGGCGCGTATCTCTCCTTCTGGCTCAGGCTCAGACCTGATCAGTTCATACCCCCGGACCAGATCCAGGAACTGGTGCTGCGTGTCGTCATCATGGTCTTGAGTGGCTTTCTCGCTCATCAGCTGGCGGAAGCGACACGAGTAGAAGCTCGGAAACATCAGGAAGCCGCGGAACAATTGGCTAAGGCAAACCAACAGTTGCGGGAAGCCGAAGCAACTGTCCGCCGCACCGAGCGGCTCGCCGCACTCGGCCAACTCTCGGCGGGTTTGGCCCATGAGATTCGTAATCCTCTCAGCACCATCAAAACTTCCGCCGAAATGCTGGCCCAGAACGTGCCGTCCGATAACGCGCTGGCTCACGAGATGGCCGGCTTCATTTCCAGCGAAGTGGACCGGACCAACGCACTCGTAACGCGCTTCCTCGATTTTGCCCGTCCACTCGCGCTCCGGTTGGAGAAGACCGATCTGGTCCAACTGATCGATCGCGCGGTCGCCAACATTGAGAAGCATTCTCCGCCGCTGGATGTCACCATTTATAAGAACTACGCGCCCGATATCCCTCCCTTCCTGTTCGACTGCCAGCTCATGGAGCGGGTGATGTACAATCTGCTTCTGAATGCCGCGCAAGCCAGTCCGCCCAAGGGAACTGTTACGGTAAAAACGCGCCAGTTCGATGAGACCGTGGAAATCGACGTAATCGATCGGGGACCCGGCATTGAGCCCAAGTACATGGAAAGTATCTTTAATCCGTTTTTCACCACCAAACCCAGCGGCGTCGGATTGGGCTTGGCCATTGTCTCTAAAATCGTCGACGAGCACGGCGGCAAAATAACGGTGGAGAGCGAGCCCGGAGAGGGCAGCGTGTTTCGAGTGTATCTTCCTTTGCAAGAGGATTCCGACTTTACGAGAGAATTCCAAGAGGACGGTCGATGAAGTCCACGGTTCTGGTGGTTGACGACGAAGAGAAACTACGACGTGTGGTCGAACTACAGTTGAAAACCGCCGGTTTTGAAGTAGAACAGGCCGGCAGCGCCGAAGAAGCGCTGAAGCTGACGGATGGCGCTGACGTCATCCTCACTGACCTCCGGCTACCCGGCATCAGCGGCCTGGAATTGCTCGCGAAGCTCCGGCGCCAGGACTCCCACACACCGGTCATCGTCATGACCGCCTTTGGAAGCATCGAAACCGCGGTGGACGCCATGAAGGCCGGCGCGGTCGATTTTCTGCCCAAACCATTTTCGCTCGATCACCTGATGACGGTCATCAACAAGGCGCTCGAAATCCGAACCTTGCGCGATGAGAACCGCGAGCTGCGCGCCGAACTCGGCCAGCGGTATGAATTCGATAATATCGTTGGCCGCAGTGACGCGATGCGCGAGATCTTCGGAACGGTGGAGCGTGTCGCGCCCACCCGTGCTACGGTCCTTTTGTGCGGCGAAAGCGGCGTCGGCAAAGACCTGATCGCCCGAGCTATTCATCATCACTCTCCGCGCGACGGGCGGCCCTTCGTAAAAATCAACTGCACCGCGCTGCCTGAAAACCTGATGGAAAGCGAGCTTTTCGGCTACGAAAAAGGCGCATTCACCGGCGCGAACACCACCAAGCCCGGCAAGTTCGAGCAGGCCGATACCGGCACTGTTTTTCTAGACGAGATTGGCGACGTGCCCGCTTCCGTTCAAGTCAAGCTGCTCCGCATCCTGCAGGAGCGCGAGTTCGAGCGCCTGGGCAGCAACAAAACGCGGCACATTGATGTGCGAGTGCTGGCTGCCACCAATGTGGATCTGCGCGCGGCGCTGGAGCAGGGAACTTTCCGTGAAGACTTGTACTATCGTCTAAACGTCTTGCCCATCAATATTCCTCCGCTGCGCGAGCGCAAGGAAGATATTCCATTCCTGGCCGATCATTTCGTCAAGAAACTGAGGAAAGACCTTGGAACCGCGGCGCAATCGATCTCAGACTCCGCCATCCAGCGGCTGCTCGAGTACCACTGGCCGGGCAACGTGCGCGAATTGGAAAATGTGATCGAGCGCTCCATGGTCTTGGCAACCAATTCCATTCTTGAAGCCGACGACATCAAGCTGGATCTCGCTCCCAAGCCCCGCATCGCCGCAGGCACGGATGGTTTTCTCCCCGAAGGCATGACGCTCGACGATTTCGAACGCTCCATCATCCGCGAGGCCCTACATCGCACCAATGGAAACAAGAGCCAGGCTGCCCGGCTGCTAGGTCTCACACGCAACGCCCTTCGCTACCGCTTGTCGCAGATGGGAATCGAATCTTAAACTGGTGGGATGCCCACCCGCCACTACCATCTTGCCCAGGTCAATATAGGACGCATCGTCGCGCCGATCGATTCGCCCAAAATGGCCGGCTTCGTTTCTCAACTTCAACCCATCAACGCTCTGGCGGACCGCAGCCCTGGATTTGTCTGGCGGCTGCAGACCGAAGCGGGCGATGCCACATCGATCCTGCCTTACGACGATCCACGCATCAACATCAATATGTCGGTGTGGGAATCGGTCGAAGCGCTCAAGGAGTTCGTCTACAAGAGTGCGCACATCGGCCCGCTGCGCGATCGTCTGAAGTGGTTCGAAAAGCCAGTCGAAGCGTATATGGCGATGTGGTGGATTCCCGCCGGCCACATTCCCACTGTTGAAGAAGCGAAACAGCGGCTCCAATTTCGCAGAACCTGGGGCGACACGGCCGTCGCTTTTTCCTTCGCTAGTCCCTATCCGGCACCAGATGAGCCCTTCGCGGATCCAGTGCCGCCTTCTGTCAGTTTCGATAACCGCCTATTCATTTGTTCCGCGAATACGCCCAACGGCGCTTGTGATGCCGAGACTCGTTTTCATTACCGCCAGAACGGCGCTCGCGTGTGGGCGACCTATCAGGGAGGGCGTATCCAATTCGGCGCCTTGGTGGCAGTCGGCGATACGCAAGGGCGTCTGGACATGCGCTATCACCACGTAGACACCACTGGCCGGCTTAGCACCGGTATTTGCCAGGCTACGCCCGAAGTGCTTCCAGACGGCCGGCTCCGCCTTCACGAGGAATGGCAGTGGACCAACGGCGATCTTTCCACTGGGCGCTCGATTGTAGAAGAGGTCGGATGACTGTGCCGAAGAAACCCGATGGCTACTCAAGCGTCTCGGTGTACCTGGTCGTTAACGGCGCACAGGGCGTGATCGATTTCTTGAAGAAAACCTTCGATGCCACCGAGCTTCGCCGCTACGATAAGCCAGACGGCTCGATCATGCACGCCGAAGTACGCATCGATACGGTTGTGATGATCGCAGACGCGGGCGGCGCTTTTCCTGCCTTTCCTGTATGGCTGCATGTTTATGTCGAAGATGTCGACGCCACGTATTGTAAAGCCCTGGAAGCCGGAGGAGAATCTGCCCAGATGCCGCAGCGCAAGGAAGGCGACCCCGACAGCCGTGGAGGGGTGAAAGACCCCAGCGGCAATACCTGGTGGATCGCGACGCAAGTGGCGTAGGTTGCTACGCGGCGAACGAAACTAGCTAGCGCTTCGCCCGCGCATACTGCTTCGGCCATGGTCCCTCCTGGCGTAATTCATCCGCTGCTCGCAGCGCAAAATACGGATCACGAAGCAGCTCGCGCGCCAGAAAGACGAGATCGGCCTGCTGGGTGCGGATGATATGATCCGCCTGCTGTGGTGAGGTGATCATTCCTACGCCGCCCGTCAGAATGCCAGTCTCCTTGCGGATTCGTTCGGCGAAGGGCACTTGATAACCGGCGCCCGCGAATACCGGTGCGTTCGGCACTGCTCCTCCGGAAGAGCAATCGATCAGGTCCACGCCCAGTGGTTTTAGTTGCATAGACAGCGCCACTGAGTCGTCAATCGTCCAGCCGCCCCCTACCCAATCGGTCGCCGAGATTCGCACATACAGCGGGTAACCGGCCGGCCAAACCTGGCGCACAGCTTCGACAACTTCCCGTAGCATCCGTGTGCGGTTTTCAAACGAACCACCGTAGCGATCAGTTCGAAAATTACTCAACGGAGAAAGAAACTCGTGCAGCAGGTAGCCGTGCGCGGAATGGATCTCGATGATTCTGGCGCCTGCTTCGCGCGCTCGCCGTGTCGCATCGGCGAATCCTCTGATTACGCGCGAGATTCCTCGCTCGTCCAGGGGCTCGGGAGTGAGATACCCGTCTGCAAAAGGAACCGGACTCGGAGCGAGGACCGGCTTCCAGCCTCCCTCTGACTCGTCCACGGCTTTGCCGCCGTTCCAGGGCGCCGCGGTGCTCGCTTTGCGGCCCGCATGCGCGAGTTGCATTCCGGGCACTGCGCCTTGGTCCTCAACGAAGCGAAAAATGCGCGAGAGCGTCGGGATATGATCGTCCGACCAAATCCCCAGATCCTTCGGACTGATCCGCGCCTCCGGCAGCACCGCCGCCGCTTCCGTCAAAACAATGGAGGCTCCGCCCACCGCCCGGCTGCCCAAGTGCACCAAGTGCCAGTCGTTCGCGTATCCGTCGACGCTCGAGTACTCACACATCGGCGATACCGCGATCCGATTCCGCAAATGGACTTCTCGAATCTGTAAGGGCGTAAAGAGGTGAACTTCTGTTGGAGTTGTCGACACTCTCTTCGTTGTAGCATTTTGTCGTCGCGGCACCGCTCTGTTGACCGCCACTATACTGGATCTATATCGTATGGAC
>DATMMD010000166.1:0-7964 GCA_035569875.1 Bryobacteraceae bacterium
AACATGATGGTCTCGGCGCCCTTCCAAACCTGTTCGACACTGCTGGACGCAAGGTCGAGGGTTGAGACCGCCATCTCACCAGATGAATCCTCGGTCATCAGAATCTGATTCGAAGACGGCATCCAGCGAAACCAATTCGGCGAAGACTTGCGATTCGGCGTCAGGTCGCGCGGGGTCCCTCCGGCCGCGGGAAGAACGAAAATGTCACCGCCAGTGGATCCTTCGTCGCTCATTAAGCCACCGATGAAGGCCAGGTTCTTTCCGTCAGGAGACCAGCGCACGTTGGCGACTTGCATGGGCGGCTTCAAGATGTGGCGTACAGCACCGGAGGACGAATCGACGGCATACACTTCGGCGATGTACCAATTGTCGTCACCGGCGCCCGGCGAGGCGAGATACACAAGCTGCTTGCCATCGGGCGACCAATCGAATTCGTAGACGTACATTTCCGGAGGCGTAAGGGCGTGAACTGCGCCAGTCGCGACATCCACCAGCACCAGCCGCTGCTCGTAGATTTTGGATGAGACGACGCCGTTATCGGGCGGCGTGGCTTCAGTAGGACCTGGCACGCGAGTGAGGCCTTCGATCCACAGAACAGCGATGGTGCGGCCATCCGGCGACCAGCGCGGATCGTCGATATATCCCTTGAGGTCGGTCAGCTTGCGGGGCTTGCCGCGTCCCGGTTTGTCGGAAACATACACCTGCAGCTGATCGACGGAGTCACCGCCAGAAAGGAACGCCAGTTTGCCGTCGCGCGACCACGCCAAGGCGTGTTCCGATCCAGCGCCCCCTGCAATCTTATGAGGCGAGCCGCCGGCATCGCGAAGATCTTTGACATATACAGACGACTCTCGTGGCTTGCCGTCCCGGCCGGGATTTGTCTCCGTCCAAGCAGCTATGGCGCCATCGGGCGAAAGGGCCAAGTCATGAAACTGGTGAACAAAAGAAAGCGAGTCCAATGCTCTGTCAAGCGCCGGACCCGCCTGGAGGGAAAAGCAGCCAAGAAACAGGCTGGCAGAAAAACTGAGCGTTCTCACATGCCCATGGTAGTACAGGCCGCGGCCAGTACTGCCGAAAGCGGCGTTATTGAACGGGGCCGCCTAACCGGCCTTGTTGTACCTGATAATCCGAAGGAACCGCGAATAGCGACGGATCGGGCTCGGCACGGCTGATGTTGGTCACCTGGTAAAGCGAATCGCCGAAGCGCGGATCGCTGGTCTTGCTCATTACGACCATCTGCAAATCTGGCGAGTACCATGTTTCGGTGACGACCTCGATGTCGCGCGCACTGCCTGCCTGCGCGGCCAAGATGGTTTTGGTTTTCCGTTTGCCTTGCACGCTCAATCCGTCCATCACCTGAGTACCCAGATCATCGATCTTAACGTTGGCATTCGACCGCTGCTCGCTGAAAACATGCGCCTGCGTACCCGTCCCCGGCAACAATGATGGATCCGAAGGCGGCCGATGCCGATTGGCCGGCATCTGCCGGGCGGTCTTGTGCGTGGCATCGAGCATATAACCCGTGCCTGCCACTGGATCGTTGATAAACACGGCTTTGGACGCAGTGCCGGATCCGGCCAACGCTCCGATAGCTGCCATGGACCGTTCGGTGCGTGTTCGTCCTTGGCTGTCGCGGGCCAGGGACGCCGCAGTGGACCTCTGAATATGGTTCCCATCGGCCAACGTCTGGGTGAATTGCGTCACCGCTTGGGCTGAGTAAGGAGCGCCCGTCACCACCTTGCCTGCCATTCCAAACTCGCCGCGCACAAAGGCGAAATCGCCGGGTCCGCCGGGCGGCATTCCCATTCCGTGGCGACCCGGCTGAGCGAATGCGGCGCCACCCATCAAAATGGCTCCTAGTGTTACACAGCGTAGCTGGAACATTTTCTCCTCCTTCAATTACTCAACACATTACTCGATCAGTCGAACCCCGCGTGCCAAGCCGTCCTGGCCCAAGAGAACTTCCGCTTCGACGGGATCGGAATCACGATCCTGATTTACCGGAAACCCGATCAACTCGAGAGATGACATCGGCAGTTGCACGCGCACCACCATGGCACTTTCGACGGGCGGTAGCCCATCTGCATCAGGAAGCGGGTAGAAGCCAGCGGTGGTCTCATCCGCCCACACCGCTGCGTCTTGCGAAAGCACCGGGTGCTCAGGCCGTAACGGACCGATCCATAGCAGAACCGCGATCGCGGCAGCGATCGCCCCCACGCTTGCGGCGGACATCCAGGCTCGCGCGCGCCGCCGCCGGGATCGCTTCCGAAGCTCGGACAGGAGCCGCTGTTCCATGTGTGCCGGCGCCTGGCGTGGTCCCTCCGCTGCCAGTTCTTGCAATCCTTCCAAAAGGTCTCGTTCGTCTGCGTTCATACAGCACACCTTTCAGCGGCACGCATTTTTTCCATGAGGAGTGCCCGGGCCCGATGCAATCGCGAACGGATAGTTCCGATGGCACAGCCGAGCACGCCGGCCGCCTGAGCATAATCCATTTCGTTCAGATCGCAGAGGACCACAACTTCCCGATAGGCCGGCGGCAACGCCAGCACTGCCTTGCGCAGCGACTCGATCCGTTCGTTGCGCGCCAGTTCGCCTAAGAGATCGCGCTCGTGGACCAACGTATTCGCATGTTCATTTTCGACGTCGTCCAGCGCCGCGATATAGGGGCGTTCCCGCTCCAGGCAGCGCAATACGAAATTGCGTGTGATCCCGTAGAGATAAGAGACCGCCGATCCGCGCTTGGAATCGTATTGCTTGGCCACACTCATCACCGTCAAAAACACTTCCTGAGTAACCTCTTCGGCGACTTCGGTCTGGCCGCTCATGTGGAATGCGAAGTGATATACCGATTTCTGATGCTTCCGATAAAACTCCACAAAGGCCGGTTCGTGACCTCTTGCAATCAGCCGAAGCAGATCGTCGTCACTATGGGACGGGGATTCCAACATTAGTTTATTTCGACGATCTGCATCGGTCTGTTAATGAGCATTCATTTCCGCGCATGAGAAAGTTCCACTTTCTTAGTTTTGTAGGCCAGCTTACCGCAGCGTTACTAGCGTCGCCCCCCAGCCGCCGGCCTCCGCCGGGGCATCGCCGAAGCTTTCAACAAAGACTGTTCTGGCCAGGATCGACCGTACTATCTCGCGTTGCACGCCGATTCCCCGGCCGTGAATGATCCGCAAAGCCTTGAGACCTAACCGCCGCGCCTCTTCCAGGTACTCTTCGACAACAGGCTCGACATCCCTCGGCGGAACAGTATGCAGGTCGAATACATCCGTGATTGGTATCCTGACCGGCTCTTCTGGCTGCTCCACTGCTGTTAGCCTAACATTGTGAAGCCACCGGGCATTGTGAATCCACTGGCCGAATACCAGCGCCGGCTGGCTGAACGGAGCGAGGTCGCAGAGCGTCAAACCCAGCACTTTCGGAGGATCGGGAACGCGCGGCTGGGGACCGGGATCGTGGGTGTCATTGTGGCTTTCTTCGTTTTTGGCGAGACGGTTTTGTCGCCATGGTGGCTGGCCATTCCCGCTCTGCTGTTCTCGGTACTGGTGGTTATACATGCTCGAGTGGTGGAACGGCTGGAACGTGCTCAGCGGGCGGTCGAATTCTATCAACGCGGGCTGGCTCGGCTGGAAAATCAGTGGATTGGCACGGGAGAAACCGGCGATCGTTTTCGGAATCCATCGCATGTGTACGAAGAAGACCTGGACCTTTTCGGCAAGGGGTCGCTCTTCGAATTGTTGTGCACGGCTCGAACGCGCGCCGGCGAAGACACGCTGGCCCGATGGCTACTGGCGCCTGCTTCGCGGGAAGGGGCTGGCCTACGGCAACGGGCGATCGCCGAGTTGCGCTCTCGGCTGGATCTGCGCGAGGATCTGGCCGTGCTCGGTGACGCGATCCGGTCCGGCATCGATGCCGAAGTAGCGGCTCGCTGGGGTAAAGCCTCGCTGGTGAATTTTCCCTCGGGCGCTCCGGTCATTGCCGCGGCTCTGGCGGTTGCCGTGGTCGTCACCTTCAGCCTCTATATGGCCAGCCTGCTTACGCGGACGCCCTTCCTGGCGGCGCTGCTGATCACGCTGGGCTACGGGTTTTTTCTGGGTAGCCGGACTTTGCAGGTCGCCGGAGCGGTGAATTCGCCGGCGCGCGACCTAGCCGTACTTGCGAAGCTTCTGCATCGCCTGGAGAGCGATCATTTCGAGTCGCCGCTGCTGCAGCGCTTGCGAGAGGAACTGGCTGCCAGTGGGCTAGTAGCGTCGTTCCAAATCGGCAAGCTGCAGAAGCTGGTGGCGCTGCTGGATTGGCAGCGAAATCTTTTCTTTACGCCCATCGCAATGGCCGTCTTGTGGAGCGCACAGGTCGCGATGGCGATCGAGCGCTGGCGCAAGCTATCGGGACGGCATATCTCGGAATGGATCAGCGTGGTCGGCGAATTTGAGGCATTGGTTGCGCTGGGCGGCTATTGCTACGAGCATCCCCACGACAGCTTTCCCGAGCTGTTGGATGCCGGCGGCGCGAGATTGGAAGCGCGGGGCCTGGGGCATCCACTGATGCGAGAAAGCCAGTGCGTCCCGAACGATGTGCGGCTAGGCGGAGATTTGCGGCTGCTGATCGTGAGCGGCTCCAATATGTCGGGCAAGAGTACGCTGCTGCGCGCCGTGGGATTGAACGTGGTGCTGGCATGGGTGGGCGCCCCGGTGCGGGCACAAAGTTTCGCGGTGTCGCCCCTGACTGTCGGCGCGTCGATCCGCGTGATGGACTCGCTCCAAGACGGCAAATCCCGCTTTTATGCCGAGATCACGCGGCTGCGCGAGATAGTTAACCTGGCAAGCGGCGATCGGACGATGTTGTTCTTGTTGGATGAACTGCTGAGTGGCACGAATTCGCACGATCGGAAGATCGGGGCCGAGGCGATCGTGCGCAGTCTGATCAATCGCGGGGCAATAGGAATGATCACCACGCACGACTTGGCGCTGGCTCACATTGCGGACGATCTTCCGGGCCGGGCGATGAATGTCCATTTCGCCGATACGCTGGAGAATGGGCGGCTGCACTTCGACTATCAGCTTCAGCCGGGAATCGTGGAGCGCAGCAACGCGCTGGATTTGATGCGGTCGGTGGGGTTGGAAGTTTAAACGACCTAGGCACGCATCCTTGGAGAACGTGCGCGCACTACGAGATACTCATTTGGACCGGCTCGGCCAACCGTTCCACTACTTCGCGGAGCTTGTCGAGACCCACCGGCTTGCTTATGTAATCGTCCATTCCGGCGGCCAGGCATTTTTCCCGATCGCCCTCCATGGCGTTGGCGGTAAGAGCGCAGATGGGCGTATGGCCCTTGCCCCGTTCCCGGTTGCGGATGACGGCCGTGGCTTCGAAGCCGTCCATATCTGGCATCATGCAGTCCATCAGCACCAGGTCGTACTTTTTCTGCGCCAACGCTTCGACCGCGGCGCGCCCGTTGTCGACGGCATCGGCCGCGAGCCCGAGCTTTTCAAGCAGCCGCAACGCAATCCTCTGATTGATCTCATTGTCTTCGGCCAGCAATACACGCAATTTTCGAAGGCCGCCATTCGATTTCTCCGGCGGGACGCTGGCAGCTTTCGCGGCGGGTACCGAGACCTTTGGCGCGGGCGTGGGAGGCGCGGAAGCAAGAATGGCCCGTTTGGGCGGCGCTCCTGGCGCGACGGTGAGCGGCGCTTTGCCAAAGCTGGCGGTGAACCAGAAGCGGCTCCCTTCACCGGGTTTGCTTTCCACTCCGAGTTCGCCATTCATCAATTCCACCAGTTGCTTCGATATGGAAAGCCCCAAGCCGGTACCGCCGTATTTTCTGGTGCTCGATCCATCGCCCTGGGTGAAGCTTTCAAACAACCGGCTTTGGTGCTCGGACGGAATTCCGATTCCGGTATCGCGGACGCTGAAGCGCACCAAGAATCCATCCTCGGTGGGGCGTAACATCTCGGCCTCCACATCAATCCGCCCGGAATCGGTGAACTTGACTGCATTGCCGATCAGGTTGGTGAGCACCTGGCGAACTCTTCCCGCGTCGCCGACCAGTATGTCCGGCAAATTGCTCGAAACAGCGCTCGAGAAATCCAATCCTTTGGTGCGCGCTTGCAAAGCAAAAAGAGAGGACGATTCTTCCACTGTCGCGGCTAGCGAGAACGGAACATGATCCAGCCGCAGCTTACCCGCTTCGATTCTAGACAGGTCCAAGATGTCGTTGATCAGAGTGAGAAGCGCGTCCGCCGATTTCTTGATGGACCCGGCATACTCCTGCTGCTCCTCAGTGAGGTTAGTGCCCAGTAAGAAGTCGGTCATTCCGAGCACACCGTTCATGGGCGTGCGGATTTCATGGCTCATGTTGGCCAGAAAGCGGCTCTTGAGTTGCGTGGCATCGCGCGCCGTAACTAGCGCCGACTCGAGTTCCTCGTTCTTGCGCTCCAACTCCTGGGCGTATTCCTGCAGCCGTTTCTCATCGTTCTTCCGGGCTGTGATGTTGCGCAGCGTTGCGATGGAGTGTTCCCAATCGAGCGGAACTAGCCGAGTTTCGTAGACCTGCTGTCCGGCGCGGCCATCGACGTTGAACTCGACGACCTGCGGAGCTTTGGTCTTGCGGGCTTTCTCCTGCGCTTCGCGCACTTGATCAACCACGCTGGCCGGCAAGAGATCCTGCAAGTTCCTGCCCCGAAACTTATCGGGCGAGAGGAACTGGTCTGAACTTTGGCCTCCCGTGCTCTCGACCACTTGCCCGCTTCGATCCAGCCGAATAAACAGATCGGGAAAAGTCTGAAAAAGCGCGCGGAGTTCGGACGCAGCTTCGTAGGCCTGGTCCTCGCTTTTCTTTCCCTCGGTCATATCGATTCCAGCCAGGCGCATACCCACTACGCGGCCGGCCTGGTCACGCAGCAGTTGCTCGTGAACTTCCACCGTGATGGTGCTGCCGTCAGGGCGCAGATACTTGCGCTGGTAGGGCAACAGAGCGATATGGCCGGACATTTTGCGCTCGATCTGGTCGCGGTATCTTTGCCGCTCGGCGGGCGGAAGCAGGTTCCAGCAAATCTTCCCCATCAACTCGCGCCGCGCGAAGCCGCGCAACTCGCACTCCTTGCGATTGACGCGACGCACCACGCCCTTGGGATCGATTTCCAGATAGCCGATCGGAGCCGCCTCGAACAGGCCGTCGATGGGATTGGCGGAGGACGCTTCCGCCTGAACGCGCATTCGGGAGCGCAACCGGAACGATAGCCACAAGTGCCGGCCCAAGATGGCCATGACGACCAAGCACAAGAACGATACGACTGGTTGCGAGTACGACAAGTGTGTGGGCTCCGGATCGAAGCGAAAAAAAGGCTATCTCTGGTCCCATCGGCAACATCTGATAAAGCCTTTAGATGGAACTTCTTAACCGATGGTCCCTAGCCCGGAGCCGGGCCGAGTACTGGGTGTTACTATTCAGCTGATTAGCTACCCACCAGATTGATAGCGCCAATGCCGCCATGGACCTCTAGCCGGACGGTGGTCTTGGAATGCCCGTAGGCCTCGTTGACATAGCGATCGTCGCGCTTTTCGAGGCCTCGGGCGTTGATTCCGCCGATGCCCCCGTGGGCTTCGGCAACAATTCCGACGCCTTCCGGCAAGTAAATGGTCGCCTCGCCGACGCCGCCGTGAATGGATACGTCGTAGTCGTTCCTGGGTCTTCCGCGAAGATCCACTCGCAGTTCTCCGACGCCCATGTGGATCTCCAGGCTCCGCAGCCGCAACTCCCCAACATCCAGCCGGCCTTCACCCGCCCCGAAGTTGACGATCAGATCGAGCGGTTTATCGTCGTTGAAACGGAGGTCCCAGCGGTAGTTGGAATTAACGTGGTGTACGTTGGAAGGCTCTTCCACCAAGAGATGGCCACGAAATCCGCTGGCGTCGTAGTGGACACTGGGCCTCATCATAGGGCGATTGAACGTGAA
>DATMMD010000167.1:0-24725 GCA_035569875.1 Bryobacteraceae bacterium
GGCGACGGAGATTCCGGAAATCTATCGCGAATTGGAGCAGGCCGGCATTTCCGTAGTCGTGCTCGATTCGATTATGCCGAGCATGGAGGACGTTTTCGTTAGCCTGATCGAAAAAGAGGAAAAAGAAAAGGAGAAAAGCGCAGCATGAGTTTCCGCCGCACCCGCGCCATCGCGCGCAAGGAAATGCTGCACATTCTCCGCGATTCGCGCAGTCTGTTCGCCGCGTTGCTGCAGCCCCTGGTGATGCTGCTGATTTTCGGATGGGCGCTGAGTCTGGATGTCGATCGCATCCCGACCTTCGTCTACGATCTCGATCAATCGCCAAAAAGCCGGGACCTGGTGAAGGACTTCCGGGGCTCGCGCTATTTTCATGTGGTCGAGGAAGTGCATGGCTACCGTCCCATTGAGCAGGCGATAAACCGCCGCGCGTGCTTGCTCGGCGTCGTGATTCCGGATCACTTCGCAAAGGACATCGAGCTGAAACAGCCCGCGCAAGTACAGCTTTTGATCGACGGCAGCGACTCGAACACGGCCGCGATCGCCCAAGGCTACGCCGAAAGCCTCGTGCTGATGTACTCGCAGCGCCTGCAGACGCCCATTCAGACTGCCGCGGGAAACGTTCCGGCCAACGTCGTTCCCGACGTCCGCGTCTGGTACAACCCCGATCTGCTCTCTGGAAACTTTATCGTCCCGGGACTGATCGTCGT
Organism: Bryobacteraceae bacterium; assembly: GCA_035569875.1. Lineage (GTDB taxonomy): Bacteria > Acidobacteriota > Terriglobia > Bryobacterales > Bryobacteraceae > Palsa-89. The sequence continues at coordinate 708 of DATMMD010000167.1, forward strand.
CATAGTGATGATCATCGCTGCCAATCTCGGCTCGCTGACCATAGCGCGTGAATGGGAGAACGGCACGATGGAACAGTTGTTGTCGACGCCGGCCCGGCCTAGCGAGATTGCGCTCGGGAAATTGTCCGCCTATTTTGTGGTGGGAGCGGCCGATATGCTCGTCGCGCTGGTCATCGGCATTTTCGTTTTCGGCGTGCCCATGAAGGGCAGCTTGTTGCTGCTGCTCACTGCCAGCGCAGTCTTTCTGTTTGGCGCGCTCGGGCTCGGCATCATGATCTCGGCGATGTTTCGAACTCAACTCATGGCGTACCAGATGGGAACGCTGGTTTCTTTCCTTCCGGCGTTTCTGCTGTCAGGATTCATCTATCCCATCGGCAGCATGCCCCGCGTCATCCAGGTGATTTCGCTAATAGTGCCGGCGCGTTACTTCATGGAAGTCTCACGCGGGATTTTTCTAAAAGGCATCGGGATACAGCTGCTGTGGTTCAATCTGCTTCTGCTGATCGCCTATGCGGCGGTCGTCTTTTATTTTGCGACGCGCAAGTTGCGCCAGAAGGTGGCGTGATGAGACAAAGACTGCGCAGGATCATTCGAAAAGAGTTCATCCAGGCGCTACGCGACCCGCGTATGCGCTCCATATTGTTTTTGCCGCCGCTCATCCAGTTGTTGATCTTCGGCTACGCCGCCAGCCTGGATGTAGACAACGCCAAGATCGCGTGGATGGACCAGGACCGCACGCCGGAAAGCCGAGAGCTTCTTTCGGAGTTCGAGGGGTCGGGACGATTTATTCTCGCCGGCATACCGAACGATGAACGCGCGATGCAGCGAATGATGGATCGCGGGCAGGTGGACGCCGTGGTTCGGATACTGCCCGGATTCGCGCGCGATGTCGAACGCGGCCGGACCAGCAGGGTGCAGGTACTGCTCGATGGAACCAACTCCAACACAGCCTCCATCGTCTCCGGATATGCCAGTCAGGCCATCGCACGCTATTCGAACCAAGCGCTCCGCCATCAACAGAGCGCCAAGCTGGTGGCAGCCACCGAGGATGCCGGAGGGCCGCTACACCAACTGGTCCCGCAGGTCACGCCGCGCACCCGCGTCTGGTTCAATCCCGATCTGCGCAGCCGGAACTATTTCATTCCCGGCGTGATCGTGAACATCATCACGATAGTGACGCTGTCGCTGACCGCGATGGCCATTGTCCGCGAAAAAGAGATCGGCACCATGGAGCAGTTAATGGTGACGCCCATACGTCCAACCGAGTTGATCATCGGCAAGACGCTGCCGTTCGTCGCTGTGGGAATCTGGGACATGCTGCTGGTTATGAGCGCGGCGCTGATGATATTCCACGTGCCGTTCCGCGGAAATTTCTGGCTGCTGTTCGGGTCGACGCTGTTGTTCCTTCTAACGACACTCGGCGCCGGTCTGTACATTTCCACTGTTTCGAAAACACAGACCCAGGCGATGATGGCCACCGGCTTATTCTTCCAGCCATTCTTCATGCTGAGTGGATTTACGTTTCCGATCCGCAACATGCCGCAGCTCGCCCAATGGCTGACCTTCTTCAATCCGGTACGGTACTTCATGGAGATCGTCCGCGGGGTCTTTTTGCAGGGCGCCGGTATCGATTCCCTTTGGCCGCAGATGCTGGCGCTGGCGGTTTTCGGGGTGACCATTCTGTGGCTCAGCGTGCTGAGGTTCCACAAGCAACTGGAATAGTCGACGACCGACCGTAACTTCACCATGTCCTGCCGCGAAAGTAACGGTTGAGCGTAGGATCATCCCGAGTTTTAGAGCAACGCCATACATTAAGATCCAACATGGATATTTGAAATAATGCTTGTACGCGAGGCGCGAAAACGGCCCGATTCCTGGGCGGAATATAAACGGTCGATACGCCATCGCTGGACCCTGCCATGGCATGCCATCGACTTGGCCTTCCAGTGGACTGCTTATCTGCTCAGTCGCTGGGCGCTTCTGGAAGTCTTGGAATACCTGGGGATTTTGTCAGTGTTGTTCGCCGTCATATCCTACTACTCCGAAGCTGGCGACCGGAAGAAGCAAAAGCACTATCAGGCCTGGCAGGTGATCGATGCGGCGCAAGGAAAGGGCGGCAGTGGGGGAAGGATGGAGGCGCTTCAGGAACTCAATGCGGACGGTATTCCTCTGGTCGGCGTGGATCTTTCCGGAGCATTTCTTCAGGGCGTCCATTTGCGAAGAGCGAAGCTGGCCCGCGCCGATCTGGAAGCCGCCGACCTTCGCCACAGTGTCTTGGAAGGGAGCGATCTCGAGTATGCTCGGATGAAGTCGGCCAACTTCCGCTCGGGCAGTCTGCGATTCGTCAACCTGCTAGAGGCGGACCTGGAGGATGCCGACCTGGTGGGAGCGAATCTCCTGGGGGCTAATCTCGCAAACGCCAACCTCAGGAATACTGACCTGCGAAATGCCGATCTACAAGGGATACGTTGGCAAACGATCAAATCGATCAATTCGGCGAATGTGCGTGGGGTCCGGAATGCCCCCGAGGGGTTCGTCGCCTGGGCGCTCGAACACGGAGCCGTCTCGATTCGAGTTGCCGATGAAGACGATGAATAAGATTATTTCTTTCGGCAGCCGATCGCCAAGTCAGCGGAGCGACTTAAGATAGGCCAGGACGGCTTCGGCGTCCTGACGCGTCATCCGGAACGGGGGCATGGGAAGATTCGGAGGCGCGCCAGTGCGCGAGATTCCGGTGGTCAGAAGTGTTATGAACTGCTCATCCGTACCGGGAGGCGCGCCGGCGATGCGAGGCTCTCTCTCCGCCCAAGTTGGCGTAGGATATGTTTGCTTCAACTGCACCGGGCCACCCTTGAGCCAGTTGCTCCGCTCGGGATTGCCGTTCTCATCGCGCGGCGTATGGCAGCGTTCACACATCGCCACGCTTTCAACGATATATTTGCCGCGTTCGATGAGCGCCGGATTCCGGAGGTTGGTGCTTTCGGCTGTCTTCTTCGCTTGCTTTTCTTGTGCCTTGGTGGACTGTGAAGCGGTCCCCGCGAGCAACAACAGACCCGTCAGGGACAGTTTAGTGAGTTTATTCATAGGAAGCGGTTTATGTTGTAGTCGCAGGTTTCCCCGAGACTTGCTGGAGTTTTAAAGTCTCATCGATCAGAAACAAGTCCGTAAGCAGCGCTCGAATATGGATTGAGGCGTTTAGGTTGTCGATCAGCTGGGAGCTGAGCGCTGGTTGCGCCAGGACCATTTCAAGGGCGGCGACTGAGTCGCTGGCGTCACGATCCAGCACTCCCAGGAACGCCCGGTAGGGCTCAACTGGCTGGCCTTCCTGCTTCACTGCAGCCGCATAAGCGTCAGCCAAGCCCGACAGCGCTTTGACAGCGCGTCCCAGGAACTCCCGGAGCTGGGAGCCCGATCCGCTGCCATGCTCGCTAGGAAGACCCTGGGCGGCATAGGCCAGCATGAACTCGTAACACTCCTCGATCGCATTGCAGCGTTCGCGGACGTCATCCATGCTTCAGGCTGAGGCCTTCGCTTTTCTGGACGTTGTCTCCGACCCGTTAGTCTCCACGGCCCATCGCTCCGGATCGTGGTGTTCCAGATAATATTCCTTCGGCATATCCCCAAAGACCATGGACTTGGTGATAACGAACTTTTCCGGTCGAACCGCGAAGTAGATGTGAACCATGATCAGCGCGATTAGCCCGACACCCGCCAGGCCATGCAGCACGTACATCAGGCCCCAGGTCATGTCGCCGAACAAGTACGGGTTGCGCGGGAAAATCGGCGTGCGGATGCGAAACATCATAAACACACCAGTCAGGATGACTGCCAAGCCAGTCAATACGATGATCCCGTGGTACATCTTATTTTCAAGCGGGTATTTGGCGAAACGGCGCGGCGCCGGGGCGTCTTGTCCCATGAAGCGTTTCATTCTTCGCGAAGCATCCTCCACGTCGGCTTTATCCGGCCAGATGGACCAGAAGTCCAGGAAAAACGATGCGTGGATAATGTGGAAGATAATCGAAGCGGTTAGAACCAGACCGGCGATCCAGTGGTAAGTAACCCAATCAAACTGGACGCCCACCTTCGGAAGAAACGCGGTAACGAGAAGCGTTAACATGGCGGCCGCCATAAGCCAGTGAAACAGGCGTGCAGCCAGCGAATGTCTAGGAACCCGCGCCGGTACGTGCGCGGCGACTTCGGGCGACACACTGCCTGCAAAGACCTCCGCCTTCGCGAAATATCGGACGTAAATCGCGTGCACGATCAGAAACAGCAATCCCCCGACTGCCGCCACATAAATCAAAGACCACACGATATGTGTCGGGACATCCTGTCCCCACGGACTTGTCGCCCACTGTACTAAGCCCAAGTTGCCACCTCCACGCCCCCCACGGCGCGCTTTACAAGATTTCTCATCAACGGAATTTTGTACGCGTTAAACTGCAGCGGAATTGCACCCTGGACGGCGAGTTTGCCCGCCATCTCTCCAGTTGCAGCGCTTTTCGGCTTTCCACGGACTGCGTCTTCCACAGCCTTCAATCGCAGCGGACGAGCAGCCGCGCCATTTACGGCGATACGGATGCGCTCGATGTTTCCACCTGTCACTACCATCGCCGACGCGACGTTCAAGAGCGCAAAGTCCCACACGTTCCGGTCGCGCACTTTCTCGAAGAAGAATTGCGAGCCGGCCCATGTCGCCGGAATACGAATGGAGGTGAGCAATTCGCCAGGCCGCAGAATGTTCAGGTGCGTGATGTCGATGTCGGGACCGATGAAATAGTCTTCGGCATCCACCACGCGCTCGCCCTTGGACGTGCGAATGACGAATTTGGCGTCCAGCGCGATCAAAGCCGGAGCCGAATCCGATGGATTCACAGCGACGCAGCGTTCCGCGTCGAGAATCGCGTGCTCGCGGTTGCGACCGGTGGGCGTGTCGGCATAACAAATATTGCCGCCGGCGCGGTAGCAAGGCCAGCCGGCGCGATAATAATGACAACGCGCGTCCTGCGACACATTGCCACCGATCGTGCCCTGGTTGCGGATCTGCGGGGAAGCCGCCAGCTCGGCGCCCTCCGCCAGCAGGCCGAAGCGCTGCTTGATAATCGGATTTTTCACCACCTCGGTCAAGGTGGTCATGGCGCCGATCTCGACGCCGCCATCGGCGGTGGATTTTATTCCTTTGAGCTCGGCGATACCGCTCAAGTCGACCACGACCTTCGGCTTCTTGATGCGGTCCTTGAGCCAGTCGAAGCTATCGAGCCCTCCGGCCAGCACCCAGGCATCCCGTCCGTGCTGCGCGAGAAGGTTCTGAGCGTCCGCGGCCGACGTCGGCTGAAGCAGATCAAAAGCGGGCATTACATCTCGAATTACAGCCATGGCTCTTCTCCTTTTCTAATTCCCTTAAATATGGGCCATCAGCGGATGCTGCATGGGGTGGCCCGCTTCGAGCGACGCCAAAATGCTATCGGAATTTACCGGCGCGCGCCTGAAAACCTCGTCACCCAAGGCATCCGTCAGTGCGTTCAGGACAGCTGCAAAACCGCCACCTACGGGAGGCTCGCCGATACCGCGCGAACCGACCGGAGTTTCCGGATCGGGAATGTCCACGGCGGCCCATTTCATATTCGATGGAACATCGAGGATGGTGGGCGGTTTGCTGTGGTGGAACCGCCGCGAGAGCGTCGCGCCATAAGCCGGGTCCATTACCCACTTCTGTCCGATCGCGTGCGCGATCCCCAGTGTGGACCTGCCAAGCACCTGCCCGCCCAAAGCTCTGGGATGCAGAACGGTTCCCACGTCCGCGTAGGTCATGAAGTCGACGATGTGATACTTTCCAGTTTCCACATCTACCTCGACTTCGGCGAAACTGGCGACATAAGAATGAGTCTGGCCGTCGCGCGGATACTTGTCTCGCGCCGACGCCACAAAGCCTTGCCCGGCCAGTGCCGCCGCTGCCTGCTTCGTATAGCGGTTCACGTCCGGATTGGCTTCGTGACCATCGTAGATGCCACCCAACTGAATGGCTTTCTGCGCGGCCTGAGCTAGGGTCATGCTGGCGCCGCCGCCTTTGCGGAACACCTTTTCATTGCCGACGTCGTAGTTCTCCGGGCTGCCGCCGAGGCTCTTCGCGGCGATCTCCTTGAGCCGCTGCTTGGCTTCCATGGCCACAGCGTGGGCCGCGCGTGTCATGGAATGCGTGGTCTGGCTGCCACCGGATACGCACGACCAGGGCAGGTTCTTGGAATTCGACCCCCAGCAGACATCGCATTTTTCCCACGGCACACCCAGGACCTCCGCGCCAACGCGATGAACGTCGATCACCGATTCCGTGCCGAGGTTACCAATTCCCGATTGGAAGCAGAGGTGCCCGTCGGGTTTGATCAGAAGCAGGCCGTCGAATCCAATCGTGCCGCCGACGTAACAGCCCAAGGCCACGCCCACGCCACGCACTTTGGTCCCGCTTCGCTTGGTTTGGGCGATGCGCTCTTTATAATTAAATTCATCGGAGCCGCGATTGAGAGCTTCCTTGACGAATGCGCTGGTCGCATAACCGCGCTTGCCACGAATAGCCGGGCCGATAGGGGCCTTGCCTTCCGGCGCGTTAATATAGCGGATTGCAACCTGATCGAGCTTCAGTTGGCGCGCCGCTTTCGATACAACTTGCTCCAAGATTGTGCTGCCCTGCATACCGCCCGGCGAACTTTGGGCGCTGCGCGGTGGAGTGTTGGTCATCACGGTGAGGCCCTGGAAACGCATGTTCTCTGGTTGATAAGCCAACGACACGATGCGGCCCGAAGATGGCGCGTCGCCCACCGGATCGTAGGGCCCGTTGTTGACGAGCACGAACATGTCGAGCGCGGTAATCCTGCCGTCCTTCGCGAAGCCGACCTTCATGCGGCCCATCATGCTGGGGCGCGCGCGGCCAATGAACATCTCGTCTTCGCGCGTCAAACGCATCATGACCGGCGCGTTGCACTTCTTCGACAGAAGCGCGGGGATGATGAGCGATATAGCGCCAGTGATCTTGCTTCCGAAACCGCCGCCGGTATATTCGCTGGTGAAAACTACCTGGCTCGGATCGATATTGAGCCAACGAGCGATGGCCGGCACGGTCTGAATGGTGCTTTGCGTGCCCGTAAAGACATGGACCTTGCCGTTCTGCCAGTAGGCCATTGCGCTGCGGGTTTCCAAACAGTGATGGCTAGTGTCAGGAGTCACGAATGTTTCATCCAGAACCAGCGCTGCCTTCTTGAATCCGGCATCGATATCGCCGTAATGCCAGGAGTTAGCCGGGTCCGGAATACTAGAAATCTTGCCGTCTGGTCCCGTGACATGCGCCTCCGGGATCTTGCCCATCGGCAGCTTGCCGTCTTTTGCATCCGCAAAATCGGCCTCAGTCCATTTCCACACCGTTGGCTCGATGGGCGGCGGAGGCGGTGGCGGCTCGCCCGGCTTCGCTGCCGGCGCAGCCGGACGCACCCAGACATTACCGCCGACTCGCGCGTTCGGTCCGCCCGGACGCAGTGTGTCCAGAGGATCGATGACGAACGGCAGGTGCTCGAATTCGATCTTGATCTTCTCGATCGCCTCGGCGGCCGTCAATTCGTCGACCGCGGCTACCGCGAGGATCGGCTCGCCTTGATACAGCGGCTCATTGGTGAGACCTCGTTCGCCGAGCTTGTTAGCCGGAATCCGCGTACCGTTGTCGGTCAAGCTGTCGGCGGGCGCCGGCAGATCGTCCGCAGTCAGGATACCTTTGACTCCGGGCATAGCCAGCGCCGCGCTGGTATCGAGGCTTTTTACTCTGCCGTGAGGCACGGGACTCAATAGCAGCTTGCAGAACAACATGCCCTCGGCGCGATAATCTTCGGCATACTTCGATCTGCCGGTCACCTTGGCGTACAAGTCGAGAGTCTGATAGTTTTTGCCGATCAGCTTATGCCCTTTTCCGTACTCGGGACCGGTCGGCTTGGTCTGTTCGGGCAACTTGCTAGGCATGGTTTCCCTCCCTTGCGATCTCTGCGCCGCGCATCATCGCGGTGATGATCTTGTCATAGTCCTGGCACCGGCATAGGTTGCCTGAAATGCCGTGCGCCAACTCGGCGCGCGTGGGATTTGGATTCGTCTGGAGATATCCCACGGTAGCCATAATGAAGCCGGACATGCAGAAAGCACACTGGAATCCTTGTTCATCTAGGATGCCCTGCTGCACGGGGTGAAGCTTTCCGTCGGCAGCCTGCAGCCCTTCGACAGTCACAACTTTCGCGTTGCGAACTGTGTGCGTCAGTGTCGAGCACGAGTAGCGTGGGACATCGTCGATGAGCACGGTGCACGCTCCGCATTCGGCTCGATCGCATCCGATCTTGGTGCCAGTGAGACCCAACTTGTAGCGCAAGGTCATCGCCAGGGTCTCCTGCTTCATGACGTCCACTCGCCGCTGCTGGCCGTTGACGTTCAGGGTAATCAGGCGCTCACCCGCACCGGCAGCCGACGCCAGGCTGGATGCGCGAAACAGGTAAGTCGCCGAGGAGACGCCCGCGCCTCCGGCGATCACGCCTTGAATAAATTTTCGTCTCGAGACCGCCTTCGAAGTGGTCTCCGTCTTTTTCATATCTACTGTATCTGCCATTTCAGGATTACCTCCCTAATCTGCAAGCAAGCCTCTGCGGTTGGACCAACGTTTGATCGATGGACATAGAATGTCGACATCACACAACCTCGGCTTAACATTATATACCTCTCAAAACCATATTGGGGGGATTTTAGGGTGTCAAAAGTACCCTGGCTGGATCTAGCCCCCACTTCGGCTATTTGGCGCCTCCGCCGCCCGTCAACGCCGGTTCCTCCACCGTAACCGACCAATCTACGTTACTGGATTCAATCACGAGATAAGAAAAGTGAGGATCCACCCCTACATATGCCAACTCACGGCCTACGCCTCGATGGTCGACCGCCACCGCCAGTTCCCGGCCGCTCACGGCGCTATTAACCGTTACATGTAATATTCCCTGGCCCGGGGGGTTCTCATTGCGAGCCTCCCATCGAATACGGCACTGCGAGAACCCGATATCGAATGAATCGGTTTGGGCGTTACCTCGGCCGGACCAGGATCCTATCTTCTGCCAGGCGAGCGGGAGGGGCTTGGCCTCTACTTTACGTTCTGCTCGGCAACCCACGAGGGTAGTAGCAGTTAGCACGATTATCGTGGTCTTCCTAAACATCACACGATGGGCTTCGGCGCCGAAAGTAGCTAAATTCCAGCCTAGCGCGGCGCGACGCATTTTGGCAAGATGGCCTACGCGAAGGTCCGCGCCAGGGGTAGGTGGTTCTACCGAGGGGCCTTTGGGGTCTTTCAGCCGATATATACGCAGACTATGTCCGCCCCCCTTGCCGGTAAATTCCAAGACCACTATGCCGTTCTCGACATCGACCCCAAAGCGGATTCGGACGAGATACAAGCAGCCTACGCCAAGCTTGCGCAGCGCTATCATCCGAATAATTTAGCCACCGGCGATGCGGAAAAGTTCGAGGCTGTCAATCTGGCTTATGAAGTTCTTTCCGACGCCGAGCTGCGCAGTGGTTTCGACAAGATAAAGGGTGTCGGGCAAGACCAAGGCGCTCCGAAATTCACCGGGGTCGATTTTTTTGAGGCGCTGGGACGCGAAGCGCTGCTACGCGTGGCTCTCCTTTGCGTTCTCTACGACCGCCGGAAGTTGAAGCCTCTCGCGCCGAGTATTTCGGTGCGGCATCTGGAGACCATCCTGGATTCGACGTCCGATGAGCTGACTTCCGTGCTGTGGTATTTGAAGCAGCGCAATCTAGTTCGCAGCGACGACAAGAGTAGCCTGCACATTACCGTCGACGGAATGGACTTTCTCGAAGCCAAGAAGCCAACGCCTGACGAGGTCATGCGGTTCATCAAGCCGGATGCAATCGCCGCGTCCAAAGCACATACGCCCCCGGTAACGCCGCCAGCAGCAACTCCGGTAGTGGCTTCGCCGCAGCCTCCCAAGGGTGAATCCGAGTCGGTAAGAAGCGTGTTGAACCGCGTGCTGGCCAAGGTTTAGTACTCAGGTCACTCTTACTCCACTCCGAATGCCAGCAGCACGTTTCCATTGACGCCGTTCTGCACGCCCGGATATCCAGCGCCGGCAAACACCATGCCTCCAGCAATAGTCGGTCCCGAAGAGCCCATCGATCCGCCCTTGGCCGCCACACCATTCACCGTCTTGAACTCCTGAACCATATCGAAGTCCCAGAGAATCTTGCCGTCTTTGGTCGATACTGCGCGCAAGACGCCGTCCCAGCCGCCCGAGAAGATCACTCCCGCCATGGCCGAAATCGCCGCGTCATGTCCTCCATGCCGGCCCCCGGTTGGCTCGATGAGAGCGGACCATTCGCGCTCGCCATTGGTGAGCGACAGCGCTACGATTCCGCCGCTGTTCAATCCAAAATATGCATTCTGGTTGTCAGCAGTGCCGCCCCACACGATCTGGCCCTGTGCCTTCGGTGGTGTGGAGAATACGGCAGTCTTCCAAACCACTGCGCCCTTGTGATCGGGGTCATGCCCCCAAACATTGCCGCTCTTCTGCCCAGCCACCAAAATGCTTTTGCCGCCGGGTAGCGATTGCAAAATCGGCGAAGAGCCGAAATCATAATCGGGTCCGGCATCTTTGGGACAATTCTCGCGGTCCTTCTCTCGAATGCAACCCACCACCCAGGCGTCGCCCGGCGTGTCTTGCACGGACCACAACATTTTTCCGCTGTCGAGATCCAGGGCCACGATCGCGTCGGTTGTCTTTGCGGCTGGCGCAGTGTAGGCATCGCCGGTCCCAACGTAAAGCGCGTGCCGCTGAGGATCGAGTGTCGGCGAACTCCAAACGCCACCGCCCGCGGGTCCGAACTGTTGAACACCCTTGGCGTTCTTGCCGGTCGGCTTATTGCCTTGTGGAATGATGTAGCTTTTCCAGATCTGGCGGCCGGTCTGAGCATCGAGCGCCGCGACACTCCCCCGGAACGTACAGCATTGGTAGGTCGGATCCGCGGCCGAAACTTCTTCGAACGACGCCACTGGAACATACAGGCGGTTCTGATAAATCTGCGGCGCACCCGTGATTCTCGCCACCGGATGATTGTCAAGATTGATCTTCCAAATCTCCTCGCCCGTGGCTGCGTCGACGGCGTAGACATTCCCTTTCAAATCGCCGAAGTAAGCGAGGTATTGCCCTGGGCCCTGCGCGGGACCAATGCTCACCGCTGAACGCACCGGACCCGCCGCGTGATAAGACCAGTAGACGCAGCCGGTCGCCGCATCGATCGAATAGACGTAACTGGTGTCGACGCCCAGAAATACGCGCCCCGCCACGACGGTCGGCTGCCCATAGACGGCCTTTGCGCCTGGAAATCCGAAGGCCCATTTCAGTTTCAGCTTGGGGACTTGCCCCGCGTCGAGTTGAGCGGCGGCAGCATCTTGAAAACGGGCGTTGGTGAGGCCCGCCCCCCATCCGTTCCAGGAAGGCTTGGCCGCTACATCGCCCAGCCCAGGATTCGCTTCACAGCGGTTCGACATCAACTTCGCGTCGGCATTTGCTGGAGGGGACGTGTCTTGCGCGAATCCAAGGAACGTCATAAGGACGGTCGCGAACATTATCTGCTTCATCAGGCGTATTCTATCGCCAAACGGCGCATCGGCTCTAGAAGTCCATTTGATCGATATTCCGCAGATTGATGATCAGCGGAGATCCCAAAATAATTTCAGTGCCCCGGATTTGAAGCGTGCCCAGCCGCCCGGCTTGAAGCGATGCTGTACCGGCGGGAAGTTTGTTCTGAGCCAGCAGCCAACCGGAATGGACAGTGAGGTATCCAAGATCCCGGGTACTCCAAAGAACCACGGTCTGTACGATACCCTCATGAACATATGGTTTGCAGATGCTTGGAAGCGACAAACCGATGACATCGACGTTCTTACGGCCCGCCTGGCGCACCGCCTCCGCCGCTCCTGGAACCGCCGGCGCCGAGATCGCCATAATGAGCTTTACTCGCGGGTAAACCTTCAGCACCGTCTGAGTCTCGGCAAAAGCTTTGTCGCGATCGTCGTCGCTGGGTCGAATAGTGGCGAGTTTCAAGCCGGAATACTTGGCAGCCAGGCGCTTCTTGATAAACGCGATCCACTCGTTCTGATTTTCGGCGCTGAGAGCTCCAGTGATCACCGCGAAATCTCCTCGCCCGCCCAAAAGCCGCGCCGCCTCGTCCGTTAGAGTGTTTGCGATTCCCTCCGGAGTGGCTTGGTTGACAAAAAAATCACGGGCGTCGGGTTCGGCATCGGCATCCCAGGTGAGAACGCGGATACCATGCTGCCGGGCTTTGCGCAGAACCGTGGAGATACCTGCTTTATTCTCAACTGCTACTGCGATCACGTCCACCTGCCGTGTGATCCAGTTTTCCACCAACTCGTTTTGCTTGGCGGCTTCGAGGCTGGTGGGGCCATCCCAGATCAACTCCACTCCGAGCTCCTTAGCGGCCTCTTCAGCGCCTGCCCGGACGCTGACGAAGTAGGGATCACCTTTGGCTTTCGGCATCATCGCGATCACCGGACGATGCCCGGCCGCGGACGTGCCGTTCGCGGGAGCGCGCCCCAACGAATGGACCAGCCATACGTTTGTTCCGGCTACGATGAGCGAGCCAATCAGGACTGCGGAACACAGGATGGCAACCTGGCTATTCTTCACTGGATTTATCTCTTTGTCTAGTGTTGCATCCGCTCGCCGCCAGCGATCGATCCCGATCGTCACCACCAGCAGCGTTCCAGTCAAAATCCCCGTCAGCTCCGAAGGAAGCGCCGCGAGATGCAAGCCGTTTTGCAAAACTGACAGAGCGAACAGGCCGAAGATCGTGCCCCAAAGAGTGCCCCGTCCGCCGAACACCGACGTTCCTCCCAGCACGACGGCCGTAATTGCATCGAGCTCATAGCCGGTCCCGACATCTGATTTTGCCTGGCCAAGGTGCGCGACATAGATGATCGCGGCTATGCTCGATACCAGGCCCGACAACAGATACACCAGCGCCAGACGTCTGCGAACCGGAATGCCGGCATATCTCGCTCCCGTGGCGGTGAACCCGATCGCGTAAAGCCCCCGGCCAATCACTGAGCGATGCAGCAAAATCGCGTAAGCCGCTAAGATCGGCAGGAAAAACAAAAGCTGTACGGGGATCACGTCCCAGAAGTAACCTTGGCCGAGGAACAGAAAGGGGTTCGGGAAGCCGGTGTAATTCACGGCTCCGTGGGTGATTCCTTCCGCAACACCGCGGAACAGCGAGAAAGTTGCCAGCGTAACGATCAGCGGAGGAAGATTAAGCCGCGAGATCGCCAATGCGTTGAGTGCCCCTCCCGCCAATCCCACAGCCAGGGCCACCAAGGCTGCGGCGGCAAGCGGGAGATGCCAATCCTGCCAGGCCGCTCCTAACACCACCGCGGCTAGACCCATCATCGAACCAACCGAGAGATCGATACCTCCGGTAATTATGACGGGTGTCATGGTCAGCGCCAGTAGTCCAAGCTCGACGCTGAAACGGATTACCTCAAAGAAATTGCTCCAGGTGAAAAAATTTTCGGCAATCGCGGCGAAGACCGCGATCTCCACTGCCAGCGCCAGCAGAAGAACCCACTCGCCGTTGGGGAACAGACGCTCGCGCCCGCGATCAGGCCCGGCTTGCGGCAAGATTGCTTCCATCGTTTTCCCGGGCGGGCTCGCGTGCTCCCATGCGAACGGCATCGATCACAATCGCGGTCAGAATGATTGCGCCTTGTACCGCCCGCTCCCAATAAGCGCTGATGCCCAAAAAGGTTAGCGCGGGCCCGATGGCTCCGAGCAGGATCACACCTAGCACAGTTCCCGCGATGCTTCCTCTTCCACCCGTGATCGCTGCGCCGCCAACCACCACTGCTGCGATCACTTTCATCTCCAGGCCCAGCCCGGCATTGATCGGGATTTGGTTGAATCGGACCGCATTAAGGGCGGCCGCCAGTCCCGTAAGTGCGCCCGTGAATCCGAAAACGGAAAACGTCACCCGAGTGGTATGAATTCCGGCGAGACGAGCAGCCTCCTCGTTCGATCCCGTGGCGTAGACTGCGCGTCCGCCCGAAAGATTCCGCAGGCCCCAAGCAATGACGCACGAAAGAATCACGGCAATGATCAGGCTGATGACCGGATAGGACGACTGCGACAAACCGAACCATTGGAAGCCGGCAGGAAGGTCCTGAACCCACGCGCCTTGGGTCTGCCAGCGCAGGGCGTCTCGCAGCGCCACCATACTCGCCAGCGTGACTACGATCGATGGAATCCGCACATAGGCGACTAGCGATCCATTTATTGCTCCGAGCGCGGCGCCTGCCACGCACGCTCCCAGGGCAGCGAGAGGCGCGGGAACTCCGGCTTTCGCGAAAAGCCCGGCGCTGACGCCGCAGATCGCAAAGATGGACCCGACCGAGATGTCAATCTGTCCGATTACGATGACTAGAGTCATACCGAGTGCCACGATTAGCACCGGCACGTTCGCCAGGAACAAGTCGGTGAGGTTTTCACGCGAGAAATAACCCGGTGAGACGAATGCCATTAGGATCGCGAGCATCAAGATCGCTATCGCGACCGAAATCTCCCGGCGGTGACTTGTCATCAGTTGACCGCCAGCGACAGAATTTTGTGTTGTGTAGCTTCCTGACGGGAAAGCACGCCCGCGATCGTTCCTTCATGCATTACTGCAATGCGGTCGCTCATGCCTAGAATCTCGGGCAGCTCCGAAGAGATCATGATAATCGCCAAACCTTGCGCAGCCAGATCCATCATGAGGCTGTGAATCTCCGACTTGGAGCCGACATCGACTCCTTGCGTCGGTTCGTCTAGGATCAAAATCTTCGTATTGATCGCGAGCCATCTTGCCAGCGCTACTTTCTGCTGATTGCCACCCGACAACGCGCCGGTTTCAGTGTAGACCGAAGGTGTTTTGATTCCCAGTTGCTGTACATAACGATGGGCGAGTGAGCTTTCTTTGCTGCGATCGATTAACCCGTAACGCGAAACAATCTTTAAATTGGCGAGACTGGTGTTAGCGGCGATTGGCAATTCGAGAACGACCCCGTGCTGCCTGCGGTCTTCCGGGACGTATCCGATGCCTTGCTGGATCGATTGTGTCGGTGATTTAATCCGGACCGGCGAGCCATTGATCAGAATCTCGCCCGAGTCCGCCGGAGTTAGGCCAAAAAGCGTTTCCGCCAGTTCAGTTCTACCGGAGCCGACCAGACCGGCCACGCCAAGAATTTCGCCGCTTCTGACGGAGATCGAAACATCGCGGAGCCCGGCCGCGCGATTGGAGACATTTCGCAACTCCATCACGGCTTTGCCCAACGGCACCTCGCGCTTCGGAAAGACAGCCGAAATCTGGCGGCCCACCATCATGCCGATCAACGCCGCCTTGTCCACTGCGGCCGTGCGGGTGGTGGCGATTGTCTCTCCATCACGCAAAACAGTTACACGATCGGCGATTGCGGAGATCTCTTCCAGCCGGTGCGAGATATAGATGATGCCCGCACCCTGGCCGCGCAGCAATGCGATGATCTTGAATAGGCTGTGTACTTCGCGGTCCGTCAGCGAAGCAGTCGGCTCGTCCATAATCAGGACCTTCACATCGGCGCCGATCGCTTTAGCAATCTCAACAATCTGCTGCTCGGGCATGCTGAGCGTCGCGGCCAGTCGTTCCGGTTCGATCGACCCTCCCACGCGTCCGATCAATTCCCGCGCGCGGCGATGCCGCTCCTTCCAATTCACCTTTCGCCACACACCTCCGCTTTCGAGTGCCAGGGCGATATTCTCAGCAACGGTGAGATGGGGAAACAGCGACGGCTGCTGGTAGATGGCGGTGATTCCCAAGGATCGCGCGACCGCGGGATCATTCTGTTGCACCGCGCGTCCGCGAATCTCGAGCGTTCCGGAATCGGCCTGGATGGCGCCGGTGATGACTTTGATCAGCGTCGACTTTCCAGCACCGTTTTCGCCGATCAACGCATGCACTTCTCCTTCGACCAAATCAAAAAACACATTCTTCAAAGCGCGAACGCCCGCGAATGACTTGCTGATCGACTTGGCCTCTAGTAGCGTAAAAACCATCACCTAACGCAGAAAGGCGTCCTGCAGGCCGCCATCGACGGGTATTATGTGGCCGGTTGTCTTCGCGCTCTCATCGCTCGCCAGCCAGACGATGGCGCGCGCGCAATCTTGCGGAAGAATGGGTCTCCGGGTAAGCGTTCGCTGGGCGTAATAATCAGCGAGCTTGGTTCGCAATTCCTCGGTCGATTCCGATTCTGAGAAATCGATTTTGTATTTCCGCAGTGAGTGCATGACTCGATCCCGCGGAAACATCGTTGATCCCGCCACCACGGTCGCCGGGGCGATCCCGTTCACGCGCACCAGCGGACTCAGACCCACCGCCAGTTCCCGAATCAGGTGGTTTAACGCTGTCTTGCTTGTATCGTACGCTTCCGTGCCGCTTTTCGGAACGATGGCGTTGGCGGAACTCGTCAACACCATGGCAGCCTGCAGATTCTGGTCTTTGAAGACCCATTCGGTCTGCTCGGCCAGCAGGTAATTGCCGGTCACATTCACTTGGAACGTTTTTGACCACTGTGCGGCGGACAATCGCCCATCCGCGCCGGGCACTGGATAAATAGCCGCCGTATTGATCAAGACATCAATGCCGCCAAGCTGCAGAACGGTGAACTTCACGGCTTCGGCCACGCTCTCTGCGGAGCTCAGATCGACCGGTGTACTCGCGACACATTCCGGCGATCCAACCTTTACGGCGTCAGCGGCGGTGGTCTTCGCGCTTTCGCCATCCAGATCCCCCACTACGATATGCGCACCTTTACGAGCGAGCAGCAGCGCCACTTCGCGGCCGATCCCACTGCCGCCGCCCGCCACGAGCACGATCTTGCGGCTGAACTCAGCTTCCTCCGGCATGCGCTGCAGCTTGGCCTCTTCAAGCGCCCAGTATTCGATACGGAATGCTTCCGAGCGCGGAAGCGCGACGTGGTTGTGAAAGAACTGGAACTGCGTCGATTGTTCAGACCGGCGGGCCTGCGGCAGCGGATGTTGCACTTCGTCGTCTTCGAGCGCATTCGCCCCCGCCATTACATGAATCGCGTTAATGAAGAATTCGGTAGTGATGCGAGCTTCCTTCTTGTTTTTGCCGAATCCGAATAATCCGACGCCCGGAATCACGACCACCGACGGATTCGAATCGCGCAGCTTTGGCGAGTCCGGGGTCGCCCAGGCCTCGTAATATTTCTTGTACTCCGCGCGATAAGTGACCGCTTGCGCCTGAATGTGAACTTTCAGCGACTTCAAATCTCCAGCCGCGGGATTCCAATCGATAAACAAAGGACAGATGCGCGTTCGCAGAAAATGATCCGGACAACTGGTGCCGAGCGCGCCCAGGTCCTTCGCCCACTTCGAACCCGCGAAAGTCAGAGCATCAGGATCGTCGGTATAGTGCGCGATCACACGACGATTCGAGGACATCACCCCGCGCAGCGCGGGTAGGATCTGCGCCGCAATCTCCCTGCGATTGTCTAGCGACGCATGCTCCGGACCACCGAACTTCGCCCCCTTCTTGGCCTGGTGTTCCATGATGAACTCGCCCATCTGGTCGATGGTGCGAATGCTGTTTGAGTAGCACTCCCTCTGCGTCTCGCCCCAAGTGAACAGACCGTGGCTGCCGAGAATCAAGCCGTCGCACCCGGGGTTATCCTTCACGGCTTTCTCGATCAAGAGCGCGAGTTCGAACCCCGGACGTTGCCACGGCACCCACGCGATCTTCCGGCCGAACTTTTTATTGAATTCCCCCAGCTTGCGTTTCCCGTTGGCACTGGCTGCCAGCGCGATCGCCCAATCGGGATGAAGATGATCCACGTGCGGAAACGGTAGGAACGCGTGCAACGGAGTGTCGATGGAAGCCGCCACGCGATTCTCGCCAAATGCGGACAGAGGATAGAAACTGACCATCTCGTCTTCGTGAGCCTCGCCCCGGTAAATTCTTTTGAGCTCCTCCAGCCGATCGAGATAAAGCAGCGCAAATCCCGAATCCTGGATCGATCCAAGATCGCCGCCGCTTCCCTTGACCGCCAAAACACGCACCGGCTTTCCGGTAAATGGATCCGGAAGTTCGATCTTCGAACTTGTGTTGCCGCCCCCAAAATTTGTAATCCGTAGATCCACGCCCAGCAGATTGGAACGATAGCGTAGCAGCGACAGTTCGTTTCCGGCTATAGCTTGTGCTTGACCCTCGTTCCAGAGGTCCTTCAAATGAATCGTTTCGATAGTCTCAGGCATGGTGTCCGTAGTCTCACATATGACGAATGATAAAATGAAACTGTTCGGGCGACCTTCGGCCTCGCGAAATGCAAAGATTCATAAATTCCTTCGCGGCGTTAGCTATAGCCGCGGCTCTCTTCATTACTGTCGCAAATGCGCAAGAGAAATTGCCTATTGGACCCGGCCGGGAGACCATGAAGCGAGTCTGCGGCGCCTGCCACAGCGCCGAAAACGTGGCCGGCATGGCGAAAACGCGTGAGGAATGGGGAGCAGTAGTCGGCGAGATGGCGGCCGACGGCGCACAGGGCACCGAGGATGAGTTCAACGAAATCGTTGACTATCTGGCCACCTACTTTCCGAAAACCCCGAAGATCAACGTGAATAAAGCTACCGCCAAGGATCTCGAAAGCGGACTCGAACTCCCGGCCAAAGAAGCGGACGCGATCGTTCATTTTCGCGAAGAGAAGGGCAGCTTCAAATCCATTGAGGACGTTGAAAAAGTCCCTGGCGTGGACGCCAAAAAGATCGAAGCCAAAAAAGATCGCTTGGTATTCTAGCCGCGCGCTCACGGCCTTCACAGTGTCTTCAACCAAAGATTGCGGCAAGAGACTCTCACGTTGCCGCCGCCTTCGATTTGCAGTCCGATCACGCCTTCGGACGCCGCCATGGCCGGATCGTCATCAAGGAAAACAGCCATGACGTGTCCGTTTAATATGTGCATCATCATATTTCCCCGCGCTATGACGTGCATCTGATTCCAGTCACCTACCTTGATGTATGCCTTGAGTGCGTCTGAATCCCCTACTAAACTGAGCAAGCGCGGTTGCTTTCCCTGCTCTGCCCGCACTACCTGGCCGCGCCAGGCGATGATGCCGCGCGGTGTTCCCTGCTCGTAAAGCTGGCCGCTGTACCGGTTCGCGAAATCGAAGTCCGCCTGATAGCCTTTCAGGTTCCACTTCGCAAATTTTGCATTGGGCGTCGGACCTCCCTGGATCTGTCCCGGCGCTACACGCGCGCTACGGTATTGAATTCCGCTGTTCGCATTATTGCCTTCTAGTTTGATCTCCGCCTTCAGCTCGAAATTCTTCGGCTCCCCACCCTGCCAGATGATGTAAGTGGTTCCCGCCGGTTTCTCGGGACTCGACTCGCCGACGATCGCGCCATTCTCCACTCGCCAGACGTCCGGGCTTCCGTCCCAGCCCTTCAACGACGTCCCGTCGAACATGGATTGCCATCCCGCGTGATCGTCGAAATTGATCGGGTCCGGTTGTGAAAAGCCTCTTCCGCGGCCCTGCGGCTGGGCTATCGCAGTCAAAAAATACAGCAAAATTCCCGCATTAGCAGCGGCGGCAGACCAACGAAAGAACATTTAGCCTCCAAAGAAATTTACGCCGCGCTCGACTGCTTGAGCGGCGGGACTTTTTCCCAGCGCCGGCTTCTTGCGGATTCCAAAACAGCGTCGGTCACGCAGTCCGTCGCCAGGCCATCGCGAAACGTCGGCGCTGCCTGCTTACCCTCGCCGAGCGCCTGCAAAAAATCCGCGACCTGATGAATGAACGTATGCTCATAGCCGATTTGCAAACCCGGCACCCACCAGTGCTTCATATAAGGATGATCGCCGTCTGAAACGTGAACGCTTCGCCAACCGCGCAATCGCCCTTCGTCACGATGATCGAAAAATTCAATGCGATGCAAGTCCTGCAGGTCCCACATGGCCGACGCATGTTCGCCATTGATCTCCAAAGTGTAAAGCGCCTTGTGGCCGCGCGCGTAACGAGTAGCTTCGAAAGTAGCGAGCGATCCGTTCTCGAAACGCCCTAGAAACGCGCTCGCATCGTCAATACCCACCGGCTCGACACGCCCCGTGAGGTTATGCTTGCGCTCTTTGATGAACGTCTCGGTCATGGCCGACACTTCAGCGATCGGACCATTCAGCCACAGCGCTGTGTCGATCGTATGCGCCAGCAGATCGCCCGTCACGCCGCTTCCCGCCACTGCAACATCCAGCCGCCACAGTCCTTCGCCACCCTGCGGCAAATCTTGTGAGATGGTCCAATCCTGCAGAAATTTCGCCCGATAGTGGAAGATACGTCCGAGCCGCCCTTCCTCAATCAAATGCTTGAGCAGCATCACCGCCGGAACGCGCCGGTAGTTGTACCAGACCATATTGGCGACTTTGGCGGATTCCACCGCGTCCGTCATGCCCCGCGCTTCCGCCGCGTTCCGCCCCAGCGGCTTCTCGCAAAGCACCATCTTTCCGGCCCTCGCCGCCGCGGTCGCTATCTCGGCATGTGTGTCGTTAGGGCTGGCGATATCGATCAGATCAATATCACTTCGTCCGATCAAATTTCGCCAGTCCGTCTCGATCGACTCGTAGCCCCAGTTATCCGCAAACGCCTTAACCCGTTCAAAATTGCGCGCGCAAACCGCTTTGAGCACCGGTTGGTAAGGCAAATCGAAGAATCGGCCAGCCTGCAAGAACGCATTTGAATGCGCGCGGCCCATGAAGCCATACCCGACCAGGCCGATGTTCAGGCCTTTTCTTGCCATGACCTCGCCGCCTCGTCCCAGCCGTGGGCATTTCGAACGGCGATCATCGTCGCCAGGATCTCTCGCCAGGTGCCGGGCTGCATCATCACTTCATTAGGAAACATGCAGCCATCCCAGCAGATGTGTTGAAAAGCGTGCGTTGGTCCGCCATCACCTTCACGTATCCACGCGCCCGCAACCCTCACGATGTCCATCTTTCCGTTAGGATCTCGCGGCAGACAGTGCCGCCCGGTCTTATCGTGCGAGCCCGATCCTTTCACCGTGCCATCGTTCTGCGCTACGTGAAAGTCGATAGTCCACGGCCGCAGCGCCCGCGTCATAGTTCGAATCGCATCATCTAGGACTTCCTTCTGTGACCACTCGAACTTTTCCGGCAAGATACGATCCTCTGGCGCGTTAATCCCCAGCGTGAACAAAAGCGTGTGGGCCATGTCCGCCTGAAATCCCAAGGTCTCAGGACGGCCGACCATCTCGAGCAGTTCGACCATTCGTTTCCAGCTATGCATTCCGCCCCAGCAAATCTCTCCTTCGGCAGCGAGCCGCTCCCCGCATTCTTCTGCAATAGAGCAGGCTTGTCGAAAAGTCCCGGCGATCAGCTGAGTATTCGCCAACGGGTCCTTCGCCCACTCGGCCGGACTCGCAGCCGAATCGATACGAACGACTCCATAGCGGCGAATTCCGAGCTCGCGCAGTTTCCTGGCGATGGCGCACGCCTTCCTAACCTGCGTCAGAAATTTCTTCCGCTCCTCTTCAGAGCCCATCGCCGATCCGCCGCCGGTGGGAGCCCACACCGGAGCGACCAACGAGCCGGCCTCCAGGTTTCGCGAAGCAATCCGATCGACGAGTCGCTTCAAGTCATCGTCATTCGAATCAATCTCGACGTGCGGCGCAGCCAAAAAAAGATCGACACCATCGAACCGGATGCCCTCCACTTCAGCCGATGCCGTCAGGTTGAGCATCGTCTCCAGATCGATAGGCGGTTCTGAATCCGGACCCTTGCCGACCAAACCCGGCCACATTGCGTTGTGGAGCGCCGGATACTTGTGTGCGTTCACAGTGGCCATTGCTCGCTACTTCTTGTTCCGCAGCGGTTCCGCATCCGGATTCCCCGGGCCGAAATGCTTCAAGATGACCAGCGGATCGGTCGCGCTCGTATTCTCAATACGTACGCCTTCTTTCGCCGCATCCGCTGTCACGAACAGCTCATCTTCAGTCATTTCGCCGAAGCGGATCATGGCGGGTGCCGCGACCCGGTGCCCGCCAAAAGTCCCATGCCCCTGGGTCAGGATCAAGCCGTATGCAGCGCTATCGCGAATGGCCACACTCCGCCCCGGCATCACCGTGAGCTCTTTGGCCGAATAATATCCGGTCCCGTAGGTGATCCATTTTTCGCAATAGCCGCCGTCCTGCATGCCATCCAGCGGCCGCACCGGCAGCGGAAAAACTTTGTTCGTCTTTCCGAACTCAGCGTTCACGTTGGCGTTCCAATCCAGCATGCCAACCAGATAGTCGAGGTCGTGATGGTGCTCCGGCAATACATCCTTGGTGAGTAGGCTCCAATCCACTATGCGTCCCTCCACCACCGATTGAAACATCGCGAACACGTCGCTGCTTACTTGCGGCTCGTAAGTCACCAGCGAACCAGGAGCGTGGAGTATTCCGGGATTGATCTGCCATCCCGCGCCAGGCTCTAACCGATAAGCTCGAGAGTGAAAAAGAATTCCGTTGTCGCCCCTGTTCCAATTTTCCAGACAATGGCGAACATCGTCCTTGGTCGTACCGGGTTCCAGACCCATGAACGTGTACGGAAAATTGTTTTCCGTCAGGTTGTACTGCGGAGGAAAATAGTAAGCCTCTGGCTTGCCGCGCTGCCCGACCAGCTTGGCGATCTCATCGCTCTGGTGCATGTGATGCGGAATCGGCCCCATGTTGTCGAAAAATTTGCAAAGCAGATTCCATCCGCCCTCGCGCTCGATCACATCCGAGCCAAGCAGGAGATCGCCAGCGCTATCCATGGCCTCCTTAAACAAAAACCGCTTCCCGCCATCCTGCCGGATATAGCTCAAACCTTCGTCTTGCAAGGTTGCCGGACCATTGGAAGCTTTGGTCGTCGACGAAAACCAACGTTCATTGATCCCACCGCGATGCGCTCCGAACGCGTACAAATCATCGAAGTGGAGCTTCAACCTCCGGCCTGGGATCATGAACGAACGAGGCACCCAGCAGGGTTCCAGTCTGAGAATCCCGCGTCCAGCATCAATCGCTTTTTGGACGCCCGATCGATCCAACATTTGTTTTCGAGTAATCCTTATTAGTGCTCTATTGGAATGCCGAACGAGTACAGCGTATTATCGTACGTGCCAAAATACACCCGCCCGTTGGCCACCGCCATGCCCGCGAAGTGCGTAAAGGAACTGATGCTGTCGCCGCTGGAATAAAGCTCTTTCCCGGTTTCCGCGTCCAGCGCATAAAGCGTGGCATGTACCGACCTTTCCGCGCGCTGTTGCGAGCTGAAGAGGCCTCCCTGATTCTCGTTCGCTTGGCGGACGAATTCGCCGCTAGAGAGCGCGAACACCACTCCATTCGCGACCACCGGCGGCGCCGGAATGATCAGGTCGCGCGAAACCCAGGCTGGCGAAAGTACCGTCTTGCCGTCTTTCTCTTCCACCTTGAACGCCACGACACTACCGTGCGGAGCGTCCCCGTTGGTGACTGAAAACTTCACGTCTTTGGTCAACGGCCCCCAAACCGGCGCCAGCACCCAGCGCGTTCCCTTGCTGTCTTCCCAGCTCGCCAAGCCGCCCCAGATGCCGAAGCCGGCGAAGTCCGTTTCCTCATTACAGATCAGCGGCGTCCGATACAGCGGCGTCCGATGGCTCGCGCCGCCCAGTGACTGGCTATCGAGCAGAAACAGCCGGCCCTCTTTGCCGCCCGCGACTATCAGGTCCCGCCCTTTATAAGGAAAGACCGTTGGAGTGGTGTTCATGTCGAGATCGCGTTTGGTGATCCATTCGCGATTGGACGGCGTGTACCAGTCTTTCAACTTCAGATCTTTGGGCGACAGAGCCAGAACGGTATCCGAATAAATCCCTTTGGCCGGATC
>DATMMD010000168.1:0-15112 GCA_035569875.1 Bryobacteraceae bacterium
AGATGAGCCAATCGTGGACAGCGCGGTCAGTAAGCACGTGGTCACAGCCGTGCTGATTCCTGGCCAAGCCAGCGCGTTGTACAGCACGTAACAGAAGCTCGCAGCCAAGCAGCCTTTTAGCGCGAAGCGAAGGTGCTCAGGTCGCCGTCTTGGCCAGCCCGTCGCACCATCTAAGGACTGCCGAATTTTTGTCCAAACGATGGGGTCCACCTCAGACTCCTCCCTACACATCCCATGTCACTGCATCCCCAGTCTTCAGGCGCGATAGAGCGGTGTTGGCCCTTGAGAGCAGTTGCGCAAATGCTGGCTTCAAACGAAAAGTCAAAACCAGCGTCGGTTCGACCGACGGTCACCAAATGTTTTAGCTAAGCGTTTAGCATCGCCGATAAACGTAACAGTGTCAAGAACTATTTCGTATTGTTTTTGCATTACACTCAATTACACCTGAAAACAATCGAAAAAAAGTCGCAATCGTGCTACATTGGCCGCTACGGATGAGAGACTTGTCGGCCGCCTTCACCGTGCGGGCACAAGCGTATTTCTTGCACGCGTCCTCGATCATGATCACTTGCGCCGTTATATATTCGTAGCGCTCGCTGGTCTCTTCACCGATCGGCGCAGATCGGCCCGCAGCCCTGGCAGTATTTTCACGATCGGCTAGGTCATGCACGATGCGCTGGCGCTTCAAGTGCCCAGGCGCGAGACGCCACAGCCTGGCAATGTGCCAAAATCTTCCAACGTACATGGTCGTCTCGACAATGAATACAAAGATCGAAATGGCGCGATCAAAAGTATGTCAAAAACAGATGATTTCGGATTGGTTGAGCACGGAAATCCACAGCCGCCAATCTGTTTCCAGGGCGGCATTTCATGGGTCGATCGCCGCAGAGGCGTTGACCGTCGTCAGGACTCTCTAAAAAGACAGTCGGTGCGGCTTGCCAGGGCTATCAAGAAAAACATAGCGGGAAAGTCTCGACTTAATTCACGCACGACGCTCGCCTGATCAAGCTATTATCAAAAGGCAGACCAGCGGAATGTTAACAAATGCTTTCAAATACCGCTTGCTAAGGTACCCCCTCAGTATTCGTCGGGGAAAACCAGCGGCCGCTTTCCGAGGCGCCGCCACCAAGGGTTTGTGGTGGGGCCGAGATAGGAGATTGTCGACACGCTAGACGTCAAGACATGATGCTTCCATTGATGCTAGCCGTTTACGCAGGTTCGGACGAGCGGGCGCTTATCGGGCGTTTGCAACGCCGCGATCCACAAGCCTTGGCGGAGTTGTACGATCGTCACGGCCGAGTCGCTTATTCATTGGTGCTGCGCGTAGTTCGCGATAAGGCTATCGCGGAAGATCTGGTTCAGGAAACCTTCCTTAGGGTATGGAACCGGGTACGCTCGATCGACCCAGAGAAAGGCGCGATCGGCCCTTGGTTGCTGGCTATCGCCCGCAACAGCGCAATCGACTACCTGCGCTCGTCCGCCAGACGTGAGCGCAACGCAGTAGAACTGGACGAGACAGGTCATGCCTCTCTTTATCGTGAGCTGGAGGCTGACCTTTTGATCTCCGACCAGGCGCGGCGCGTAAAAGCCGCCATGGAAAAGCTCGCCCCAAATTATAGGACGGTGTTGGAACTAGCCTATTTCGAGGGCCTGTCTCAGTCGGAGATGTCGGTCAGGATGGGACAGCCGCTGGGTACCATCAAAACTTGGGTGCGGACGGCTTTGCAGAGTTTGCGCGATGAACTCGGAGTGGCGGTGTCATCATGAACTGCGACCAACTTCGTGATCATTATGATCTGTTCGCGTTGGACATCGCCGAACAGCCCGAACGGGACGAGATTCGAGATCACCTCAACCGGGGATGCGACGTTTGCATGGCTGGAGTCAGGCGTTCTCTCGAAACTGCGACTCTTATCGGCGCCACTGCGCCTCCAGCCCAGCCATCATTCCAGCTTCGGCGTCGTATTTTGGCCTCCATTGGGGAGGGGGAGCGGTGGTCCCGTTCGATGCCCTCGTGGGGTTGGGCTCTGGCAATGACCGCTCTTATCGTTGTTGCTGTATACTTCGCTGCCGGTAGCCGCCAGTATACGCAAGCAGCAGCCCGTCTTCGCGATCAGGTGCGCGACCAGACCGCGCAAATTGGCCGGTTGACCGAGGCATTTGCGATCCTATCAGGTCCCCGGACGATCGAGGCCTCTTTCGGAGGCACGCAGCCCCAACCGCCCCAAGGTAAGGTCTTCGTGAACCCGTCGCGCGGCGTGGTTTTGATCGCCTCTAACCTGCCTCGGACGCCTGCGGACAAAACCTATGAGATGTGGATCATCCCGAAAGCGGCCAAGCCGGTTCCCGCTGGACTGTTCCAATCGCGAGATGATGGCAACGCGATGCACGTTCAACCCGGAACGGTGGATGTGCCGTCAACTGCAGCTATTGCAGTTACGGTAGAGAACCAAGCCGGAGCCGACCAGCCTACCACGCAGCCGTTGATCGTCGCGTCACTGCCGGCGACGCCCAGATAGGCTACGGCTGCCGTGATCGAATCGACAAAATCGCCGACTGGGCGGCGCGTGAGAGATTGATAGCAGGCATGAACCCGAAACCGCGGGCGCGCTGGGAAAGTCTCTCGGGGCTCGAGTTGGCGATCTTGTTGAGCTCGGCTAAGTCCGATGCATCCCCGAAAGCGCCAATCACTCGCATCGCATAAAGCCGGTCGGGAAGCTGGGGACTCGCGAGCAACTCTCGCGCGACGTCCAACGCCGTTTTTGATTGCAACTGCGCCAGGCGATCCAGGGCCATGTCCCCAATCATTCCGCCCTTCTTAGCGAGGTCGGAAAGATGGGGGATGACGGCGGGATCTTGGTATTCGCTCAGCCCGTTTAGCGCGTTGGTAGCGACTAACAGGTTTTCGTCCTGAGCCGCACGACTGATCGCGCCCAGCAGGTCAGGCTTCTGAAATGTACCCAGTTGACGGACCGCAGCCGCGCGGACGCCCGCGTCTTGACTCGACAGAGCCTGCTGGAGCGTATCGATAGCGCCAACGATTCTCAGGTTGTCGGCGGCACAGGACAGCAGGACCGGATCTTCGAGAGCTTTTCCCAGCGCTCTGACAACCGCCGGTTCCGAGTTGCTTCGAAGCTCGAAGCAGGCAGTAGCCCGCTGCGAGGAATTCAGCTTTCCATCAAACAGGTGCTCAAGAGTAGTTTGGTCCGCGCCAATTGCAAGCATGGGAGCAAGGCAGAATATCCAAATTCTCATTGGGCAGACCTTTCCGCGGATTGCATGATGACTTCAGCGTGGAGGCGGAACCCAGGCTCTGGCGTTTTGAGCAGAAGCGCCTTCTCCATGTACTGTTTGGCTTCTATCACACGATTGTTCTTGTAAAGCGCCCAGGCGAGCGCGTCATAACTGTACACATCCCGCCGGAATTCAAGTTCGGCCTGCGCCAGTTCGAGCGCCCGGCGAAGCTTCACATCGTGGTCGGCGAACGCCAGCACCAGATTACGATTCGCCTTCTCTCCGTTCGCAATGGACACTCTGTCGATAACATCAAGCAGATCCATCTGCTTGCCAGCCAACGCTTCCTGGCCGCTCTTCTTGTAGAGGTCAAACAGTGCGGCCGCGTAGTCCGGAAGGGGAGTAATTTCCTGGGCGCGGCTGTAGTTTGCAATGGCTCCGGCGATATCGTTAGTTTCCGCGAGCACTCGGCCCAGCCCGGCGTATGCTGGATGGTAATTCTTGAAGGTGCGAAGAGCATCGGTGAAGGATTGTCGCGCCAGGGCGAGCTGGCCGCTCTTGAAATAGATGTTCCCCAGATCCACCATGCACCAGGCGACGTTTTCAGGCGAAGAACTTCCGGCCTCGATCGCCTTTTTCATGATGACGATAGCTCCCGGCACATCGTTGTATAGAAAGTGAAAATGGGCGGCGCGATTGTAGCTGGCCAGGTCGGGGTGGAGGGCAACCATTTTCTGATACGCCTCCGCAGCCTTGTCATATTCGCCCATCTCGATGTAGGCGTCCCCCAGCGTGCCCCAGTTCCACGGATCGGCCGGATTGATCTTGATTAAGTGCTGCGAAAAATCTACGGCCGTAGCGAATAGATGACGTTCCAATTGCGTAACGGTCAACAGACGCAGCGCTTCGTAGTTGGAGCTATCTGACGAGAGCACGCTTTCGAGAATTGAAACCGCATGATCCAGGTAAGAATAGTCGGTGGTCTCGCGTGTCTTCTGGACGTACGTCGACGCCAGGAGGACCTGATAATGGGCGGTATCACTGGGCTTCGTACTCGCGATTGCGCTATACATCGCGATGCGGTCGTCAGTCTTGAGCATGGCGACATGTTCAGCCAGAGCACGATCCGATAACGCCCCGACAATGCCGTCGGCAGTGGATTGCGCCCAGGCTGAAATGCCGCTAAGCAGGAAAACATATGCGAACAATTTCATACACTTTTACTGGCCGGTTGGCGTGCCGTTGCCGTTGGTTCCGTTCTCCTGACTATGGAGGTACCCGGCATGAGGTGGCGCGTGGAATGGAAAGTGATCTAGCGTCGGCACGTCATTTTCATTTACGCCGTCGCCGAGCGGCGGCACATTCGTGAACCCGGGAACCAACACACCGGCTAGCGCGCGGAATCCGATGTCTACCACGTCGTCGTTAGGCCGGCGTCCACCGAATGGCCAACCGGCATTGTCGCCGCCCAGCGGGCCCAGGCGGTTCTGCTGCGCCAGCGGCGTCGGGGCAATGGTAAGGTCGATACGCGTGATGTCCGGAACATAAACGCCCAATAAGTCGTTGCGGGGCGCTGGCGGAACCTTCAGACCGAAGACACCATTCAGAATGCCGCTGGCAAAAAACGGATTGCCAATGTATTGGGCGAACTGCTGGTCGTCGGCCGGCTGACTGCGATTCCAGTAGTCCTTCATGGGAAGCGGAATCAGCGCTTCCACTGTTAGAGGATTGCCTACACGGTCCACTTGAACGAAGTCACCAAAATAGAGGGGGTCCGCCGGCGTCGGGCGCACGGTGACCTGCTGACGGAGCGTGGAGGCCCATGCCCCGATCTTGGCGTTGGAAGCCGTGGGATCGGTGGGCACGGTGCCATCGGCCGTCACAGCGGTAATGGGCAGCTCGAGAGCTATCAAGCTGATGTTGTAACCTGCGAAACCATCGACGGCGTTGGGATACTGTGGCCCGGGACCGGTATCGGCGCCTCCCGACAGAACAGGAGCGGGTGAGCGGAAATTCAGCGTGTCGAAAGTGGCACCGCTGTCGAAAAAGAACGCGTCATCGCGGGGCCCGGCAAACACGCGCCATCCATTGCTGAGGGTAAACACCGAGGGTTGGCCGAGCGTCGCCTCGTAGTTCGGCGTGCTCTTTGGCCCCAGGTTCGGTGGCGCTACTGAAAGAGCGTGGCCATTCTTATCGGTACTGAAATATGTTGTCTGGCCGGTCGTTTGGTTCCGGGCAATTACCGTGTAAGTCTGATAGAGAAAAATTCCGGGGTCATCAATGCTCTTGATGGTCCCGAAGTAAGAGACGAAGGTCGGGTTCGGCCGCAACGTCGTGTTGAAAGCGAAGTCCACGATGAGGTCCGGCCGCCCGTCCAGACCGCGCTGGTTATTTATGTTGAATCGGTACGCCACGTTGTCGGAAAACTTGTAATAGCTGGGCCCGTTGTCCGGATTCTGGAAGCCCTGCGCACTCATGCTCATGACGACGTGATCGCTTCGGCCGGTCTCATAACTCCGGAATATATAAAAGTCGTTTAGATTGGCGGTTTGGTCCTCGAGCAGCATGGGGCCGTTCCGATGACTAGCCGCGAACGCCCCTGCGCTAAGCAGCAGGACTGCGGCGCCGATCCGGCACCATCGGCGATTGTTTTGTTGCATGTTTCTCTTCTCCTAATTGGCCGCAACGACGTAAGTGATGGAGAGTTGCGACACCAGTGTTACGATTTGCGGATCGATTCGGATTTCGATTCCGTAAGAAAAAGCCGAGGCCGCATCCAATTAGGTCCCGAATTCGTAATACAAGCTGAATGTGCATTAAGACCTTCGCAGTCATTGCCTCCTCCGTAACACTACTTACGGCTCATCCGCTCGGGAATTTCAGCGCCAACCACTACATGAAGTTTGAGGTCAGTCCGCGCGGAACTAAAATGCTTTACGTAATGGATCTGGCTGAGATTCCAACGTTCGAACTACTGCGCGAGTGGGGCCTCGATCGCAATAGTCCACAGCTGGAAATGAGGCGTAAGGCTGAAGAGCAGGCCAGCATCTGGATGAACAACCTGTCACTTCGCGTGGATGGCAGGCCAGTCCTTCCGCTTCTCGAAGGCGCCGACGCGGTGATTGCAGACGGGGCGGGCAATTTACCCATTCTTCGCATCACCGCGAAGATGAAACTAAGCGAAACGTCCGGACATCTGGAGTATGAAGATCATAACTATGACGGCCGTGCTGGTTGGAAGGAGATCGTCATTGCGGCTGATCACGCCCGGTTGAAGAGCTCCAGCCAGAGCGATCAGGATCGCAGCCATGCCCTGACGGCCTATCCTCCCGATCCCATGCTGGCTCCTCCTCAGGATTTGCGCGCGGAGTTTCAGTGGGCGTCAGATGCACCGGTCATCGCCGGCAGGCCCATCCTTAAGCCTTCGAAACCATTGATTCGAGCAATTCCGCAGCCGGCCTCCAAGGTGGCACTACCCTCTTCCGCCGCCACGCCCCAGAATGCACCGGCGGGCGCCGTAATAAGAAACGATTTTCTGTCGCGAACATTGCATCGCGCGGACACTCCGCTGCAAATCCTTCTTGCCGCTCTCATCGTCGCATTCGGTCTAGGTGCAGCTCATGCACTGACACCCGGCCACGGCAAGACCATTATGGCCGCCTACCTGGTTGGCTCGCGTGGAACCATGAAACACGCGGCGTTCTTAGGTCTCATGGTCACTATGACGCACACCATTAGTGTGTTCGCCCTGGGTCTGGCGACGCTATTCCTATTCCGTTTCGTCGTCCCTGAAAAAATCACGGAGATTCTGGGAGTGATCTCGGGGCTGTCTATTGCCATTATCGGCGGCGGAATGTTGTGTAAGCGTATCAGCGCTCAACAGAATCGACATCATCATCATCACCACCATCATGATCACGATCACCCCCATCCGCAGACCCACGATCACGCGCACCCTCACGACTATGGACACGACGCCACTCACCATCATGTCCCCGGCGGCCACACGCACGTGCCCGCAGGCGAGATTACCTGGGGTAGCCTGACCACTCTAGCCGTCAGCGGCGGCTTAGTGCCCTGCGAATCCGCATTAGTGTTGCTCCTGGGCGCTATCGCTCTCGGGCGCATCGGGTTGGGTCTGCTGCTGCTGATCTCGTTTAGCCTGGGTCTTGCCGGTGTACTCATGGGAATTGGCGCGATCGTTATCTCTACCAAACGAGTCCTTCCGAAGCGCATCCGAAACGAAAGCGCTCCATGGATGCGCTGGACGTCGATTGCGTCCGCCGGAGTGGTGGTGCTCCTCGGCGCAGTCATGACTGGGGTCTCGCTCGGCTGGCTTCCGTCGGGTTGGTTAGTCGGGTGAATTTCGCAAGCGATCAACCTCCGTGTCGATGACCTGTCAGCCGTTCAGCGGCTTTCATTTTCCTGGACACTCCGCGCCCCAAAGTTGTTCTACAGCCCATGAATGTCTGCAGCATCGACGAGAGGGAACTCCACCCCGAACTTTCTCCGCCACCCCCGCTTAGCAACGTTCGGGTTGTCAATTGGTTTAACATAAGCCAGCCTTTGTTTGACCAACCGTTCCGAAATGATCAGGTTTTGACACACTTGCGCGCGCGCCATTTCGACCTTTGTATTCATTGGCGAGATGAACATGTTCGTTGGAAGGTTTTGGCACATGACCCAGGCCGAGTGGAGGCCGCCCCGAAATCACAAACCGATTGATTCCGAAGGCGCCGCAAGAAAATAATTGTCCGCCCGCCCTCGCCTCCGAGTAGGTGCCGGTATTGCGACTTAACGGGCTGCTGCCAGGTGATTCCCGGCTCAGAAAATTAGGCACTGAGCAGGAAGAAGCCTACTCAAAGGTCCTTCCATTTCTATGCCTGTTTGATCGGTTACCCGCACCGTAGTAGACGCCGGAGCTCGTCAGCTTATCTTCGTTAGGACGACGGGACGCGTAGCGGCAGATGATTCGACTCGGATAGACTAGCGGAATGTATCGCATCGCGGTTCTATTACTAGGTCTGGTGCTGCCGCTGGCCGCCCAGCACGAGAATGAGAAACCGAAGCATCCGTTCGTTGGCGCTCCGGCTGCGATCGAAGCCGGACGCGCGCTGTTCGCCGGTGGGTGCGCCGCATGTCACGGCGCTGAGGGACAGGGCGGCCGCGGACCCAATCTGCGCGAGCGGATTTACTGGCATCCCGTAGACGAGGAGACGCTTTACCGGGTTATCCAAAAAGGAGTTCCGGGTGGGGGGATGCCGGCCGCACAGTTAAGCGAGGATCAAACATGGCAGGTTGTCGCCTTTGTGAGGTCGCTGACCGCTCCAGCGATCGAGTCCCAGGCGCCCGGGAACCCCGGGGCCGGCGAGGCTCTTTTTTGGGGCAAGGGCGGTTGCGGCGAGTGCCATAGCATCCGCGGCCGGGGCGGCAAGCTCGGCCCGGATCTGACCAATGCTGGCGCCACGCGTCCGCTGCCGCAATTGCGTCAGGATATTCTCGATCCGGATGCTAGCGGTGTGAACGGCTACAAGTCGGTGTGGGTGGTGCTGCGCAGCGGCGCCACGTTGGCGGGAGTGGCCCGCAATCGAACGAACTACTCGCTGGAATTGCAGGAGGCGAACGGCAACCTGCATCTGCTGTCGATGTCGGAGATCCAGGAGATCAAGTTGTCAAAGGGATCGCCCATGCCGAAGGATTATGCGCAGCGGTTGAACAAGGTGGAACTAGACGACATCCTCGCTTATTTGAGCCGACAAAGCGCGCGCCCGATCGAGCCGAAGAAAGAAGCAAGAGGCAACTGATGATACGACATCCGCTCCTATTGGTGTTTCTGTCCGTCGCGGGCCTGGGGCAGGTGCGCTACGAGGACATCCTGCGTGGGCCGGCCGAGAACTGGCTGACCTACGCGGGCGACTTCCAGGCGCAGCGCCACAGCGCGCTAAAACAGATCACCACGGCCAACGCCGGATCGCTCGTGCCTAAATGGGTCCATCACATTCCCAAAGCGAATGGACTCCGCACCAATCCGATTGTCTACAACGGCGTGATGTATGTGACGGCCAGCAACGAACTGCGCGCTCTGGACGCGCGCACCGGCACCTTGATCTGGCAGTATAAGGACACGCGGTCGAAGAAGGAGGCGGTGAATCGCGGCGCCGCGATCCTGGGCGACCGTGTCTTCTTCGTGACCGGAGACATCCACCTGGTAGCGCTGGACCGGAGGACGGGAGGCGTGATCTGGGAGAAGCAATACGGCAAAGTCGAGGACGGGCTCTACGCATCGTCGGCGCCGCTGGCTCTGAAGGACCAGGTTCTCGTAGGCGTGGCCGGGGGCGATACGGGCATGCGCGGGTACATAACTTCGATTTCTGCGTCCACGGGCGAGGAACTGTGGCGCACCTACACGATTCCGGCAAAAGGCGAACCGGGCTCCGAGACGTGGGGCAAGCTGATCGAGTACGGAGGGGGCGCCACGTGGCTTTCGGGCACCTACGATCCGGAGCTGAACCTCGTCTACTGGACCGCCGGCAATGCGTGGCCGGATTTCTTTGGCCGGGACCGGGAAGGCGACAATCTGTACTCGAGCTCACTACTGGCGCTGGACGCCGCCAACGGCAAGATGAAGTGGTATTTCCAGTTCACGCCGCACGATACGCACGACTGGGACGCGCAGGCATGGCCGGTGCTGGTGGACCTGCCGTATCGCGGAAAGATGCGCAAGCTTGTTCTCCACGCCAACCGCAACGGGTTTCTTTATGTCCTGGATCGCGTGACGGGCGAGTATCTGAACGCCACGCCTCTAGTGGAGAAGCTGGACTGGGCTAGTGGGATCGATGCCAAGGGACGGCCGATCCTGGTGCCGGGCAAGGATCCGACAGCGACGGGCAACCGCGTGTGCCCCAGCGTGCGCGGGGCGACCAATTGGATGTCGCCGTCGTTCGATCCGGTGACCGGGCTGTTCTACGTGATGACGCTGGAGCAATGCGACGTCTATACCAGTTCGTCGCTCGATCCCGAGCCGAAGAAGAACTTCTCGGGCGGTGGCGCCGGCCCGAAGCCCGCCGACATCGGCGAGTTTTTTCTGCGTGCCTACGATCCCAAGACCGGCGCGAAGAAGTGGGAATATCCGGTTGTGACTCCCACGGCGGACGCGTGGGCGGGGACCGTCTCCACGGCCGGTGGCGTAGTTTTTTTTGGAGACGATCAGGGGCAACTGGTAGCCGTCGACGCACGCAACGGCGAACACCTCTGGCACTTCGGAATGGGGGAAGGTCTGACGGCTTCACCGATCACGTACGCCGTGGACGGGAAGCAATACGTCGCCATCGCATCGGCCACGGCGATCTTCTCGTTCGGATTGTTCGAGCCGGCGGCGCGTGAACCGGCGCCGAAGATCAAACTTCAATAAACGGGGAAGAATCCGAGCGTTTTACGTTCGGCTACTGCGAAAAACCTTTAAGTAAAGCTTGGGCAACGAAGGCCGCAGTAAGCGGGGGATGCAGCTTCAAAATTCAGGACTTTGTGGCGAAGTAGTAGTAGTTTTCGCCCTCGTCCTCATCATTGCCAACCAATACGAGGCCGTGCGCACCTAGCTCCTGCTCGTATACTTCATGCCCCAGTGAGATCGAAGGAAGATCCGTCATGCTGTCCATCCACGTGCAAACTTGCTTCGGAGAAGTGAATAGAAAATGGCCCTGCCTATTCAGGGTGCGGGCAACCTTGCCGATCAATCTCTGTTGAGCCCCGGCTTGAAGAATGAAGATCAGGCCCCAAGCGACGACGGCATCAAAGGTGCGGCTGAAAAGGGTGAATCTTCCACCGAACTGCATTCCACGGGAGCGTTCGGAAACCGTTCTCGGAATTTCGAGACAAGGGTTGCTGACGCGTCTACGCCATAGACCGTGAACCCTTCCTGGAGCAACGCCTCCGAAATTGGTATCCCGCACCCACATCCGATGTCGAGTATCGAGGCACCCGGCGGCAGCCCCTTCGCCCACTCCCGAACAATCCTCGATCCAATAGTGCGTGTCCGTGCGCGGGTAAAGTTCTCGGCAATAGGTTCGTAACCATTTGACTTGTCTGGCACAGTGCTCCTCAAGCAGAGCGTATCATCCCTATACGGATGAGAGCGCGATGAAACGTAGAGCGTTTTCAAAATCCACGTTGACGGTTTGTCGCCAATCCGCGCGGAATGGCGGGTGTATTTGGCGTACTCGGAAGCCGGATTCGCTAGCGATAATACGAATTATCGGGGCGGCTGAAGCCACGTTAGGGCAAATGTCCGAGCCACTTCTCGCTCGGTGACCGCTACGAGGTGCGAGTTGCGTCAATAGAGTCGCAAGAAGAATTGGTTCCGAGTTCCCGACCAATAGGACAGAACTTGGCCTGAAAAACGATGCTACTGGTCTGTCTAAGTGAAATCATCATCCTCTCCAGCTTGGGCCAGCGGGGTGTTTGCGCAGAGGTTTGAGGGGTAGAGCGGAGGCAGCTTGGGTTGCAAGCGGCTGGCGCTGTTCGATCCCCCGTTCATCCCAGTCGATCGCTGCGTCGAGTTGACCAACGCCCAGATAATACATCATCAAGCTTATGTGGAACAGGCCGCCGCTCATGGTTGCGGCAGTTGGCCCGCGCGCTGCTGCTCTCCGGAGGGTGATAGAAGGACGCCCAGGGGTTCGACAACACCCATGTGCCAGGGGCCTCCTGTAAAGTTTTCTCTGCCAGCGTCGAGGTTCTATCGGTCTGGGATATGCATTGCTGTGGCAATGGCCTCAAGTCTGGGATTTCCGCGCAGGCTCGCCAATCGTACATCCGTACGAAGAAGCATAAGCGAAGGAACTCGTTCCCGATAGGCCTGCTCCAGACCGTCGAGAGCCTCGGCTGTGCGCCCCAAGCCCACATTGACAATCGCGAGATCGAACGAATTGGTCGACGGGTTTTTCCGCATTTGCTCGAGGACATGCAGGGCCTCCCCTTTTTGACGGTTGACGGCGTACGCGTACCCTAACGAAGGAAGGTCTTGCGCCGCCTGAAACTCCGCGACGGCGAGAGCCGGCTTGCCCGTGGCGAGGTATTCCTCGCCCAGGTTTTGTCTGGTGAAGACAAAGTTCGGGTTCAGCTCCACCGCAGTGTGAAGGAATTGGATCGCCTCGTCATGCCGACCGATCGCGCCCAAAGCAATCCCTACGCCGGCGTTGGCGTTCCAGCTGAGAGGATCGAGTTCCAACGCGCGTCTTCGCTCCGCGAGATTTTCCTCTACCCGTCCCAGAGCCGAGAGAAAGAATCCGTACCAAATGTGGGCCAAGGGATCGTTGGGGTTCAACGCAATGGCCCGATGAAAAGATTGCTCGGCCCCGGACCAATTCCACTCGAACGTCCGGAGCGCAGCCTGGGAAACGAACGCATCCGCCATATCGGGGTCGAGCTCCAGGGCACGGCTGACGAAATGGCGCCATTCGCTGAAGGTGGCGTCGTCGCCGCGCCTGAATCCGAGCCATATCATCGGAGCGTAGCACTGCGCCGCTCCGGCATAGGCCAGCGGAAAGTTTGGATCGCGCTGAATCGCCTCGTTAAAGTACCCGAGCGCTTTGTTGAGGTCCTCGTTGGTCCGCCGGTCCCAAAAATAGCGGCCTCGCAGATACAACTGAAAGGCTTCAGTGTTTGAGGTCGGGTTCTTCTGCAGTCGGCTGGCCTCCTCTCCGGTGAGCTTCAGGGCCAACGACGAGGCCACGCGCGTAGAGATGGCATCTTGAACGGCGAAAATATCGCCTGAGGATTCGTCATAGCGCTCCGCCCAGAGCGGTCGCCCCTCCGGCAATCCGATGAGCTGAATACTGATGCGAATGCGATTAGCCTTTTGCAGGACGCTCCCTTCCACTACGTACGCTACTTTCAGACGTTTGCCGATTTCTACCGGGTCCCGCTTCGGGTCCGTGTAGGCGCGAACAGCGCTAGTGGGTCGAACCACGAGCTGCTTGAGGTTGCTCAGCCGGGTGATGAGAGCGTCAGCCATGCCAAGTTCCAGGAATTCGTCCGGCTCGGATTGGACCAAGGACTGGAAAGGGAGCACCGCCATGGAGAGGGGCGTGATAGGCGGCGTGCGGTGAGGCCCGCGAAGCCAGAACCATGCCGAGATTGCGACGGCAATCAGGGTGGCCACGCCGACGAGCCAGCGGAACCCGCCGGTCGGCCACTGGAACCCGCCCCCCGGATGTTTTGCTTGAGAAGGGACAGGCAAGACGAGTTCCTCGCTTGTGTATCCCGGCGGGGCCGTGTTGTCAGCCGGATGTGCCCGCGAAGGTCCCACCAGCGCTTCAAGCACCGCTTCAGCTGACGGATAGCGCTCCTCACGATTTTTTCGGAGAAGCTTGTCTACTACGCCTGCGAAAGAGGACCGTATTCGAGGCGGTTCATCGTGGAGAATCGCGTGTAGCGTATCCACCGTTGACTGGCTCGGCCACGGGTGTCGCCCAGCTATTATCTCGTAGAAAATAATGCCGAGGGAAAATAGATCGCTACGCTGATCGACCTCATGCCCCAAGATCTGCTCGGGCGACATATAGGCGACGCTGCCGAGGATCCGGCCTGGAAAAGTCAACACCGTTTCTGTGGAGCACTCCGGAAGCAGGGCCGAGAACGGCATCCGCTTCGCAAGACCAAAGTCCAGCACCTTGGCGTAACCATCGAAACGAACCATGATGTTGGCGGGTTTTAGGTCCCGATGGATGATGCCCGCGGCGTGCGCCGCGCGAAGTGCCTCCAGGACTTGCCGTACAGTCTCCACACCGCGTTCGACGGCAGGTGAGTGTTTGAGCCAATCGCTCAAGGTTTGACCTGTCACGAGCTCGGTCACGATATAACCGCGGCCGGATGGCAACGATCCAACGTCGTACAGTGTGCAGATATGGGGGTGGTTCAGCGCCGATATCAGACGCGCCTCGAGTTCAAATCGCTTACTGAACTCGTCCGCAGAGATTTTGACTGCGACGGCGCGACCCAGCCGGGTGTCCAATGCGCGGTATACCTTGCCCATTCCGCCGGAACCGAGCTGTCCCTCGATTCGGTACGGTCCCAACTCCGTCCCCGGTGCCAGTTGGGTACTTGGGGAATCCTCCGGCAGGTGCGCCGCACCCTCCCATGCCGGCCGTTCCGACGCCGATCCCTGTTGTGCGAGCAGCGACTCGACTTCCCGCCGTAACTCGTCATCCTGCGCACAGGCTTCTGCCAGAAACGCCATGCGCCTTCCCGCTTCGTGTGCGAGTGCCGCATGGTAGAGCTCCTCGACGTGCCGCCAGCGGTCGGGATCCATGAGATGCCTCAGCGTCTGCCTGAGGACAATTCTACTGCGCTGGCTAGTTTCACGTCGTCTTCGTTCGGCCTCTGGGTGGCGGACCGAACGATGGCAAGTTTTCGATAGTCTATCCCCATTGTCGTGACCGCCGTGCCAGGCGAGCTTAATCCCGACGGTGAGAAAATAGGATCTGTCGCAAACAGCGTTGAGAGGTCGCGGTCGAACCAGCGAGACTGGTGATCAAGCGACATGCTGAGAATTCGCTGGATGAATTGGACCTGGCCGACAACATCGCCCT
This sequence comes from Bryobacteraceae bacterium, assembly GCA_035569875.1. GTDB lineage: Bacteria > Acidobacteriota > Terriglobia > Bryobacterales > Bryobacteraceae > Palsa-89. The sequence continues at coordinate 14,823 of DATMMD010000168.1, forward strand.
TGGGAAGCCATCGGATTTGTCCCTTTCGTATCGCTCGTAGCCAGCAACGGTCTGTAGTGCGCCCTCCACCGAACGGAACCAAAGGCTCGCCGCGATGTGCTTTCTTGATAAAACAATGGTCCTGCTCGACGATGTTGTTCAAATAAGGACAGCGTCGGCATCGACAGCGCCACCCCAACTCGCCACTGCTCTTCAGTTCCGCGATGGCGCGAGCATACGCTGGATGGCCATCCACGTTGATCACTCGTGGCCAGACCTCCCTAGTTCGCCACAACGCAAGCTGCAGAAAG
>DATMMD010000169.1:0-14763 GCA_035569875.1 Bryobacteraceae bacterium
AAGGATGCGGCTTTAACGGGCCAACGCCTGCTGATCATCCAGCCCTTGAAACCGGATCTTACCGAGACTGCCAAGTGCCTTGTCATGCTGGATGCGGTCGGAGTGGGGCCCGGCGAACTGATCTACTGGTGCCGCGGAAAGGAATCGAGCTTTCCATTTCTGCCCGCCGAGGTGCCGACGGATAACACAATTGTCGGCGTGGTCGACAATTTACATCTGGAGCGAAACCCCTAAATGCTCATCGCGCATGTTATCGGCGAGTTAGTCTCCACCCACAAACACCAAAGCCACGCCGGGCGCAAGGCTCTGATCGTTCAGCCGGTTGATCTGGATGGCTCCAAGCGCGGCGATGCCGTGATCGCCTTCGACGCAGTGGATGCAGGCGTAGGCGATCGCGTGTTGCTTGTCACGGAAGGATTCAGTGCGATGACCAGCGTGGGACGGCCTGAATCACCTATCGACATGGCGGTGGTGGGTGTAATCGACCGCATCGATCTGGATTCGTTGGCTGGAAGGCCGGCGGCGCGGAAATAGACCGATCCCGATCACGATCAACAGCAGCAGTTTGACCACCTCGATCGTTCCGTAGGCGGCATGCAACCTGCCGAACTGCTGGCGCGCCGAAGGATCCCCGTCGACCGGTACAAAGTCGATCGAGCGGCCCTGCCACACGAGTTCCGGTGTGATTTTGAAGTGCTGGAAGATTGTCAGAATCAGCATCGCGCCCGCGAGACCGGCCAGCAGGCGCCGGTTGCCCATAAGAAATAACAAGGCTGCCAACAACAGCCCTAGGACGAGTTGCGCGGTTTCCCAGGTCTGAAAAAAGAGCCGATTTTCTTCGCCAGCCTGATAGCGCAGCAGGAGCCGTGCATTCTCATCGCCTAGAGCCTTGATCATTTTCTCGGCTTGCGGGGGAGGAGACTTCAGTATTTCGCTCACTGTCTGAAAATTCCCGGTGGCGACGAACCCCATGAACAGACTGCCAATAAGGAGTCCGCCCAGCAGAAAAGCTGAGATCCGGCTGTAGTGCATGCTGATTACCCAATTAGTCTATCGCATCGGATTCCGCGGCACTTCAACGCGGATGGCTCGTCAAATGTAATATGCTGCGTGACTTCCGCTTGGCATTCCGTACCCTGGCCTCTCGTCCGGCATTTACCTTCGTAGCCGCGCTGTCACTCAGCCTGGGGATCGGGGCTAATTCGGCGATTTTTAGTCTGATAGACGCACTTTGGTTCCGGCCCATGGCCGTGCCCAAGGCCGGCGAGATCGTCCGTGTCTTTTCTGTAACCGATCAGGATCGCGAGGCAATGCTTTCCTACCCGGAGTATCTGGATTTCAAGCAACAGGCGACGGCGCTACGGCAGCTCGCGGCGGTCGGCGGGCGTGGATTGTCCTTACTTGAAGGAGACAGTCATACACTGGTGACGCTAAACCTGGTCTCGCCGAATTTCTTTACAGCGCTGGGCGTGAAGCCGGCGCTGGGGCGGCTGTTCACGCCACAGGACCAAGCGGACCCCGCGAGTGCGACCACGGTGGTTCTTGGAAATAGTTTCTGGCTCCGGCATTGTGGCGGCGATCCCAAGATTATCGGTCGACAACTTCGGGTTCAACGGGCCAACCAGGTTCTGGTTACGGTGATCGGAGTCCTGCCGCCGAGTTTTCGATCGATTGAGACCAGCGGAGATCGCGATCTATGGTTCTCGGAGCAATCCTGGGCACAGCTTGGCGACGTCAAGGAGTTGGAACAGCGCGGCAGCCGTTGGTTCCGCGTCATCGGACGCCTGGCTCCGGGCGCGGGCGCGAGATTTGCGGACCAACAGATGCGGACGGTTGCACTCCGTATGGAGGAGACTTGGCCTGCGAGCAATCGTGGCCGTCGGGCTACGGTTGTTCCTGATCTCAAGCACCGCCTGGATGAGGCCGGAACCAACGGCTTGGCGCTGCTCGCGATCGTGCTGCTGGTGGTTCTAATCTCGTCGGTGAACGTCGCCAATCTGCTGCTATCGCGGGCCGGATCGCGTGGTAGCGAGATGGCCGTGCGGCTGGCCTTGGGAGCCCGTCGCGGACGACTGATCCGCCAGCTTATGGCCGAGAATATTTTGCTGGGCGCGGCCGGGCTCGTTTTGGGCCTTATCATTGGTTCGATCCTGATCCGGATTTTGCCTGCGCTTATGGTGCAGCCGCCAGGCATTTACGCTGCCCAAGATTTCCAATTCGACTCCCGAGTTTTGATCTTCAGTATTTCGGTTTCCGCCCTGACTATCTTGCTTTTCGGCTTGACGCCGGCCTGGAAATCTACGCGGCCGGATCTGATCCCCGCTCTCAAGGGAGAAGCTGCGTTTGGCGGACGGCGCCGCCGCTGGCCTCTGCGAAATCTGCTCGTCGTTGCGCAGGTGGCTGTGTCCATGACATTACTGGCCTCGGCCGGAGTGCTGGTTCGCAGTTTCGCCAATACGCGCACCGGCGATCTGGGCTTCGGCCGAAAGCCGCTTTTGTTGGTGTGGCTGCAGAGCGACGCCAAGCCCGAGCTGTATCGCGAGGTGATCGAGCGCTTTGAAGCCCTGCCGGGAGTTCGCAGTGTAGCCGCCGCCGTTCGGGCGCCTTTGAGTCTTTCGAGCAACGGCATCTTCCGGCGCGTGACCTTCCCCGGTCGCCCCGAGTTCGCGGATGCGCCTCCTTTCGAGATCAAGTACAACTCAGTGACCGCGAATTTCCTAAGCACCATGGGCACGCCGGTGCTGCGCGGCCGAGGATTCGAACCGCGCGACGAAACCGCCGGCACAAATTCTGTCCTGATTAACGAGCGGATGAGCCAGCGCTTTTGGCCGGGCGAGGATCCGGTCGGCAAGGTCATCCAGATCGGCGGCGCAGAGGGTAAGCCTTTGACGGTCGTCGGGGTGGTGAAGAACGCACCCATTAATTCCATCGGGGAGCCTCCCGAACCGTACATTTATCTGTCGTTTTGGGCGAATTTCGAGCAGGAAATCACCTTTTTTATCGAAACTGACGGCGATGCCACGGGGCTCGCGCAGGCGGCGCGCCGAGCGCTGAAATCAGTCTCAGCCCGCCTGGATCCGCTCACTATCACCACTGAGAATGAATTGATCCGGTTCTCCGCCCAGACCTTCCAGATGACCGCGGAACTGGCCGGCACGCTCGGGTTGTTGGGCCTGATTCTGACGGCGGTCGGACTGTACGGTATTGTTTCTTATGGAGTTAGCCAGCGGACCCGCGAGCTCGGCATCCGGATGGCGCTCGGCGCCGATCGTGGCGACACGCTATGGCTAGTCTTGCGGGAGGTGGCGATGCTCGGTTTAACCGGCATCGTGATCGGCCTTCCAATCGCCTCGACGGGAACTCGGCTTTTTTCCGGACTTCTCTTCGGTGTCGGTCCCTGGGATCTGCCGACCTTTTGCGGTGCAGGCGCGGTGCTGGCGGCTGTGCTATTGACCGCTGGATGGGCCCCGGCGAGGCGCGCGACGGTTATCGAGCCGCTGTCGGCGCTGCGGGTCATTTAGGCCACTGTCGTTCTGGACTCTATAACAGCGCTGGCCCGCCGTCTTGCCGTCCACCAAGTCCGAATGAGCCTTTGCACTTTTCCGAGTTGCGGAACCCTGTGTGACACCGGGGTTAATTGAGGACCAGCCGGGATAGTGGCCGCGTTCGAACGCTGAGCTGCGCAACCCAGGCAAAGGGTCGATAAGCAAAACGTCAGCGCAACGGCAATGGCGCTCGTAAGCGAAATAGGGGAAGCTTTCGTCGAATTACTCCTCGAAAACTGAAAACCTTCTTACGATAACAGGATCACGGGAGATCGACGGGCGTGACGTGGTTGCTGCTTGGTCGGTTTCGGCGAAGCTAAAACTTTCCGATGCTCAAACTAGGCCATTGCCCAAGTGAGCTCCGCTCTGGTCGAGGGTGTTTCCTGCCGTGCGGTTTCCCGCATGACGGGTGTAGCGCGGGAAACTGTCGCGTCCTTGAAGATCGAAGTCGGGGCGGCCTGCGCTGAGTATCAGGACAAGGCCCTCCGCAACCTAAAGTGTCAGCGAGTGCAATGCGACGAAATCTAGAGCTTTGTAGGAGCCAAGGATAAGAACCTACCTGTGGACAAGCAAGGACAGTTCGGGTACGGCAGCGTTTGGACGTGGGTCGCACCTGATGCCGATACGAAGCTCTGCTGTACCTGGATGGTCGGCAACCGTGGAGCGAGCGCGGCAAGCGAGTTTATCAAGGGGTCTTTCGGAGCGATTGAGCAACCGGATTCAATTGACTACTGACGGCCACAATGTCTACGTAAACGCAGTGGAGCACTTTTTTGGCAGCGATATCGACCATGCGATGCTCATCAAGATTTATGGCGCTGATGTGCCTCCTGGGGAAGCGCGGTACAGCCCTGCAGAAGTGATAAGCTGCCGTGCGGTGGATATCACTGGTAAGCCCGATCCGAAGCACGTCTCGACCAGCTACATCGAACGGCAGAACTTGACCGTGCGAATGCACATGAGACGGTTCACCCGTTTGACGAATGCGTTCTCAAAAAAAGCTGGAGCATCATATCGCGGCGATCTCGCTCCACTTCATGTACTACAATTTCGGTGCGAATCCATCAGACGTTGAGTGTTACGCCGGCGATCGCCGCTGGGGTCACAGACCGCATGTGGGACATTGCCGATATCGTCGGACTACTGGAACAGGCGCCACGACGCAAGGGCCGATCACAGCAAAGAGCGAAAATTTGGAAGCTGTCAGCGAAGGGATCAGCATTGGGTTTCTAAGAAGAAGAACTTGGTAAAATACCACTAAGAGAGATCAGCCTAGGCGAAGCGAAGGCGAAACTAACCGAGTACCAGTACAAAAACCTTACAAAAATCGTTGGTCCTAACCGTAAAAACCAACGTCTATCTATTGAGAAACTAGTTTGCGGACGATAACATAGGTTGTTATGCCTTCACAGAACGCTATCTGCTCAACAAATGAACTTGCCAACGCTTTCGTTGGAATAGGCAAGCCGTTGATTCCTGGCCCGGTGTGGACATCGTTCGAGCAATTCCGTATGGCTGGCGCTTCCGGATTGGATGAACTTCCAATTTACGGTGTTGCCACTTTACGGACTAAGGCTGGAACGTTTCGAATACTTCGGGATGCTGACTTTCAAGGCTTGCTGGGGCTCGCCTCGGATGTGTGTCGATTGCAAAAGGGATTGAAACTGATAATGCAGGCTGCAAAGGTTGTAGTGAAACATCCCGATGAAGAGCATGTCCGCCTACTCATTCAGTCGGCATCCCTTATTGCCGAATCACCAGAATTGCCCCAGAGACAAGGTCACGAGTCTTTGTATTTGACACCTTCTGAAGTTGCCGAAGAAGCCAACGACGACTTTGATTTAGAAACCGCCAAGATCCCCAGACCTTGGTAAATGAATAGCCTTGCTGACCTCCAGGTTGCGTTAAGCAACCTGTCTCACAACGAGGATGCTATAGGACATGTTCAAAAGTTTTGCTCAGGTCTCAAAGGCACCGAGGGGCGCATCGCTCTCTTTAATAGTGAGAATGCTATTATACGGCGACCGATTGAACAGCATGTTGCGGCAGGACTTGGATTCAACACGCCGGAGGACGAATTTGTTCTCTTGCAGGGCGATTTGGTCACTACGGAATCAGCATACTTTCTGGGAGAACGAGTAGTTGGCCGCCCCAAATATGCAGTCTTAAACTCCTCTTGCGATTTGGTGCCGGTCGGGCTACCTGCTCCTCCCTCTTGCGGATTGTTGAGATCAAAAAATCCGAACAGCAGGCAAAAGAAAAACTGGGGATGCTTTTGAAGTTTAGCCGTCGCGATTCGATGTACATTCCACCATTACCGGACGATGCTGAAGACGTCGTGGGTAACGTTATTCAATTCGATGGCATGTGCCAAATTAAAACTCCTGATCTTTTGCTGGCAAACCGCCTCGCATCGTTGTCGCTTGTCGGTTGGCGAATCTACGCCTCGTTTGCACGAACCGTGTTGACGCGTGCTAATCAACGGGAAGTGACAATTCGAACGGCTATAGAGCAAGTCAAACAGCCGGAAAATTGATCTTGGGTGGCCGCTTCCGCAATAAAAATGGCCGATGCTCAAACGGACCCACTACCTCTCGTAAGAGCAATTTGACAACCTAACGGCCCTCGGTTATCCTGGAATGAGTTTAGGCGAGTCGTGTCTTCTACTCCCGGTTACCCCTCTCTGTTGTGAGAGTCCGTCCGGGGGTCGGCCCCGAGGTTCTGATCGGAATTTGAGCCGGTCAGGGCATGGGCCTGTCCATAGTAAGTACCCTCGCAGATTTGCAGTTTTTAATTTTTCGCGGCATCGGCCCTTTGCCTGCCGTCGTACGTAAACGAAACAACCCAACGTCTAGAGAGGAAATTCGTGCCGACGTTTAATCAACTCGTGCGAAAAGGGCGCAGGCCGCCGCGTTACAAGACGGCCAGTCCGGCGCTGCAAGCGTGCCCACAGAGGCGCGGAGTCTGTACGCGCGTTTACACCACCACGCCGAAGAAGCCGAACTCGGCCCTGCGGAAGGTGGCTCGCGTGCGATTGACCAACGGGATCGAGGTGACCACCTACATTCCTGGCGTTGGCCACAACCTGCAAGAGCACTCCATCGTGCTCATTCGCGGCGGACGTGTCAAGGATCTGCCGGGCGTGCGCTATCACGTAGTGCGCGGCACTTTGGACGCAGCCGGGGTTACGGACCGCAAGCAGGGGCGGTCGAAATACGGAGCCAAACGGCCGAAAGGACCGGGGAAATAAGATATGCCGCGCAGACGCAGACCTGAACCTCGCGAGATCCTGCCCGATCCGCTGTATAACTCCACGTTGGCTGAGAAATTCGTGAACTCGATGATGTGGGACGGCAAGAAGAATACCTCGCAGCGGATTTTCTACAAAGCCATGGACACCATCCGCGAGCGCACCGCCGATGACCCCTTGAAGCTGTTCAAGAAGGCCGTGGAGAACGCCAAGCCGCTTCTGGAAGTGAAGACCCGGCGCGTGGGCGGCGCCAACTATCAGGTGCCCGTCGAGGTCCCACAGAATCGACGAACCAGCTTGGCAATCCGCTGGATTCTGCAGAACGCGCGCAGCCGTCCGGAAAAAGGCATGCCGGAGAAGCTGGCGAATGAGTTGAACGATGCCGCCAATATGCGCGGCGGAGCTATTAAGAAAAAGGATGACGTGCATCGAATGGCCGAAGCCAACAAAGCTTTCGCGCACTATCGATGGTAGTTAGCGAATAGTAGGTTTTTTATGGCCCGTACCGTACCGATCGACAAAATGAGGAACATCGGCATCATGGCCCACATTGATGCCGGCAAGACGACCACTACGGAACGTGTGCTCTACTATACCGGCCGCACTCACAAGATCGGTGAAGTGCATGAAGGCACGGCCATCATGGACTGGATGGAGCAGGAGCAGGAGCGCGGCATTACCATCACCTCCGCCGCCACCACCTGCGAGTGGCGCGACGTCACCATCAACATCATCGACACGCCCGGTCACGTGGATTTCACCGCCGAAGTGGAGCGCAGCTTGCGAGTGCTCGACGGCGCGGTCGCGGTATTCGATGCTGTCGCGGGCGTTCAGCCGCAGACCGAGGCGGTTTGGCGCCAAGCAGACAAGTACGGTGTTCCCAGAATCTGCTTCATCAATAAGATGGACCGTGTGGGAGCCGATTTCTACCATTCTGTCGACACCATTATCGATCGCCTCAAGTGCCGCCCGGTAGCGATTCAAATCCCCATTGGCGCCGAGGATCAATTCAAGGGCACCATCGATCTGGTCACGATGAAAGCGCGTGTTTGGCGCGACGAAACGCTGGGTGCCGAGTACGATGAAATCGAAATCCCCGCCGACATGTTGGATAAAGCCAAGGCCTATCGCGAGCAAATGATCGAGGCCGTGGCCGAATCGGACGATCACCTATTTGCCAAATTCGTCGAAGGGTCGCCCATCTCAGAAGCCGAGCTGATGCAGGGAATCCGCAAGGCGAGCATCGCGCAAAAGATATTCCCGGTCATCTGCGGCTCAGCTTTCAAGAATAAGGGTGTTCAGAACCTCCTGGACGCCGTAGTCGATTACCTTCCTTCCCCGGTCGATATCCCGCCGGTCAAAGGAACGCTCCCGGATGATCCGGAAGTCATGGAAGAACGCCCCGCGACCGATGACGCTCCCTTCTCGGCGCTGGTTTTCAAGATCATGACCGACCCGTTTGTCGGCCAATTGGCATACATCCGTGTGTATTCCGGACGGCTAGGCGCGAGCGAGTCGATTTTCAACGTTGCCAAGAATCGCAGAGAGCGTGTAGGCCGATTGGTGAAAATGCATGCCAACAAGCGCGAGGACATTCAAGAGATCCTGGCGGGCGATATCTGCGCGGCGGTGCTGAAGAACGTCTCCACCGGCGATACCATTTGCGATGACAAGCATCCGATTCTTCTGGAACGGATCGATTTCCCAGAGCCTGTCATTCAGCTCGCCATCGAGCCCAAGACCAAAGCCGATCAGGAAAAGCTCGGCATGGCGATTCAGAAACTGGTGCAGGAAGACCCGACCTTGCGGGTGAATACCGACCCCGACACCGGGCAGACCATCCTGGCTGGAATGGGCGAGCTGCATCTCGAGATCATCGTGGACCGCATGCAGCGCGAGTTTAATGTCGGCGCTAATGTCGGCAAGCCGCAGGTGGCTTATCGCGAGACCATTCGTAGCACCGCGGAATTCGACTACACGCATAAGAAGCAGACCGGCGGTTCGGGCCAGTATGCGCGTACCAAAATCCGAGTCGAGCCGAACCCTGGCAAGGGATTCGAATTCGAGAACGAGATCAGGGGCGGCTCGATCCCCAAGGAATTTATCCCGGCTGTCGAGAAAGGCGTCCGCGAGTCTCTAGAAGGCGGAATTCTCGCGGGCTACCCGATGGTGGATGTAAAAGCAATGTTGTACGACGGCTCCTATCACGAAGTGGACTCGTCGGAAATGGCGTTCAAGATCTGCAGCTCGATCTGTTTCAAGGAAGCTTGCAGGCGCGCCAAGCCGGTATTGCTCGAACCCGTGATGCGCATCGAAGTCGTGGTGCCGGAAGAGTACATGGGCACGGTGAACGGTGACCTGAGCTCGCGCCGCGGCCGCCTGGAAGGAACCGAGGTCCGCGGTACCACGCAGTTGATCAAGGCGATGGTGCCGTTGTCGGAAATGTTTGGTTACGCTACCGAGCTTCGCTCGCGCACGCAGGGCCGGGGTAGCTTCACCATGCATTTCGGACAGTACGAGGAAGTCCCAAAAAACTTATCTGAGGAAATCGTCGCCAAGATACAAGGAAGAGTAACGAAATAGCAGAAAGCAGAAGGCAGCACGTTAATAGGAGAGTTCAACACCCATGGCTAAGGAAAAATTTGATCGCAGCAAACCGCACGTGAACATTGGGACGATCGGGCACATCGATCACGGCAAGACCACCCTCACGGCGGCCATCACGAAAGTGCTGGGGAAGAAGAATCCGAAGGTGAAGTTCCGGTCGTTCGATTCCATCGACAACGCGCCGGAAGAAAAGGCCCGCGGAATCACGATCGCGGTGGCGCACATCGAGTATGAGACCGCCAACCGGCATTACGCGCATGTGGATTGTCCCGGTCACGCGGACTACATCAAGAACATGATCACGGGAGCCGCGCAGATGGATGGCGCGATCCTGGTGGTGGCCGCCACCGACGGACCGATGCCGCAAACGCGCGAGCACGTGCTGCTGGCCCGGCAGGTGGGAGTGCCATGCATCGTTGTGGCATTGAACAAAGTGGACATGGTGGACGATCCCGAGCTGCTCGAGTTGGTGGAGCTGGAAGTGCGGGAGCTGCTGTCGAAGTACCAGTTCCCAGGCGACGATCTGCCGGTGGTGCGGGTGAGCGCGCTGGGGGCGTTGAACGGCGAAGAGAAGTGGGAAAAGACGGTGGAAGAGTTGATGGCCAAGGTGGACGAGTACGTTCCGCTGCCGGCGCGCGACATCGACAAGCCGTTCCTGATGCCGATCGAAGACATTTTCTCGATTCAAGGACGCGGGACGGTGGTGACGGGGCGCATCGAGAAGGGGATCTGCAAAGTCGGCGAGGAAATGGAGATCGTAGGGTTTAGGGACACGCGCAAGACGGTGGTGACGGGCGTGGAAATGTTCAAGAAGCTGCTGGACGAGGGCCGGGCGGGCGATAACGTCGGACTGCTGCTGCGCGGAATTGAAAAAGATGACGTGGAGCGCGGGCAGGTGATCGCCAAGCCGGGATCGATCACGCCGCACAAGAAGTTCAAGGGCGAGATTTACGTATTGAGCAAGGATGAAGGCGGGCGGCACACGCCGTTCTTTAAGGGATACCGGCCGCAGTTTTATTTCCGGACCACGGACGTGACGGGAGTGACGGAATTGCCGGCTGGGACCGAGATGGTGATGCCGGGCGACAACGTGGGTTTGGTGGTGGAGTTGATCACGCCGGTGGCCATGGATAAGGGATTGCGGTTTGCGATCCGCGAAGGCGGCCGGACTGTGGGCGCGGGAACCGTGACCGAGATTTTGGAATAATCATGAGCCTCCGCGAACGCATCCGTATCCGCCTCAAGGCGTACGATCACCGCATACTGGACCAATCGACGACCGAGATCGTTGACACGGCCAAAAGGACGGGAGCGCAGGTCGCTGGACCGATTCCGCTGCCGACCATCAAGAATCGTTACACCGTGCTCCGATCGCCTCATGTGGACAAGAAGTCGCGCGAGCAGTTCGAGATTCGGACGCACAAGCGGCTGCTCGATATTCTCGAGCCGACCCAGGACACGGTGGACGCGCTAATGAAGCTGGATCTTCCCGCGGGTGTGGATGTGGAGATCAAGGCGTTTGGAAAAGGTAAATAGGAGATAGGAGGTGGGTGGTCGGAGGTAGGTCATGGGGTTCTGATTCCACCCCTACCTCCCACTACCCACCACCAGATTTTATGGGCCCAGGCATTTTAGGAAAGAAAATCGGGATGAGCCAGGTGTTCCGGCCGGACGGACAGGCTGTGCCGGTCACGCTGCTGAAGGCTGGACCTTGCGTGGTCGTACAGCGTAAAACGCCCACTACGGATGGCTACAACGCTATACAACTCGGGTTGGTGGAGTTCGCCAAAGCGTCGCGCGTCAGCAAACCGGAGGCCGGGCATCTGAAGAAGGCCAGTGCCGACGGTGTGAAATTCTTGCGCGAATTGCGCATGCGGCCGGGTGATGACGATTTGAAGCAGGGCGATCGCGTCTTGGTCGACCAGTTTAAGCCGGCCGACAAAGTGGATGTAATCGGCGTCAGCAAGGGCCGCGGCTTCGCCAGCGTCATCAAGCGGCATCATTTCAAGGGAGGTCCGGGTTCGCACGGTTCGATGTTTCATCGCGCCCCGGGTTCGATTGGGGCGTCCAGCTTTCCTTCGCGGGTTTTCCCCGGCACTCGCATGGGCGGACACATGGGCACCCAGCAGGTAACGGTGCGGAATCTCGAAGTAGTGGACGTCGTGGCCGAGGATAACGTACTGGTTGTCAAGGGCGCGGTCCCGGGCCCCAACGGAGGGTATGTGCTGGTGCGAAGGGCTAAGAGGTAACCATGCCGAGTGTGGACATCGTCGACTTAAATAACGCGGTGGTCGGCTCCCTGGAGCTGGCCGATGAAGTGTTCAACGCGCCGGTCAATGAGGCGCTGCTCTACGAAGCGGTGCGTCACTCGCAAGCTGCGGCGCGGGGCGGAAACGCCAAGACCAAGACGCGGCACGAAGTATCCGGCTCTGGTAAGAAACTGTGGCGCCAAAAGGGCACTGGCCGCGCGCGTGTAGGGTCTATCCGTTCGCCGCTCTGGAGGCATGGCGGGACCACGCACGGGCCGCAGCCGCGCGATTACAGCTACAAACTGCCGCGCAAAATGTTGCTGGGCGCGTTGCGGTCGGCGCTCTCGGCCAAGCTTCGCGACGGCGAGTTGAAGGTGGTGCAAACCTTCACGCTTTCCGATCACAAGACTAAAGCCATGCGGGCCGTTCTGAACGTCCTAGGCGCTCCCAAGACCGTGTTGCTGGTGGATAACGAAGAGAATAACAACCTGGCGCTTAGCTCGCGGAATCTGCCGGGTGTGAAGCTGGTATCCAGCCGGGAAGTCAGTGTTTACGATTTGCTGGGCCATGCCGGTTTGCTGATGTCGGAGAACGCCGCCAGAAGGCTTTCGGAGGCGCTCGCAAAATGACCATTTACGAAGTAATCAAGCGCCCCATCGTGACTGAGAAAGGCGTCGCCAAGAAAGAGGCCGAGCACACGCTGTGCTTCGAAGTGGCGCGCGACGCCAACAAGGTACAGGTGAAAGCCGCCGTCGAACAGTTGTTCAAGGTGAAGGTGTCGGGTGTCCGAACATCCAACGCAGTTGGCAAGCTGCGCCGGCGCGGCCGTTTTGCGGGCTATCGATCGGATTGGAAGAAAGCCTACGTGACATTGAAAGCCGGCGAGAAGATGCCCGAGTACGCCGAGATTTAACGGAGAACATACAGCATGCCGATGAAATCCTACAATCCGACGACGCCTTCGCGCCGCTTTATCACCGTTGTTTCGCGCGAAGAGATCACCAAGCAGCACCCCGAGAAATCGTTGGTGGCCGGGAAGAAACGAACTGGCGGGCGTAATAGCGAGGGATTGATATCGTCGCGGTTCCGCGGCGGCGGGGCCAAGAAAGCCTATCGGGTGATCGACTTCAAGCGCGATAAGATTGGCATCCCTGCCAAGGTCGCGTCCATCGAGTACGATCCCAATCGGACGGCCCGCATCGCATTACTCAATTACGCCGATGGCGAGAAGCGCTACATCATCGCCCCGGTTGGTCTCACGGTCGGGCGCACGGTCAGCTCCGGACCGGAGGCCGACATCCTGATCGGCAACGCGCTGCCGATTAAGAATATCCCCGCCGGCACCGTCATCCATAACGTCGAGCTGCGCCCCGGCAAAGGCGCGCAGATGGCTCGCTCGGCGGGCGCGCAGGTACAGTTGGTTTCGCGCGAGGGCGGGATAGCTCTTCTGAAATTGCCGTCGGGCGAAATCCGCAAAGTGCAGGTGGAATGCATGGCGACCATCGGACAGGTCGGCAACGTGGAGCACGAAAACGAATCGCACGGCAAAGCCGGCAAGACTCGCTGGCTCGGCAAAAAGCCGCATAACCGCGGCGTTTCGATGAATCCGGTGGACCATCCGCACGGCGGTGGGGAAGGCAAGACTTCCGGCGGCCGGCATCCCGTGACGCCTTGGGGCCAGCCCACGCGCGGTTTCAAGACGCGTAACAACAAACGCACCGACAAGTGGATCGTGAGCCGGAAGCCGAATAAATAAGGATCAGGACATGAGCAGATCGCTAAAAAAAGGACCGTTCACCGACGACCATCTGATGAACAAAGTGGCGGCGATGAACCAGAGCAACGAGAAGAAGGTGGTGCGGACCTGGTCCAGGCGTTCGACCATTCGGCCCGAGTTCATCGGGCACACGCTGGCGGTTCATAACGGCAAGAAGTTCATTCCGGTCTATATCACCGAAAACATGGTGGGACGCAAGCTGGGCGAGTTTTCCCCCACGCGCCAGTTCCGCGGACATTCGGTGAAGGCTGCGGCAGCGCCCACTACCGGCGGGGCGGCGCCAACGGAGAAGACGGCCAAACCGTCCTAGGAGTTGAGCATGGAAGCCAGAGCAGAAGCTAGATACGTTCGAACATCGCCCCAGAAGGTGCGGTTGGTAGTGGATATGATCCGCGGCCAGAAGGCTGGCGCAGCGATCAACATCCTGCGATCCACCAACAAGCGCATTGCTCCCATGGTGGAAAAAGTTCTGCGCTCGGCTATCGCCAATGCCGAGAACCGCAACAACGATGTGGATGTCGACCAGTTGATTGTCACCGAAGCGTACGTGAACGAGGGACCTCGGATGAAGCGCATCCGTCCGGCGCCGATGGGCCGGGCTTATCGCTATCAGAGGCGCATGGCCCATATCACCGTCATGGTCGGCGACAAGCAGACCGAGGAGAAGGCATAGTGGGACAAAAAGTACATCCCTACGGATTTCGCTTGGGTGTCACCAAGACTTGGCGCTCGCGTTGGTTCGCCAAGGCCGATTACGCGAAGCTGCTCAAGGAAGACCTGGACTTGAAGGACTCGCTGCGTGAGCGGCTGAAAGCAGCCGGCGTCAGCTCGATCGAGGTGGATCGTCCCGGCAACAAGCTGCGCGTGACCATTCGCACTTCTCGCCCCGGCATCATCATCGGGCGTAAGGGCGCCGAGATCGAGAAGCTCAAAACCGATCTGGCCAAGAAGACCAAGCGCGAAGTCTTCATCGACATTCAGGAAGTGCACAAGCCCGAGCTGGATGCCCAGCTCGTCGCCGAGTCTATCGCGCTGCAACTCGAAAAGCGCGTGGCTTTTCGCAGAGCCATGCGCAAAGCAGTCGATTCGGCTCTTCGCTTCGGATGCAAAGGCATTAAAGTGCGCGTGTCCGGACGCCTGAACGGAGCGGAGATCGCGCGTAGTGAATGGTACCTCCAGGGTCAGTTGCCGCTGCATACCTTGCGCGCCGATATCGATTATGGCTTTGCCCAGGCCTACACCACTTACGGCGTGATCGGAATCAAGTGCTGGACCTACAAGGGCGAAATTCTCGATCTGACCAAGCGCCGCGGCCTGCTCCCCGAGCCGGAACCG
>DATMMD010000170.1:0-35650 GCA_035569875.1 Bryobacteraceae bacterium
AAAGGAGTCCTCATGAGTGATCCCGTCTCCCGCCGTCGACTTATCACCGCTGGATTAGCGGTTGGCGCAGGTGCCGCCGGCCTGACTATCGCTGCGCGTCTGGCTTCCCGCTACGGACTCATCCCGCCCGACAGCGGCGGCGTTTGGGGCCTCGGCGAAACGCTCACCTACGCCACTCAGCGGGTCTTGATGTCGCATCATTCGCTCGCGCGTGAATTCAATCGCAGCGAAATCTCTAAAGTTGTTCCCGTCAGCGGCGAGCCTCCACAAACCGAGCCTTTCGAACGCCTCCTGGCCGGCGGCTTCGCGGATTGGCGGCTCACCGTGGATGGCATGGTCGCGCGTCCGTCCAGTTTTTCGCTCGATGAACTCAAGCGCTTTCCTTCGCGCTCTCAGATCACGCATCAGGCCTGTGAAGAAGGCTGGTCTTTCATCGCTGAATGGACCGGCGTGCAGCTTGCTACTATTTTGAATTTCGTGGGGGTCAGTTCGCGGGCCAAGTTTGTCGCCGTTTTTCCCTTCGATGAATCGTGGGACAGCTTGGACCTGCCCGACGCGTTTCATCCCCAGACGTTTCTCGCGTACGGCCTGAATGGCCAGGATCTCCCCACCCGCCACGGCGCCCCGCTGCGTCTGCGCGTCGCGCGCCAGCTCGGCTATAAGAGCGTGAAATACCTCTCGCGCGTCACCGTCACGGATTCTCTGAAAAACATCGGCAAAGGCCTCGGCTCGGCGTCTCCGGAGGCCGGCTACTCCTGGTTTGCCGGCATCTGAAGCTACACGGCACAGATTTCTCTCCCGGCTTTTTCACAATGCGGCCTTTCTCATCGGCCTTGGAATAGCCGCTCGAACTCAGATGTTCACATTATTGGACGTGACATTGTTCGACGTGACATTATTGGACGCGTTCTTGACGAGTTGCATTCAGCCGCGGATTTCGCCAGTATGGCTGAGAGCATGAGACGAACGATACTGATTTGGTTCGCGGCTTTGATTGCCGCGGCGATGGCGATCGGGCAAGGGCCCGGCGGCCAGACCATCGGCCAGCCCGCTGCGCCAGGCAAAAGTACAATGAAGAAACAAAACAACGGCAAGGCGAAAGGTTCGCCACGCAATCCAGCGCAGAGCCCGGCCTCCCAGCCTGGGCCGCTAACGCTAACGCCGCAAACTTACCCGATCGAGCAGGTTCAAGCTGGCGAGCTGCGGTTTAGCTCGCAATGTGGATTCTGCCACGGACGCGATGCCGCGGGAGGCGAGACCGGACCGGACCTCACTCGCTCAGAGCTTGTAGCCCAAGACGTACGGGGAGACAAGATCGGACCCCTAATTCGTAAAGGGCGCCCGGAGCGGGGCATGCCCGCCTTTGACCTGAGCGACGCGGATGTGGGCACGATCGTCGCTTTCCTCCATGACCAGAAGACCAAGTTCGAAGCGCTTGGCGGAGGGCGCCGCGCGGTTGACGCCGCGGACCTGGCAACCGGGGACGCGACGGCCGGCCGCACCTATTTCAACGGAGCCGGTGGCTGCTCCGGCTGCCATTCCGTCACCGGCGATCTGGCCGGGATCGCCACCCGCTATAAAGGATTGGCGCTATTGCAGCGGATGCTCTATCCCACCGCTGGCCGGCCCGATCCGGCTCGGCCGAAAGTCACTGTGACGCTCGCTTCCGGCAAGAACATCCGCGGGCGATTGGCCAGCGAGGATGAATTCACTATCGTGGTTATCGATCCTGCGGGGGCGCGGAAAACCTTCGCAAAGGATGCGGTGAAGTTCAAAATCGACAACCCGATGTCGGCCCACTTCGATCAATTGGGAAAATATACCGACAATGACATGCATAACGTCTTCGCCTATCTGGACACACTCAAGTAAATGCGACCTTCATTGACTCTCGGCATTGGACTGGTTCTGACCGCCCTCAGTTCGGCGCAAGGCGTCGATCCGAAAGATCTGCTGCACCCGCCAGCGGATAGCTGGCTCAACTTTCACGGCGGTTACTCCGGTCAGCGGCATACCAGTCTGGCCGGGATTACACCGCAGAATGTCGGCTCCCTACATCAGGTTTGGCGCTTCCAGACTGGCCAGAATCAGTCCATCAAGGCTTCGCCGATTCTGGCGAACGGCATCCTCTACGTGACTACGCCGGACAACATCTGGGCGGTCGACGCGCGCACCGCGAAGACACTCTGGCATTACGAAAATCCTCCCAATACCGCGTTCCACATCGGCCATCGAGGCGCGGCGGTGTATAAGGACTCGGTCTATTTGACCACTCCCGATTGTCACTTGATCGCGTTCAATTCCAAAGACGGCAAGGTCAAGTGGGACATCATCATTGCCGATTTCAAGAGAGGTTACTGGTCAACCAATGCGCCGCTCATCGTGGGAAATCATGTAATGGTCGGCGTCTCTGGTGACTTCGATAACCTGCCAGGTCAGCTGAAGGCGGTTGACGCGGACACCGGCGCGACGCAGTGGATTTTCTACAGCACGCCTCCTCCCGGCAAGAATGAGCCAGCCAGCGGCGGTGCGACCGGAGGGCAGATGTGGACCACCGGCACGTACGATCCCGATCTCAATCTCGTCTATGTTGGCACTGGCAATCCCACCCCGGTACTGAATGGCGAAGTCCGGCCCGGGGATAATCCCTGGACGTGCAGTATAGTCGCGCTCAACCCAGATACCGGGAAACTGGTCTGGGGCTTCCAAGTCTCGCCGCACGACATGCACGATTGGGATGCCAACGAAGTCCCTGTGCTCGCGGATGCGAATTTTCGCGGCCAGCCACGCAAGCTGCTGATGCAAGCGTCACGCAACGGTTATTTTTTTGTGCTCGACCGCACCATTGGTAAGAGCCTGCTGACGGTTCCCTTCGCGACGGTCAACTGGGCGAAGGGCATTGATGCCGAGGGGCGTCCCATTCCGGACCCGGCCAAGTATCCCTCCAAGGACGGCGTCCTGGTAGCGCCCAATGAGAGCGGCGCCACCAACTTCCGTCCGCCGAGCTTTGACCCGCGGACCGGCCTGTTCATCGTGAGCGCTCAGGACGGCTACGGCATCTATTTCTTCAAATCCGAACATGGAGCCTATGGATGGGCAGGCGCCGACTATGGCGTCGCTGGTAGGGCGTTTCTTCGGGCCATCGATTATCAAACTGGAAAGATTGTCTGGAACCATCCCCTCGGCGACGGTGCCGGCACCGCGGGCGTTCTGACGTCGGACACCGGCTTGACTTTCAGCGGTGACATTGCCGGCAACGTGATGGCGTTTCGAACCACCGACGGCGTGACCCTTTGGCACCAAGCCATTGGCAAAATGAACAACGGCCCGATTACGTATGAGCTGGACGGAAAGCAATACTTGGTCGTAGCCGGGGGCAGCTCGTTGTACGCTTTTGGCTTACCAGAATCACGATGAGGAAAGCACTCTCATTGGTTCGCGTAACGCTGATCTCGCCAGCACGCGGTCCAAATACAACGTCGTCGGAAGGCCGCTGGCGGCTTCGCAGGAGACATGTCACCCGCGTGATCAACTCGAATCGATTTGAAGTCAGTGCATCGTGGATGGGCCCGGCGTCCCATCGGACCAAGTGCCGGCCAAAACCATGAAGATGGTCACCCTTTCTTCCGGGTCGTTCGCTGCTATTACCGGAGAACCAGGGAGATTCGCTCCCCAGCTTTTCATGGCATCGCCCGGAATGAAAAACATGACATGCGGATGCCAGTTCATGCCGTCGTCGCTCAGATACTGCTGCTTCGCCATCATGTAGCACATCGCTCCGGGAGCCAGCGCGGGTAGTTCCTTCTTTTCCAATGCGGACGTAGTAGCCGCGAGGATCTGTGCTTTAGATTTTCCCGCCAGCACAAGCTTGGTTTTCTTCAGAAGGATAGGCAGAAACGTCCTTGAGGCTGCCGGATTGAAGCAGTTCGGGGCGCGGACCCTAGAGTTCCAGAATTCCGGGTCATCGGTCGGCTTCGCCCAGGATCGCTCGACGATGCAGACGAAGCCGTTCGAGCCCTTTACAGCAGTTGCGTAGCCATCTCGTCGCAGCACCATCACTTCGGCTGCATCCGAAATCGATGCCGGAGCGGAACTCCGGGCCAGCGCGATCTCAGCCTTCTCGTCCGGAATCAAATACTGATCGAGAGGAGCCATGACCGGATAGGGAGCCTTCGCGGCTTGCGCTCGTGCACAGACCGGCCAGAGGAAAAGAATCGGAATAACGAATGCTAACGCTGTGATCATGATATTGTTCTTCCGCATTTGATTCTCCGATGGTATCCGATTCGTCCTGACAAATGCACCCGCATTTTTAGCTCCCACACCTTGACCTTCGACCTATCCCGGGCATATCCTGAACTGTAGAAGCTTGAGGTATCGATGCCCTCTCCGCGTTTCCCCATCCCGCAAGGCACGCTTGACATGCTGATCCTCCAGATCCTATCGCTCGAACCCGCGCATGGGTACGGGATCGCGCAGCGGCTGGAGCAGATCTCGCAGTCGGTGGTCCAGGTCAACCAGGGCTCGCTCTATCCCGCCCTGCACCGCCTGCAGCAGAGAGGCTGGCTGCGCGCCGAGTGGAAACAGTCGGAGACCGGCCGGGAGGCCAAGTTCTACTCCCTTACGGCCGCCGGGCGCCGCCAGCTTGCCATCGAGAAGGATAGCTGGGCGCGCCTCTCCGGTGCTGTCAACTTGATCTTCGAGGAGGGCAGCCGATGATCCAGCTCTTGAACTGGTTCCGCCGACGGGCCCTGGAGCGCGGCCTCAATCGCGAGCTCCAATATCACTTCGACCGCCGCGTCGCTGACCTCACTGCCGCCGGCATCCCCGAGCCCGAGGCGCGCCGCCGCGTCGCCGCCGAGCTCGGCCTCGTCCGGGTGCGCGAGGAAGTCCGCGATGTCTGGCTCACCCGCTGGTTCCGCGATTTCCTCTACGATCTCCGTTTCTCCGCCCGATCGTTCCTCCGCAGCCCTGGCTTCACCGCGGCGACGCTGCTCTCGCTGGCCCTCGGCATCGGCGCTACCACCGCCATCTACTCCCTGGTCGATCAGGTAATCCTGCACGCACTTCCCGTCCGCGAGCCCGGGCGCTTGGTTCTCATGAATTGGAGCGGCTCCGACTTCGTCACCTACGCGACCGGCTCCATGAACCTGATGCCTTACACCATCTGCCGCGACCTCCAGCAGCAGACCCGCTTTCTCGACGGCGCCCTGTGCCGCGCCGAAATCCAAGTCAACCTAACAGCCGGAGGCGATCCCAAGCCTGTTGCCGCCGAGATCGTCTCCGGCAGCTACTTTTCCGTGCTCGGCGTCGGCCCCGCGCTCGGCCGCGTCATCGAACCCGCGGACGATGCCGGGTACGGCACCGGACCCGTTGTCGTCCTTTCGTATGATTTTTGGCAGGCGCAGTTCGGCGGCGCTGCCGATATCGTCGGCCGCAAGGTGCTGATTGGCAATCACCCCATGACCGTGGTCGGCGTGGCCGCTGCCGGCTTCCGCGGCGTCGACGTCGGCGCTGTGCCGGCTTTCTGGATGCCCACGTCCATGGCCAAGTATGCGAACGTCGACGAAGACGATCTCCTCAACACCCCCGTCCGCTGGGTTCAGATCCTCGCCCGCCTGCGCCCCGGTATCTCAGTCGCGCAGGCGCAGACCGGTTTGCAGCCGTGGTTCAAGGCATGGCTTCAGGACAGCACGCTTCACCACTTCCCGAGGATTTCGGCCGACCACCGCCGCGAATATCTGGCAACCACTCTCGAACTCACCTCCGCGCCCCAGGGCCATTCGGTCCTGCGCTACCACCTCGCCCAGCCGCTATGGCTCCTGTTCGCGGCCACGGGCGTCTTGCTCGCTCTTGCCTGCCTGAATGTCGCCGGACTCTTCTTAGCTCGTGGCTCTGCACGCGGCCGCGAGATTGGCACTCGCCTCGCTCTCGGCGCTTCGCGAGGCCGTATCGGCCGCCAACTCCTTGCCGATAGCCTGCTGCTTGCGGTGGCAGGCGGTGTCCTTGGTGTGGTTGTGGCTCCGCTTGCGATCCGCGGACTCATCGCGTTCCTGCCGCGCGACCTCGGCTCAAATGCCCTGAGCGGGGCCCTCAGCTTGCGCCTCCTCGCCTTCGCGTTCTTCGCCAGCGTAACTGCCGGTCTCTTGAGTGGCCTTGCTCCCGCCGTCCACGCCGGAGGCGATAGTGTGGTCGGCTCACTCCGCGAGCGCGGCGGAACCGGCTTCGGCGGCGTCCGCCTGCGCAAATGCATCGTCACTCTACAGGTGGCCTTCTCCCTCATCCTGATCATCGGCGCCGCCCTGTTCCTGCGCACGTTCACCGGCCTGTTGGCCAAAGGGCCGGGCTTCGACACCTCCAGCCTGCTCTCCTTCGCCATCGCTCCGCTGCAAAACGGCTATTCCGAGGCCGACGCCTCGCGCCTGGTCCGGCGCCTCGATGAACAGGTCCGCGCCCTGCCCGTGGCAAGTTCCTCCGCCGCTGCCCGATACGCCTTCCTCAACGGCTACGCCTGGAGCAATAGCGTCACCATGCAAACCGATCGCCGCACCGTCACCGATGGCACAATCTACTTCAACGCTGTCAGCCCCGGTTTCTTCTCGACCCTCGGCATTCGCATCCTCGCCGGCCGCGATTTCAACCGGAGCGACATCCGTCCCCCTGGCGAGATTGGCCCCCGCGTCGCCATCGTCAACCAGGCCTTCGTCAAGCGCTATCTGGCCGGCCGCGATCCCCTCGGCGTCCTCATCGCCCGGGGCGGCGCCTCAAACGTCAAGCCCGATAGCGTCATCGTCGGCGTCGTCGCCGACATGAGCTATCGCGGTCTCCGTGATCACTACGAGCAGGTCTTCTTTCCGCTGTTCGAACACGACGACACCGGCGCGACTTTCTATATCAAGGTTCGCGGCGCTCCCGAGCAGGCGATTCCATCCATCCGCCGCTTAGTCCAACAGGACGACCCGCGATTGCCGATCCTGTGGTTCCGCACTCTGGACGACCAAGTCAATCGCTCGCTCGCCACCGAGCGCCTCCTGGCCGCCCTCTCCAGCAGCTTTGGCGCGCTGGCCCTGCTGCTCTCGTTGATCGGTCTCTACGGAGTGATGTCCTTCGTGGTCACGCGTCGCACCCGCGAAATCGGCATCCGCCTCGCGCTTGGCGCCACGGGCGCTTCCGCCATCCGCCTCGTCCTGCGCGACGCCGTCGCTATGATCGCCGTCGGCATGGCCATCGCGCTCCCTTGCGTCGCCGCCCTCGGCAAGCTCGTCCAATCCCAGTTATTCGGCGTCACTGCTACCGATCCCGCGACCATTGCCGCCGCCGCCCTGGTCCTGGGCGCCGGAGCCCTTGTCGCCGCCTTCATACCCGCTTGGCGCGCCTCGAACGTGACCCCCACGGAGGCCCTACGGCTGGAATAGCGCCGATCGCCGCAAGCATCTGGGCGGATAATGCTGCCGCCGGCGTGGCGGCAGGTATTCTTACGCGGCCGTTTACCTTTTCCGGATCTCCGCGACCTTCGCCTTGGCTGTCTCCATCCGCTCCTGGAGTGGACTAGTCGTTTCCTCCTGGCGCTCCACACGATTATGGTTAGTCGCCCGTGATGCTAACGGTCGCGTGGCCGGCGCCGGCTGGCCACCCCCTCAGGCTCGCCGAATCCAGGCCACCTATTTCCGGCAAAAGATCAGCCCCTCTTGCGTAGGCTTGCCGAAAGCTCACGCTTCAATAACAGCATTGCCCCGGTATGCAGTTACCAGGCGCTTTTGAGCTAAATTTCGATGGAGGCCCTAGTCCCAAATGGACGACGCTGTCATGACAATGTCGCCGAACCTTGTATAAAAAGGGTTTGCCGTTTTATTGCTCTTTGTCCTTCTATCCTTCTGCGTACGTCACGATTTGGGAGCAAAGAAATTGGTACGTAATCATCTGCGGAATAGTGGGCCTGCCCATACTTATACCTTGGTGCGTGCGGGTGCTCGTTTGGCGCGTCCGCATTACGCCACGAAGCGGGCCGTGAAAGCCGTTCGCACCAAAGGAAAGGCCGGCCTACGGAAAGAAGCACAAAAAGCAGCCCGCACACAAGCCAGCCATCGCAAAACCGCATAGAAAGGTACGGGTTACGCGGCGGGCTTCCTCCGCCTGCGAACGCTCCATCGCCAGCCAATCAGAATCACTATGGCCAGCACCGGGTACAGCAGATTCGACGCGATCCAAAGCACAGCGCGTGAAACAAACCCGAGCCGCTCCACCCTCTTAACCGACACCTCCGGGATAACGACCGATTCGCTCCAGTTCATCGCCCTCAGCCGAGGCAAGAATCCTTGCCGAACGCATCCCTCCATGTCATATACGCCAATCTGTTTCGTGAAGTGGCTCGCAACAATCAGGTCACGCGAGAACTCATCCCAATCAAGCGGGCCCGAGCCGGAACCAGCCGCACCGTCACCAAAGGTGCTGCCAATGGCGATGGCCTGCGCGTTCCAGCCGAGAGACCAGATCATTCCCGCTCCCAACGGGCGCGCATTGTTCGTATAGAGCATCAGGTATTCTTCATTGCCGCGCACGTCCACCGTTCCGAGCATCCGGTCCAGTAGCGTCGAATGCACGCTGCGCTCCGCGGGCAGATATGGCATCTGATACGTTTGCACCAGATACCCACGCGTTTGAATCCCGCGAATCAGTGCAGCGTACTCCTGCCGCGCCCGCTTAACGCGTCCGCCGTTCAGGCTTCGGCCCAAAAGCGTCATGATTAACCGCCATCGATGACCTTTGAGCTCCGCGAATTTATTGAAGTTCGGTTCGACATCGAGCCCGACCGCCTCCCACTTCAGGCCATTTTCATCGGTCCACTTTTCGAAGCCGGCTACGCGAGCCGCAGCCTCCGGCGCGTTGTCCGCATTGAGATAAAAGCCCTCTTCCTTCGACAGTTCCATCCACGCGATAACCGGAATACCCTCCCGATTAAGCCGCCGCACCAGCTCTGCCCGCTCTGGCGAAAAATCGAGAATCGAAACGGCAACTTCGGCATGCAGGTCCTTCAACGAGGCAATCACCTCAGGGTTCGCGAACAAAAACTGCATCTGCTCGATGCCCTGATCGCAGCACGCAAACCCGAGTTGCGGAGCAACACCAGGTCCCTCCACGCGAATCCCGGCATCCGCGTCCTCCGCAACCGCGGAGGCAACGACTAAATTACAAGCGAGCACCAACAGCACAACGCGAAGCATTATCGCAAGTCTCGCAACTGCTCGCGGGAAACGGTCTCAGCCGCATCACTCACCATAGCAGGCCGTGAACTAGATTCTGCGTGCATCCGAAAGGAGGGGGTGCAGTTCCAAACCCCGCTATCTCCTAAGCCATCGCCGGTGTCCATGTGATGGTTACAATGTATCGTAGTCTTGTGCACTCGGAGGACAATTTCTATACCGCCTTTCCCGGATTTCAGGGTTCGCCAACTTCAGCCCAGCGATGTCCACCTAATGGGTGCCATGATGACTGTGTTCGGGGACGCATTCAAAGAGCCTGAGACATATACCGGGGCTCCTCCCAGTGCGGCATACTTGGAGCGCCTCCTCGGCGGTTCACATTTGATCGCTCTTGCGGCAACGAAACAAGGCGTGGTCGTTGGCGGGCTGGTCGCCTACGAGCTCCAAAAACTCGAACAGGGGCGCTCCGAGATATATATTTACGACATCGCCGTGGCCGAAGCGCACAGGCGCCAGGGCGTCGCAACCGCACTCATTGGAGAACTGAAGACATTAGCTGGCGCGCGAAATGCCTACACCATATTCGTGCAGGCCGATCGCGCGGATGCACCCGCCATTGCCCTTTATAGTAAGCTGGGCACGCGCGCGCAGGTATTACATTTCGACATCAGGATTGGGTCACGCATAAATCACACGTAATCACTCGATCCTGGCTTTGGCGTGGTTGGGGGTCTTACAGACGCGACAATCTAACAACTGTGCCCTGATTGATATCCGGGTCCCTACGGCTCCGGAAACAAAGGGGTAACGGAAAGGGTTTCCCGAGTCCCGGATCGTCGGCTCGCCCGAAGTAATCCAACGAGTCGCTATTCCGGAGTTGTGCTGCGAAATCCTCTTTCTCTCTGCTCGGCAGTTCCTAGAAGACTAAACTGAAAACGTTATGGGCAAGGTCCACTTCTTCCCGGCGAGGGTCTTCCAAGCGATAGTCGCCCCGCTTGGCGTTCCACTCGTTTTGCTCTTTGCAACGCCGGGTGTGAATCGAGGCCAGCAACGTCCGTCGGTTGCCGAGTTGCTTCAGCAATTCGAGAGCACCACCGTGTTCTGGCGACAGATGGAAGTGGCTAAGGCAATCGTCGCAGCTAACGATATCAGTGTTCTTCCCAAACTGGAGTCATGGTTGACCCACGAAGATCGGCATTTAAGGGGAAACGCCGCGTTCATCTATGGGCGGCTTGGCGATCCCCATGGATTTGACGTGATTGTTGCTATTCTCGGCGATCATTCTGAAAGACCCGAGGCTCAGGGCATTCCGGACGGCAGGTGGTCCCTCCCAGGGCAAATCCGCGCAGACCGTTACTACGCCGCGCACCTACTGGGTGACTTGAAAGACCCACGCGCGGTCCCCATCCTTGTGCCTCTCTTGAAGGATGCGGAGGTTAACTATATCGTCCCGTGGTCGCTCGGGCAGATTGGCGACAGATCTGCGGTTCAACCATTGATCCTGGCATTGAGAGATCAGAATCCGAGCATGAGGGTTCTCGCAATCTACGCTCTTGTAGAACTCCAGGCGACTGAGGCTTTGCCGAGCCTTCACCAGTTGCTGGGCGACAACGAAAGATCCAACTTTGGCAAATTGGAATCGGTTGCTGAGGCCGCCCGGGCCGCAATCGCCAAGCTGCCATCCGAAACTGTTCGCTAGTTCTTCCTGTTTGCGAAGAGCGGGGTCGCCGGGACTATCGAAATCCACTTGGCTGGTCGCCATTCCGGACTGGAGTTGGGCCACTTATGGCGTACGCGGATCACGCCACAAAATCCCCTTTCTTCCGTTCCCCATCATCAACTTCCCAACTTCCACCCCGTAGCGCTCCGGCCCCGCATGGTAAATCCGAGTTAGGAGATTTATCAAATGGAAGACTCAAAGACCCCTAATGGCGCCTTCCGCCCCAACGGCGATGACCGCGCTGACGATCGTGCCGCCATCCATCGCGCGGCCATCAATCGCGAGAATGCCCAGAAATCCACCGGTCCCCGCACCGCAGCCGGTAAACAGCGCTCCTCCCTCAACGCTCTGCGCCATGGATTAACGGGCCAAACCATCGTCCTGCCCACCGAGGACCTCGCCGCCTACCAGCGCCACTCCCAAGCCTTCTTGGACGAATATCAGCCCAAAGGCGCCACCGAAACCCAGCTCGTCCAGTCCCTCCTCGACACCGTTTGGCAAGTCAACCGCGCTGCCGCCGTCGAGACCAACCTCTTCTCGCTCGGCCTCACTGAAATGGAAGAACGGATCCGCGCCAGCCATCCTCAGGCCGAGACTGCTCTCGCCATGGCTCTGGCCTACCGCGAGCACAATCGAGCCTTCGCCAACATCAGCACTTACCGTCAGCGCCTCACCCGCCAGTTCGAACGCACCCTCGTTCTGCTCCGCCAGATCCAAGCCGAGCGTCGCGCCACTGAACAGCGCCAGCTCGACAAGGCCGCCAAGATTTTGAAAATGCACAAGGCCGACAATCCCAATGAGCCCGCGCCCTACGATCCCGCCGAGGATGGCTTCGTTTTTTCGAACGATGAAATCGAGGCCTTCATTCGCCGCCACGAGCGCAGCGAGCGCGCCCAGGATCGAGACTTTTATGCCAATGCCTGACTCTGCCACATAGTACTCGCCACCGCTGGGCCGCCTGTCAGCGGTAGAATTGCTAGCAACAGTTGAGAGGAGTTAAATGAGCTCTCGATTTCTGGCAATTGTTGGTGCGATCGCGGTGCTGACCTCCGCGCCGGTGGCAGGCCAGACGCGCACGCCCGATGGCCATCCCGACCTGCAAGGAGTCTGGACCAATGCCACCATAACTCCGCTCGAGCGCCCGAAATCTCTCGCCGGGAAAGCGACGCTCACGGATGCCGAAGCCGCGGAGTTCGAGAAGAACGCCGCTAAAGAACTTCAGGACGTCGATGGCAAATCCGAGAGCCCGTTGCTGGCCGCCGCGGGGTCGAACGGCACCGGCGGCTACAACATTTTGTTCATCGACCGTGGATCTGAGCTGGCGCGCGTGGATGGAGTGAAGCGTACTTCCCTGATCATTGATCCGCCGGATGGAAAAATTCCGCCCATCACCCGCGAGGCCAAGAAAAGGAACGCCGAGACGTTCCAGAGTTACATCACCTTCAACAAGGTGAAGGATCGCCCTCTCTCCGAGCGCTGCCTGGTCGGCTTTGGATCCACCTCCGGACCGCCTATGCTTCCAGTGCTTTACAACAACAACTACCAGATCGTCCAGACTCCCGGCGCCATCATGATACTGGTCGAAATGGTTCACGATGTGCGCATCATCCGCATGAACGGCGTGCACCCCCCGCCTAATGTTCGCCAATGGCTCGGCGATTCGATCGGACATTGGGATGGCGATACGCTGGTGGTCGATACCACCAATTTCACCGATCAGACCAAGTTCGAAGGAGCGTCGCCGGATCTGCATGTAATCGAAAGCTTCAAGCGCGTCGACGCCAAAACGATCCTTTACCGTGTCACGATTGATGATCCCTCTACCTTCTCCAAAGTCTGGACGTTAGAATATCCGTTCCGCTCTACTTCCGGTCCGGTCTATGAATACGCGTGCCACGAAGGGAATTACGCCATGAGCGACATTATGGGCGGAGCGCGGAAAGCAGAATCGAACAAGAAATGAAACTTCGGTCTCACGCTTTTTGTCTCGTGGCGATGGTCGCCGCTTCGCTAGCGGCGGCGCAACCATTGACTCCCGACGGCCACTCGGACCTGCAGGGCGTTTGGCTTGACAACAGCGCCACTCCGCTGGAACGCCCCAAGGAATTGGAAGGCCGGCAGTTTCTAACGGACGTCGAAGTTACCGAGCTGAAACGCCGGGCTGATCGGCTTTTTAAGAACGGCTATAGCGACTTTGCAGGCGGGGACAGTTTCTTCCTGGCCGCTTTGAGAAATGTCGAACAATACAAGAACCCCAACACGACCGGCTACTCGGACCAGATGGTTCCCAGAGAGTTCGATAATAGAACGTCTCTCGTTGTGGATCCACCGGATGGAAGAATCCCGCCCCTTACTCCAGATGGGAACCGGAGGCAGGCGGCGGCGATAGCAGCGGTCTCATTCCAGCGTCCGCCGGCGGGACCTCAAGACCTCAGCAGTGCGATGCGCTGCATTACACCCGGCGTACCCAGAATCGGCGGGCGCTGGGGCGCGGGCAACGACGGTTATTACGAGATCATGCAGGTTCCCGGATACGTGATCTTTTTCATGGAGGCGTTCCATGACGCGCGAATCATTCCACTCGATGGACGTCCGCATCTTCCACCCGAAATCCGTGCCTGGAATGGCGACTCACGCGGCCGCTGGGAAGGAAAGACGCTGGTGGTGGATACTACGAACTTCTCCGCGAAGAGCAGTTTCATGGGCGCCGCCGAAAATCTACATCTGATCGAACGCTTCACGCGCGTGGCCACCGATGTGATTAACTACGAAGTTACGATTGACGACGCGACCACCTGGACCAAGCCGTGGACCGTCCTGGTGCGCCTCAAGCAAACCAAAGACAAGCTTTATGAGTTCGCCTGCCACGAGGGCAATCTTCCAATGCTGGGCACCCTGGCAGGCGCTCGAGCGCAAGACAAATGATCGAACGACAAATCACGCGCAGGCAGCTTCTCAAACTAGCGGCGCAATCGGGTAATCGCCCATCCGGGTCCGGTCTCGAACGGCACGGACGTCCCGACTCACGGCCGCTTGGTGAAAGTGAGGCCATGTTGAATTGGCAGCAAATCCAGCAGCCGGTCCAATTCAAACCCCATCGGTTCAATTTCAGCTCGGATTTGGTTGATGGTCATCCTCTCCGCATTGTCCTGCGGCCCAAAGGGATGCCCTTCCGCAAATTCGATGATGACC
Source organism: Bryobacteraceae bacterium (assembly GCA_035569875.1). Lineage (GTDB taxonomy): Bacteria > Acidobacteriota > Terriglobia > Bryobacterales > Bryobacteraceae > Palsa-89. Next base: position 14,113 of record DATMMD010000170.1, read on the forward strand.
AACTGTCCACCCGGATTTAGAGCGCGATTTACCGCGGTTATCATGGCTTCTGGTTCGGAAAATTCGTGATAGGCATTAGCGATCAGAACCAAATCGAGCGATGCTGGCGGCAGATGTGGATCGTTCTCGGCGCCCAATACCAACTCGACATTGGAAAGCTGATGCTTCTTTATGGTTTCCATGGTCAGGTCCAGCATCTTCTGCTGCACGTCGACAGCGAAGACTTTGCCAATCGGCGCAACTTTCTCCGCCAAACGCCAAGTGAAGTAGCCGGTTCCTGCTCCGATCTCGGCAACGGTGGCGCCAACTGGAATCTCCAGCGCGTTCACCAACGAATCGGGACGCTCTTCGGCGTCACGGCCGATCCGGTTAAGAAAGCTTACATCTGAATAAGCGTGGTTAGGCTGGCGCGCACGCTTGGCGCCCGCGGGGATTGGAGGCCCCTTCAATGTACGTAAATAAGCCACCACATCGTCGATTTCCATGCCCGAAAGCCGGGAAACATACGACGGCATGAGCGACCGCTGCTCCCGCCAAGTGGTCTTCAGATCGTCCTTCAGAAACGATCTGGGATTGCCATTGATATCGCGAATCTGGATCGACAGATCGTCTTCATTCAGCGCCAGGCCTCGAACCGTTTCCCCGCGCTTGGTTACGACCACAACAGTGTAATATTCTTTGTAAATTTCGGCATCCGGATCGGTCAACGATAGCCGCAGCGATTTTGCGGAACGCCTGATACCGATATCGCCCAAATCCGGCCCCAGGCTGGCGCCACGATCTCCGATGGAGTGGCACGCGCCGCACCCCCCCTTGCCGTCGAATGTGACCTTACCCGCGGCTGCATTACTAGCTTGCGTGACAAGAGGGAGCAAGAGCGCCAAACTGACTCTCAACATTTCTGCTCCGATCTGTTTGGACACCTTAATCCAGGCCAAAAGTGACGATTACGTCTCCGGTTGCAATCGACACCATCTGTTTTCCATTGGCAAGATAGCTGATAGGCGACGCGAACACGGGGCCGTTCGCGGAGAAAGTCCACAGCCGGTCGCCGGTAGTAGAGTTCAAAGCGAAGATCATGCCTTCGAGCGTTCCGCCAAATACGAGGTTCCCACCCGTCGCCATCACGCCGCCCCACGGAGGCGTCAGCACTTTGTGTTGCCACTTGATCATTCCCGTTCCGGGATCGATGGCCATCACCGCGCCCCAGCTTTCCTCCGGCGCGCCGACCTGCTGAGTCTTGGCTCCGCCCAGCGCCGGATCATACGCACCCGCATTGGCAAGGCCCCCGCCAGCAGGCGGCCTATCCGGCTGATCGGTGGTTGGATGAGGGACGGCATTCTTCGAGAACCTTCGGTGTTCCTCCCGTGCAAAGACGTACAGAAGCTTGGTGAGCGGGCTGTAGCTGTGCGACATCCAATTGGCGCCGCCATCCACGCCGGGCCAGGTATGATCGTTGCCTTCGGCCGTGGGCTCGTTGCCTGGAATAACTTCGGGACGGCCGTTGTCGTCGAAGCCTTTCGCCCAGGTCTGTTTGACGAAAGCCTTCGCCGACAGAAATTTTCCGTTGGTGCGGTCGAGCAGATAATAGAATCCATTACGATTGGCCCACGCCAGCGTCTTTTTCATTTCGCCGCGAAACTCGGTATCGAGCAGGATGGGAATCTGCGTTGAATCCCAATCGTGCAAATCGTGCGGCGTAAACTGGAAATACCATTTCAGCTTCCCGGTGTCGGGGTCCAGCGCCAGCACCGAGCACGAATACAGATTGTCGCCCAAGCGGAAGTCGTCGTTGTAATCCGGCCAGGGATTGCTGGTGCCCCAGAAGAGAGTATTCGTTTCCGGGTCGTAGGAGCCGTTGTTCCAAGTGGTCACGCCGCCGGTCTTCCAGGAATCTCCGGCCCAAGTTCCGAAGTTCGCCTCGCCCGGCTGTGGAATGGTGTTGAAGCGCCACAGACGCTGTCCGGTCTTCGTATCATAGGCGTCCAGGAATCCGTTGACTCCGTGCTCGCCGCCAGCCATTCCGACGATCAGTTTGTCTTTCACCACGAGAGGCGCGCCCGGCGCCGCGTATCCGCCGGCTGCGGTGTAGTCGCCCATTTGGGTCTTCCACAGTTCGTGACCGGATCTCGCGTCCACCGCGACCACGTGCATGTCGAGGGTATTCATGAACAGCGTGTTGCCCAGTATCGCGAGACCGCGGTTCACTTTCCCGCAGCAATTGAAGGTACGCGGCGGATTCCGGTATTCATAGCTCCACAATTGGCGTCCGGTGGTTGCATCCAGCGCGTAGATGGCATTCTCCGGGCGCGTCAGGTACATGATGCCGTTGGCCACCAGCGGTGTGGTTTCGAACTTCTCTATGTGCCGGCCCTGGAACAGCCACTTCACATGGAGATTTTTCACGGTCTGGACATTAATCTGATTCAAGCTGCTGTAGCGCCAGCTATTGTAGCTGGCCGAATACATGAGCCAGTTGCCGGGCTCGTCAGCCGCCTTCAGCAACCGCTCAAAGGTTACGGGGCCTTGGGTTGTCGGCGCCTGACCTTGCACGCTCCAGGCCACTGCGGCTAGCAACACCGCGCTTCCGAACCAAACCTTCCAGCTCTGCGGTCTCATTGCGCCCCCTTCAGGGAATTCAAGTAAGCCACCAGATCGCCGAGTTCCTGCTTACTGAACTGGGTTTCATACGACGGCATAAGCGTCGTCTTGTCCCGGCGAAGTTCCTTGATGTTTTCCTTGAGGAAGGATCGGGGCGTGCCGGACAGGTCTCGCACTTGCACCGAAAGGTCGTCTTCGTTGAGCCGGATGCCAGCAACAGTTGAGCCGGAGGTCATGACCACTTGGACGGCACGATACTTATTCGGCACGAATGCTTCTGGCTTAACGATGGATTCCTCGAGAAATCCCAAGCCACGCCGCCGCCCTATGTCCGTCAGGTCCGGTCCCAGATCCGACCCGTCCTTGCCGATTCGGTGACAGGCGGCACACCCACCTTTCGCATAGATGGCTTGGCCGGCTTGAGGATTGCCCGGCGCCTTCTCCGAAAGACCTTGAGATCCGATTCGCTTCACAAAGCCGACCAGCCTCCAGACGTCATCATCACTCACTCGAACCGCGGGCATTTCCGTGCCGGGAATTCCGCTGCGGATGGTCATGAACAATTCCGGATCCGATCCTCCCATTTCATAAACGCCCGCCGTCAAGTCAGCGCCCCGGCCGCCTTCGCCGTGGCCGCCGTGGCAGTAGGAGCAATGCAGCTGGAACAAACCACCACCCTGCTGCAGATCCGCGTCAGTATTGAAAGGATTAGTCCGCGCGATGTCTCTGCCCCGCACTGCTTCGCCCGTCAGCGCGGGGTTTTGCACTCCCTGCGCCATAAGGAATACCGCCGGGAGGAAAACGCCCATAGAAATTCTAAGCCACATACCGATCTCAACTCCTCAGTCGATGTTGCACTCGCAATGCCGGAATACTCTATGATGCCAGATAACCCTGAACAAAATCGCAGGCCAGGCACTCGTCCTAATCGGACAAATTACTGAGATGGGCCGCGACCGGCCGCGGCAGGGCGATTCGGATTGATCCAACCGTCGTTAGCCGGCCCGTTCTGGAGTATTCGATAATCCGCGCTGTCGGCACGTCCTTTGGCGTATGACGGATCTGTGGCGCCGAGGAACTTACCTGCGTGCAGAGTCGCATCGTGGATCAGTTTGACCATGCCCTGGTAAGGAGCAGAATTGTGATCGAACCAACCCGAGAAATTCCCCAAGTCGGTGTTGGCCACCAGAACACCATCGACGCCCGGGACGTTCGCGATTTCCGAAGCGTGGGCGACGCCGATCGGCGTTTCGATCATCACAATCACCAGCATGTTCTCGTTGATGCTGGTACGGTACTGCATTGTGGCATCCCGGCCCTCACCCGCCCAGATTCTTGCGGCTTGGCCGGCTCCCATGCTGCGCCGGCCTTCCGGCGGGTATTTGGCGTAGCGCACGGTGGCTGCGGCTTTCTCGACCGTGTCGACAGTGGGCATTATGATTCCTAGCAGGCCAATATCGGTCGCGTGTTGAATGGAGCTTTCCAGTTCGTCCTGGATACGCACCATCGGCGTCGCAGCAACATGGGGGCACGCCGCGACCATTTTCTCGATGTCGGCCCAGGTAAGCGTGCTGTGCTGCATCTCAAACCACGTGTAGTCATAGTGCTTGGCTGCTTCGCAGTAGGCTGCGACATCAGGCTTTGAAATCGTAACGCTGAAGATCTGTTTTCCATCCAGAAGCTTTTGCTTGGCAGTGTTGTAGAGTTTTCCAGGCGCGCCTTCTTGCGCAATCACTGGCGCACTGAGCAGCATTGCGGCCAGGAACGCGCCCCCTGCTAATTTTTGTGTTTTCATCTTATGCCTTCCCCCGGTTCTTATATCACAATCACGCAGCCGGTCTAAGGTTTAATCGATTTTACGGTCAAGTAGTTGATCGACCCGTTCACCTGCTTAAACCAATGCGGCGTCCCCGCCGGTATCACAAGTACATCACCCTTCTTCAGATTGTAGGTCTGGCCGTCCTGGATATCCTTGGCCGTCATTTGACCGGGCCGCGTTTGCCTGGGGTCGACGGCGGTTCCGCCGACAATGATGGTCGCGCTGCCGTCCATGACATAGAAGATGTCAGTTTCCTTTTCATGGATCTCGATGTTTCCGTTACTGGTACGCTTGTTGGTCTGGACATTGTACGCATCCCCGGGAATCAGCGGGTTCGCGTTCTTCTTGTCAAAGTTGTCGAGCACCCGTTGGCTATCCATATAGGTGGGGCCTGGCCTGTCGTTCTCAGCGGCAGTTGCAGATGGCGGCACCAAGACCAGCGCCGCAAACGCAGCCATACTCAAACCCAATGCTCCCAGAATTGGTCTCATCATATGCTTACTCCTCAGGAATCCATTATAGATTGGCCGCTGCGTTTACAAATCGAACTCCTGAGCTTTACCTTGAGTCGCGGAAGTTCCAACTATCCATCTAGCGTTGCGCCGCGCCGGACCGTCCCATGATTCGCCAAACATCAACGATTTGATCGCCTCCGGCGACATAGTATCGCTCGCAATAGTTGGTGCTGTCGTCGAGGACGGCAGAGTATATGTCCGCGCGATCGCCTAAATTCGGCTCGCGCCAGGCGTCCTCTCATTTCTTAGGGCGCCATACTCGACGCCCTGAGTGCCCGTGATCCAAGAGCCCTGCCAAGAGACTTCGGGAGTGTGACCTGTCGCGGCGATGCTCTGCTGGGCGGAATCGACCGGATTCACATAGAGGGCATGCCACCAGCGCCGCAACAGCCGGCGCACCTGGACGCTCGGCCAGGGCAGTTGGAACCGAGCCTACGATAGATGTCCAGGGTTATACTTGCGCCAGATTGTAGCACCCCAAAATTGCCCAAGAAATTGTGCAACTTCGACCTAAGCTCTTGACAACATTATGGTGCTGGAGGTGGGGGTCGAACCCACATGCCCAATGAAGGGCGCGGGATTTTGAGTCCCGTGCGTCTGCCAGTTCCGCCACTCCAGCGATCAGGCCGTTACGACGATTTCGAGTATAGCAGCGTCTCGCGAGCGTTGCAGACTGGCAAACATTGGGATTCGATCCTGAGTGGCAGATCTTGGAGAATGTGAGCACGGTCAGAAGACTACCGCCAATTCCAGTAGAGTCACGCCTCTCTGTACTCTACTTGCGGTGCATAGGCATCATTGCACTGATACAGTCGCCGTGTTACCCGCAATACCACTCTGACTTACAACGATTGGTAAGTTGCCACTCCGAGCGCCCGTGGGAATCTGCACGTTGATCTGATAGAGCCCGACGCCACCAGGCGTTAAGCCGGAGAATGACACGTTGGCAGCCACGCCATCAATAGTAACCTGAGGCTGAATCACCGTCACCGCTAGCGGCGAAGAAGGAGCCAGCATGCCGGTCGGAACCGGCGGCTTGGTCGCGCCCATTCCAGTTAAGTAGAGCGTGATAGTGTTGCCGGCGTGGGCGGGGTTCTGTGCATTAATGAGGTGAAAGTTCACATCCTGCGCGATGACCGTGCCGTCGGAAAATGCGGCGATGCCCGGCTGGACGGGCGTGGTGTTGACCGCCTCCGGTTTCGAGTAAACGCCGTTGTTATTGACGATCACCTTGTACTGCTGATTGGCTTGAAGTTCCGCGGGGATTTGCAAGTCGATCTGGCCGGAGCTGGTATAGAAAATCGGTGCAGCCAGGCCGCCGACTGTTACCGACACTCCGCCCACTGTGGTGGAAAGGGCCCCATTCGCCACTGTTCCCGAACCAGTACTTGGCGCGAGCGCGGACCCGAACATTTCAACCACTGCGCCAGGCGCGATGGGCGCTCCTACCTGAGGAGAGAGATTGTTCAGTACGCCGCCGGATGCGATCGCCGGCAGAGAGTCCCTCACTACTGCGCCAATTACCTCGATGGAAGCGGGCTGCAGGGGTGGCGCGAATGCCTGAAAATGGATGCTCAGATTCCCACCAGGAAGTGAACTGGAGGGATTCAGCGGAGTCCAGGTCTGCGCATAGTGTCCATTTTCAGTTGCCGTGAGTTCAAGTCCTGGGTCTCCGCTCGAGAATGTCGCAGTAACCGCTCCGTTCAAGAGTGGGTTGCCGCAATCGTCGACCAGAACAGCTTCCAAAAGCATGGGCGCGCCTGTGCGTACAGCAAAGTTATCCGGGATCCCTAGCTCGGTCAAATTAGAAAGCTGAGGTTGACAGACGGTGCCAGTGGGGGCAGTAACGGAGAATCCCACATGCAATGTTCGGACACTCGACGTGCCAAACCCGATGTTAATGAGACCGCTATAGAACCCGAGTGACTGGTCGAGACCGGCCGCGCTGATAGTAAGCGGCGTCGGCGTGTTGGATGCCAGCCCACGCAAAGGCACTATGGAAAGCCAACTGGAACTCTGAGGATACGCTTGAAAATTAATCGGACTGGCGCTCGCCGCTGCTAGCGTGGGCATCTGCTCAACGCTCTCAGAAGCGCCGGCTTGCGACGTAAACAGCAGGCCACCCGTCGAAAGTAACGGAGTGGGTGCGGTGCCGCTAGGAAGCACTTCCAAAGTGGCCGGCAAGTAATGCGTGACCGTACCGAGGTCCTGAGAAGTGATGCTGATCATACCGCCATAGGCGCCGGCCGCCTGACTGCCCTGATTCATCGATATGGTCAGGATTGTTGCCGCGCCTGGAGCAGTGACGCCGGACGCTGGAGACACAGTTAGCCAGGTTGCTCCAGCGGTGACACTCGCCGACCAGGTGGAAGGCGAGTCGCCATTATTAAGGAGCGAAACGGTGCGCGAATCCTGCAATCCGCTGCCCTGAACAGTTTCGAAGAAGACCGCGCTGGGGCTAAGCTGATCAAAGGGCCCATGGTCGGCGGCGAAGACAGAAACGGGGACGTCTTTCGATCCAGCCGCGGTCGTGATGTGAATAAGTCCTGTATGTGCTCCCGGCGATAGCGTGGAGATGGCCACATTCACGTTGACGGGACAAACTGTCGTGCATGCCGCAACGGTAGCGCTCAGCCAAGGGTATCCAGACGCCACACTCAAACTGACTGGTCCGATGGGTGCAGCGCCCAGGCTTCGCACCAAGATACCCTGCTGCACATTTCCAGCCGAAACTGAGTTGGAGAAAATCAACTCTGCGGGGGTTACGTCGAATTGTGAAGTGCCCGCGGTTGTCTGTAGAGTTACCGGAATAATGATGCCGAGCGAAACTCCCTTTCGATCGGTCAACTGGATTCGACCCGAATAGCTGGCTACTGCAAGACCGGTTGGATTGACGGTCACCCGAATCTGCGCGGGCGTGGTCGCGAGCAACGGCGTTACGGATAACCAAGAAGGGACCGGCGTGCCAGGTGAGCCGCTGTCAACCAGCAACGCGAAATCGATGGCCGTGCTGGTCACCGAAGTTACGGTGATGACTTGCGTCGGCGGATTGGGACCGTTGGCGACGGCGCTGAATGCCAGACTGGTACCGGAGAGTTGCAGCGCCGGATTCTGCGCGACACTCGACGAGGCCGACAGCATCAAGCCGGCTACTGCGAGCCGCCGAAGGAGATTACTGTGTATCACGAAAACTAATCGGGCCGTAGAACCGAGATCTTTATGGTACTAACTAATGGTAGACAGTGCCACCAGTTGAAACTAAAGCAATTCGGACATACTGAAAAAGAACGGGATTTCCACAGCTGCCGTTTCGGGTGCGTCCGACCCATGAACAGAATTTCGCTCGATATTCTTGGCGAACGCTTTTCGAATGGTACCTTCCGCCGCATTTGCGGGGTTGGTGGCGCCCATCACGTCCCGCCAATGCTTGATGGCGTTTTCGCGCTCCAGCACTAAAACGACCACCGGGCCCTCGGTCATGAAGGTCACCAATCCCGCGAAGAAAGGCCTCTCGCGATGGATCTCATAGAAGCCCTCGGCCTGCTGTTTGGAAAGCCGGACCATCTTCATACCGCGAATACGGAAGCCGGCTTTTTCGATCATTCCGAGAATCTGGCCGGTGTGGCCGTTGGATACAGCGTCGGGTTTGATAATTGCAAAGGTCTGTTCGATTGGCATTGTCTATAGACGGCTTTTGACCTTCTCTCCGATTTCTGCTGGACTGGCGCAGACTGTGATTCCTGCCTGTGCCATGGCCTTCATTTTGTCTTCAGCTTTTCCCGATCCTCCGGAGATGATCGCGCCCGCGTGACCCATGCGGCGGCCGGGCGGCGCAGTCTGTCCGGCGATGAAACCGACCACCGGCTTCTTGACATTCTTCGCGATAAAATCCGCGGCCGTCTCCTCGGCATTGCCGCCGATTTCTCCGATCATCACGATGGCGCGGGTATCCGGATCATTGTTGAATAGCTGGATCGCATCCAGGAAGTTGGTGCCGATAATCGGATCGCCGCCGATGCCTATGCAAGTGGATTGGCCGATGCCGAGCTTGGTGAGCTGCCCGACCGCTTCGTAGGTCAGAGTGCCCGATCGAGAGACCACGCCCACCTGCCCCTGCAGATGGATGTGGCCCGGCATGATTCCGATTTTGCATTTGCCGGGGGAAATGACGCCCGGACAATTCGGGCCGATCAGTCGCGTAGCTCGTCCTTGCATGAAGTCGCGAACCTGCACCATATCGGTGGTCGGAATTCCTTCGGTGATACAGACCACCAGCGGAACGCCGGCCTCGGCCGCTTCCATGACGGCATCGGCTGCAAAAGGCGGGGGCACGAATATTACCGAAGCATTGGCGCCGGTCTGTTTCACGGCATCGGCGACGGTGTTGAAGACCGGCAAGCCAAGATGAGTCTGGCCGCCCTTGCCGGGAGTCACACCGCCCACCACTTTCGTTCCGTAATCGATGGCGGCCTGCGCGTGGAAACTAGCTTCGCGGCCCGTGAATCCCTGGAAGATCACGCGGGTGTTCTGATCGACTAGAACGCTCATTTGGCTAGCCTCACTACTTTCTCCGCGGCGTCCTTCATGCCGTCGGCGACGGTGAAATTGAATCCGGAGGCCTTCAAAATCTCCTGTCCTTTCTCGACGTTGGTTCCCTCCATGCGAACTACAATTGGGACCTTCACGTTAAACTCGCGCGCCGCATTCACGACGCCGGTGGCCAGCACGTCGCAGCGCAGGATGCCGCCAAAGATGTTGATCAGCACCGCCTTTACACCCTGATCGGAGAGAAGAATTCGAAAGGCGTTCTTGATCTGCTCGGCGTTGGCGCCTCCGCCCACGTCCAGAAAATTTGCGGGACTGCCGCCGGCGTATTTGATGATGTCCATGGTCGCCATCGCGAGCCCGGCGCCGTTGACCATACAGGCGATGGTCCCGTCCAGCTTGATGTAGTTGAGGCTGAAACGCGAAGCTTCCACTTCGAGCGGGTCTTCTTCGTTCAGGTCGCGCAAGTCGAGAAGATCTTTGTGCCGGTAGAGCGCGTTGTCGTCCAGAGTGATCTTGGCATCCAACGCGTAGACCCTGCCGTCCTTCGTGAGAATGAAGGGATTGATCTCGGCCAGCGACGCGTCGGTGGCGATGTAAGCTTTCGACAGAGCCGTCATCGCAGCTACGGCGGCGTTGGTGCTGGCAGCGGGAATGCCCATTCCGAAGGCGAGATTGCGGCCTTGAAAAGCCGCGAGCCCGTAGCCTGGTTCGAGCGGCTCTTTCAAAATCAGCTCCGGCGATTTCGCCGCGACTTCTTCGATCTCCATTCCACCCGCGGACGAAGCCATGAAAACCGGCTTGCCGATGGCGCGGTCGAGCACGATGCCGAGATAGAGTTCACGCTCGATGGGCAGCGTCTCTTCTACCAACAAGCGCTGCACGATGCGGCCTTCAGGGCCGGTCTGGTGCGTCACCAGCCGCATGCCCAGAATCTTTTTGGCGATTTCCGTGGCTTCGTTGGCGTCTTTGGCGACCTTCACCCCGCCGCCTTTGCCGCGTCCTCCGGCATGAATCTGTGCTTTAACGACCACGCTTCCGCCGATCTTTTTCGCGGCGGCTTCGGCCTCATCGACGGTGAACGCTATTTCGCCCCGGGGCACAGGGACGTCGTACTTGGCCAAGATCGCCTTGGCCTGATACTCGTGAATTTTCATGGGATCAAAAGTGTTAGTGTAGCAAGGCGCGGCGTAGCGTTGACGCCGGCGATCAACGAAACGTTACTTCGCGTAAATGCGGTGTGGCATTGAACGTGTCCAGCGAGATTCGGCCCCGCGTGAAAACGAATTCGGTCAACGAACAGTTCTTGATTCGCCAGTTCACTTCGATCGCGATATGCTCGGGCGCCTGAAGGACCGTCTGTACAGCGACGCCGATCGGTCCGCCGGATGTGAACACGACTACGCGGCGGCTGGGTGCCTCGGACTCGATGATGGCTTCGAGGCCGCGCCGGACGCGTTCGTGGAAGGCGGTCCATGATTCAACGCCGGGCGATTCCAATTTGCCTGCGATCCATAGCGGCATCATCGTTTCGAATTGCTTCTGCAACTGGCGGTTGTCCGCGGCCGGAGCATATTGCGAATCAGCCCGCAGGATGCCCTGGGCGTCGTACTCGTTAAACTCGGGCCTGGCGGTGAATCCGCTGAATCCGGCTAACTCAGCGGTCCTGATATGGCGTCGCATTGTGCCGGTGTAGACTTCATCAAAGCGGACGTCCTGCGCGCGCCAATATTGCCCTAGACAAATGGCCTGTTGTTCCCCGGCCGCGGATAGACGATCCGAACTGCTTTCAAAAGTTGTCGATTGCGCGTGGCGGACTAGAACCAGCGTGCTCATTTCGCCGGAGCTGAAGCGCGAGCTTTCCCGACCACCCGTTCGATCTCAAGTTTGGCAATCGATTCGCGATGGACCTCATCCGGACCATCAGCCAAACGCAAAGTTCGAGAGCTGGCCCAAGCGGCGGCCAGAAACGTGTCCTGGCAAACACCGGCAGCGCCATGCGCCTGAATAGCGCGGTCGAGAACTCGCAGAGTGACATTCGGCGCAAGGACCTTGATCATCGCGATTTCGGCACGCGCGGCTTTGTTGCCGACGGTATCCATCATGTAAGCCGCCTTGAGCACGAGTAAGCGGGCCTGCTCGATCTCGATGCGCGACTCTGCGATGTCGGCACGAATGGTTCCTTGCTCGCTGATCTTCTTGCCGAAAGCTACGCGCGACTCAACGCGCCGGCACATGCTTTCAAGAGCACGCTCGGCTACGCCGATTAGTCGCATGCAGTGATGGATCCGACCGGGTCCCAAGCGGCCTTGGGCGATCTCGAAGCCACGGCCTTCGCCTAAGAGCATGTTCGAGGAAGGCACACGGACGTTCTTGAAGGTGATCTCGGCGTGCCCGTGCGGCGCATGATCGTAGCCAAAAACCGTCAGCATGCGATCGATGGTGATGCCAAGCGCATCCATCGGAACCAGAATCATGGATTGCTGTTTATGCCGCGGCGCGGTGGGATCGGTCTTGCCCATGAAGATGGAAATCTTGCAGCGCGGATCGCCGCCGCCCGACGACCACCACTTGCGGCCATTGATCACGTAATGATCGCCGTCGCGCAGGATACTGGCCTCGATGTTAGTGGCATCGGAGGAAGCCACGGCCGGCTCCGTCATCGAAAAGCAAGAACGGATCTCGCCCGCGAGCAGCGGCTTCAGCCAGCGCTCCTTTTGCTCCGGCGTGCCATAGCGCGCCAGGACCTCCATGTTTCCGGTATCGGGAGCGGAGCAGTTGAAAACCTCGGGGGCCATGGTGGAACGGCCCATGATCTCGCACAGCGGAGCGTATTCGAGATTGGTGAGTCCCGCGCCGTCCTCACTCTCCGGCAGGAACAGATTCCATAAGCCGGCGGCGCGCGCTTTAGGCTTCAGCTCTTCGATGATTCGCGATGGCTTCCAGCGGTCGCCTTGCTCGCTCTCCTTATCGAAACGCTTCTCGTTAGGATAGATGTGTTCGTCCATGAAAGCTTGCAGCTTCTTCTGGAGCGATTTGACTTTATCGGAGAATTCAAATTCCATAACAGTTCACTTGCCGGTGAAGGCGGCCGCGCGCTTCTCGACAAAATGCGCCACGCCCTCTTTGAAGTCTTCGCACTGCAGGCTCTGGACCATCTCTTTCTCGGCTGTCTCAAAGGCCTCGGACAACGTTTGAAACATTGCGTTGTAGACTTGATCCTTGATAACGCGCATCGAGCGCGGGCTCACGTTGTGGGCTAGATCCTTGGCATAAGCATAAACGCTCTCCAGGAAAGCGTTCTGCGGAAAAACCTGGTTCACCAGCCCCATGCGCATAGCTTCGTTGGCATCGACCAGACGCGCTGAGAACAGCATGTCGAGCGCATTGGCCGGTCCGATTAATCGCGGGAGCAGCCACGCCAGCCCGTATTCGGCGATCAGGCCGCGTTTGGCGAAGGCTGTTCCAAACCGCGCGGAGTCGGAGGCGAAACGCAGATCGCAATAGAGCGAGATGATGAAGCCCAGCCCTACCGCCGGTCCGTTGACGGCGGCGATCACCGGTTTCTCGATGGACGGGAAATAAGAATACTTCTTCTGAAAGTCGGGCCGGACATTCTGGCGTCCGCCGTTACTGGTATTTCGCAGAAAGTTTTCCTGGCTCCGATCGCCCAGCCCTTGTTGTGCGATGGCGCCTAGCAGCGACATGTCGGCACCGGCACAAAACCCGCGCCCTGCTCCAGTGAGGACGATCACGCGGACGTTATGGTCGTGCTCAGCCTCGTGCATCGCCGCCCGCACCTCTTGTTCCATGGTGGCGGTCCAGGCATTGAGTTTGTCGGGCCGGTTTAGGGTGATCGTGGCGACGCGATCGGCGACGCTGTACAACGTTTCCTGATTGGGCATTTGCCTGGATTATATCAGTGCGGCGGCCTGTTCAATCAGGTTGTGCACGCGTTTATCGAAGTGGCGGAAGCGTTCGTCTGTGGTCTGGCCGCGGTGGAAGCGCACATAGATTTGTTGCAGCACCACCGCCAGCTTGAAGAGCGCGAACACTTCGTAATAATTGATGAGCGAAAGATCCCGCCCGGTCTTTTCAGCGTAGCGGCTCAGAAGTTGGTCGCGAGTGAACCAGCCTGACTGCGAGGTGATCGACGGCTTGGTTCCACCCGGATCGCTCGGCTGGGACCAGTAGCAGAGAATCAGTCCGAGATCGACAAGTGGATCGCCGACGGTTGCCATCTCCCAGTCGAGAACCGCCTCGAGATGGCCCGGATCGCCGGAGTTCAGCATGACATTGTCCAGCTTAAAGTCGTTATGGACCAGCGTGGGCGCGGGGGACACGGGGAGACGATCGGTGAGCCACTGGATAAGCCGGTCCATCAACGGGATCTCTTCAGTCTTCGCGCCTTTCCAGCGCTCGAACCAACCGCGCACCTGGCGCTCCAGAAATCCGTCGGGCTTTCCGAGCGAGATCAGCCCATGCTTTCCGATATCGACAGCGTGCAACTGCACCAGGCAATCAACGAATCCCCGGCTTACGCGAGCCGCGTAGTCGGGAAAGGCCGCGAGTTCAGGCGGAACGCGATCGCGAACCACGATGCCACGCCGGCGCTCCATGATGAAGAAGACCGCGCCAATGATGGATGCGTCCTCGCAAAGGTGAAAAACCTCGGGCGCCGGTGGAAAAACCGGATGGACCGCTTTGAGGACCTTGTATTCGCGCGCCATGTCGTGCGCCTTGGGCGCCACCGGGCCGAGCGGTCCGCGCCGAAGTACGTACTCACCGACGGGCGTGCGCAACAGGTAGGTCAGGTTGGAATAGCCGCCCGGGAATTGCTCGACGGCCAGATGCTCGGCGCCAGGGAGCTTGTCCTTCACGTAACCGGCCAGAGCGGCCCAATTCAACTCCTCGCCCGCCCGGACAGTCGCCGTATCAGTCATCGCCATATTGTCACAAAATCAGCATGCAGTCGCCGTAGGAATAGAAGCGGTAGCCGCATTCGACCGCGTGCTGATAAGCGCTGAGCACGAACTCGCGCCCGGCAAATGCACACACCAGCACTAACAGGCTGGACTGCGGCAGATGAAAATTGGTGAGCATCGCGCCGGTGCGCTGAAACTGAAAACCGGGACGAATGAAAAGGTCGGTCTCGCCGGTTTTCCCGAGGAACATGCTCTCGACAGCGCGAACGCTGGTGGTCCCGGCGCAAATGACGCGCTTGGATGCCTTGATTCTGGCCGCATTTTCCTCGGTGATATGAAATCGTTCGGAATGAAGCTTTTCGTCGCGAACCGGTTGAAATGTTCCGACGCCGACGTGCAGCGTTACATATGCGATCTCGGCGCCGGTCCGACGGCAGGCATCCAGGATCTCCGGAGTAAAGTGCAGGCCCGCAGTCGGCGCCGCGACGGAACCGGTTTCGCGGGCAAACACGGTCTGGTATCGGTCGCGATCTTCAGCAGTATCCGGACGTTTGATATAAGGCGGCAGCGGAACGTGGCCGATCTTGTCCAACAATGCATATATGTCGCCGTCGGAGTGGAAGCGCACTGTTCGCTCACCGTACTCACTGCGTCCGATGATCTCAGCGTCCAGGCCTTCCACGCCATCGAATTGAATGCGCTCGCCCGTGCGCAGTTTACGGCCGGGATGCACCAGCGCGGTCCAGGTCTTTGCATCCGGGGTCACTGCCTGGAGTAAGAGGAGCTCGACTTTGCCGGAAGCATGCGAACCCGTACGGTGTCCGAGCAGCCGCGAGGGAAACACCTTCGAGTCGTTGAGTACCAGGCAGTCGCCGGCGCCGAGAAACCCCGGCAGTTCGCGAAACATCCGATCTTCCCAGCGCTGCTCGTCACGATAGAGGACCAACATGCGCGAAGCCGCTCTATCGCGTAACGGCTCCTGCGCGATCGACGCGGGCGGCAAGTGATAATTGAACTGGGAGAGATCCAAACCTCACAATACCAATGCTCATCTTGGGAATCGAGACTTCGTGCGATGAAACGGCGGCGGCGGTGGTCGAAGACGGCAAGACGATTCTGTCTTCGGTAGTAGCATCGCAGCTTGCCACGCACGGCAAGTACGGCGGTGTGGTACCGGAATTGGCATCGCGCGAACATCTGCGCGCCATTGTCCCAGTGGTCCGGCTGGCGCTCGATCAAGCTGGAATGACTCTGGATAACCTTGCGGCGGTGGCCGCAACGGAAGGTCCAGGGCTGGTGGGTTCGCTCTTGGTGGGAATAACGTACGCGAAGTCGATCTGTCTCGCTCGCCGGCTGCCGCTGATCGGCGTTAACCATATTGAAGGGCACATACACGCCGTATTTCTCGAAGCATCAGCAGCAGGTGATAGTATCGCGTTTCCGGCGTTAGCCTTAGTCGTAAGTGGTGGCCATACACACCTGTTTGAAGTGCGCGAAGGGTTCACTTACCGGTTGCTCGGAAAGACTCGCGACGATGCCGCCGGCGAAGCCTATGACAAAGTGGCCAAGCTGCTTGGCTTCGGCTACCCGGGCGGACCGATCATCGATCAACTCGCGCCGCATGGCAATCCCAACGCGGTGAAGTTCACGGCTCCCAAGATGAAGGGCAACGCGCTGGATTTCAGCTTCAGCGGATTGAAGACGGCGGTGCTGCGCTGGGTTGAGCAGCATGATCTATCGGCCGAGATCGAAGCGCGCCGGCGCTTGGAAAATCCGTCTCACGAAGAGTGGCTTCGCATGACGCCCCGGCCGACGCTTGATCTGCTGGCGTCGTTTCAGCGAACCGTGATCGACGAACTACTCCGCCGTGCGACCGCGTCCGCCGAAAAGATCGGCGCGCAAACATTGATTATTTCTGGCGGCGTCGCCTGTAACGCGGGCCTGAGGGCCGCGGCCCAAAATGCCCACCTTCCGTATCCAGTATTGTTTCCGACGACCAGTTTATCCACTGATAATGCCGCGATGATCGCGGCTGCAGCTTTTCCCAAACTTCGCGAGGGCCGATTCGATGACTTCGCGCTGCGCGCCCAAGCCAATCTGGCGCTTGCATAACCAGCCGCTACACAAGCCCGGTAAAATAAATCTCATGCTTCGTCGCGTATCGATTCTCACGCTCCTTCTTGGTAGCGCATCTTTTTCGGCGGTCACAAGTATTCAAGTGGTCGAACGAGCCGAGGTGCTCGAGGGCGCCTCTTTTGGATCGGCTGGACCCTACGAGCGAGTAACCGCGAAGGTCCATTTCGCGGTCGATCCCAAGCTTGCGCCCAACCGGATCATCGCCGACATCGATCTGGCGCCACGCAACTCGGACGGCAAGGTCGAATTCTCGGCGGATATGTACATCTTGAAGCCGCGCGACGCGGCCAAAGGCAATGGCACGGCGCTGCTCGAGATTTCGAACCGGGGCGGCAAGGGCCTCCTGAACATGTTCGATCTAGCGCAAGGATCGCCCGACCCGCGCACGGCGGCCGAATTCGGCGATAAGTTTCTGCTCGAACAGGGCTACACACTGGTGTGGATCGGCTGGGAGTTCGACGTTCCGCCATCGGAGAAGCTCCTGCATCTCTACGCTCCCATCGCGACGAACAATGGACAGCCGATCGTTGGATTGGTGCGGGCGGAGTGGGAAGGCGACCAACTCGTCAACACGATTTCGCTGGGCGATCGAGTTCAGATCGGCTATCCGGTCGCGGATGCCAACGACTCCGAGAACCGCATCTTCGTGCGCGACAAGGTGAACGGCGAGCGCCGGTTGATCGCACGCGATAAATGGAAATTCGCCGATGCTACACACGTCACGATGGAAGGCGGTTTTGAGCCCGGCAAGATCTACGAAGTCGTGTATAAGGGCAAGGACCCGGTGTTGGTAGGTCTGGGACTGGCGGCGGTGCGCGACACGGCGTCTTATCTCAAATACGGCGGCGCTGAGACGGCGCTGGGCGATGAGGCGAAATACATCAAGCGTGTAATCGGCTTCGGCGTTTCGCAAAGCGGCCGATTCCTGCGAACTTTTCTATATGACGGCTTCAATGAGGACGAGAAAAATCGGCGCGCTTTCGACGGTGTGTGGGCGCATGTGGCCGGAGCAGGCCGCGGGAGCTTCAACGCGCGTTTCGCGCAGCCCTCGCGCGACGGGCATCCATTCTTGAACGTCGCCTATCCGGTCGACATGCCGCCCTTCACCGACAACGATGGTTTGCTAGCGAAGGCCACGCAGGCCAAAGTAGTGCCGAAGATTTTCTACAGCAATGGCGCGTACGAATATTGGGGCCGCGCGGCGTCGTTGATCCACACCACTCCCGATGGCAAGCAGGACGCGCCGCCCGCAAAGGACACTCGCATCTACTTTTTCGCGGGAGCACAGCATGGCGCCGGAACGATTCCGCCGAGGCAGGTGGAAGCGCAGAACCTGTCGAACACCAACGACTATCGCACTGCCATGCGCGCTCTATTGGTCGCGATGGACTCCTGGCTCAAGGACGGAAAGGAGCCTCCGCCTTCGCAGTATCCGCAGATCGGGAAAGATCAACTGGTCAACATTGGGGCGCTTGCATTTCCAAAGGTTCCCGATGTAACGATTCCCAAAATCAAGCGCGAAGCTTATCGGCTCGATTTCGCGGCGGAGCCTCCTAAGATCGGAGCGCCCTATCCAACACTGCTGCCGCAAGTGAATCTGGACGGCAACGAGACGTCGGGCATCCGGATGCCGGAAGTCCAAGTGCCACTCGCCTCTTACACGGGCTGGAACTTGAGAAGCAAGAAAATCGGCGCGCCGGAGGAGCTGTACAGCATGGTCGGATCGTGGATTCCGTTCCCCGTAAATCGGGCCCAACGTGAAAACAGCAAAGATCCGCGGATGTCCATTGAGGAGCGCTACAAGACCAAGAGCGATTATCTGGATCGCATTACCGCGGCAGCACAGAAGATGGTGAATGAAGGCTTCCTGCTCGATCAGGACGTTCCAAGACTACGCGATCGCGCCGCGAAGGAATGGGACTATGTTCTAAGATCGAATTAATGGGTCCACATCCCGCGCAAGCCGAACAGCCGAAGCTTCCGATCCCCGGCGTCAAGAATCTGATCGCAGTCGGATCGGGAAAGGGCGGCGTGGGAAAGACGACCGTGTCGGTGAATCTCGCGATCGCACTGGCACGTCTCGGCCACAAAGTAGGCCTGATGGACGCCGATGTCTACGGGCCGAATGTGCCGCTGATGATGGGCATTCGCGCCACTCCGAGCGCGATCGGCGAGCGGATTCAACCCATCGAGAAGAACGGCGTGCGTATCATGTCGATGGGATTTCTCAACCCTGGCGACAAACCGCTGGTGTGGCGCGGGCCGATGCTGCACAGCGTGATCCAGCAGTTCTTGCGGGGCGTCGACTGGGGCGAGCTGGACTACCTTATCATCGATCTACCTCCGGGCACGGGCGACGTGCAGCTCACGCTGATCCAGACTGCGCCGTTGACCGGAGCAGTGGTGGTGACGACGCCGTCGGATGTGTCGCTAGAGGATGCGCGTAAAGCCATCCACATGTTCCAACAAGTGCGCGTGCCGATTCTCGGAATGGTCGAGAATATGAGCTATCTGAAATGCCCGCACTGCGGCGAGCGCATCGACGTGTTTAGTTATGGCGGCGGAAGGAAAACCGCCGAGACGATGAACATCCATTTCCTGGGAGAACTCGCGCTCGATCCGGCGGTGCGGATCGGCGGAGATTCCGGCAAGCCCGTTACGCTCTCGGACGTGGGTGCACCGTTCGTTGCGATCGCGCACGAAGTGGAACGCAGGGCGGCCGAAGAGAGCGCCAAGACGGGGCCATCGATCAAGATCGAGGACTAACTGTTGTCTGCCTTAGGCACGCTACTATGTGTCAGTGGATAGGCGGGAGCTACAGCTACTTTCGCGTGTTAGGCTCCGTGAGGCGAAGGGCCTCGCGAATTTAGGACTACACGACGGTGCTTACTACTTGGCTGGCTATGCTGTAGAGTGTGCCCTCAAAGCCAGAATCGCGAAGGCGACTCGTAAGCACGATTTCCCTGATAAGAAGAAGGCCGACGCAAGCTACAGACACAATCTCCGAGAACTCCTCAAAGTGGCAAATCTGGAAGAAGCGCGTTTAGAACAGGCAAAGAGAGATCCTGTCTTTCGCAACAATTGGGATGTCGTACAATCTTGGTCAGAAGAGAGCCGCTATCGGTTCAACTCGGCAGAGGATGCACGCGCACTGGTAGAAGCGGTCAGTCACAGAAATCATGGTGTCCTGCGATGGATAAAGCAACATTGGTGAGCGTTGATTTGGACAAGGGCGCTCGGATTCTCCGAGTCCTAGACGACGCCAAGCTGAACGTGAGAGTTGCGCTGTGGCTATATTCGCCGGACTACGAAGATTGGCGACTGGTCTTGTCTTCGCCTCAATTTGATGCAGTGGGTGCGGTTCAAGCCTATGGATTAGTACATGACGCGCTGGAAGCTGCTGGTCTTACGCTCGAGAAGACACCGCCGATTATGATCTTGAGAATGAGCAGCCCGTTTATTCGCGTATTGAGGCGCATTTTTGGGAAGGCCAAGAGTGTCGAAGGAATGCGGCTGGGTGGGCAAACGATCGGGGATCGTTTTGTGGAAGACGCCTATGTCTATCGAGTCTCATGAGGCCTTGGTGCTCCGTTCGTTGCGATCGCTCACGAAGTGGAACGCAGTGCGGCCGAAGAGAGCGCCAAGGCGGGGCCATCGATCAAGATCGAAGACTAACTCTGGTTAGCCGATAGATGTGCAAGATTCGGCCCGGTAATTCCTCTTGATCCACAAAAGTAAAACCGAGCTTTTGCAAAATGTGCTCGGAAACGTCGTGCCCTTTTTCCACGTCGGCGAACACCTCGGTGAGATGCAATTGCGAAAACGCTACGTCGAGGAAAGCCCTAGAGGCCTCGGTCGCGAAGCCACGGCGCCAATAAGGTCGAGCAATGTAATATCCCAGTCTCACCGATTCTTCATCCTTGGCGTTTAAGGTTCGATGCAGGCCGCAATAGCCGATGTATTTGCTCTCACTTTTCAAAATAGTCGCCCACAGGCCATAGGTCTTGGACGGCCGGCCGAGATACTCATTTCGGAAGCGATGGACCGCCTTTTCATGCGGCCAAGGCTTCCCGCCTACGTAACGCCGCAGTTCCGGATCGGTTTGCATCGCGACGAAATCCTCTTCGTCCTCGGGTTGGTGCGATCGGAAGAGCAGTCTTGGCGTCTCTAGGAAAGTCACCGCCGGCGCCAACTGGCCTGGATGAAATCGTGATTCATGCGGGCGATCACTTCCAGCTTGATCTGTTTGGGACAAACCGCTTCGCACTCGCCGATGTTGGTGCAGCCTCCGAAATCTTCGGCGTTGAATTGCCGGACCATGCTTAACGCTCGCTCATAGCGCTCGGGCTGGCCTTGGGGGAGCAAGCCCAGGTGAGCGATTTTCGCGCCGGTAAATAGCGCAGCGGAAGCATTGGGACAGGCCGCGACACAGGCGCCGCAACCGATACATGCGGCCGCATCCATGGCGCGATCCGCATCCTCCTTCGGCACGAGAATGGCATTGCCGTCGGGCGCGCTGCCGGTTGGCACGCTGATGTATCCGCCCGCTTCGATTATCCGATCGAAGGCTCGGCGGTCAACGATCAGATCCTTGATGACTGGAAACGCCTTGGCGCGCCACGGCTCGATGAACAACTCGTCGCCATCGTGAAAGTGGCGCATGGTCAACTGGCAGACTGTGGTGGCGGGCAAGGGTCCGTGCGCGATGCCATTGATCATGAAACCGCAGGAGCCGCAGATGCCTTCGCGGCAATCATGCTCGAACGCGATGGGTTCCTCGCCCTTCAGGATCAGATCTTCATTGATGACGTCGAGTAGTTCCAACATCGACATGTCCGGATTGACATCGTTCGCATCGTAGCGAACCATACGACCGGGCGAGGCGACATTTTTCTGGCGCCAGACATGGAGGATCAGCCGCATTACTTATAGCTCCGCTGGCTGGGATGCACGTATTCAAAAGTGAGCGGCTCTTTATTGAGGGCAGGGGAGTGGTC
>DATMMD010000171.1:0-3352 GCA_035569875.1 Bryobacteraceae bacterium
GCGTGAGCAGCTTCTGGTGAAGGAGAAAGCGGTGATGCGCGCGCATGACGCGCTGACGGCCGAACGCCGGCGCATGCCATGGATGGTCGTCGACAAGGCCTACACATTTATGGGGCCGAACGGCAAAGTGAGCCTGCTTGATGTCTTCGAAGGCCGCCGGCAATTGATCGTCTACCGCGCCTTCTTCGAGCCCGGCCTGTTCGGCTGGCCCGATCACGCCTGCCGCGGCTGCTCGCTGGGCGCCGATCAGGTCGCTCACCTGGCCCATCTGAACGCCCGCGACACCACCCTCGCCTACGCCTCACGCGCGCCGCAGGCGGACATCGCGCGCCTGAAAGCGCGGATGGGCTGGGAGATGCCCTGGTACACCATCACCGACAGCTTCGACAAAGACTTTGGCGTCGATGAATGGCACGGCCACAACGTGTTCTTCCGCGACGGCGAGCGGGTGTTCCGCACATACTTCGTCAACGGCCGCGGCGACGAGGCGATGGGGACCACATGGAGCTACCTCGACATCACGCCACTCGGCCGTCAGGAGACTTGGGAGGACTCGCCAGAAGGTTACCCCCAGACGCCGCCGTACAAGTGGTGGAACTGGCACGACAACTACGACGCCGAGGCCTCGCCTCACCCGAAGTGGGTCGCGGTGTCCGACGCGGGAGAAGCCGCGTTCCGAAAGCGCGACGCAGAGGAGAAAGCGAGCTGAAGAAGGGCGACGACTTCAGGCTGGGTATTCGGACGAGTGGGGAACCGGCAGGCGCTGAACCGCGCCTGCCAACAGCTCGACCTCGTGCCGAAAGGGCGCGATGAGGAGGGCGTTAAATTTGCGGATGGAGTGGGCGCGCCGGCTTGCGAGTTTGCGGTTAACCGCCGATTAAGTCTCTGTGGCCGCGGCTACGGCTGCCGTCTCCGGCAAGACTCCATAGACGTCCTCAAGAGTGCTGCGCAGTAACTCCGCGGCGCTCCAAGCTTGCGCAATGCAACCGACTGGTCGATGGGGCGCATCCCCATCGAAAATCTCAGAAATGTGTCCGAGCCCAGCGTCAGTCAGATGATTCTTGAGGGGAGTTAACCACTGTTCGACTTGACGGCGCGCCGACTCACTACCACCGTTCACTTTCATGAACGCCGTTATGAAGGGACCCATAAGCCAGGGCCACACCGTACCTTGATGATAAGCGCCGTCTCGGCTGACTCTGTCCCCGGTGTAGCGGCCCCGGTATTGCGGATCGCTGGGAGCGAGGCTGCGTAGACCGTATGGGGTAAGCAAATGCTCTTGTACTACGTTCACCACTTGTTTGGCCCGCTCTCGGCTGAGCATGAAGTGTTTCAGGCTTACTGCGAATATCTGGTTGGGTCGAATGCTCGCGTCCGGAGGGCCGCCGTTTACGACGTCGTACAGGTACCCACCCTTTTCGTTCCACAACAGGCGATTGAAGCTCCGTATGGTAAGGGCAGCCATGCTGTTGTAGCGCTTGCGGGTAGCTTCATCGCCTAGCCGCATGGCGATATTTTCCATGGTACAGATCGCGTTGTACCAGAGTGCCTGGATCTCAACCGGCTTACCTCGGCGAGGGGTAACGACCCAGTCGCCAACCTTTGCATCCATCCAGGTCAGTTGCACACCTGGTTCGCCGGAGCTGAGCAGGCCGGACGGGTCCAGCTTGATCCCGAATCTGGTTCCGCGCACATGCCAGGCGATGATGTCGGTCAGGACGCTGTAGAGTTCATTTTGAACGAACGAAAGCTCGTCCGTGTAAGCCAGGTAGGCGCGTACCGCTTCGACAAACCATAACGTCGCGTCGACGGTGTTGTATTCAGGCGTTTCTCCGGCATCGGGAAACCGGTTAGGAACCATGCCGCGATCGACATATTGAGCAAAGGTCCGCAAAATGCTGCGCGCCACATCGTATCTTTGGGTCGCAAGCGTGAGGCCTGGAAGAGCAATCATCGTGTCGCGACCCCAGTCGCTGAACCAGTGATAGCCAGCGATGACGCTCTTGTGATCACCGCGCGAGACGATGTACTGATCGGCAGCCAAGGTCAGCATCTTCACGAATTCATCTTCAGCGGGAGATTGAAGGGCAATGGCTTGCCGCCGCGAGATTTCCGCACGCCGGTATTGCGGCGCTGCGCTGGCTTGGCGAGTTTCGGTCGAAGCGATAATCGTAGCTTTTGACTCGGAATCGAGATTGAAAAAGAGTGCGCCGGGATTAAACAGATCTTCAGTGAAATCGAGCCCGCGCTCGCGCTCGACTCCGTACTCGAAATTCCGATACCAATCGCCCGCGCGCTCGATGGATTTCGCATTGTGGGCGAGGTGGAGTGCGGGCAGCCCCGTATATGGCGAAATGCTGACAATGCCCGGTCGCTCGTCCCATGCGCCGTTGATTGCGCCATTTTCATGAGTCAGGCTGTGATAATCGCGAAAAGCAATCAGGGGACGCAACTGCATCTGGATCAAGCCTGCAGGTTGGTCATTCAGAATGCGATACTCAACGACGATCGTGTTTTCCCCGTGCACCATGAAAACCGTTTTCTCGATCAGCACGCCTTCTACCTCGAAGGTGATCACAGGGAATGGATCCATTCGAAATTCTTTTAGATATTGAAATCCCTGGGGATGCACGACGCCGGGGTAATTGTTCGTGCCGAGCTCAAATGTCTGGCCATCGATGAAGAGCGTCTCTTCCAGCTTCGATAAAAGAACCAATCGCCCGACTGGCGGCTTCGTGGCCGCGACGAGAAGTCCATGATATCTGCGGGTATTGCATCCGTTCAGCGTAGAGGAAGCGAAGCCGCCGATGCCATTCGTCTCCAGCCATTCACGGCGAAGTCCCTCGTCCAGGTTCGTACAAAGCTCTTCACCGAAACGAATCATGGCAGGCTCTCCGTTACCGGCGCCGCTGTGGGTGGGGATAACGGCGAAGGGCTGCTGTCAGAATCATCGACGTGGGAAACCGTAGGAGCGCGGAATGTCTGGAACTGAACGAGATCCTTGGTGAACAGCAGGTCTCTACCACCAGGATTGGATGGCCGTCGGGGTCACGAACCACAAAAGCTTTGTATCCCAACTGGCCATCCGATTCGGCAACCACCCCCGAAGATACAAGTTTCGTGTGCGGCGAAAGGAATTTTCGCGCTGCGCCTCAGCCGAGAGTTACGATTTCAGTCTGGTGGTGCACCAGATTATTCGCGTTGTCATCTGGCGGGGACGGGCGTTGGACTGGTGTAACCGCCCCTGGGGAACGCCGCCAGGAACCTATTTCGGTGGAATATAGGGGTCCGGTGTGCCAGCCTTGATCGGTGGATATTTCTTCAGGCTCTGCTCCAGTTCGATAATAATTTT
>DATMMD010000172.1:0-4540 GCA_035569875.1 Bryobacteraceae bacterium
ATTATCAGGAATCCGCGCAAAACCTCTTCGGCGACCACGAATTCTTCGGCGACACTCTGACCCAGCAAAAGACCGACGAAGGATTTCAGCCTTATCAGGACGAGCACTTCAACAGCGCCTTCGAACAGATCGCGCCAGGCACCTCCGAGACCGTGCATCTATTCGAGCGCGATGGCAAACTGTTCGCCTTCGGTCTGGTGTCGCAGGCTGTACTGGAGATGCTGATGGCCAGGTATAGCGGCATCGATCTTAGCGGGCTGGAAGTGGGCGTGCCTCCAAAGGGCGACCCAGTGCCAACACAGCCGCTGCCGCCCGCCTTCGCCAACGTCGTCGAGCAAGATGCCGTGGATCTGAGGAAATACTGCACCCCTATCGGCGATCAGGGCCAGACGGGGCGGTGTTCGGCATTCGCATGGACTCACGCCACTGAGATGTCTCGTAATATTTTGCAGGAAGACTCTGCGCGGCTCAGCCCGAACTTCACCATGCTGGAGTTTCAGCGGATGCAGGGTGACGCTCAGGATTACCAGTATGCATACTCGGGCGGCGACGGAACTATCAGCGGTCCCGATCCGGGTGGCGTACTGGTGGAACACGGAACCTGCCGGCAGGAGCTGTGGCCGGATGACCGTCCACAACCGGCCACGCGCGAACAGCAATTGGTGGCGGATGCCGAGCACTATCGCCTGGAGGGCGTGCCACTGCCGATCGCCGTGGACGACGTTCGCAAGGTCCTAAGCGCGGGCTGCCCAGTTCACGTATCCATGAACACTGGGTCCGCATTTTCAGATGTAGGACGCGACGGAGTGTTCAATGCGGCTGAAGCGCCTTGGGGACGGCATGGGCGGCACGCGATGCTAATTGTGGGTTATACGGGGAACTTCTTTATTCTGAAAAATTCTTGGGGAACGGACTGGGGCGACAAGGGGTATGCTTATGTTCCTAAGAATGTCCTTGCCGCCTCAGATCCGGAATTTGTGGCAGTCCTGTTAAAGAAACCACAAGAATGAACTGTTAGCGACGGTCTCGATCCCAGTCGTCGTGATGTTCTCGAAATTGACGGAGTCGAGCCATGTCATCGTTCAGAATGTCGCGGTCTCGACCCGAAAGCCGATTATCGCTTACCACCCGCTGGATAGCACCGAGGACGTCATCCAGCGCCCGCTCATTATAGCGATGGTCCGCCATCGCGTTCTGAAGTTCGTTCAACTCTTGCTTGGCTTTCTCGATTCGATACTGGTCGCCGCCGCCAGTGAACCAGGTTGTTTGGACGTGATTCAAATCGTCGCGGACCTTTTCGAACATACGCGCGCGCCATTGGTCGCCGCGATAATAATCGTCCCGGTCCCGGTGATAGCGGTCATCGTCGCGGGGCGGCTGGGCCTGCATGCTAACGCCTAGGCCAAACAACATCAAACTCGTACCCGCTATAGTTCTTAGAAGTAAATGCCTCATCTTATGTGCCTCCTCGCCCTGTACGACGCCCTGGAAAGAACCCCTGCTTCATTCGAAATTCATTATTTCCCGTTAAGAACGGTGACAAAAACGTTAGCGCGCCGTTAACGCCAGCCGTTACGGACCCGGAAATCCTGAAGTTCGTATAGATCTCGCGCAAGGACCTCTCGATCGCCGTAAAGCAGCCGGTTACTATTGACGACATGTTGCAGCGCCGAAATAGTGTCGTTGAGCTCATGCCTGTTACCCGAGCGCTGGAACTCACTGAGCTCCTCGCGGACCTTATTAAATCTCCGCCGGTCGCCGCCGTTCCAGTTGGAATTCGCTTCAGCGCGTTCGATGTCGGATCGCAGGCGATTGAACAAGTCTCCAGGAGTGCGTTCGTACCGGCCGTAGTAGGAGCCACGGTCACTGTAGCGATCGACGGGGGGAGGGCCCGGATAATACTGCGGTTGGGCGCTAGCGCCGACGGCCAGCAGTCCCGCGATTGCGAATATTGGGAAAGATCTCATCGAAAAAATCTCCTCGGCAGTTTCGACGTATCGAAAGACCGCCGAAGATTCACATCGATGATTATTTGCGCTTAATGCTGTGGTGCGAGGGCCTACTGCTTTTCGATACGCATCCCGTAGAACGACCGCCACACGAAGAAGATCGAGATCAGCAGGAAAACCGCCGCCAGAATATTCGTGAAAGTGGGCCCCTGGTCGTGTGTAAGCGACACAGCCAGTTCCACTGCGAGCAAACCGAATAGTGTTGTGAATTTGATGATCGGATTTAATGCGACCGAAGAAGTGTCTTTGAACGGATCGCCCACCGTGTCGCCGACCACCGTGGCATCGTGCAGCGGCGTGCCCTTTTGCTTCAGCTCGGTCTCGACGATCTTCTTGGCGTTGTCCCAGGCCCCGCCCGCATTGGCCATAAAGATGGCCTGGTAGAGCCCGAAGAGCGCAATCGAAATCAAGTAACCGATGAAGTAATACGGCTCGACGAAAGCGAATCCAAGCGTGGCGAAGAACACCGTGAGGAAGATGTTGAACATCCCCTTCTGCGCGTACTGCGTGCAAATCTCGACAACTTTCTTACTGTCGGTGACTGAAGCTTTGGTAATGCCTTCCAGTTTGATGTTGGCCTTAATGAACTCGACCGCCCGATAAGCGCCGGTGGTCACCGCTTGCGTTGAAGCGCCGGTAAACCAATAAATGATCGCGCCGCCGGTAATCAAACCCAGCAGGAACGGCGGATGAAGAATCGAAAGATTCGATAACAGCTCAGTCTTCAAGCCGTTGGTGAGAGCCACAATGATGGAGAAAATCATGGTGGTTGCGCCCACCACGGCGGTCCCGATCAGCACGGGCTTGGCGGTGGCCTTGAAGGTGTTGCCCGCGCCATCGTTCTCTTCGAGATTCTCTTTACCCTTCTCGAAGTCTGGCGTAAATCCGAAATCCTTCTGAATCTCACCCGAGATCCCCGGGATCTGCTCGATCGTCGAAAGCTCGAAGACCGACTGCGCATTATCCGTCACTGGGCCGTAGGAATCGACCGCGATGGTCACCGGTCCCATGCCGAGGAAGCCGAACGCGACCAGGCCGAAAGCGAACACCGCCGGGGCGATCATCAGACCGCCGAAACCTTGATTGCTGATCAGGTAGGCGATCGCCATGAGAGCCATCATGGTCAACCCCAGCCAGTACGCGCTGAAGTTACCGGCGACGAAACCAGAAAGGATGTTCAGCGACGCCCCGCCCTCCGCCGAGGACTTTACCACTTCCCGGACATGCCCCGAGTTCATCGAGGTGAAGACTTTCACTAATTCCGGAATAATGGCGCCGGCCAGCGTGCCGCACGTGATCACCGACGAAAGCTTCCACCATAGGGTCGTATCGCCGCCCAGATCGGGAATGATCTGGCTGGAAACGATGTAAGTGAAGATGATCGAGACTATCGATGTCAGCCACACCAGTGAGGTCAGCGGTCCCTCGAAATTCATCTTCGCGACGTTACCGTAGCGGCTCTTGGCGATGGCGCCGTTGATGAAATAAGACAAAGCCGAGGAGATAATCATCACCACACGCATAACGAAGATCCAGACTAGAAGCTGGACCTGAACCAGCGGGTTGCTCACAGCGAGCAGAATGAACGTAATCAGGGCGACGCCGGTTACGCCGTAAGTCTCGAATCCGTCGGCGCTAGGTCCTACCGAATCACCCGCGTTGTCGCCGGTGCAATCGGCAATCACGCCGGGGTTGCGCGCATCGTCTTCCTTGATCTTGAATACGATCTTCATCAGGTCGGCGCCAATGTCGGCGATTTTAGTGAAGATACCCCCTGCGACGCGCAGCGCAGCCGCGCCCAGCGACTCGCCAATCGCAAAGCCGATAAAGCACGGCCCCGCGTAATCGCCGGGAATAAACAGCAGGATGAAAAGCATTATCACCAGCTCAATGCTGATGAGCATCATGCCGATGCTCATGCCGGCCTTCAGCGGAATTTCGTTACAGGGATATGCCTTTCCGGTGAGGCTCGCGAATGCGGTCCGCGAGTTGGCGAAGGTGTTAACGCGAATACCAAACCATGCGACACCGTAACTACCGGCGATGCCGACCAGACTGAAGCCGAGGATGATGGGCAGCGTGACGCCCACCGATTTGCCCGGCACCGGCGCTAGCCAGCCAAAATAAGCGGCAATGATCACTGCGATGAACACCCAAAGAATTAGAAGAAACTTGCCTTGCGTAATGAGGTAGGTCTTGCAGGTCTCATAGATCAGCTCCGAGATCTCGAGCATCGAGCGGTGCACAGAAAGGTTGCGGAGCTGCGTATAGGTGACGAGTCCAAACAGCAGACCGAGAGCGCAGACCGCCAAGCCCCACATCAGCAGCGATCGGCCGTTTGTGCCGCCCAGGAAGGTGGCTTGGGAAAGATCGGGAATGACCAATTGCGCCTCGCCGCCCACAGTGCTGGACGCCTGCGCAAAGGCTTGCGACGGCACAGTCATGAGCATCAGAGCCGCGACGAGAAGCGGCAAAATCAAACATGCGGCGCGCCGGCACGAGGGCACGCGAACGATCGGCATTCGATCCAA
>DATMMD010000173.1:0-2519 GCA_035569875.1 Bryobacteraceae bacterium
ACTTCCAGTTTCGCCGGCATCCCGCCGACCAAGACCTGCATGAACTGCCATGCTCAGATTTGGACCAATGCAGCTTTGCTGGAGCCGGTTCGCGAAAGCTATAAGACCGGCAAGTCGCTGGTCTGGACCCGGGTCAACGACCTACCCGACTTCGCTTATTTCAATCACAGCATTCACATCAACAAGGGCGTAGGCTGTAACACCTGCCACGGGCCGGTGGACCGCATGCCGCTGATGTACAACCAGGCTTCGCTGCAGATGGAGTGGTGTCTGGATTGCCATCGCGGGCCGGAAAAATATCTCCGGCCGCGCGATCAGGTCTTCAATATGCGGTACGAGGAACCGTCGGGAGGCAAGCCGGTCGAGTTGGATGGAAAGCAATACACGGATCAGATTTCGCTGGGGACTGACCTGGTAAAGAAGTATAAGTTGCGTTCGGTAACCGATATTACAAGTTGTTCGACGTGTCACCGGTAGGTGGTTGAATGGAGGCGGGGACGCCCGTCCTCTTGAACAAGACAGTTTTTATGAAGTCAGAAGAACAAAACGCCAAGCCGCACCGCGAAGACGTTTGCCCCACCAAGAAGGGCAAGCTCGATCTCGACGCGGCCCGCGCACGAGTGGCGGAGACCAAAAGTCCGGAATACTGGCGCAGCCTCGAAGAACTGGCGGGCAGCGCGGATTTCCAGGAGATGCTGCACCGCGAATTCCCCAAAGGCGCGTCGGAGTGGCTGGACGCGGTTTCGCGGCGCGGCTTCCTCAAGCTGATGGGCGCATCGCTCGCCATGGCGGGCATGACCGCCTGCACCAAGCAGCCGCTGGAACCGATCGTTCCTTACGTCAAGCAGCCGGAGGAAGTGATTCCCGGGCGGCCGCTGTTTTTTGCCACGGCATTCACCCTCGGCGGATACGCCAGTCCGATTCTGGTTGAGAGTAATCTTTATCGTCCCACCAAAGTTGAAGGCAACGACCGGCACCCGGCCAGTCTCGGCGGGACCGATGTTTTCTCACAAGCCTCAATCCTCGGCATGTACGATCCCGACCGTTCGCAGACCATTACTTATTTGGGAGACGTTCGGACCTGGGATTCGCTTCGAGCCGCCATGCGCGCGCCGCTGAGTATTCAGAAAACTTTGCAGGGTGCAGGCATTCGCATTCTGACGCCGACCATCTCATCGCCGACTCTGGCTGATCAGTTGCGCTCGCTGTTGAAGGCTTATCCGCAGGCCAAGTGGCACGTTTATGAGCCGGTGAACCGCGACAATGTGCTCGAAGGCGCGAAGCTGGCGTTCGGACAGCCGGTGGAGACGCGGTATGACTTCTCGAAAGCGGACGTAATTCTTTCGCTCGATGCCGATTTTCTGTACGCGGGCTTCCCCGGCTCGACGAAATACATCCGCGACTTTGCCGCGCGGCGTAATCCCGATGCCGGCAATATGAGCCGCCTGTACGTAGTTGAGAGCACGCCGAGTTCTACGGGGGCGAAGGCGGATCACCGCCTGCCGCTGCGGGCTTCGGATATCGAGCAATTAGTGAGATTAATGCTGACAGTGCCGATGGGTACCGACAGACCCTACAAGGAAATCGGTGGAGCGTTTACCGATGAAGAGAAAAAATTCGCTGTAACCGCGTATTTGGATTTGGAGGGACATCGCGGCACTAGTCTCGTCGTCGTCGGCGACCATCAGCCTCCATTCGTTCACGCGTTGGCGCATGAACTGAACGAACGGTTGGGCAATGTCGGCAAGACAGTTTTCTACACCGACCCGGTGGACGCGAACCCGTTGAATCAAACCGACTCGCTGAAGGATCTCGTTGCCGACATGCGTGGCGGCAAAGTGGATGTGCTGGTTATCCTGGGCGGAAATCCTGCCTACGACTCACCCGCCGACTTCGGTTTCGCCGATGCGCTCAAGAGCCCGAGTGTTCCATTTCGCGTGCACCTGGGCCTCTATCAGAACGAAACCGCGGAACTCTGCCAGTGGCACGTCAATGAAGCGCATTATCTCGAGGCCTGGGGCGACACTCGTGCCTATGACGGTACGGTAAGCGTTGTGCAACCTTTGATCGCGCCACTCTACGACGGCAAGAGCGCGTACGAATTGATCGCGATGCTGTCCGGTCAGCCGCAGACCAGCGGACACGAAATCGTGCAGGCTTACTGGAGAACGCAGCATGCGGGCGCGGACTTCGACACTTTCTGGCGGAAATCGCTGCACGATGGCTGGATCGAAGGCACCGCATTCACGCCGAAGCAGGTTGCAGCAAAAGGTGGAAACCCTGCGCCGTCGGCGAAGACCGATGACAAAGCCGTTGAAATTAATTTCCGTCGCGATCCTTCCATCTACGACGGCCGCTTCTCCAACAACGGCTGGCTTCAGGAATTGCCCAAGCCGATGAACAAGCTCACCTGGGACAATCCGGTCCTGATGAGTCCGGCCATGGCAGAGCGCATGGGGATCAAGACCGAAGACATGGTTGAGCTTGAACTCAACGGCAAAAAGGTGACAGCTCCGGTC
>DATMMD010000174.1:0-30944 GCA_035569875.1 Bryobacteraceae bacterium
GCCGGCGTAGTCGACAGGGATCCACACCGCGCCTCGGCGGCAGCCTCTCAATATGGCTGCCCAGCCTTTGCATCGCTGACCGATCTCGCTGGCAAGGTCGACGCGGCCGTTGTCGCGGTCCCAACCTCCGCGCATGCCGACGTCGGCTGTGCGCTGCTCGAATCCGGCATCGATTTGCTGGTTGAAAAGCCGATCGCGGCCGACCTGGCTTCCGCCCGGCGATTGGTCGATACCGCCGCTCGTACGGGACGCATTCTGCAGGTCGGCCACCTCGAGCGTCTCAACCCCGCCATCGCCGCGCTGAAGAAGATCGTGACCCTTCCACTCTTCTTCGAAATCCACCGGCTGAGCCTGTTCAGCCCCCGCAGCCTGGATGTCGACGTAGTGCTCGATCTTATGATCCACGATCTGGACATCGTGCTCGATCTGGTTGGCGCGATGCCGGAAGAGATTCGGGCGGCCGGAATATCGATCCTGTCGGACAAGGTTGACATTGCCAATGTGCGCCTGGCGTTCCCAGGTGGATGCGTCGCCAACCTCACCGCCAGCCGCGTCTCCACGGAGCGCGTCCGCAAACTGCGCCTCTTTCAGCCGCATCAGTATATCTCGCTCGATTATCAAAAACAGGAGGCCGTGGCGTTCACCGTTTCCGGGGGCCAGCAGATCGGATTTCAGCCGCTCAATGTCCCTAAGGACGAGCCATTGCGCCTGGAAATAGAGGCGTTCCTCGCGGCCGTAAAAGGTCGCAGTCAGCCTCCGGTTTCGGGCCAAGAAGGCCTCCGCGCGCTGGATATCGGGCTGGCGATTCTTGCTAAAATCAAGGAACACGGCAAGATAGTCGAGCAGCAGATTAAGTCGCGTTCTTAGCAACTTCGAGCCCTTTTTGGGCGTCTTTACATTGCCTTCAGCATGAACTCCGCCCTGGATTCAGGTCCGAATCTTCTGATGGACTGGCACGAGTCCACCGGTTCGTGGGGCTGGCTGCGCTCGGCGATCGGCTCCATCGTTTTTCACATCGGCTTGGTAATTGGAGCCATCCTGCTGGCTCAGTTAGATACGCCCGACCTCCGCACGGGCGCCCAAATCGTTTCCAACTTCCAGCGCGTTACTCCGCTCATCGCGCCGCCCACCCGCCTGACTCAGAAAGAGCCTAACCAGGGTAAAGTCAGCAAGGAAGTCAACGTCGAGAGCCTGCTCTCGCATTCGCAGAAGGCCGCTCCGCCTCGGCCGGCTATGCGCGCTTTCCAGCCTCCTGCGAGCCGGCCCGTTCCCCGTGAGCCTTCGTCACCCCGCTTCGCCGAACCGCCCAAAGTCGACACCGGGATGGCGATTGCGAATGCGCCGCCGCTGGTCGATCCCTCGGTCACCACGCCCGCCCCACCGCCTCCTCCGCAGATCCAGCCCGAGGAGAAACCCAAGCTCGCTCTGGAAAATCCCGGTCAGCGCCCGCCTGTCAGCAGTCCGAACCTGGCCAAGCTCCCACCGCCAAAGACAACCGTGGATGATGCTATTCGAGGCCTTGCGCGCAGCGATATGGAACAGCCGCCCAATCTTGGAAATATGCAATTGGCTCCGCCGGCCGTGAATCTCCTCAGCGACCCCATGAATGTCGATTTCCGGCCGTATCTGGCCCGCATCCTGGCTTTGGTTCGTAGAAACTGGCTCACCGTCATCCCCTCCAGCGCGCGGCTAGGCAATCGGGGTATGGTCACAGTCCAGTTCATTGTGGACCGAAGCGGCCAAGTGCCCAAACTTATAATCGAGACGCCCTCCGGCAGTGAGGCGCTGGATCGCGCCGCGGTCGCCGGCATTAGCGCTTCAGTGCCGTTCCCGCCGCTCCCGTCCGAATTCAAAGGAAGCGAGATCCGGCTGCAGTTCGCCTTCAAATACAACATCAAGTAGAAGAGATTCTGAGCAGGGGCTAATTCGAAATACCTTCGGAACTCCTGGAAACGAATGTCAGTTCTTGAGAAGGGAAGTCTGCCAGTTTCAAGAATAGTCGCCCAAAAACTTTCGGCTCAATTACCATGACACCCCCACCGTATTGCTTTACTAACCAATCGTCGGGATTTTTGGCGGGATCAGCAATCTCTTCGATCTCCCCAGGGTTACCGTGCAGAAGCACACGATCGCCCTTCTTTATTTGCTCGCCAGACTCATAAACGAACCGCATTAGCTCACGAGGCTCGCAACAACACGACCGTAATATTGTCGGGCCCGCCGGCCTGTCTCGCAGCCTCGATTAATCGACGGCACTTCGATTCCAGATTGCCGTTGCCTGCCAGCGCTCTCTCGATCACGGTCGCATCCACAACACCATGGAGTCCATCACTCGAAAGCAGAATCTGATCGCCGGGATGAGGCTTCAGCGCGTAGGAATGCACCCGTAATTCGGGGCTTACGCCAATGGCCATCGTTAGCACGTGGCGCATGGGGTGCGTGCGAAGACTCGTCTCATCGATGCCCAGCCGCCGGCCCACCTCATGCACCCAGGTCTGATCTTCGGTGACGACGATGAGTTCGCCGCCTTGATAGACATAGGCGCGGCTGTCACCGACGCTCGCAATCAAAACCTCCGGCCCCGACTCGAGGGCCGCCACCAGGGTCGTTCCCATCCCTTCCAGGCTGGCATCCGAGGCGGCGGCGCTCATCACGCGATTGTTGGCCTCCTGGAACGCGCGTGCCAACATTTCCGGGCCGGTCTGTTCCGCTTTCGCGATTACGTCGGCCAGCGTTTCGACAGCTAGCAGGGAGGCGTGTTCGCCGGCTTGTGCGCCGCCCATTCCGTCGGCGACAACATACAGCCCGGTCTGCGGCGACAGGAGATAACAATCTTCGTTATTGTTCCGAACGCAGCCGGGATCGGAAACTCCGAACGCTTCCAGCATGGGCTTTTTGGATTATACAGTCTTCCTGGCTGTGCTTTGGCGGGGCATTGGAATCGCGCGCGCTCTCACGGCTTTTCTGGTTGTAGCACGGCCTTCAATTGGCGATAGGCGCTCTCTTCGTAATTGAGCTTCAAACGTTCCAATCCCTCCGTCCGCGGATCTCCCGGACGCGGCCCACTTTCCTTTTCGCAGTGCTCCAGCAGCAGGCTGGCCTGCATGTCGGTGGGATCGCGGTCCAGCACAGTGCGAAAACTCTGTGCGGCCGCCTGGTAGTTACCGCGCCGCCAAAGGGCGTAGCCGACGTTGAACTGATAGGCCAGGTCACTCTCGTCCCCTTCCAGCGCCCGATGGAAATTTACCAGCGCGTCGGCCACATTCCGTCGGGATTCGGCGGCGCCCAGGTTGTTGTACACCTCGTTCAACGGCACTACCTTGGCCACTAGCTGGAAGGCCGTTTGGGCCTCCGCATAATCACCTGTGTAATAGCGCGAAAGCCCTAAGAAGAAATTCGATTCGTTGTAATGGGCGTCGCCAGCAGCCACTTTCTGGAACCATTCCGCGGCCGATTTATATTCCTTCTTTTTCCAGAATAGCCGCCCAAGCTGAAAGCAGGGTTGGGAATAATGAGAATCCAGCCGCACAGCCTGGGTGTACAGTCGATGTTTTTCGTCGGCGCTGGCCGCCAGCAAGCCGCGAATATAGCTTTCGATGGCGTCCACGCGCACCGCCGGATGCCGGCTTCTAAACTCAGCCTCCGTGGGTGACGCGCCCGATTTCACGAACTGCAGTACCTGCCAAGCCAGATGCTCCTGCAGCGCGGTCAGGTCTTCCAGCGCCCCCACCTCGCGAAACTCAGGACCGTTTTTGTAATGCTTGAGGTCCACCAATTTCGCGGTGATCTGCAGCGAGCCTCGGCTCTTCACAGCCGAGTCGGGAACCGGCGTTAAGTCGAATTGCCCGAAAAGTACCCGCTCGGCATCCAGTTCTTCACCGATCTTCAACACCGATGCTTTGGTAAGCAGTACGTATGGGCGCAGGGAAAATCGATGGTAGGCCTCGACGCGATCCTCGCGGTCCAGCGCCGTCAGTCCTTCTGAGGACAGCGCTTCCCGCACCGATTCGGCGAAACTTTCGCCGACCCAATTCAGATTTGGATTCTTCGAGAGATTAAAGAACGGCAGAACCAGATAGTTGTCCGCTCTTGCTGAAGACAGCAAACTGAGCGCGCAAAACAACCATGAGAGGCAGCGCCGCATGTAACCAGTGTGGCACAGACATATTGACTGTGTTCTGGTCCTGAGCACCAAAAAAGCCGGCGGCAGGTTCGCTGCCGCCTTTATGCCGGTCTGCTGTGGAATTAGCGCGTCTCGACTTACCGTGCGCGCTCGTTGGAAAAAGATTAGTTCGTAGCGACGCCGTTCTTCTCAAAAACGAGCCGCGTGCGCGTGCCGCCGACGCGGATCTCGTCGACCTGCGTTCCAGTCAGGCGAACTGTTGTCCTCGAATACTTGGTGTCGTTGCTTTCTACTTTGACTGGCGATTCAGCAACGGTCTTGCCTTGTCTTAGAATCGCCTTATTGTCGTTGACCTCTACTTTGTAGTCGCCGGCTTTCAGGGTCGTGCCGTTGACCACTACCGGCTCAAAGAATGTCACGTTGTAGCCGGATGCCGCACTCGCTACAGCGAGCGCCAGAACCGCAAAACCGAATGTGAATCGTTTAACCACTTTAGTATCTCCTGAGCATAAACTTACTAACTTCACTTACTAATACGTAGTAGATTGAAATGAGTTCCTAAAGGATGGAAAAAAAACTCAGCACATCAGAATTCAGCGGCGACAAGCGCCAATGCCTTCTGTTGCACTACTGGCTCTTGTCCGAATCCAGACAGCCAGTGCACACTATGTTCTCTTCTGAACCAAGTTAGCTGGCGTTTAGCGTAGCGGCGTGTTTCGAGTTGCGTCGAGGCCACCGCTTGCTCCGGCGTCAATCGTCCTTCTAGCACTTCGAGCGCCTGTTTATAGCCCAGCGATTCGAATGGTTTTGAATCGCGTGGAACTCCCGCCGCAAGCAGCCCTCGCACTTCATCAACCAAGCCTTGCTCGAAGATACGCATAGCGCGAGCGTCCATCCGTTGATAGAGCTGCTCGCGCGGCGGATTCAGGCCGATCTTAATGGGACGGAAACCTTCCAACGACTCGCGGCCGCGATCGAATAGCTCCGACATCGGCTCTCCTTCCACCAACCGAACTTCGAGCGCGCGAATAATTTTGTTTTTGTCGTTGGAATGAATGCGGGCCGCAGCCGCCGGATCGAGACGTGACAAAATCCGATGCAGGCTGCCCGGCCGCTGGCCCTCCCGGCGCTGCAGCCTCGCCCGAATTTCCGGGTCGCGCGCGGGGCCCGGAAACAGCCCTTCCAGCAATGCCCGCAAATAAAACCCAGTCCCGCCGGCGACTACCGCCCTGCGGCCGCGCTTCGCGATCTGACTCAATACCTCTCTCGCCACGCGGGCATAGTCGCCTGCTGTGAAGACCTGATCGGGATTCGCCACATCGATCAGATGATGAGGCACGCCCTGTTGCGCGCCTTCCAGAACCTTGGCGGTACCGATGTCGAAGCCCTTGTAGACCTGCATCGAGTCGCAATTCACGATCTCGCCGCCCACCGCCCGTGCAATGTGAATCGCCAGGTCGCTCTTGCCCGAAGCGGTAGGTCCCAACACGATCGGCAGCGCAATCATTCGTGCTGATGTTACCGCGCGGCGTGCATTTGCCTCTCGCCTTGCTCGCCTACAAGCTCGGAGGACCTTGCGAGCGAACTCGTGTCTGGATGTATTGCAGAGCGCTGTCAAATTCTGCAAAGTACCGGCATCCGAAAGGCTCCAATTTTCCCCTGACGTCAGGATCGTCGAAATCTCTAGAATTCCGACTCAAGAAACAGCTCTCATTTGGAGTCGTGTCTTGGAGATGGCGAAGCACAGATGCCAGAACTATCGCATCCTGTCCCGACATAGATAATGTGACCTGCAAATCGCCCGCAAAGATAAGAATTGCTGCGTCAAGTGGCATAACCGTGGCTGTCCTTAGCAATTCTGAGGTGGCGCGCTGCAGACCATCACGTTCCTGCTCGGAGCTGCGTATGAGCACGGAAGCCAGCGCAGTAAAATCATCGGGAACCCCACGGTATGGCTTGGACCGGCCAAGCTCCGAAAAGTGCGAACGCAATTCGTTGGTCAACCTGTTACGCGTTTTCTTCTTTAATGCAAGTGCCTGGTGCGGTTCAGCCAGCGAGAATGCTGGTACGGCCAGGAGAATGGCATTGGATGCTGCAAGATTCAGAATGTCGTCGCAGGCGTCGCATTGCTCCTGTTGGAGCGCTTGCTCCAATACGAAATTCGATTCTACGTACACGGTCATTACGCAGGATTCATCTCAAAGCGGGCGTGCTCCAGGGATTCAATAAAACCCGAGTCGGCTAACCACCGCATTGAAGCATCCTCTTTGACCCGCGCCTTGCCGGTTCTTGCGATGTCAGTCAACCACGATAGCACCAGCAGTTCAAGTGCCTGTTCGCCTATTGCTTGTGGGGCTTTGCCCAGCTTTTCGAAATACTGCTTGAATTCTTTTGCCACATCGATCGTAAAGGCAGGAGGCTCATCGGAAATCCCAGGCTTATCTTGTTTCCAGAAATAGATGCGCTCCGGCGTCGCGATGAGAAAGAACAGTGCTCTAGGCAATATTCCATGCGCGAGCATATTCCTGCGAAAGAGCGCCGCCCATTGCTCCGAGGTCCCTACTCTACTCTTGACCTCTCCGACTAAGATCGCGTGCCCCGCATAATCATATGCGATTAAATCGATTCCTCGGTCTTGCGCGGGCATGTTGTTACGCTTCGCTTTCCTTTTTGAGTATTACATGACCCATACTAACGGTGATGTGACACATGTTGCCGCGCGACCTCGCTCGGGACTCTAGTGCACCATCTTTTCGGCGTGCCACCCGTCGTCGCGTAAGCGAAATAGGAAGGTGGCGGGAGTGTCCGCCTGGAAATTGCCCTTCTTCACTCCCATTATCGGCAGGGGATTCGCAAAGCAGGTATGTTGAATCTTCACGCCGCCTTTGACGTCGGCCAATTTGGTGCCGCTCTCCGGTCCCTCCCGGATATTAGATACGTCGTCCACCTGCAAAGAGAGCGCGCCTCGAACCTGCACATACGGCTGGCGACTCGGTTCCATCACCACGTCGTCGTTGAATTTCAGGTCCTTACCTTTTGGATCCAACCGGGCCGTGCTCCGGTCCGGCGAAAATTGCGTGGGATGCTCCCACAGATCATCTTGTACCCCGCAATCGAATTGCATCGTAGTCAGTGTCACTTGTTCCCCGTCCAGCGTGATCGGCGCCGATTCCAGGATTTCCTTGGCCTTGCCTCCATCGAAATCTTCTTTGTTGCCACAGCCGCAGAAGGCCAAGGAAAGGCCTACTGCCGCGGCGAGGAGGCTGCGAGAGTTCATCATTTTGATTGCGCTGTCTTTCGATATTAGCACCCGTGGCACAACATTTTCGGCCCCCCGAACTCCACCGACCTACCACGGCCAACGTACAATAAAAAGATAAATGAGGTTTACTGCGCAGGGGTTCAGTGCGCGCTTCTGGGCCCTTATTGGAGCCACCTTCCTCGGATTCCTCGGGATCGGGACGGTTTTACCTGCGCTTGCCCCGCACATTCGTCACGATCTGGGTGGTTCCGACCAGACTGTTGGTTTCGTTATCGGCAGCTTCTCATTCGTAGCGCTTGGCAGCCGTTTTTTCTCAGGACCTCTCGCCGATAGTCGCGGACGTAAGATCGCGTTTCTGGCCGGCCTGGCGAGCTGCGCTCTGGCTGGAGCTGCTTACCTTGCGCCGCTCGGCATCGCCGGAATGTATCTGGGACGAACCCTGCAAGGTTTCGGCGAGGCCTGTCTTTACACCGGAGCGGCCGCCTGGGCGGTGGAGGTTTCGGGCATCCATCGCAGCGCGCAAGCGCTTGGATATCTGAGCAGCGGAATTTGGGGAGGAGTTTCCGCCGGACCGCTGGTAGGACAATGGCTGGGCTCTTTCGAGCGGGCGGCAGCGATGCAGATGATCACCGCTTTGATCGCATTCGCGGTCCTGACGCGCGTGCGCGAGGATTATCAGCCCGAGACGCATCCCGGCCGGAGGCGCTGGGTGCCCCGGTCTTTGATCGCGCCCGGCATCGCCATCGGATTTGTCAACATGCATTACCCCGTGGTAGTCGGGTTCCTGATCTTGCATCTGGCGCGGCATGGCAATTCGGGACCGGCCGCTTTCTCCGCTTACGCCGGAGTGATCCTGCTCTCGCGCTTCTTTCTCGGCGGATTACCGGACCGCATGCCCGCGCGCATCACTTACAACTTCGGGTTGGCCGCTATGGCGCTGGCTTTGATCGTCATTGCATACGGACCGGGACCCGTGACCGCGATCAGTGCCGGAGCTTTGCTCGGATTTGGGTTTTCATTTCCGTGGTCATCGGTGGCCGCCACGGTTCTGAAGCGCACCCCCGAGCGCGAGCGTGGCTCTACGGTAGGTATTCTGAGTGCTTTCTACGATCTCTTTGTGGGCATCAGCTCATTCGCGGCGGGCGAGGTGTCGAATCGATTTGGTTACCCGGCGGCGTTTGCGATGGCTGCAGCGGCCATCGGCGCGGCTGCAATAGCGGGAGTGTTTGTGTTCGGAGCCCGAAGCGCGAACCCTGCGCTTGTCGATACTCCCGAACCTGCCCTCGACGCCGCTTTAGACTAGGCAGTTCCCAGAACTTCTTTTACCTTGTCCAGCAGCGCGCCCAACGTGAACGGCTTCTGCAAAAAAGCCGTTCCGGGTGGATAGTTGCCCGAATAGATGGTCGAATCGTCGGTATAGCCGGA
The DNA here is from genome assembly GCA_035569875.1 of Bryobacteraceae bacterium. GTDB lineage: Bacteria > Acidobacteriota > Terriglobia > Bryobacterales > Bryobacteraceae > Palsa-89. The sequence goes on from DATMMD010000174.1 coordinate 8,811, forward strand.
GACGTACAGCACCTTCGATGCGCCTCGCAGCTCATGGAAACGGGTCACCAACTCGCGGCCGCCGACCTCTGGCATGATGACATCGGTGATCAGTAGATCAATCGGTCCGGAGTGCTCCCGGGAGATAGCCAGCGCCTCATCTCCGTTCGCTGCCTCGAGTACTTCGTAACCTTGCCTCCGCAGGATCTTCCGGACCAGAGCGCGAATGCCAGCCTCGTCCTCCACCACCAGAATCGTTTCGAGATGAGAGGTAGGTTCGGCCAGCGCGGCTTCGGCAACCTTAGGTTCAGGTTTTCGCTCGAGTTCGCGCGTCTCCTGGTTGCGAGCCAGGAATAGACTGACCACCGGTCCTTCGTACGGTTCATTCGACACCGCGATATCACCGCCCCATTGACGGATGGTTCCATAAGCGCGGGCCACCGCGCTGGCGGAGTCGTCAGTGGGCTCTTTGGCGGACAAGACCGATTCGAACAGGTTGGATCTTAAGTCGCCCTCAAACGGACGCCCTGTACTGCGGATCGTGATTACCCCGTAGCCCCCAGGCTGAAGAGGGGCATCCGGACGCCTTAAATCTTCCCGGATGTCGACCCGCGAGGTCTCGATTCGAATAAGCCCTTTGTCCTGCACGATCTGTCGCAAACGTTCTACGATAGCGGCGATAATCTGTTCCAACTGGCTCGGATCGGCCCTGACCACGTTCGATTCGGGCGATAGCTTCACCTCGAGCTTAGTCTGTTCTCCCACCAGCACACGCAGGTACTGCTGCACCGTGCTAAGCATCGTTTCCAGTTCCACCGTGCCGGCAGGAGCGGCTTGCCGTCTTGCAAAACTGAGTAACTGGCTGGTCAATCCCGTCATGCGTTCGGTTGCGGTAAGAATCTCATGAACATCGGAACGCAGTGAACTACCCTGGGGCAAGCCATTCAGCAGCTCTTCACCGTATCCCGTCATGATCATGAGCATGTTGTTCAGATCATGCGCCAGGCGGCTGGAGAGTTTGGAGACGGCTTCCACGCGCTCGGCCTGCGTGAGTTGATCTTCGAGCAAGCGTCTTTCGGTGACGTCCATGGTGACGCCGGCCAGCCGGCTCGCATGACCGTGAGAATCGGCGACTACTCGGGCCATTTCTCGCAGCCACAGCGTGCGCCCATCCGAGGCCACCGCTCGAAACTCCGCGACATGCGCTTCACCGCGCTCGAGCGCGCGCTGATAGGATTGCGCCACCCAGTCCCGATCCGCTGGATGCACTCGGTCCGTCCAGAAGGAAGGGTTCGTCATCCACTGCTCCGCCGGATATCCCAGCAAATGCTCTGCGCGGCGGCTCACGAAAGCGAACTTCTTGCCCGGCAAATCCAGCGTCCAAAGGACGGCATCCAGATTGTCGAGGATTTCAGCATCCCGGGCGTCTGACGGTGTGGACCTTGCTTGTGAGGCTTCGGCGGAGGCCCGCGCAGAAGGTGATTCCTTGCTCAGAGACAGCGAAAGTTGGGGAGTCTGTTCAGTGGCGGAGAGGTCTTCGATGCTAATGAGCGCTTCTTGCTCGGCGTCGTCATCCCAGCTCCGAATCGGAAGAATGGAGATCCGGAGACGTCGCTTTTCGTCCGTTTCAGGTTCTACCAGAACATTGGTTTGCGCTATGCCGGTTTTCAGCACTGCATTCACCCGGTCAAGCACCCATCCTGGCAGTAGAGCGTCCAGCCTGCCGCGCAAAGCATCACCGCTGCGCAGCCCAAAGATCGTCCGAACGGCCCGGTTGGCCGATATGATCAGTAGATCCGACGACAGCACCACCAGGCCCACCGGTATGGAAGCAACGATCTCCTGGTAGTAGCGGCGTTCAGTTTCGACCAAGGCAAGAAGACGCGCGACTTCTCTGCCCTTCCATTGCTCCAGGTCCGATCGCTCCATGATTGTCCTGTAATCAGTGTTGACTTTACTGGAGCCTTGGACAACCCGTATTTTCAGATTGAGAGTACTGGTACCACGCCCTGGCGGCTTCCTACTGCTTTTCCGTATCCTGCTTTTTCGCTTCCGGCCCCAGTACCTTCTCCACTTCGGCGAGCTGCTGCTTCACCTGCTCAATATCAGTAGCATTGGGGGCGAAGTGGATATAGTCGCGTAGCTGTTCCGCGGCGCCGGCATAATCCTTCTTCTGCGCCAGAATCGCACCCAGAACATGATTCATTGAGGCATAGTGATGCCCTGCGTCATGCGAGATCCCCTCGCGCGCGCTCTTTTCCGCCGCATCCAGGTTCTTCAGATAGTAATTGGCCAGGGAATTAAATAGCCAGGCCTGGGGAAAATCCACCGGGTTCAGGCGCAGCAGGCGATCGGTATCGTCGATGACTTCCTGCCATTTCTGCTCATGCGCGGCCATCATCGCAAGCTCCTGGTAAGGACTGACGAACTTCGAATCCGCGGCCAGAGCCTGGGCGTAAGACTTGCGCGCCGCATCCTCGTTTTTCTTTTCCTGCTGGACCAAGCCGAGTTGATACCAGGCCGATGCATACTTGGGATAGATATCTACCGCTTTCTGGAAATCCTTTTCCGCTTCATCCCATTTCTGTTTTTTGGCGGCCTCGCGGGCCTTTTCGAACGACTTCCTGGCATCCTTGGGAGCTAAAGCGCTGGTGGCGCTGATGGTTAATCCTTCCACTCCGGCGATCCGGTGCAGGAAGATTGTTCCCACATCGGGATTATCCAACGACCGGCGGGTACCTAAATGGACTTGGTCGGAACGAAAGCCGGCCAGAGCGGCCTGCAGATCGCAACTCATGAGATCGCGCTCACCCAGACCGTTCGGACTGCCTTGCGAACCCGTGCGCCCTGTCCCCGAACCATAGGGAGCGCCAAACCCGCCTCCGCCAAACCCACCTCCACTGACCGGCTCGCTAGCGTCCATTAGCGCCGCGTTGTTCATACGATTGGAGAGGTCGATGCTGAATCCACCCTTCGAGTCGCTGAAACCTACCGAGCGGGGTCCTCCGTTGCAGACCAGTTGAATGGTGACCGAGTCCGAGGGGGCCGTTCCGTCGTCCATCACTACCTTACCCATGAGTATCAGCGGCCGCTGTACCGTATCCGGCGTCGGAAAGTTACCTTGATTGTTTCTCGGCTGGGTTCCGATTCCGGGCTGCGTAGGAGAGTTCGGATTAGGAGACGTGGGAATTCCGCCGGCGCCTCCGGGACTGGATGGCCTCGTCTGCGCAAATAGACTGATACTCAGCGTCAGCCCCAGAAAGCAACGCAGAAAAACATTGGTTGTCATGAAAGTCTCCCCGCCTGGAGACATTATAATCCTTATCAATCGCAAGCACTGTGAAACTCTTAGCGCGAGCGCGTGGGAAAATGAAGACGTATGTCAATGCTCACATGGGGTCGTTTGGCGCTGCCGGTAGTTCTGTTGCTTTCCGGATGTTCTGAAGCCCCTAAGACTGGCGAGACAACCAAAGCCCCGGAAAAACCTCCCGAGCCGTTGACTGGAAGGCAAGCCTTTCAGATGATGTATCCACAAGCCCGCGGTTGGGCCCCGGATGCGCAGCCGTTAGAGCTGCGCAGCATCAATCTATCGCAGGTCAAACCAGAAAAGGGTAAAGCCGGAGGCTGGCAGGCCATCTTTGTATCGCCTTCGCTTGGAAAATCCCGGACTTACACCTATTCGGCGGTGGAGGCGGAAGGCAACCTGCATCAGGGCGTCTTTGCCGGGATCGCTGAAGATTACGCAGTAGGCCGAGGAGCGACATCGCCCTTCCTGCCTGCCGCCCTCAAGATCGATTCCGATGAGGCGTACGATACCGCTGCGGCCAAGAGCCAGGATTACATCAAGAAGAACCCGGACAAGGTGATTTCATATTTGCTGGAGCAGAACAAGCGCTTCCCCGATCCGACCTGGCGTGTGATTTGGGGCGAATCGGTGAGCAGCAGCGACTACTCGGTTTTTGTGGACGCTACTACCGGTATGCTGCTGGAGAAAATGCACTAGCAATTAATGAGCCGCGCCCAGAGGAAGCGGAATCCGCCCTATTTCCGCCGCTTTCTCGCTTCCGCCTTGCGTTCGGATTCCAGGCCGGTGAGCGACATCGCCTGAATCACGGGAATCAAGGAGTGTTGCGGCTCTTCCGCCGACTTTCTGGCTCGAACCGTGAATTCATGATTCAACGTCGAAACAAACTCTTCGATCTGCCGCTGCATGCCCGCCATTTTCTCGCGCATGTTCAAGATGATTTCGACACCGGCCAGATTCACTCCCAGCTCGCGCGTCAGCTTCAAGATCACTTCCAGCCGTTCCAGGTCATCGTCGGTGTACAGGCGCGTATTTCCTTCGCTTCGCGAGGGCGCTAACAGCCCCTCCCGCTCATACAGCCGCAATGTTTGGGGATGGATTTGATATTGTTCCGCCACGGCGGAAATCATGTACGCGGCTTTCGATCTCGCTCTTGCCATGGTTTATTCCTTGCTCGCCTTACACCTTGGTCCAAATCTCCTTGCGAGGATCTTCCGTATTCGCTTGCGATAGCTCCCGCAGCAGTTCTCTGGTACGCTCGTCCTGAGCCTTGGGCGCCTGGATCACGATTTCCACGATCTCGTCGCCGCGCTTGTCCTTGCGCGCGTTCATCACGCCCTTCTCGCGCAAACGGAATTTCTGTCCATTCTGCGTACCCTGCGGCACTTTGAGAAGAGCCCGGCCATCGATGGTTGGGACTTCAATCTTCGCCCCTAACCCGGCTTCGGAAACCGTCACCGGCACTTGGATGAGAATATCATCGCCTTCCCGGCCGAAAAACGGATGCGGCGTCACCCGAACCGTGATGTACAGGTCGCCGGACGCACCGCTATTCCTGCCGGCATTGCCTTTCCCCGCAACCCGCAGACGCGAGCCGGACTGGGCGCCCGGCGGTATTCGTACTTCGACCACATCTGGCTTTGAAAGCCGCCCGTCGCCATGGCAGGTGGGGCACACATTCCGCAATCGGCCTTTACCGTCGCAGCGCGGGCACGTCAGGCTGAATTTCATCGCCCCCGCCATCTGCGTGACATTTCCAGTGCCATCGCATTCCGGACAAACAGTCGTCGCGCCGCCCACTGAGCCCGAACCACCGCAGGTCTCACAAGTTTCCTGGCGGACGATATTGAGCCGCACCTGGGTGCCACGGATGGATTCCCAGAAATCGATATTCAGGCCATATTCAAGATCGGACCCTTTTTCGGGACCCGCGGTGGCCCGATCGGCTCCCCGACCGCCGAAGAACTGGCTGAAGATGTCGCGGAATTGACTGGAGCCGGCGGCGCCACGGTCAGCTCCGCTGGTTTGATTCACGTAATCGGAAAAATCGAAGCCACCAAACCCCATGCCTGGATCGTAGGATCCCGCGCCCGGGCCAGGCCCCGGACCTCCAGGCGGGATATTGTCGGAATAAAAACCGTGCTGGTCGTAGACCTGGCGTTTCTTTGAATCGCTTAGGACATCGTAGGCTTCCTGAACCTTCTTGAACCGCTCTTCGGCGGCTTTGTCACCAGGATTCAGATCGGGATGGTGTTTGCGAGCCAGCTTGCGGTACGATTTGCGGATCTCGTCGGCCTTGGCGTCGCGAGACACGCCCAGCAGCTCATAGTAATCCTGTTTAGATGCGGCTGGCATTGGCGTTCTCAAATCTCCCGGTAGAACCCGGGTTTATTTCTTGTCGTCTACATCCACGAACTCGGCGTCGACGACGTTGTCTTTGGGCTTCGAGTCGCCCCCGGCTGCATGGCCGTCGCCGGCCGGACCACCCGGCTGTTCTCCTGGTTGACCGCCAGGTTGACCACCCGTCGGGCCCGCGGATTTGTACATCGCTTCGGCCAATTTGTGGCTGGCGGTTTCAAGCTTCGAGGTGGCCTGATTGATGCGGTCGATACCACCCTCTTGCATGGCCTTCTTGGTGTCTTCGAGCGCTTCCTCTACCGCTTTGGCGTCGGATGCGTTGACTTTGTCGCGATGCTCCTTCAACATCTTCTCGATGTTGTAAACCATCGCATCGGCACGATTGCGGGACTCGATCTCTTCCTTCTTCTTGCGATCGTCGCCGGCATGCGCTTCGGCGTCCCGCGCCATCTTGTCCACTTCCTCTTTGCTCAGACCCGAAGAAGACGTGATGGTGATCTTCTGCTCGTTGTTGGTGGCCTTGTCCTTCGCCGTGACGTTCATGATGCCATTGGCGTCGATATCAAAAGTCACTTCCACTTGCGGAATACCGCGCGGAGCCGGAGGAATACCGACCAGTTGGAAGACGCCCAACATCTTGTTGTCGCCCGCCATGGCGCGCTCACCCTGGTAGACCTTGATCTCGACCGAGGTCTGGCTATCGGACGCCGTCGAGAAAATCTCGCTCTTGCGGGTTGGGATGGTAGTGTTGCGCTCGATCAGCCGGGTAAATACTCCGCCCAGCGTCTCGATTCCAAGCGACAGCGGCGTGACGTCCAGAAGAAGAACGTCCTTCACCTCGCCGCCCAGCACGCCACCTTGAACCGCGGCACCCACAGCGACCACTTCATCCGGGTTTACGCTCTTGTTGGGCTCCTTGCCGAACAAATCGCGCACCTGTTGCTGCACCTTGGGCATGCGCGTCGATCCGCCCACCAGAACAACTTCATCTATCTGCTGCGGCGTCACCCCGGCATCGGCCAGTGCCTGCTTGCAGGGACCGCTGGCCCGCTCCAGGATATCGGCCACCATCTGCTCCAGCCGCGCCCGCGTCAGCTTGGTGTTCATGTGTTTGGGGCCGCTGGCATCCGCCGTCAGGAACGGCAGGTTGATCTCGGTTTCCAGTACCGTCGACAGCTCGATCTTGGCCTTCTCGGCCGCTTCCTTTAGGCGTTGTAGCGCCATCTGATCTTTGGAGACGTCGACCCCGGTTTCCTTCTTGAACTCCTGAATCAGCCAATCGATGATCCGCTGGTCGATGTTGTCACCGCCCAAGTGCGTGTCGCCATTGGTCGACTTCACTTCCACCACGCCATCGCCCACTTCCAGAATTGAGATGTCGAACGTGCCGCCACCGAAGTCATAGACAGCGATGGTTTCGTTCTTCTTTTTGTCGAGTCCGTAGGCCAGTGCCGCCGCCGTCGGCTCATTGATGATGCGCATCACTTCCAAACCGGCAATTTGCCCGGCATCTTTGGTCGCCTGGCGCTGCGAATCATTGAAATAGGCTGGCACCGTGATCACGGCTTTGGTGACCTTTTCGCCCAGGTAAGCTTCAGCCGCTTCCTTCAGCTTGGTGAGGATCATCGCGGAAATCTCGGGCGGCGAATATTTCTTGCCGTTGATCTCGACGCGCGCGTCCGAGTTCTCGCCCGCCACCACCTTGTAGGGAACCAGCTTCATCTCCTGGGAAACCTCGTTGAATTTCCGTCCCATGAAGCGCTTGATAGAGTAAATAGTGTTTTCCGGATTGGTAACTGATTGCCGCTTGGCCACTTGGCCTACCAGGCGCTCACCGTTCTTGGTAAAAGCAACTACCGATGGCGTGGTCCGGCCACCTTCTTGGTTGGGGATGACGACCGCCTGTCCACCCTCCATTACGGAGACGACTGAGTTCGTCGTTCCCAAGTCTATGCCTATGATTTTGCTCATTTTTCCTCGGTCCTCCGGGTTAAATTCCCGGATTCGTATATTAGCCTATCTCCATTATCAAACTTTAGTGTCTTCTTGTCAAGTATCCCATCAGACAGCCCGAGGCTAAGGGAGGTTCTTGGCCGCTTCACATTCGTGGTATCGCCGGTCCCACAACGCCGCTTGCAAAGGGGCGAGACGGAGCCAGCGTAAACCTTCCTCGGGATCGCTTTGGATACCCTCGCCAAGCACATACATGAAGCCGAGATTGTATTGCGCGTCGCTTTGCCCGCGTTCAGCTGCTCGACGGTACCACTGGATGGCCAGAACTGGATCCTTCGGACCCGTCCAATTGCCCGTTGCGAAGTAAGCACCCAAGTCGCGCTGGGCATCTAAGCTGCCGAGTTCGCCTGCTTTGAGCAGTAGGGCATCGCGCTCCTCTCCCCTTGAGCAGTGACTCAAGAAGTACACCGCTTCGGGGGTGACCTCGATTGGCTGCGGTTCGTAAGAGGTCCTCCATCGCGGCACGGACTTCGGCTTCCTCGTCGAAGCTATAGAACAGGTAGTAGTAGGCAGCCGAAATTGTGCTTCCAAATCACCTTGCTCGACGTATGGCCGCCACAGAGCTTCAACCGCAGACCAATTGTCTTCCTCGTGGAACGCCTCCGTCGCATCCATCAATTGTTGCCTCGTGGAGTGGTCCACGCACTACGCACTACTCTTCCCGCAGCGCCGTCAGTGGATCGATCCGCGCAGCTCGCCAAGCCGGAACAGCAGCGGCTAGCAGAACTATCGGCGTAACGGAGCAAAGAACTGCCAGATAGGTGGTCGCATCGGCCGGTCTTAGTCCGAAAAGCATGCTTGCCATCGCTCGACCAGCGGCCAGCGACAGTAAAATCCCAAGTGCCAGCCCGACGGCCGCAAGCCGGACTGCGCCCTTCAGGACCAAACCGACCAGATCGCCGGGGGTGGCGCCCATAGCCGCCCGTAGCCCGAATTCGGAAGTTCGCTGAGCGGTTACGTAGCTCATGACGCCGTACACGCCTGCCATCACCAATAACAGCGCCAATCCCGCAAAGGCGCTGATCAACAGCATTCGGAAGCGCGGCCGGGCGATCGAATCGGACACCATGGTGTCCAAGGTAGTAAACTTCATCGCGATCTCAGGATTCAGGCTCCGTACCTTCTGGCGGACCGCGTTGATCAGGGATCCCGGCTCGACAGCGGTCCGCACCACCACTTGCAGCTCGTTGGCATGGTAGGGATGCTGTTGGAGCGGCATATAAAGCTCAGGACCCAGTGCCGAAGCTGGTGAATCCTGACGCACGTCGCCGACGACCCCGACAATTGTCATCCAGTTGGGAGAATCCAAGCCGCACTGCACGCGCTTGCCGAGCGGATCCTCGTTGGGAAAGGTCTCACGAGCGAGTGCCTCGCTGATAATAGCGACGAAGTTGGCATTGTATTGATCACGGCTAGAGAACTCGCGCCCGTGCAGCAGCGGAATTCCCATGGTCGCGAAATAGTCCGGGCTGGCCAGCCGAAAACCGGCGTGGGGAAGGCGCTGGCCCGGAGCAAAGATATGCTTGCCCTCGACCGCGTAATAACCATCGGAGCCGTATTGTCCAGTAGGCAGTCCCATCGCGCCGGCTACAGACGTCACTCCCGGAAGCAGCGCCAGCTCGCCGAACAAGCGCTCAAAGAGCCGGCCGACGCCGAGCTGTTCATCCAGAGTCCCGGCTGGCGCGTGTGCGGACATCACCAGGATGCCGCCGGTCCGAAAACCCAGTTGGGCGTTGTTGAGCGCCACAAAGCTGCGCATCAGCAGGCCTGCGCCGACCGCCAGCACAAAAGATAGCGCGATCTGGGCGATAACCAGCCCATTGCGCAGTCGAGGAGAGCGGCCACCCAGAAGCCCGCGCGCCCCGCCTAGCTTTAGTGCGTCTTGAAGGTCGATAAGCGTAGCTTGCCAGGCGGGAACCAGACCGAAGATCACACTGCTGCCGAGGGAGATCACGGTGGCGAACAGTAAGACCAGACGATCCACATGGATGTCGTTCAAGCGGGGCAACTGGACGCGCTCGGACGAGAGACGTACCAGCAAATCGGTCCCGACATTCGCTAGAAGCAGGCCCAGTGCGCCGCCAGCGACCGCCAGCACGGCGCTTTCAACCAAAAGCGGCCGGATGATATGCCAACGCCTGGCGCCCAAAGCTGCTCGCACAGCTATTTCGCGCGATCGTGCTGTGGCGCGCGCCAGCATCAAATCCGCCACGTTGGTGCAAGCGATTAACAGGAGTAGCGCCACGGCGCCCATCAGCAAATACAGCGTGGTGCGAACCGGGCCGACCAGTTGATCCCTCAATGGAACTGCCACGAAGGACTTGTTCCCATTAGTGTCCGGGAAAGCGCTGGCCAACCGCGCGCCGATCGTCTCCAGGTGAGCCTTCGCGGTTTCGAGCGTGACTCCCGATTTGAGCCGGGCCACCGTCCGATAGTTATAGGCCGTGCGATTCAAATTGTCGGGCGTCACCGGCGCGGGCGCCCAGACTTGGGCTTCAGCAGGAAACTGAAAGCCTGCCGGAAGGACCCCGACGATTTCATAGGCCCGATTCTCGATGCGCACGGCGCGGCCCAGGGCAGCCGGTCCGGTTCCGAAGTTGCGCTCGGCGAACGGCAGGCTGATCACGGCGGCGCGGCCCTGGTCGTCGTTCTCGAACAGCCGTCCATAGATCGGACGGACGCCGAAGACGCGAAAGAAATCGGCGTTGACTAGATATGCGCCGATGAACTCCGCGCGCCCAGGTAGCTGAACGCCCATCTCGCCGCCATTATAGGAGCTTAAGGCTGAGAAAATCTGGCCATCCGCGCGAATGTCGACCAGGTCGCCGCCCGTCAACCGCGGCGTAGTCGCGCCGCTCTGCTTGAAGAACGTGGATACCGCGACGATTCGATCCGGATTGGGATAAGGCAGCGGCGACAGCAAAACGCCATTGATGATGCTGAAGATTGCGGTGTTAGCGCCGATCCCCAGTGCCAAGGTGAGGATGGCGATGAGGGCGAAGCCCGGATTCTTCGCGAGCGCCCGGAATGCGTGGGTAAGGTCCTCTAACCAGCTCATAAGGCGATATAAACTCGTCGCCTTAATTGTCTCGCTTTTATTGTCTACCTCATTGTCTTCGCTCTTATTGTCTATTAGACATGTGGGACATGACCAGCGCCAGGACGCCCACGCCGAGACTTTTCACCAGCGTCGGATGTTGGGCATAGAACTGACTGGCTTGGTCCACGATGGAGGGGTTCTGCTTCTCGGCGTGCTCCGCCAGTTGCTGCACCGCCTGGGTTGAATTTGATTGGCTTGCTCAGGCGTGACGCTGTTTCCACTGCGTAGAAATCCCGCCAAGCCACCAAAAGCGCCGGATGCCAACATGTCCGGCCCGACGGCTCCAAGCAGCTGGTTCAGAATTCCGGCGCGCTGCGTGCCGTTTGAGTTACTGAAGAGGGAGCTGATCATCTGCGCAAATGGAGGCGTCTCGCTAGACCTGAACGCCTCCGATAGACCCCCTGCCAAATGGGATTGTGGAGCAGCCTCGGCTACTTTGGAAAAGTCCTGTTCCACCGTCGCAGGCGGCGCCGTCGCCGAAGCGCCGCGATACTGCTCCAACATCCCTAACAAATCACTCAATGGCATCGCCTCTCCCTCAGGCCGGAATTTTTAGCGTCTGTCCTGGACTGATCTTGTTCGGATCATTCAGAACGTCGCGATTGGCCTCAAAGATCTTCATGTACTCAGACGGCTTGCCGTACACTTCTTTGCTGATCTTCGAAAGACTATCGCCCGGCTGCACCGTGTAGGTTCGCTGCTGCCCACCCAATGCGCCTGCTCCGGCTACCGTCGATTTGGCGTTCGGATCGACACTGATGTCGGCGGTCAATTCCTGCGCCCAATTCGCATTCACTTGCTTGATCTGATCCCACACTTTGTTCTTGGCTTGCTCTGAAGGAGCAACACCTTGGATGAACAGTTTATTATCCTGGATGTGAACGTGGCTGAGCTGGATCTGCTGCTCAATAGTTGATAGAACGGAAGAATATTTCTGCTTCATTTGCTCCAGTTGGTCTGCCATTACACTACCTCGATGTTCTGTTTTGCCGATGATCTTGCGGACCCCTGGATCGCTTTTGCTTTCTCTTCGGTCCGCTGAAACTGCTCCTGAAAACCCGGCACTACTTCCCCGACGAAATCCTTGAACTTCGTCGCGGCCACGCCAATGAGCGCGCCTTTGATGTTGTCCCAGGTTTCCAGCGCTCTGTACTTTTGGTGGTCTGTGCCGGCGTGGGGTTCCGGGGCGCTCGGCGGGCTGTAAGAAGTTCGTCTGCCGTTCTTGCTTTTGCGCCCGCTCAGCATGGACGCCAGCAGAATTCCTCCGCCAAAAGCGGCGCCCAGCATGGTCATGGGGTTGTTTTGGAAATGATGTTTCCAATCGGTGGCAGTGTGAACTTTCTGCTCCAATTCCTTCAGGTTCGCGCCCAGCTCTCCGCGCGTGTACTCGATGTGAGCTTCTATTTGGTTTGTTGTTTGGCCCATTCAATGTTCTCCTTTATGGTTTCTACGGTACGTTCCGGGGTGGGATGAATGCGCTGGAAGCTCTTCACACCGCCCGTCAGCATTACGCCGGCGGCGACCGCCAAAGCAGCCCCCACAACCAGCGCAGCCGCCCAGTTCGGCATTACGAGCGCGAGTGCGGAGGCGATCATGAGCAGCAGAAAAAGAATGGCGAAGAATCCCGTTAACGCACCCGCGCCCAGCAAGACCAGCGAGGCTTTTGTTTTGGCCGCCTCTTCCCGGATTTCGGTTTTCGCCAGACGGACTTCCGATCGCACGATCTCTTGCACATTGCGAATAATGTCCTGCAAGAGGTCTGAAAAGGACCGGTCTACTGCTGCCATATGTTTTGTCCTCTTCTCTCAGTCCTCAATCGTTGCTGCTGCTAATTGCCCGCGCGACCAGAAAGCCAATCGCGGCTGCGACTAGCAGTGAAGGGCCGGGATTATTTTTGACAATGGTCTCGACGTCCGACATCATGCGGTTGACGTCGTGCTGCCGGACGTAATCGGCAGTCGAGCTGAACTTGTCGGCGGTGGCATGGGCCAGGCTGCTAACCTTCTCGCCGCCTGGAAGACTCTCTGCTTTGTCGTGAAGAACAGAGGCCACCTTATCGAGCCCGGTCGCGGCTGCGTCTCGATTGTTGTCGATCTTGTCCGCGGCCTTTTGGCCCAGGTCGGATGCTTTCTGTTTCACCTGCGTAGCCGTGTCCGAGATCTTGTCGCCTAGAGACGGCGATGCGTCCTCGGATAGATCTTGAAAAGCCGACCGGTCCTGAACAGATGTGGATTTATTTGTCATAGCGTGCTCCTGCCAGTGGAGAAGCACGTGCGATGCCAAGGGCGTCTTCGCAGCGCAACTGATCTACGTTGCTAGTTTCATTCAAAACATGACCTGGGAGGAAGGAGAGGTTCTTAACATGACGGTAAGCGCGGGCCGGTACAACTTGCAAAACGGCGGTATGAATTATAAAACGGTCTGGTCTGACCTTTCACGAACTTTCTCCGAATGGAAAGAGCATGAGGCTCCACGCCTGGGCGCGGCATTGGCTTTCTACAGCATCTTGTCGCTAGCGCCCTTAGTCGTTCTGACGGTTGCCATCACCGCCTTAGTTTTCGGACATTCCTCGGCGCAGAATAACCTAGTGGCGCAGGCCCAGAATTTGATTGGCCCGGAAGGAGCTGAGGCGGTGAAGGCCATGCTTGAGCACGCCCAAAAACCGGCATCCGGTTTGTTCGCGTCCATCATCGGTGTGATTACTCTATTATTCGGGGCGTCGAGCGTCGCCGGCGAACTTCAATCCGCGCTGAACCGAATGTGGGACGTACAACCGGAGAATACAGGCGGGATCTGGGGCGCCGTCAAACAGCGGCTCTTTTCTTTTGGAATGGTCCTAGGCGTTGGATTTTTGCTGCTGGTCTCGCTGTTAGTCAGCGCTGCATTGGCGGCCGTTGGTAAATTTGCCGCCGGATTCCTACCGCTGCCGGAGTGGGCACTGGACGCGATCAATTTGGTCGTCTCCCTGGCCGGCATCGCCGTGCTGTTCGCTTTGATCTTCCGGTACGTGCCGGCGACCCGCGTTGCTTGGAAAACCGTTTGGATCGGCGCGATTGCGACCGCCTTGTTGTTTACGATCGGAAAGTTCCTAATCGGTCTTTATCTCGGCAAATCGGCAGTTGGTTCGCCCTATGGAGCGGCCGGCTCCGTCATCGTGATCATTGTTTGGGTCTATTATTCGGCCATGATCTTTCTTTTTGGAGCCGAGTTCACTCATGTATTGGATTCCGGAGGAGTACGCCAGAAAGCGGGTGGCGGGGAGCCGCTTCCTTCGCTCTAATACGGCCACGCCGGCTTCGAGAACAGCCCGCCATCCACCCACAGCGTCTGGCCGGTGATAAAGGCGCTCGATTCCGAGGCAAAGAAGACCACCGCGCGGCCGACGTCGAGCGGAGTCCCGATCCGGCCCAGCGGCGTTAGCTTCGCCCAGGTTCCAGCAAAATCCTGTACTTCGGTCCGGGTGCGCTCGGTTTCGATGGCGCCGGGCGCGATGCAGTTCACTGTGATTTGATAAGGCCCTAGCTCGACCGCCGCCACTTTGGTGAACATTTCAATGCCGCCGCGGCTGGCGGTGTAGTCCACCAATTTCGGGAAAGCGACCTTATTCGAGCCTGACCCGATATTGACGATGCGCCCGCCTCCCGCAGCCTTCATATGCCGTGCAGCGCGCTGGGTGCACAGGAAGCAGCCCTTCAGGTTGGTGGCGATCACCCGGTCCCACTCGCGCTCTTCCAGATCGAGCAGCGCTTTCCAGGTTTGAATGCCGGCATTATTCACCAGGATGTCGAGACGTGGGAATTGTTCCAGTACGGTTTCGAACATGCGGTCGACCTCCGCGGCAGCTCCCACATCGGTCAGAACAGCGAATGCATGGCGTCCCATGCCCTGGATCTCCGCTGCAGTGGCCTCTGCGCCGGCCGAATCGGTAAAATCGTTGACGGCTACGTCGCAGCCTTGTTTAGCCAGCTCGAGCGCGATCCCACGACCGACGCCTTTCGCTGCACCGGTCACAAGAGCGGTCTTGCCTTCGAGAAGCATGCTGACCATTCTAGCCGTCATGAGCCTTTTGTAACGAAAAAATGCTTGCCCTTCCAGGCATTTCCGAGGACACTGGGATTTGGTGTCTCTACACTTGGAGGTGACCGCGAATTGAAACTTGGTGAAGCTACTGTTTGGGAGCCGACCGAGCGATGGAGCATTGTGGACGCTGGCGAACTCTACGACGTCGCCAGTTGGGGCAAAGGTTATTTCTCCGTGGGCTCAAATGGGCACCTGTGGGTCCATCCGACCAAGGACGCCACGCGCGGCATCGACCTTCGGGAACTGGTGGAGAAGCTGGAGCTGCGCGGCATCTCGCTGCCGATTCTGGTCCGGTTCGCCGAAATTCTGAAGCACCGGCTAGGGGAGATGCATCAGGCTTTTGCCAATTCCATCGGCGAGCACGGCTATAAAGGCACCTACTGCTGCGTCTACCCGATCAAGGTAAACCAGCAGCGGCAAGTGGTCGAGGAGGTTTTCAAGTTCGGCCGGCCGTATCATTTCGGACTGGAGGCCGGCTCGAAGCCCGAATTGTTGGCCGTGCTGGCGGTAGCCGACAATGAGACACCTATCATCTGTAACGGGTTCAAAGACGACGAGTACATCGAGATGGTAATGCTGGCCAAAAAGATCGGCAGGCAGATCATTCCGGTCGTCGAAAAATACAGCGAACTGGATCTGATCGTCAAACATTCGCGCCGGGTGGGCGTGGATCCGACCATTGGGCTGCGGGTGAAGCTGGCCGCCAGAGGATCGGGGCGTTGGAAGTCGTCCGGCGGTTATCGCTCCAAGTTCGGCCTGACCGTGAGCGAGGCGCTGCAGGCACTGGACCTGTTGAAAGCCGAGGGCCTGGAGGGCTCGCTAGAGCTGCTGCACTTCCATTTGGGGAGCCAGATCACGAATATCCGTCAGATTAAGGCCGCGGTGATTGAAGCGGCCCGGATCTACGTAGAACTGAAGCGCGCCGGCGCAGGTCTGAAATACTTGGATGTCGGTGGCGGCCTGGGGATCGATTACGACGGTTCGCAGACCGATTTCGAATCGAGCGTCAATTATACGCTGCAGGAATACGCCAACGACGTGGTGTATCACATCCAGAACGTCTGCGACGAGGCGGAAGTACCCCACCCGATCATTGTCTCCGAAAGCGGGCGCGCCATCGCCGCGTATCACAGCGTCCTGGTGTTCAACGTCATGGGCGTCACCGGGTTCGGGGACGATTCGTTCGAACCCGTCCCGCAGGATGCCGAGCAGCCTTTGGTCGATCTGCAGGAGACTTACCGGTCGCTCAGCTCGAAAAACCTGCTGGAGAGTTTTCACGACGCCCAAACAGCGCTGGACTCGGCCTTAAACCTGTTCAGCCTGGGCTACCTGCCTTTGGCGCAGCGCAGCCAAGCCGAAAAGCTGTACTGGACCATTTGCCGCCGAGTCCACCGCATGGCCAAGGAACTCGAATTCTTTCCGGAGGACCTGGAAGGACTGGACGGCATGCTGGCGGATACGTATTTCTGTAATTTCTCGCTGTTCCAGAGCATGCCCGACAGTTGGGCCGTGAAGCAGCTTTTCCCCATCATGCCCATTCACCGGTTGAACGAAATGCCCTCCAGAAGTGGGGTTTTGGGCGACATTTCGTGCGATTCCGACGGAAAAATCGACCAATTTATCGACCGGCGCGACGTTAAACGGACGCTCCCGCTGCATTCCTTCAACGGCGAGCCGTACGTCCTGGGCGCTTTTTTGGTCGGCGCTTATCAGGAAATCCTGGGCGACCTGCACAATCTATTCGGCGATACCAACGCGGTACACGTCAGCCTGGGCGACAACGGCGATGTGCTACTCGATACCGTGATCCGGGGCGACACCGTACGCGAGGTACTGGACTATGTTCAGTTCAACTCCAAAGCTCTGCTCGAGGAGTTTCGCCGGGATGTCGAGATTGCCCTTCGCGAAGGCAAGATCGGGTACGAGGAGTCCGGCCGGCTGCTGAGGTTCTATGAAGACGGTCTGAACGGGTACACGTACCTGGAGCAGTAACGGCGCGCGGTCGGCGCCAATTACCGCGAATAATTCTTCGAATGGATCAGGACGCGGAGATGAACCGAGGGTGCATCGGCCCGCTCCATCACGACTTCATAGGTTCCCAAGAATCCTGGTCCCACTTGCCAATAGAATGTCCCGTTTCTTAGAGTTCCCCCAGCTGGTAACGGACCGCTCTGGCCGTCAATCAGTAAATGACCAGATACGGCCGCGGTCTGAAGCTCTATCCGGTCGAGTTCCTCCACTTCGATCACGTAAACGCCTTGAGTGTTGGGCTTGAGAAGTTGAGGCGGTGTATGGAGGTCATAACCCTTACGAAACAGGACTTCTTGGACTGGAGTAGCCGCCGGAATCGATCCCATCGATCCCATGGGTGCAGCAGCGCTCGTACCGGCGTTCTCGACACTGAAATAGCGGCTACCGATTCCATCACCGCGCCCCTGGTTGTCATACGCCACCCAGGAGATGTTGTGTATGCCGTTGGTCAGCTGAGTGGTATCTAGGTAAAAGAAGCCTACTCCTCCATTGCTGTTGCAGAGTCCTGTAAAAAGACTCGCAATGTCACTGCGGTTTTGGTTGTACGTAGGATGCCCTTGCGGCACGCCATCGATCATGACCGTGATTGTTGAACCGTCGGTTGGTACGCAGTAGGGATTCTGGGTCAGCACCCATCCAAAGTTCACATAGGAATTGCCGGAGATAGAACCTCCTTGCGCGGGCGTATCAATTGTTCCGAATGGTTTCTTGGCGTGGGCGTTGTCCACTGTGATGGTGCGGGTTCCCAGATCGGACCTCGTGCCGAAAGTATTCGTCGCGATAGCATGGAGCCTGTAGGTGCCGTTGCCGAGCCCAGGAACACCACCGCTGTTCGGTAGGAAGTTAGTGAGCAGCATATAACCCCAGCCGGCGCCAAACTGATTGGGCGTATTGGGATACTTAGCGGCGACATCTGGCCGAGCGTCGTCGATAAAGACTGCGTCTCCGACATAGACTAATCCTGTTTCGTTTGGTAGGGGTTCGCGATATATGCGGACACCGAGCAGCTCGACCGGATCCAGCGCCCAGCCGGTTACCGGGATAGCGCCGGCAATTCCCGTGCTATTGTCGGCCGGAGTATCGAAGCTACCGAAAGGAGGGCCGGGATCTACTTTCGCAACATTGATCGCAATCTGTACGGATCCAATGGCGTGTGTAAGCGCGATAGTGATCGTCCCGCTGGGACCGGCTGCGGCGCCTACCTGAAAGCTGCCGCTACCAATGCCGGATACGGTCCCCGTGGGGGCGCCGGCGAAGAGGATGTTGGGCTGGTTAGCCGTGGCTGTCCAACCCACATTGGGTCCAGCGGCAGTGATGTTCACGAACACAGTTTGCACCACGCTGGTGGCAAGAATCGGAGGGCCGGTGTAAGTGAAATTCAGCGTGGTGCGATTCACTGACAATTTGGGCTGAGCCGTGGTGATCAGTGTTACGTCGCTGGAACTGGCTCTCAGTGATCCGCCTCCGGATACCGTTACCTGGTTTACTTGGGGCGACGGCGCATTAGAGGCCACATTCACCGTCACCGTAATGGCGGGATAGTTGGCGCCTGGATTCAGGAGGTCGCTTCGGTTGCACGTGTTGGTTGAGCAATTCCAGCCTGGTCCCGACATTCCCACTAACGTCAGCCCTGAGGGGATCGTTTCGGTGACGGTCACTGGCGCGTTAGTCGGCCCCGCCGAGGAGGCGTTTGACACGATTACCGTGTAAGTCGCGTTCGGCTGACCTGGCGGGAAATTACCGATGTGCGTCTTGCTAATGCTGAGCGCGGGCGGTGGAATCGTCGACTGAGTCACTGTAAATGTCATGCCAGCGACACTAATGGTTCCTACTCGGGGAGGTCCCGGCGGGGCCACATAGGTTGCTACCGCGAACTGAATTAGGGCGTAGCCTTTGCTGGAGGTTGGAGGCGTCAACGTAATCCAGGGTGCGTTGCTTTGAGCTTGCCAAGGACAGCCAGAGTTGACGTTGAAGATAAACTGGCTGCTTCCGGCCGTATACGGTAGTGACACATTGGACGAAGGAATCAAGGAAGCCGCACAACCACGTCCGGTTTGAGTCACATCTATGCGCCGGCCAGCGACTACGACATGACCCGTCTGATCCGGACCGTATTCTGTGAATGGAACTGTGAACGTAATATCGCCTATTCCGGCGTGCTGTGATGGGCCAAGTATAAAATCTGGGGAATTCAACGGCGGGCCATTCGTATTCGGAAATGCACTCCAAATGCAAGTCGGCGCCGCACTGACATGAACGCTGGTGCTCAAACCCGACGGCGGGACAGTAAAGCTTACTGGCGATACAACGGTTCCGGCGCAAGTACTATCGTCGACGATCTTGGAGACGCCTATTTCAGCGCCGGGGCCCAGGTTCGTGGAGTTCAATATAGGATAGGTACCCATCACAGTTACAGCGACATATGCGGCATTGTTAGCATCAACGGCGATTCCCGATGCACCTGCGTTGACCCCTAGCAGTGTGGAGTAAATCATCGATGAGAGATCAGGTGCTAATTTGGTCAGAAACGCGTCGGGGCCCGAATCGCTATTGCGCTGAATGGCTCCAAGAACGGGATAGTCGGACAGAGCCGATCCGCCGGCTACCAACACGTTCCCAGCCGAATCGAGAGCGATTCCCGAGCAGTTCGCACCGTAGTGCGAGTTTAAGAAAGTAGAAGCCAACAGCGCGCCCGTGTTACTGACTTTGCTTATGAAGCAGCTTGGTACCGAGCCTGGAAAGGGCTCCAGGGCACCAGCGGTGGTGGGAAAGTCGGGTGATTCTGATGATCCAGTGACGAAGGCGTTGCCACTTGAATCCACTGCGATGCCGGAGACATACTCCGGCAAGCTTCCGCTGAGAAACGACGAATAAATCAGTGCGCTTGCTGTACTGTTGAATTTCGCTACGAACGGGTGGCTGGACTGCGTGTCTGGCAAGGTCGGTTGAAAGGCGTGGAGAGTCGGCAAATCGGGCGACGTCGTACCTCCAGCTACGACAATATTTCCAGTGGAAGGCTCTAGCGCGATAGCGTCGATATAATCGTCGCCGGCGCCGCCAAAAAAAGTGCTGAACTCCAGTGCCGTCCCCGGAGGATTTATTTTCAAAAGGAAGGCATCTCTGCCACCCCCCGGCCGCGGTTGGAACGCATTCGTAACCGGCAAATTTGGATTAGGGGCGGCACCCACATAGGCAGCCCCTGCCGAATCGACTGCAATCGCGCCGCCTGGGAAAT
Organism: Bryobacteraceae bacterium; assembly: GCA_035569875.1. GTDB lineage: Bacteria > Acidobacteriota > Terriglobia > Bryobacterales > Bryobacteraceae > Palsa-89. Next base: position 28,911 of record DATMMD010000174.1, read on the forward strand.
AGCTGGAATAAATGAAGGCCGATCCCGCAGGATTCAGCTTTACGATGAAACCCTCGCCCCCGGCGCCGATGTTGGGCAGCATGGCATTAAAGACCGGGAAATCCACGGAGATTGTACTGCCGGTGACGTAAGCCGAGCCAGCCGGGTCAACGGCGATGAAATTAGGGAGATCATCCATGCTTCCGCCCAGGTATGTCGAATAAATGAGTTGCGTTCCAGCCGGATTGAGCTTTGAGATAAAGACGTCCGGATACTGACCGTAGGTGGCGGCATTCTTACTTTGGATCGGTTGAACAGTTGGAAAGTCAGTGGAGTATGTCAGACCCGTAACGTAGGCCGCTCCGATAGCGTCGACAGCGATTCCCCGCAGTTCATCCTGTCTCGAACCGCCGAACCGCGTCGAATAGACAAAAGAAGGATCGATGACCAGCGGAAGGTGCTGGTCATAAGCGCCTATTTCGAATGCGATGCTGTGGTCTTTGAGTAGACGATAATCGACCGAGACGGAACGCCGAATTCCGCCTTTAAGCTGATAGCCAACGGGCCGCCGTTGGATTAGGTCGCCTCCCCGAAGATGCAAGATCAAATCGCCCGCGCCATTTAGCTGAATCGAGTGAGCCCCCTCAAATCGCAGCCGGATCCACAATGGATCGGCGCCCGGCGCGATCAGAAAATCGTACTCGAGACTGCCCTCTGTACCGTAAAAATCTGCGGAAATCGCGGGATAAACGTCCTCGGTGTGGACTCCTGCGTAATGTGGAATATCCTTCCGCCATCGAGATGGATCGTTCCCAATGAGATAATTGCTTTTGCCGGCCAAGATTTCGCGCCCTGCCATGCGAGCATTTTCATTGGCCCCCTGGAAGCGGAGGCTGACGTTGTCGGCGAAAATCTTGCTGGTTTCAGAATCGCGATATGGGAGTTTGAATAGCAGTCCTTCCGGCTGCAGGTAGACAACCCCGTCCCGCTCACGCACCAGGAACGGTGCGGACACCGTGGTCTGGCCTTGGTTGGGTTCAAACGCCAAGGGCAGCCGGCCGTAAAGCCGGTGCAGCTTGTCCCCTGAAATATTCAGAGATGATAACGCCGCATTAGGGAGGCTGGCAGGCGCACAGGTCGTCACGAAGGCATAAATAGCGATGAAATCGCGGATTCGAGACATACTTTCGGTGTTTCAGGAATATATTACGACTTTTCGCAAAAAGATTCAGTACCATGACGGCCGTTTCTTGGCGCTGCCCACCCTGGTACTCTCTGAAGTTGGCAAGCCTTACCGACAACCTGCGCGTCGTCCTGGTCGGCCCCCGCAACCCGTTGAATATCGGAGCGGCGGCCCGGGCCATGAATAACTTCGGCTTCCCGCATCTGCGGCTAGTAAATCCCTATCAAGTGGCCTATCAGGAGGCTCGGTCGGCCGTACGCGCCACGGAAATCCTGAAAAACGCCAAAGAATACGACACAACGGCCGAGGCCATCGCCGACTGCGGCCTGGTGGTTGGGACAACGTCACTTGGCCATCGCGAGCTGCAGCATCCGCTGCGAACGCTCGAATACGGCGGCCGGTTGATTCGCAAGCGCCTCCTCTCGGCGCCCGTGGGTCTGTTGTTTGGATCTGAGAAGTTCGGATTGTCGAACGACGATTTGACCTATTGCCACTGGCTAATGCGCATCGGAACCGCAGGTTCGATGAACCTTGGCCAGGCGGTCGCGGTGTGCCTGTACGAGTTGACCCGAAAGGCGGCGGCGCCTAAGCCGGAAAAACGCAAGCCGGCGGCTGCACAGGACTTAGACCGAATCACGCGCCTGCTCACCGAAGTTCTGGAGCAATCCGGATATGTTCACGCCAACAGCACCGAGGCTAAGATCCGGCGCTTGATCCGGCGGCTCGACCTCCCGGCGCACGACGCGGAGGTGTGGCTGGGTATGTTCCGTCAGATCCAATGGAAGCTGGGTCGCGAGCGGCAGTGATATCCTGAGGGGTCGGATCTCGGGGATGACAAAAGTTCAATTGGAATACGAGCTGATTCGTCCATT
>DATMMD010000175.1:0-80212 GCA_035569875.1 Bryobacteraceae bacterium
CTCAGCAACTTGTGTGCCGATCCGCAGCGCGGGATTAAGCGAAGCCATGGCGCTCTGCGATATCAGCGCGATTTCGTTCCCACGGATTTGCTGCATCTCGTGGCGTGTCAGTCCTTCCAGATGACGGCCGCGGAAGATCACTTACTGAGGAAGCAGCGGCCCTACTCCAAATCCATCCAAAGACTCTCCAGAGGATGGCGCGGCAGGGGTCGGTTCCAGCATTCCGCGTCGGAGACCTTTGGCGGTTTCGCGCTTCGGCGCTAGACGAGTGGCTACGATCTGGCGTATGCTCAAAACGCCACTCGTGCCGTTGATACGGAAGGAAGGTTTTTCGTGTTACGCGCACGCGATATCAGTATGGAAGTTTGGAAACCAAAAAACGGAAAAAAGGAAAGGAGGTATGGGAGTTTCGATACTACGAACCTGATGCTCGGGGCGAACGCCAGCGCCGGGCTGTCCTGGTTGGGACACGGGAGGAGTATTCGACCGAATCCGCCGCAAGAAAGTCTCCTGTCGTACAGGCGATTCTGTTGCGGCTCAATGCAGAGCAACCGAGTGCGGCTGGTGCCGCTAATTTTGGAGCAGTGATCGCACGATACGAGCAGGAAGAAATGCCGGAACGGTATTCAACAAGCGCAGCGTATCAGTCGTACATCAAGAACCAGATCAGGCCGCGCTGGGCCGATACGCCCATGAGTGCTGTTAAGCCGATGGCGGTGGAAGATTGGCTGAGGAACCTGACTCTGGCCCCGAAGACCAAGAGCCATGTCCGAAGTCTTATGCACACGATTTTTCAGTGTGCGGAGAGGTGGGAACTGATCGACAAAAACCCGATCAAACTGGTTCGGGTTAAGGGTGGGACCAAGCGCCTCAAAACGCCTCGCGTCCTGGCTCCTGAGCAGTTCCATTCGTTGCTGCCGTTGATCCGGGAGCCATACCGGACGATGGTGCTGCTAGCGGGGTGCCTGGGCCTGCGGGTCAGCGAAATCGTTGGACTTCAGTGGGGAGATTTCGATTTCCCTGGATTCACGCTGCTGATACTGAGGAGCGTAGTTCACGGCAGGGTAGGGGACGTAAAGACCGAGTACTCGCGGGATAGCGTTCCGCTCGACACGGCAGTCGTCGAGGCTCTGATGGTGCACAAGGGACGGTCGTTCTCTACGCCGGAGGGATGGTTGTTCGCCAATCCGGTTACGGGGAGGCCATACCATCAGGAGGAGATTCAGAAGAAGCACATACGCAAAGCTGGCGTCGCAACCGGAATCGGTGGCGATATCGGATGGCACACTTTCCGCCACAGCTATCGATCATGGCTGGATGAAACTGGAGCGCCTCTCACGGTCCAAAAGGAGTTGATGCGTCACGCGAGCATCCAGACCACGATGAACATTTATGGGAAGGCCATGACGGATAGTAAGCGTCAGGCTCACAGCAAGGTTGTAGAGATGGTCTTGAACAGCAGCAAATCGAAGGAAACCATGGGCCACAACAACGTTGTTGCGGCTATTGGGAGTTAATGGGAGTTTTTTGGTACGCTTCGAATCCGTGTAACCGATTGAAAGATTTGGTTGCGGGGGGTTGCAATGCACGCAGAGTAGACCACTTCTGCCCTATCGCGTCAGGGTGAGCGACGCGGCTGCATGAGTCCCCAAGGTTCTCCCCGCTAAAACATGCGATTCGGCGATACTCCCCACCGAATCATGAAGCGGAGAACCAAATGCCTGATTCCAAGAACATCTCCGTCGGGGCTTACAAGCTCCGGGTCTATAATGACGTCCCGAGCGGAGGCCCGGCGCGCCGGCGTCGACGTTACCGTCCCTGGCCGGCGGGCAAGGCTTGGCCCAAGGGAAAGAAGCGCGGTCGGCGATCGCTGGCGGTCCGGCGCCGCTGCCGCGGTCCTCGGCAGGTACAGCCGATGTCCGAGGAGCGCGCTCGCGAGGTGCGAGCGAGATTCGGGCCCTACGAAGGCGAGTCTTACTTCGATCACCCTCTCGGTCTGCTGCGCTTCTATCAACGGATGCCGAGACCCATCCAGGATCCGCGAGAGCGAGTCGCGTGTAAGATGGCACTCGACTACAAGGAGCGGGAAGCGGCGCAGCCCAAGCCAAAGCGGCCAATAGGGCGGCCCAAAGTAGCTTTGCTTATAGAGGCCGTCGATCGTCTCCGGGGCGAGGGCTGGAGCGAGCGACGGATCGCGGCCGAACTGCGGATCTCTCGGCGAACAGTGGCGCGAAAATACCCGAAAATCGACCCTCTCAAGAAAGAGTTTTGCGCCACCACTAATGCTAACGGCGAGAGCGACTTAAGCCAGAAAACACCGGCGCCCCCCTCATACTCCCCCAGTATCAGAATTGATTCAACGGTAAGCGGCGAAGGCATGCAAGCGCGCAAAACGGAAGAACTCGCCGCAAACCTTCCCCGGAGGCCAAAAAGCCCGGAAACCGAAAACCGGGAACGGGGCGAAAACCAGCGGCAAAAGCCGGAGAACGGCGAAAAACCGGGGAGCAAAACCTCGAACGACCGAGAAAATCGGGGAGCGGAAAACCCGGAAAGCAAGCAGCCGAGCGAGCGCGATATTGCGGCGGTCCGCACAACGTTTGCCGGACTGGTAGAACTCGATCGGGCCGCGATCGTCGTAATCCTGCAGGCCCTCCGGACGTGGGCTGCCAAGCGGCCGGAATTTCCGCGCGAGTTTATCCGGGAAGCTCCGCGACGCATGGTGCAGTACAGCCCGATGAACCGTACGGGCTTCCTGATAAAGATGGCCAGGGACGGAAAAGTCTACGGGGAGGGGCGTTTTCTCACCGATGCACAATGCCGGGCGGACGATGCCTGCATTGCCAGAGAGAGTGACATCGAGACGTTCGAGGTCATGCTGCACATCGTCAAAACAAAAGAAGAGCGCGACGACATCAAGAGGCGAATCGCAGCGCTTAAAGGGGCCGACTGTGGAACCCTTTGACGATACTTTGTTCGCCGAGCAGCTCTCAGCAGAAGAAAAGAGCACTCAGAAGTTCGACGATATGTTCATCGGGTACTCTCAGCTGGCAAGGCTAGATTTCTTTTACCGGAAAAAACTCAAACCCACGGCTTATCAGGCCTACTACGACGCGTGCAAGATCGCGTCCGTCGGCAGTGCAGATGATCGGGAAAGTTGCGAGGTGCTGGAGAATGCAATCAGCAATCTGATCTACTCCAACCGTTACCCGCTTCCGCTGGACCTGAGAGCAGCGATCCTGGCGGAAAAGCAGAAAAGAGCGGCAACGCCGGTGTCGACCTTCGAGAAGTCGAACTCAACAAGCTCACCCGAGGACGCAGAGCTCCACCGAAGCAATGCCGAATACGTCGAGGTGCACTTTCAGGGTGTTGCTTTGGAAGACGTACACGCCGATCAAAACGAGCGTTTTCATAAAGCCCGGCAGAAACATCCAAAACTCAGGGGACCGGTAGAGATAGACTTTCTCACCGGTTCGATCGAGCAACGGGAAAAGATCCTTGCCGATGCGGAAAACCTCCCGACTGGGCCGGCGGATCACTTACGACGACCTGGTGAAACTGAGAAACAGAAGCGTACGGCCGCGCCGGCTCCGACAACTTCGAACGGAGACAATACTCTGCGCATCATACGCATCATGGAGCGGAAGATTCAGGAACTTGAAGGAAAGTTGTCTGCTACTCAGCGCGAATTGAATGCTGCTCTCGACCGTAAAGCGAAAGCTGCTTCAGGCACCAGCGGAAACTGAACACATGCACGATGCGAAGGCTGACGGGTGTATTATTGATAGCGGTAATCTGGCATCGACCGCGGCAGCCGCCTTCTTGAACCGTCACGGCTGCCGCGCGGCGTTTGTAGTTTCGAAAATCCCTCCCAGATCGTCCGAACGCGCATTTACGCTGCCCCCCCAAGAACGGCTGTGCGGGCGCCTGGTCAATCAAATTCTCAATCGGTAGGGTAAAACGTCGAACCCTGGCTGATCGGCTGGCGTCTACACCTGTAGATGCGAGCGAAACACTACGGACCACTTGCACGCATGGAGCCTGACGAAAACATTGAGAAAATCGGCGCGAATTCGGATCCAGTGAAACAGAATGGCTATTCTGTTACGCCCGGCGGAAACAAGCGTCGCCGCATTTTGAAAGCTCCCAAGTACCTGACAACGGAGGAGATTACAGCGTTCTTCAAAGTGATCACAGACTTGCGCGATCGCGCGCTATTCAGGACCATATACCACCGCGGGTTGCGCGCGCACGAGCCCGGCCGTCTTCGTCTATCTGACTTCCACGCCAGAGACGGCAGGTTGCTTGTAGCGCGCGGAAAAGGATCGACCGGTGGTGAATATCGGCTATGTGACGAGGAACTCCGATCGCTGCGCGCATATGTCCGATACGTCCGGGGCGTGAGCGCGGGCCCGCTGTTCCTATCCCGCAACGGCCGCGCCCTCGGGAGAGTGCAGATCTGGCGCCTTATGCAACGGTACTGCAAGGCAGCCGGTATCGATCCGCAGAAGGCACATCCGCATGCTCTGAAGCACTCGTGCGGGACACACTTGGCCGAGCGCGGCGAGGACCTCTTAGAGATTCAAGATCACATGGGGCACAAGAACGCCGCGAACACCCGCATTTACATAGACACCACGAACAAAAAGCGTGATGCGCGCGGGGACCGGTTGAAAGATTGGAAGTGACTAAGCCGCTGTGGTGGCGCCGCTGGAACCGCCTTGTGCACGCCCACCCAATAACTCCGATTGTCGGTGGGCCCAATCTTCAATAAGTCCGAACGCGGCCCGGAGTTCCTCGTTCGTTATGCGCTTCTGAGCGTTCGCCTGGTCGATCTGGCGCGCGAAGGACTCGCATGCCCCCCTCAGGCCGGTCGGCATTTTATCAACTGGAATTGGCTGAATCTTGGCGTCCATCGGAAAATGATCCTCCCTGGACGGATTGTACAGGAGCGGCTGACTACGCCGCTGCGCCGCTGCGTTTACAGGCGCTCCTCCGGCGCTCGGGAAAAGCCATCTAATGGGGCGGGCGGCCCGAATTTTTAGGTTCTGAAAAGTGACTCGCCGGCCGGCGGGTGAACCGAGTGCGCGGGGGCACTAGCTAGGAGTTCTTTTTCCGGGTTACCACTCTTGAACCCCTGTGTTTCCGGTGTCATGCGCGTTTGTTGGTTACCACTCTTGGTTACCACTTTGGAGCGCGACGTCCGGGTCACCATCGCGCGACGATCATCTCTTGGCGTAACAAATCTCGTCAAACTTGGCAACCTGTGTGCTCATCTATATTGCTTGGATCCCCGTGATTCTATCTTCGATGCCATCGACGCCCGCCTCGATCTGACGGCGGCGTGTGACGAGCTAGCCATTCCGGCGGACGCGCGCGCATTGATTAGCGCTCTTTACAACGAGCCCACATTGTCTGAGCGGTCGGCCGGGCAAACTCTTGGATGGCCCCTACAGCGGCTCCAGCGAGTCGTCCGCAGCCTCCGCGCCGATCGTCGCCTGGGCCAAGGCCTCCGCGGGCGCTTGGGCGCCTATCAAAAGAAATCGCCTAGCTCTGTCCGCGAAAGCAAGCGACCGGCCGCATGATGAAACTAGGGGCGTCTACCACTTGTATTCGCACTAGAAAAGAGTTTTTCAAAGATGGCGCGCCTACTCATTCCTATTCTGATTTCGCTGCTTTCTAGTGGTGATGCGCTCTACGCCGCGATTCCCGCCAACACCATTTGGGAAGTCCGCTCGACCGCGTCCGATCTCAATGGGGCAGGATTCTCATTAGGCGTAGGAACACCAGTCGTCAGTGCTTCAGCAACCCTGGCCGTGGACGCGACGCTGAATACCAAGGTCACCAGCTCGGCCTACAACTTCACCGCGGCGGATGTGAACCGCTGGCTCACCGTAACGGCTTCCCCTATTCTCGCGATTGTGCTCACCGGGAATGGCAGTTCTGGATGCACCAGCGCGACCGTCGCGATCGGCGGCGCCGGATCGGGAGCAACGGCCACTGTGCAGGTCGGAGGCGGTGTGGTAACCGGCACCACCATCACGGCGATCGGTTCGGGCTACACCTCCATGGTGAATGCGGTCACGTTTACCTCGGCGTCCTGCGCGGTTTTACCGACCGGCTATGCCACTTTGGAATTTACCCCTGGCTGGTATCAGATCCTTTCGACGGCTACCAATGCCGCCACCTTAGATCACTCCCCGGCTGCAATCTCAAGCACCGTAGGAACGTACACGCTCTATCCCGGCGTGGATTATACGCAGCAGACCGGCGCTCAGGTGGTCATCGACAATTCCGCCATAACCACGTCGATCACGACGACCGTTATCACCTTCACCGGCTACACGCCGACCTCTAGCGACCTGGGCAACACGGTCAATTTCGCATCGGGCACCAATATTACCGCCGGCTCGACGTTCTCGATCACCGCCTTCACCTCGAACACCTGGACCGTGGATCGCAACATCCCTTCGAGCGGTACGACCACCAATGCGGTCGGGAAAATGGGTGGAGCATTTGCATCATTCACTCAGTTATTCAGCGCCATGGTGGGGTCAAACAAGGCTTTCGTCAAGGCCACGGGGACTTATACGATGGCGGCCACGCTAACTCTAAGCCTGAGCGTGACGCCATCGCCGACCGTGCCTTTCACCAAGATAATTGGCTACAACTCCACGCGGGGCGATGCCGGGATGGCCACAGTACAGGCTACTTCGGGATCAGTCACATATATGTTCAACACCAACGGCAGTAACGGGCTGCTCCTAGCGAACTTGATTTTTGATGGCAATAATCAAATCAATTCTCAATGCCTGGGCCTCGGCACCGCGTCAACGTTACTGAACTCCATCTGCAAGAACTTCAAGACCAAAGGAATTATTCTTACAGGCGGAAATGTCATGGAAAACGTAGAGATTGGCCCCAGTACGTCCGCCAACAGTTTTCCTTTGTATAGTAATGGCGATCTTTCAGCCACGCGGTTGTACATTCACGACAATACCGGCGCCCAGCCGGCTCTTTCCAATAGCGCCAATGACTTGAGGCTGTCTTATAGCGTCATCGCCAACAATGGCGGCATCGGAATAGACATCGTGCGCGCGGCGGAAATTGTCGACAGTACGATTTACGGGAATGCGAGCGATGGAATTCGCACTGAGTCAGGAACCTACGGGGCACTGGTGAGAAACAATATTTTCTGCAAAAACGGAGGGTACGGCCTTAACTCGGTCACTGCCGGTTTCGCGGCGAGTCTCAATCTAGAGGGTAACGCCTATTGTACCGGGCCAAATACAGCGAATTTGCTGGGGCCACGAAATAACGTGGATGACCAAGTCTCCAACGCCATAGATGGAGTCAACCCTAGAATCAACAGTCTCGATTTATTCCTAAGCGCGGACCCGTTCACCAATGCGGCTGGCCACGATTGGACACTCAACGCGCTGAGTCCGGGTGGCGCACAGATTCGGGGCTTGGGTCTTCCGGGATCTATGCCTGGGCTCAGCAGTGTTGGTTTTCCCGACATGGGCGCGTTTCAGCACCAAGCAACAGGAGGCGGGCAGACATCCTCGGCCTCGGCGCAATGACGACTCAGATCGGCACACGCGCGGGCCTGGTTAGACAGGACCGACAAATTTTTAGGTTCTGGAAATTGACCTTGCCGGCGGAGGGTGAACCGAGTGCGCGGGGGCGGTAGTTGCAACCGTCCAGAATTAGTTGCAGGTTGCAAGTTGCAAATTCTGTTTTTCGAGAAAGGACTTTCAGCGTGGCGAAACTGGTTTTACATCTCGCGGTGGATCCAGAAAGCGGTGGGGAACTCACGACCATCGCAACGACGGTCGATCGAGGCGCCATCATGCACGCGGCCGGCGCCGCCATAAAAGAATCTCAGGACCAGATCATACGGCTCGACCGTGAGGATAGGCTCCTCGGCCAGCTTCAGCGCGGTGAGTGCACGCGCCTGCAGCATGCATTGGAATTGGCACTTCCGGAGTTGCGCACGAGTTCGGCCGCTGCGAACTGACCCTTTATGTTGTTAACCGAATCGAAAGGATAAATCGAACACAAATGACCACCACCGCGAAAGACCCGGCCGGTCTTCTAGCCCTTGAAGTTCTACTCAGCGACCAGAGAGCCTCCGCACTTAGAGAACTGGCTTCTTCACACATAACCGACGGCGAGGAAGCGTTGGAAAATCTTCTTTCGCAGCGCCCGCTTGCTGATCCGGAAGATATTGCGACCCGCGTGAATGGGCGCGTTCGACAGTTGGATGAGACGATCGCCGCGTGCCGTCGTCGCCGTATGCAAGCGATCAAAAGTATGCACGATCAACTCGCAGCAGAATTGCGCACGGGGGCAACCCAGCTGTATCACGAGGCCGGACGTTTGCGGGCGGCCGTCATGGAAGCGCTCGATAAGCTGAGTGCTTTGGAAGAGGTCACATTTGACCTCTCCATCTGTCGATTCCAGCGCGTGGGTCCCTGGACGACTGTGCCTGGAAAGTCGCTCGATCAATGTTTCATTGACGAAGCCGTGCCCGATTTTGGACCAGGTGGCATCCGTGGAGGCTATGCCCAACCGCGACACTTCCGGCTCGTCTCAGAGGCTGAGGGCTTGGAGCGAAAGGCTCTCATCGAATCGGAGTTCGTCGTGGTAATGCATGGCTCCGAAACATTTGAGTCAATCGATGAATTGCTCCGACAAGTAGCCGGTGATGAAAATCGCATCTGGCCGCCGATCGCTTCGATCAGGGACTGGCTCGATAACGCGCGTCAAGCTGCACGCGAAAAACTCGGGCCTAAAGCAGACACACGCCATACGCAGATCACTCTCATTTGGAAGGATGGAGATATCGATCGTGACGTGAGCCGTATCTCCTTACTGCGGCAGAGCGAGGTCTTCGGCATTCACAATCCGACACACGTATCGACGCTAACGGAAGTTGAGAGTGAAATTCATTCTGTAGGAAGCGGATCTTGAGCCTACATGGCGAGCGATGGATTCAGCGCGAAGTGCTCGTGGCACTCGCCGGCCCAAGCGCTCAACGGAAAGCCCGTCAAACTCTGGCACCGCTGAGCTGGGAGTTAGAGAAAGCCATGCACGAGGCTGGACACAGTGTGATTGCCCTAAAGCTCGATTTGTTTCCCTGGGAGGTTTCCATCATTCCAGATCGCGAAATTAAGATCGGAAAAAATGGATACCACCAAGAGGGTCTTGCGCGATACGGTTATGTCCCTCGGGACGAGGTTCCAATAGAAACGAAGACCGAAGATCTGAGTAAATCTAGACGCGTGCAGGAGTCTGATCGTCGAACCGCGGCGAGGTACTGCTTGGTTTTGGGGCAATCGTGCTCATGGCGGGATGGAATGCGGACCTATCGCAAACTTCGGGCAAACACGGATCAGCTGGTTAACAAGTACTGGATCCAGATTGTAGCGCTCGGAGGCGAACTTCGACGGCACTGGATACTGGATGATTCCGATATTCGCGAAATCATCGCGCAGGCGGAAACTTAATTTGGTCGACCTTGGCCGCTGTGTGGGGGTTTTCCTGGTGTTCTCCTTCTCCTCCTGCAGCGGCCGTGGGGCAGGGACATCTTTTTGAAACAGGAATAGACTCATGCCAGCTAATACCACACTCGGACTTCTGCTCGAAGCCAAAACAACCGGCCAGCAGGATCTCGACAAGTTAACCGACGCCCTCAATAAGTTTACCGGCGCGGCCGAGAATTCAGCCAAACGCACCGAGGACGCCAATAAGAAGGCGTCGGACAGCACGAAGCATTACGCGGATACGATCAAGTCGGCGCTGAGCGAACCCTTCGCGACTGCCAGTCAACAAGCCGAGAAGTTTGCGCTTTCTCTCGGAAAGATCGGAGGGATCACTGTAGGGGCCGTCGGAGGGATGGTAGCCCTCGGCCTCGGCGCTTTTGAGCTCACGAAGCATTACGCCGAAGCGGCCAAGCAGACCATTAACTTCTCCGAGCGTTTGGGCATCACGATTACCCAGGCTCAGAAGTTGGGTGCGCAGGCGAGACTATCCGGCGTCGACATCGGAGTCCTGGAATCGTCGACGCGCATTCTAGCGACGGCTCTTGAGGACTCGACGGGTTCGGGCGCAAAGGCCTATAAAGCTCTACTGCAATTGGGTGTTGCATCCCGGACATCGAGCGGGGAGTCACGCGAGCTCGGCCAGGTGATGATCGATGTCATCGAAAAGCTGTCCAAGCTCGACGACGTCACCAAGCGCACCGCACTGGGAGCCGCGATCTTAGGTCGATCGTCGAAAGAGATTCAGCCTTTAATTGAGGAATATCAAAAGACCAAAGAGGCCGTAGATGCATTAGGCGTTGGGATCAGCGCGAACGGAACTAGGAAACTTGCCGAGCTGCATGAGCAGTTGACCAAAACGGAAATAGCGTTCGACATCTTCAAAAAGAAGATCGCCGAAGGCATCACGCCCATTATTATTCCGGTCCTGTTGAACTTCAACAGCGGAGGTGTGGCAGGGGTTCTACGTGGTCTCGATGCCCTCACCCCCGCCGGCATTATTTCAAAACGATTAGGTCTGGGACGCGGTAAGGGTGACGACTTCCCGTTTAAGAGCCAGACAACACCGATCACTCTGAGTGGGATCGATCTCGAGAAGAGCTTCGCCGATCAGCAAGCAGACGTCGCCGCCGGCGCCGCATCAGTAGCGGGCTTTCAGAAACGCTTCCAGTCAGGCAGTCCAGAATTCATCACTTCACAACTTGAGCAGAACAAAAGCAAGATCAAAGAACTGCAGGGAATTCTGCTCGATCCCAATGTGGGGAAAGCCGCCAAAGACGCGAAGGATACCGAACTCCGCGCCCTGGATCTGGAAAACCAGAAGTTGGAACAACGACTGAAGCTGATCCAGAACGCCAAAAAGGCGGAGGAAGAGCTTCTTCATCTCCGCCAAACCGTGGCCGCCAAGACATCCGAGACCGGTGTATTGGCCAGATTCGGCGCCGATGTCAGTCTATTCCAACGTGGTGTATTGAGTCCGGAGAGTCTCACGCCGGCACGCAAGCAGTTCCTGCAGTTCGCTACGCAGCCAGGAGTAACGGAAGGGCAGCAACGCCAGGCCGCCGGCATTTTACAGCCCCAAATCGCCCAGGAAAACATCGAAGCCCTGAAACGCTTCCAGGCCGTAGGCAAGAAAGCCCAGGAGGACGAACTAAAGAACCTTCCCGAATTTTATAAAGCGCTGTTCGGTATCCGAGATGAGAAGAATCTGAATCAGATATTGGAGGAACGCCAGAAAGCAAGGGAGGCCCAGTTCAAGTTCGACATCTCGGAAGACTCCCCCAAGAATCGTGCACGCGCGGCATCTCAGCCGATTTTCGAACAATCGCTCGCCTTGGATCAAACACTGAGTCAGGGTCGCGCCACCGCTGGAATTCGCCTGGCCGCAATTCGAGGCGGACCGGAGAATCAACTCGCGATTATTGCCGCCACGCTCAAAGCCGGCAAGGACGCAGCAGACGAAAAGAATAGATGGGAAGTAGATCTGCTCACCGCGAAATACAAATATGACGGAACGCTCGAAGATCGCCTGCAGGAGCAAAGGCTCAAACATGCGCTGGAACTCCAGGACATCGAGATTCAAGCTGTAGAAAAAGTGGCCGAATTACAGAAACAGCGCACCGATGAAAACAAACAATTCGCGGGTAGCCTATTCGACGCCATCACCGGAGGAACCACAAAACAGTTCCTTAGCGGAATCCTGCACAATACGGGAAGAACGGCGTTTGAAAATGTCTTCAGCTCCACTTTAAACGGAGGACGATTTCAAATCCCCGGACAGGGCACGAGCGATAATCCGAATATCCTGGGCAAGCTTCTTAAGGGAACGCCTTTCGGAATCGACCCCTTGAAGAACGGGCCACTCGATGCGAATACATCGGCGACGAATGCTCTCACGGCCGCCATGGATACTATCATTCAACTAATGGGCGGAACGGTACCCGCCGGCGCCAACGTCCCAGGAATTAGCTCCTCAGGAGTCTCCAGCGTTCCGTTAAGCTTCGGTGGATTCAATATTGCTGGTTTAACCTCGAGTGGCGGGGCGTTCGAACAAGGGATTGGGTCGCTGCTGAATATCGGGAAATCCGGTGCTTCCAATCCGACTTCTATCTTAGGCTCTGTACTGGGGCTTGCGAAGATCTTTAGCGGATCGGGGCTCTCGAATTCTACGCTGAATCCGGGCGGCATCGGAAATGTGTATCAGTCGGACCCGAACAATCCATATTCTTCAGCGGGGGTAGCGGCGCCCCAATCCGTCAGGGCCGGTTCGCGTGGAATTGCCGGCCCACTGTTCGATCCGAATAGTACAGATGCCCAAAAGGCTGGCTCCGCTATTGCTTCCGTTGGGACGCTCTATGCCGGAGTTCAAGACGCTCTTCATAATTTCAAGCAAGGGGGAGCGCAAGGGGCCATTGGAGGAATCGGATCGATCGCTGGCACGGCTTTGGCGTTTGATTTCGATCCGACGGGAATTTCGCAGGCGGTACTCGGGGGCGTAGCTTTGGGCTCGAAGATTATCACGTCCATCATCGGAGATCCCAAGGTCAATCGGCAGAATCTGATCAACAAGCGATTGTTCAATGACCAGTTTGCGGCCGCGACATCGGTCAATGTCACCGAAAGCACCGGCGGGTCTTATGTGGCCAATGATCGATTCGGGAATATCCAGACTACGGACTTGTCTCCCTATCCAAGCGTCCAAGAGCCCTTTCTCGATCCCAGCAACAAAGTGAATGTTCCAGGGCGAACGACTCTTCCTTATGGAGGATCGGCAGCTCCGGTGACGATAATTTACGCCCCGACCGTCCCTGCGCTGGACGGACCCTCCGTTAAGCGAGTCCTAGATACGCACGCTCCGATTATGATGGACGCGATCGCGACGGCGCTCAACCGCGGTCACGGTCAAGGGGTTTTAAATGTGCTGTCGCAGCGGGGACGATGAACCAAGCCACGCCGTCCCGCGCTGTGATCTTAGTTTCCAATCGGAAACAATTTCCGGTTGGCAAATAGATGCATCGACCCTCAAAGTCTGAGGGGTTGGTATCACCCAAGCCTCGCCGATCATTCCTAAGAGGCGCTAAAATGGTTGCGCCGGGGCGCGGGGGCGGGCCGATTAACCAACGGGAAGCACCAAAGTGCGCGATAAAATAGCTTTCATTTTGGCCTCGCAGATCCTTGAACTGATAGAGGAGTCTGGCGTCGATAAAGAAGACGCTCGAGCAGCGCTAGCGGGCGCAGTCGCATTAGCGCCACGCTGTCTTACTTGTTTTGGGCCTGTGGTTGGCGAGCCTTTGGCAGCTCCTCAATTAAAACGATTTCTTTCTGAATCGCCTGAATAACCGCATCGACTCCTTCCTTCGTCCCGATGCTAATTACTCCGCCATCTGGAAACTTGATCTGACACTCTACGTCTGAGATTCGGTGAATCTCCGCTGCCTGGAAGAGGTTCACCCACGATGTCGAGCCATCCTTCTGGCCGATAGGAAAAAAGAATCGACGTTCCTGGTGAAGCCTGATACCGGTCAATAGATTTCGGATTTCCACTAACACTTCAAAAGAGATGTCGCGCGTTGGCCCGTAGCTCATGAGTTTGTCCCCTGATTGACCCTGGTGACTCTTGCTTGTGCGACGGGCTTGCTGATCACTTCATCCGGTACCGGTTCTTTGGCCGCCTCTTTAAGCGCTTCGATTTCCTCTGAGAACATCCCGCCGTGGTCGGCTAGCATCTGGCGGGTGATGATTTGGTTGCACTCGAACTCTTGCCGCTCGTTGTCCAAGCCCTTTATGACCTCCAGGGGAGTTCTGCGGTGTCCTTGCTCGAACAAGAGACATTCCACAGACAGGAACCCGTGGAGCCAGTTCCTAGAGCGCACGACCGCTAGATACTGGGCCAACGACTTATATTCCCTTTGCTCGATGGCGATCAGATCCTCGCCCTCGGCGAACAGGCAGCCTCCGATGCTGTCAGTCAATGTGCATTCGTTAAAAGCCTCGACGGCCCGGTCCATCAGTTTCTCAAGATCAAGCTCGTCGCCTTTTTGTTTTTCATCGCCATGAATGGCTATGCCCTCAAAGAAGCGAGTGAGCCAGGGCTTTTGTTGCGGGCTTCGCATGAGGTTGAGAATGTGAAGAAGTACTTCGCCTTCTCCATCTGTGATAGCTTCGGCTTCGCGCGTGTGTGCAGTGCTTAAGATTCCCATTTGTTTTAGTTAGCTCCTTTTCGTGTGCCAGACAGGGTCTAGCATAACGCTAGATTCTCAAAGGAGTCAAGAACTTTCTCTTGTATTTCTTGCAAGACGGGGTTAGGCTATTTAAATAACAGTGAAAACGCTACCAGAAGAGATCAAAGAGATGTTTCGCCGTGAGGGCGCCAAGGGTGGAAAGAAGGGCGGCAAATCTCGCATGGCCAGTCTGACACCTGAACAGCGGAAGGATCTCGCTAGGAAGGCGGCCGCGGCCCGGTGGAAGAAGGCGAAGAAAGTGGGCCGAACGTGATCTTTACAAAATTTTACAGAGCAACTTCCTGCACTCCCATGCAAGCTGGTGGACACAAAAAGTCCTCTCAAAGCGCACCAGCGTGCATGGAGATAGCACTTGGTGCCAGTGGCAGCCGGGTGGCAGCCGGCCAGGCTATTGCATGTAAAAGTACATTACCGCAGAATAGTCCACAAAGCACTGGCTATGGCTCCTTCAACCGGCAGGCGGCGAGGTGGAAGCGCGCGGTTCACCGTTCCCGAACTTGCGAAGTATCTTCAGATCACGATCGACGCTGCGTACATCGGCCTCCGCCGGCATCAAATTCCAGCGCGCAGAGTAGGACGCCGCTGGATTATCTTCCGACGAGCAATCGAAGAATGGCAAAAATGCGGCACGGGATCATGACAGTGAGACCGCGAAAAGAAAAGGCCGGCGAGCATGCTCAACCGGAAGCGAAAGCGATGGGTACCGCTCGAGCTTTTGGAAACGGGGATGCTGCGCTATCTAATCCAGTCCTGAAATCCTTAATCGATAACGTCATCGTGCCTGCTCTGATCGAAGAGTGGAAACGATCTCGAGTTCCTACGATGGCAGCATGACGGTGAAAGCAAAACAGAAACTGATTGAGCGAGAACTCACGGAAGCCTATTGGCAAGTGTTGGCGGAGCGTTTGGAACTTGGTTCCTTCAGCGTCCAAGATTGCCTCGATGACTTTAAGAAGCTCTATCCTGCTCTGTTCGAGAAATACATCCACGCCCTAGCAGATGAGGGCATCAATCTGGGTTTTGAGAAACTGACTCGCGATCCGCGACTTTGGCTTTTTCAACAGCGCAAGAAGAATAACCCCCAGATGTCGGCGAAGACTTTCCTTAGCGACGCTGGGATAACCGGAACGAGTGACAAAGGCTTTAGCGAGTTCATGGATTCTCGCAAATGATTCTGCGCTGCGCAATCTACGCTCGATACTCTTCAGACCTCCAAAGTCCAATGTCGATCGCGGACCAGGTGCGCATGTGCCGCGAATATGCGGCTCTACAGGGTTGGTCGGTGTTGGAAGAATACATTTACAGCGACGCGGAGCTTTCCGGCGCCGGCGCTGATCGTCCAGGCCTCCAGCGACTTCTCAAATGCACCCATGAACAGCCCCGCAAGTTCGATGTGATTCTGATCGACGATACAAGCCGATTGTCACGCCGGCAGGCTGATCAGAGCAATATCGTCGATCATCTCCGCTTCGCAGGAATCCGGCTGATCTCAGTAAGCCAAGGAATCGACAGTGGAAGCGACCAGGGCGACGTCCTGCTTACCGTGCATGGGTTAGTCGACAGCCTATACATCAAGGAACTCGCGAAGAAAACTCACCGCGGTTTGGAGGGGCGAGCACTGAGTGGCATGCATACTGGCGGCCGTTGTTTCGGATTCCGAAACGAATCGAGCCCGGATGGCGTACGTCTGGTCATCGACGATCAGGAGGCCTCCATCGTTCGGCGAATCTTCGAAACTTCTGCCTCCGGAATCTCGCTTAAGGGAATCGCCAGGATGCTCAACGCTGAACGCGTTCCACCACCACGCGCGAGAAAAGGCCGGGAACATCCTACCTGGTGTCCTACCGCCATACGCGCCATGCTGCGAAACGAACTCTACCTGGGAAGGATTCTCTGGAATCGTTCGCAGTTCGTTAAACATCCTGGAACGAATAGACGTGTTAAAAGAGCACGCCCTAAGACCGAATGGCGAACCGCAGAGCGACCCGAGCTGCAGATCATAAGCGACGATCTTTGGCAGCGAGTACAGGAACGCCTGCGAATCGTGAAGGAGTTATTCGGCCGCGCCGGCGCCGGAATCAACAAAGCCAGCTCGAGCAATTATCTGCTCAGCGGGTTTCTCAAATGCGGTCTATGCAACGCAAACATGATCATCGTAGCGGGCAAGGGCAGAAAGACGCTCCGGAAATACTACGGTTGCCCGCAGCACTTTAACCGGGGAGCCTGCATCAATGCCCAGACTATCCGCCAAGACGTGATTGAGCGAAACTTCTTCTCCCGACTTCAGCGTGAGGTCCTCACCGATGAAGTGCTTGACTACACGACCGGCGAGTTTGTTCGCCGGCTACAGGAGGTTGGGCCGGATGATGGGGACAGGATCGTCCGTGACCGCAAAAAGGAAATCGAGCGCGAGTTGCAACGTCTGACGGCCGCGATCGCTGAGGCCGGGCATTCCCGGTATCTGATAGAAGCCGTCAGCGAGCGTGAGCGCGAATTGGAACGGATCGAAGAGAATCTCCTGATCGCCCGCCGGCAGGACCTGGCGGTCTCACTCCATCACAAGGATATTCGCGGGTGGATTGCGAGCCGCCTATCAGATCTCTGCGAACTCTTGAAGGTGGACACCGTTCGGGCCCGGGCCGAATTGGCGAAACACACCCTCGGTATCCGTCTCATTCCGGAAATTGATTCGGCCGGCAAGCCTTCCTACTTTGCAGAAGGTGTCTGGGACCTTCTGGGGACAGGTTTACTTTGCGATGGTTGCGGGGGATGGATTTGAACCACCGACCTTTGGGTTATGAGCCCAACGAGCTACCAGACTGCTCCACCCCGCATCGCTATGGTAGCGCAACTGCTTCTGCTCGTCAAACTCTTTTCCAAGTGCCAGAAAAACTCCCTTTAACTCCCTTTAGCCCGCCCTGCATTGATCTACGGCGGATTCCTGCATCGCTACGATCATCTGTACCACGTTGCTGTTGGCCTCCCTTTTTCGCTCGCTGACAACTGTCCCGTAGAGGTTCGTCGTAGTAGTGATGGAGGCGTGACGCATAAGCTCCTTCTGAACCGCAACCGATGCCCCCACATCATCCAGCCAACTTCGGTAGGAATGCCTAAAGGTGTGCCAACCAACTTTGCCTTGTATAGCCGCCGCCGCAGCCGCCCTGCGGATATAACGCTTCTGAATCTCCTCCTGGTGGTACGGCCTCCCCGTAACGGGATTTGCAAACAACCAGGCTTCCGCAGTCGGATAGCACCGCTCTCGGTAGAGCAGCAGCGCCTCCGCTAGAACGGGGTCGATCGGCACACACTCCTGACTGGCTTCGGTCTTCGCGGGGCCAATTCGACCGTGGACGATTCCTCGCTGTATGAGCAGCGTACCGAGCTCGAAGTCGAAGTCCGACCACTGTAGTCCCACGATCTCACTACATCGCAAGCCGAGGCATCCCGCGATCAGAAACATGGTCCTGTAGGGATCGGGAGAATACGAAACAAGCGCGCTGAATTCCCCAGGCTCCAAAATTCGCGGTCGCTTCAATCGCTTAGTCCCTCCTTTCACACGAACGTGGGATATCGGATTTCGGTCGAGCAGATCCCACCTCACTGCGCTTTCAAAGAGCACATGCATCAGACCTCGGATGTGCGCCTTCGTTTTGGGGGCCAGGGGGAGGCCGCTGAGCCACTGCTCTACCGCGACCGCTTTTACACTGGCGAGCGGTGTGTCAGCCCAACGCGGCTTGATGTGGACGTCGAGGTTAGACCGTACGCCGCCCTGGTTGAATAGCGCTCCGGCATTTCCTCCTCTTCATAGCGGCCGATCAGCGCACCAAACTTTAGATCAGCCGCAGAAACGGCACGGTCCTCGTTTATCTTCATCAACAGAGCCTGGACTTTTGCCGTTTTCCTCACGGCCGACTTGGTCGGGTATTCAGTGAGCGTCCCGACCGTGACGGCCCTACGCCTTCGTGGATGCCCCGGTTCGTAATACCGAAGCTCCCAACTTGAATCTCCTTTCTTCCGCGTCTTCAATAGAAGACTCCGAATTGGTATCGTACTCTCCTAAACATATTGGTGTCTTTTCATTAGAGGACACGAGTGGCGGCGTTGAGGATACCGCACTCCGCAACCACAAGCCTAGTTCCGTGGCCCTGAATCGCCACAGATCGTCAATTCTTGTTGCCGGTAGGTTTCCTTCCCGAGCAAGCTTTTGTAAGGTTTTGGGATGTATACCCAGCAAATGTGCGGCCTGTTCGGTCTTGAGTAGCGGTTCAAAATTTTCCATGGTCACCTATTTTGAAAAGCGATATTGCGTTCATTCGTGGTCCAACGACGACGATTGGCTGACTGCAATAGAAAAGCGTTGCCGGAGGAGTTTATTGAACGAGCCAATCCGGGAAAATGCGAGTGGGGGGCGCCGGGAGCTCTACCGCTCATTGAATTCGATCGGTGCGCCTTTGAACAGCACCGGCGACGAGCAACTCCCGGCAGCGCCAAGATCTGATGTCGGCCGACGACGGTCCAGAAGCGTCTCGAATCCATGATTCTGTCCGGCGGGCTGGCTGACACGGAATAGGGATTATCGAAGAAACGATTCAATGAATAGGAGAAACCAGCCTTTAATCAGCATAGGTCGTGTCGAACTGCCGGTCCAATGTTTTGTTGATACGATTGACCCGCCACCTACATCATCGGCGTTATTCCTCGCCAGCCTTGATGTTCCATCGCGCGGCGGCTTCATGACGGCGCCTGTGTGGATTCGGGGAATCCTGAGCGATGAGTATGGAGTCCCGATCACCAGCGCCATCTATCTGAGTGGCGGGGAGGAGGAGCCGGGCCGCGACGAGAAAATCGCGCTCTCGTTAGCGCCTGAGATCCGTGTCGAAGCTATTCCGCGCACTAAAACTCTATCGCGAATGATTGAGTCGGGAGAAATTGACGCCCTATACACGGCTCGAGCCCCCTCGACGTTCCACAGCGGAGATGGCAGCGTGCGAAGGTTGTTTCCCGACTATCTAACCGTGGAACAAAATTACTACAAGAAGACCGGTATCTTTCCCATCATGCACGTGATTGCTATTCGGCGAGCCGTCTATGAAAAGAATCCATGAGTCGCGCAGTCATTATACAAGGCATTCCTGATTGCTCAGAAAGAGGCTTATCAGGATTTACACGAAACGGCCGCGTTGAAGACTATGCTTCCGCGGGCGGTACATCACGTAGAAGAAGTGGAGCGGCTGATGGGAAGCGATTATTGGCCCTATGGGCTGGATTCAAATGTGCACGTTTTGAATACCTTTCTGCGGTATTCCTATGAGCAAGGACTCTCGAAGCGCCAATTGACTGCGAAAGATCTCTTCGCGAAAGAAACCCTGGAATCGTTCAAGATTTGAGCGTCGTTATGACGAGAACCAGGCCCCGTTACTCGTTTCGGATTTTTTTCCCTTAGTTGACAGTCTCTCAACGTCCTACCTATTCTTGGTGATAGTGACAATGCCACGGCTGAGCAATCCCGGCACGCTGCTGCTGAGCGGGATCCTTGCCGCTATGATGCTGCTCGTGCTGTATGCGCAAGAACACGGGCCCCAGCCGGCTGGTGGCGACATCATTCCCATCCGCCAGGTTTACGATCCGTTCCCGGTTTTCAACGGACTGGCGATCGATCCGGAGAACAATCTGGTTGCGATGACGGACGTAAACCGTAAGAGCATTCTGAGCTACTCCCGCATCGCCGAATCCCGCCGCGGAGGAGTTACGGATCCTCAACGCCAAATCTTCGGGCCGCTCACGAACGTCGGCTTCGTCGCAGGCATCGTATTGGATCCTCAGCACAAGGAAATTCTCGCTGTCAATAACGACATCGAGGATACGCTCATCGTACTTCCCTACGACGCACACGGCAACGAGTCGCCCAAGCGAATGCTCTCAGTTCCGCACCAAGCTTGGGGGCTGGCAGTGAGCCGTACGCACGATGAACTGGCGATCACGATAGAGCTTCAGGAAGCGGTGGTCATTTATAAAAGAGAGGCGCATAACGTGGAAGCGCCGATGCGCGTGATTCGCGGTCCAAACGCGGGCCTCGCGGATCCACACGGCATTCTGTGGGATGACCAGCACAACGAAATCACGGTGGCGAATCATGGAAACTACCGGGGCTTGGTGAAAGACACCGGCGGCGGCTGCGTACCCAACGGCAACGCAGAACCCGAAGCCGGCGCCGTGCTGCCTCCTTCCATCACGACATATTCGGGCGACACCAAGGGAGACGCTAAGCCCCTTCGTACCATCCAGGGCGATAAAACCAAGTTGGATTTTCCGATGGGCCTCGGCGACGACCCTGCCAACAACGAGTTCGCTGTCGCCAACAACGGCGACAACTCCGTGCTGATCTTTTCCCGGACTGCCGCGGGGAATGTAGCGCCTGCACGCGTGATCGCTGGCCCCGAAACAGGTATTAACCGCCCCATGGGCGTGGCGATCGATACCGTGAACAACGAGCTTTGGGTCTCGAACTTCATTGACCATTCCGCCCTGGTGTTCGACCGGAAAGCGAACGGCAATGCGGCTCCGAAGCGAATTATACGGACTGCTCCCGCAGGCACGCCGAGCCCCGGATTCGGGAATCCACAGGCAGTCGCGTACGATTCCAAGCGCGGGCAAATCCTGGTCCCCAATTGAGTGGCCCAGCCGCGTATTGCGGCCTTCGCCCGGGGGGCGAACGGGACTATGGCTCCAGAAAGAATCATTACCGGCGGCGCGACGAAGATGTCCCGGACGGTGCACGGTATCGCTTACGATCCGGTTCAGGACGAGGTCTACGTAACCAACGCGCTGGCCGATGCGGTGCTGGTGTTCCGCGGTGGCGCGGAAGGCCCTGCGCCCCCCGTCAGGACGATTCAGGGACCTTGTACCGGTATGGAGAATCCGCACGCGATCAGCCTGGATCTGGCGCATCGCGAAATCCTGGTCGCGAGCTTGAGCGCGAGGTCCATCGCGATATTTCCGATGGAAGGAAACGGCAACGTGACGCCGAAGCGCTACATCAAGGGGCCTAAGACCGGCTTGGGCCACACCGTCGGTTTGGGGGTCGATCCGGGAACGAATGTCCTGGTCGTCGCGAACGCCGAAGACATCCTGTTCTTTGATCGCCTCGCGTCGGGCGACGTCGCGCCGATCGGCCAGATCAAAGGCGAGCACACCGGAATTCGGGATGAACCTTGGGAGCTACAGATCTACAAAGGAAAGATCTTCCTGGCGGCGTCCAACCATTTGCACCTCAACCTCTACTCCCAAGTCACGCTCAAGCCCGAATATAGCCACGGCGACGCCAAAATTCCCGACGACCCGTGGCTCAATCCCCAGTTGGGATTCATCGGCGTCTGGAATGTGCGCGATCGCGGTGACGTGCCGCCTCGCGTGAAGATCGGTGGTCCATTCAGCGAATTGGTGCATCCCACAGGTTTGGCGCTCAATCCCGTGGACGGTGAGATCTACGTGACCGATAGCATCCGCAACAGCTTGTTCTCGTTCCTGGTCCCCGCGCTCTTGAAGTAGACCTTGCTGAGGCGCTATTTGATACCGATCCTATTTGATACCGATCAGGGGCCAGTAGAGCGGCACAACCAAGAGCAGCAACAGCGAATCCACGAGGCTCATGATCAGGCCGAGCCGGAGAACGTCCTTCGCGCGGAAATAATTGTATGCGTACCCGATTACCAGCACCCCGGACTGATACACGAAGATCTTTCCGCCTGAGGAGAATACCCACAGCATGCCCAGCTTCAGCGGGCTCAAGCCATGGGTGATCGCGACCTGCATCAGCAACGGCATCGAGGTGCCGAGCATGGAAATTTCGCTGGCCAGGAACAGGTGGTAGAGGAAGCCCGTCCAATACAGCGCAAACGTGGAAAGCAGCTGGTGAGGCAGCAAAGGCTCCAGCCACCCGAAGACAATGTTGGTGAGGACCGCCAAGCCGCGCGACGCGCTGAGAACCTTGCCCATGCTGACCGCAGCGGCGACAAAGAACAGCTGCAGGAAGTTCAGCTTCCGCATGTCTTGGATGGTCAGGATGCCAGCGAACGGCAGTACTCCTAACAAGCCGATACCGAGCCCGATCATCGAAGAAGGAATGTGGTGCAGGAAGTCGGTGGCCCAGAGCGCGATCGCCAACAACATCAGGGCCATCGATTTCTTTTCCAGCGACGACCACGGACCCGCTTTGCGCAATTCATCCTGCAAGTGTTGTACACCACCAGGTAACGTAGCCACTTCCGGAGGATAGAGCCACAGCGTCAGCCTCCACGCCACCAGGATCGTGATGATGTCCGAAGGCAGGTACGCCACCAGCCACTGGCTCCATAGCACTTCGACGTGACCCACGTTCTCGATGATGCCGCGTCCGGTGATCGCCGCCGCGCCGGCGATGATCGATTTATCGAACACTCCTGCCGTGTAGGTCAAGATGAGGAACATACCCCGACCGACATTGCTCCCGGGCCCCAACCCAAACGCCTGGATCAGTCCGGTAGCCACTGCGGCCATAACGGTCACGCGCGCCATTCCTGAAGGCACAAGAAAAGTTAACAAGAAATCCGAGAGGATTAAGGCGAGCAACAGGCGCGAGTAACTGGTACCAATGCGGATTGTGATCAGGTACGCCAGCCGCTTCGCCAGTCCCGACTTGCTGGCCATGGTGCCGAATAGAATCGCGCCCATCAGAAACCAGGGCGTATCGTCGGCGAATCCACTGAACGCAACGTCGAACTTGACCACACCGAGCGCCCAGAAGAGATAGCAGCCGATCAGGCCGGTGAGTCCGTGATCCATTACCTCCGTGGCCCACGCCAGGATCATAAACAGCGAGATGGCGATGGCGTGCTGCGCTTTCGGTTCCAGATGCAAAGGTAGAAACCAAAGCGCGATGGGTGCCGCTATCGACAGCACGGCCTTCCAAACGCTCGGCGAGGCGCTCCTGTCGAGGGCCGCAGCAGAGGAAGGCGGAGAGATCGTGCCTACGCTATCAGCCATTGCCGGTCCCCAAGAAGTAATCCTGCAGCATGCGCCAGCGCTCCTCGTGGATGCTACTGGACTCGACTCCCTTTCGCGCCGCCAGGATGCCCGTTTTGGTTCTGGCTGAAATAACTGGCAGCTTCGCGAGCGAGGCCGCGCGAAGCATTGTTTCCGCAACTTTCTCGATCCTGTGAGCGATGACGCACACGTCTGCGATTCCCGGGCCGGCCACGATGCAGCCGTGGTTCTTCAGCAGTACTGCGCCGAAAACACCAAGCGAGGCCGCCACATCATCGCCCAACTGAGGTGTCGAGATGCTGACCGCGCCGTTGTCAAGCACCGGCAGCTGATCGGTTAACGCGGCGCAGTCCTGATCGAGCGGCTCGACCGCGATCCCGAGCGCGGCCATCAGAGTCGATGCCGCGGGGTGCGCGTGGAGTACGCAATGGACATCCGGACGAGCGGAGTAGATGCGCGCGTGAATGGGCCACTCGCGCACGCCGCTCGATTCACCGGGCCGGTCGACACGCACGCCGTTCAAATCGATTACGATCAGGTCTTCCGGCTCAAGCTTCCACCAGCTTACCGGCCGGGGTTTGATGAGAATGCAAGAATCCCGCAGATTCTCGCTCGGGAGTCTGGCGCTTAGATGCCCACCTAATCCGTCGCCGACCGCCTTGGCCGCGAACAAAACCTTGCACGCCTTAACCAATTCCTCGCGGAGTTCGGATTCGCCGCGCGCAGGCCCCCGAGTCAAGGTCAGACATCCGCCTTCATGAGCTCGCGAGCGCCTTCATCGAATTCGATTTCTCGGTTCAACACCAGAGAGCACGAACGAACCCAGTAGGCATCGCCACGATGCGCCGCTTCGGGCTCACGCCCCTGCTGCAACGCGCGGATCTCCTGCAGCAGCAGGCGGCGCGCGGCGATGATCGCGGTGTCGCTAGTTCCCAGGCGCTCCCGTGTGCGGTCGACAGTCGCACCCATGCTCTCCTGCAAGGCCTGGTCCTGAGCGGCAAATCCGTGAATTCCGGTCATGCTGATATTGCGTTGGACCTCGCGGTTGATTCCGTAGTTGTTGTCCTTATTGCGAAGCGGCCGGAAGGTGATGGGATCGACCTTGGAGTGAACGAAAGTTTCGTTGGCGATCGCGTCGCGATCTTCCTCGGAGAGCGGGCCCTCGGGATTCCAGCTTATTGTCCAGACCCAGCAAGTTTCGTCGTCCCGTGGAACCCAGCAGTGGCCATGAATAGAGTTGCCCTTTTGATACGGAATCATCGTGTGGCTGGGTAGCAGGAACTGGGTCATGCGCCAGTAGTAGGTGTCCTCTTCGGCATTGCGCCGCACGGCGATGATCAAGCCATATTCGGTTTTCTTCACCGTGAATCGCGGGGCCTTGTCCAGCAGATGATATTTGGCCCGCAGATTCGAACTGTCCCGCACCTTCGCCACGTAGGAATCCGTCACGCGGAACGCATCCACGGAGGCGTGAAGGAAATTGGAATGGCTGGAATCAATGCCGCCCTCAATGGCTTGCAGGTAATTGGTTTCCTGAAATCGCTTGGAGATGTGGCGGTTCGAGTCCGGCACGCGAGCCCACTCCAGCTTGGGTAGCTCGGGGGCCTGATCCGGCGGACCGAGGTAAGCCCAAATCAGCCCGCCATACTCGCGCGTGGGGTAGGCCGTGATCCGGATTTTGTTCTCGAAACCGTACTCCGGGGGCTCATTCGGCATGTCCACGCAGGCGCCGTCGACAGCATACTTCCAGCCATGGTAAACGCAGCGCAGACCGCACTCTTCATTTCGTCCCCAGAACAGGCTGGCGCGGCGGTGGGGGCAGAACTCATCGATCAGCCCGACACGCCCGTGCGTATCGCGGAAGGCAATCAGATCTTCGCCCATCAAGCGAACCCGGACAGGGGCACAATCCGGCGTGGGCACCTCGGAGGCGAGCAGGGCCGGCACCCAATAACGGCGGAAGTATTCTCCGGCAGGCGTGCCAGGATCCGTCCGGGTCAGAAGGTCATTCTCTTCTCTCGACAGCATAAGTTCCAGGTTACAAAAAGCTTCGGAGTTTCTCGGCTGCTTCCACAGGACGGCGGTCCGCTACCAGATCATGCGCCATATGGGCTATTCCA
Source organism: Bryobacteraceae bacterium (assembly GCA_035569875.1). GTDB lineage: Bacteria > Acidobacteriota > Terriglobia > Bryobacterales > Bryobacteraceae > Palsa-89. Next base: position 25,426 of record DATMMD010000175.1, read on the forward strand.
TGGAGCCGGGCGATCCCTTCGCGCTGCTTCGAATCAGGCTCATATTTCAAAACGAACCCAGTAATGGACCAGATCGCGTCAAGCTCCGCCTCGCGGTAAACCAGATGTTCAAAATCCACGGAAACTTCGAGATGCGCGATGATGTTCCGAAGAGTTTCCGGCGAAAAATCCGTCACTGTCACGATGTGTCCTGGGTTCAACTGCATGGTCCCGTTAGAAAACCTCGGGGAAGTGGAAGGTAAGAACCGCGTTCAGCCGCTTGTCGGACACGATCATATTCTTGTTCTTCACATCTAGCGCGATGCCACGAGGCATTCGCAGGATTCCGTGCGGTCCGCCAATGGTCCACTTGGGGGGCACGTCTCCATTGTCGTTGATACTCCAGACGCCAACATAGGCTTCGTCCGACGACAGCTCAGCGAAGGGACCCGGGCCACGGACGCTCACCATGATCTCACCCTTCGACGGATGTACCGCGAATGGGCCGCCAAAGGCATACAAATGACTCTTCGGTCCACCGATCACTGCTTTGGGCTTCACGTCACCAGAATCGGTGCGGTTGAAAATGAGCAGGCGGACCTGTCCATGCCCGGCGCTTCCGCCGACTATCAGCAAATTATTCACTGGATCCACCGCAACGGGCGCGTCGCCATTGAGCATGGTGTCAGGACCCCGGATCTCGCGGATCGGCGCAACATCGCCACTGCCGTCGCGGGGGAACACGAGTACCGCGCCATAGCGGGTCGGCACGAAGATCTCGTTGTGGACGGGATCGACATCCAAATGTTCCGGCGCGTCCAGTTGTGTGTGAGGTCCGATAATTACCCGTGCGGGGGCTTCCTCGCCGTTAGCCGAGCCACGGTATGTGAGGATCGCCTGGCCAAACTGCTGGGGCACCGTAAATTCATCGTGGATGGGGTCATAGGCAATGCCGTGCATCGTGCGTCCCAGCAGGCTGCCTTGTCCCTCCACTTTTCTGACTGGCTTTGCTCCGTCCTTCGCCAACCTGGCGAAGACCGCGATCTGCGGATGGGCCACTCAATTCGGAACCAGAATCTGCTCGCGCTTGGTGTCATAGGCGATCGGATGCGGATTCCCCAATCCCGGCACAGGCTGATTCGGTGGTGCACTGCGGACCACACGCAGCGGCGCCACGTCGCCATTAGCATCCGGATTGTAGACGGCTGAGGTGTGATTACCGAAGTTCGCCACCCACAATTCGTTGTTCTTCTTGTCGAGGAAGATGCCGGTCGGATTACTGACCATGCTCGCTGTTCCTTTGATCACCCGCAACGGAGCAGCATCGCCGGACGCGTTGGCGTCGAACACCAGAACCGAGTTCCCGCCGTCGTTCCCGATGAAAAGTTCATTGCGTTCTTCGTCCAGCGACACGCCGGTTGGCCAGTTCATCTGCGTTTGCGGGCCCTGGATCGTCCGCAAAGGCCGCACGTCGCCTTTCGCGTCCTTCGCATAGACGGTGATGGACGGTGGCCCGATCTTTCCCGAGCCCGGTACGGCATCGTCACGATTCAACGGGAACCCTGGTGAACCTTCGCGCTTGCGGTTCCCGGATTGATTCTGGCGCACGCTGTGCGAAGAGCCGTGATTGGTTACAAACAGGAGCCCACGCTTGGTGTCGAGCACCATTCCGTGAGGATCGGCGAGTCCCGTATGGTCGCCCTGCACTACTCGCAAAGGAGCTTCCGTTCCCTTGGCCGACTTGTTGTAAACCACAATCGCGTTGTCGTGTTGAACAGTTAGAAACAACTCCTGTTTTTCTTCGTCCACCGTGATACCGAAGGTGCCGTGCGGGGTGTGGAGCTCGCGGTCAGGCTTTACGTCTCCGATGGCCTTTCGCGAAAAGATCACCAGTGTGTCGATGGTGTCGTTGTTGACCGCATAAATGTCACCGTTCGCAGGATCGATATACAGCCCGCATTGAAATTCGATTTTCGTATTCAAGCCGCCGATGAGGCGTTTCGGTTCACTGGATTTGTTTGGCGAGGTCTTGACGCCGCGATCATAAACCCAGATGTTGAACAAATTCTCGTCGGTCATCACGACTTCATCGTGATTAGAGTCCACCGCTACAGCGCTGTAGGCTGCGTAGGGATCTCGGATCGTGCGCTCGGGCTTACGCTGGCTCGCGTCCTCGGGAGTCCACGCTCCGCCGGCAGTTCGCGCCTGCATGAGGAGGTTGCGCAACGGCAATTCGCCGGCCATTAAGAACAGCCCAGCGGACGCTTCCGGGCGAGCGCAGGCTTCGTCCTCATCCGATGGCAGCGCATCGTACGAAACGAGCCGCGAAGTGGGCCGCGAGTCTCCCGTAAAGCCCAGCCAGATCATCAGCGACAATCCGATAGGGAGTGAAACGCGGAGAGACTTGCTAATCACGGCTTTCTCCTGTATATCACACCGGCCACCAGGTTACTGCCCTCGTTCGACGCCGAACGCGACTGAGGTAGAATCCTTTCATGACCCGGCTCTTCCTAGCCTTTGTTTCGCCAGCGTTAATATGTGTGTTTCTTTTCGCCCAGCAAAAGCAGTCTCCCCAAGCAACCATCGCGGCTCTCGACAAAATGACCGCTGCAGGCAAGAGTCAAAAGGAACTTGCCCAGTATGTCTTTGACAACCACGGTTGCGGCGGCTGTCATAAAGCGGGAGAAGGGGGCAAACTCGGCTTCACGGAGAAAGGCAAACAGCTTAGCAATGGATTCGAAGGATGCATCCGAAGCTTGACGGCGATGAATGTGATTGCTCAAGTGCCCGCGAATCAGCGTTCCGCCGATCAGAAAATCGAGGCCCAGCGTTTCCAAGAGTTCGGCTGTACGGTATGCCACCAGATCGTGCCTGGCAAGATGGGTTTGACGGCCTTAGGGGCCAAACTCACGCGTATGCACTTGGGCTGCGTGGATGTGGAAAAGACGCTGGCTTCCAAGTAGCTCCGCCAAACCGGCCGCCAGAAAGGACTTTCCATGCCCAACTTGATTGACGAGTTCCAGCAAGGACTTGTATCGCGCAGGAGGCTGCTGGAGCTGCTCACCGGAGCTGCAGGGACTGTAACGCTTGCATCGCCTCGCTTGCACGGGCAATCGAAGCCCGCGAAAGCGCCGGCCGGAGTCGTTGAACCGCCCAAATTCAGTCCCGCGAATATCGGCGGCGGTGGCCGCATCGAGCGCGATTTCTATCGCGAGTGGCTCAAGAAAAGCCAGGTGCCGATGATCGAGGGTTACTCGCTGCTGGATGCGGCAAAGCAGGAGGTGCAGCCTTGGCCGGAGATCGGGGGAAAGGGCTTGTACCTGAATTTTTCCGGGAACGTCCACATGGACGGTGTTATCGAGGAAATTCCAGCGGGCAAGGCGCTCGAGCCAAAGCGGCATTTTTACGAACAGATCGTGTACGTGCTGGCCGGGCGCGGGTATACCACGGTAGGCGGCGGCAACAAGCCCAACAAGGTTTCCTGGGGAGAAGGCAGCCTGTTCACCGTTCCAGTAAACGCGCTGCATCGCCATTTCAATAGCGATCCGGCGCATCCAGCGCGGCTGCTGTTCATCACCACCTTCCCATTTATGATTCAGGTATTCGGCAGCATGGGACTGATCAATGACTCTAACTTCAGTTTCACCGATCGTTATGATGGATCGCCGGATTATTTTACTTCCACCGCTCGCATACGCAAGCGATGGGACAAAACCAACTTCGTAAAAGACGTTCGCTCCGCAGAAGTCGTGCTGTGGGAGGAACGCGGCGACGGCAACGCCAGCATGTTCTTCGATATGGGCGGCAACACCGTCCTCGAGCCGCACGTCTCCGAATTTGAAGTGGGCACCTACAAACTGGGCCATCGCCATCCCTACGAGGCGATCATCCTGACGCTGAACGGCAGGGGCTATTCGCTGGCAGAGAAAGATAAGCTCAAAGATTCAGAGGCGGTCAAGATCGATTGGCAAGCCGGGTCCGTCGTATCCCCACCGTTCTTCTGGTTCCACCAGCACTTCAATACGGGGAAAACCAAGGCGCGATACCTGGCGATTACCGAAGGCGATTTTCCGTTGCGCCTCGGCATTCCGTTGTCAGTCGAACAGATTGAGGCGGACAAAGAGGACCCGAACATTAAGAAACGCTTCGACCGGGAAGCGCATCCGGCCTGAGCGGGAAGACGCTTACCAGAGCAGCTTCAATCCGAATTGAATCTCGCGTTGCGTCGTTGCCGTGTATGTGATCGTCCCCGCGGTTGGCGACAAAGCACCGGAGGAAAACATGGCGACCACCGGCATCCCAAAATTCGTGTGATTCAACACGTTGAAGAATTCAGCTCGAAGCTCAACCTTGATTCTCTCCGTGATGGTCGTGGTCTTGATCAATGACGTGTCAAACTCCACTAGCCCTGGCCCGCTCAGAATGTCCCGGCCGGCGTTGCCGTAAGTTCCTGCAGGCGGCAAAACAAATGCGGCGGGATTAAACCACTGCGTGCGGTTTCCGGTAACGATCGGACCAGTGAAGTTGGGATTAAAGGAAACGCGATCCGGGTTTCTAGCATCGCCGTTATTCGACTGGTTGGAACCCACCAGAGGAGTAAAAGGAAAACCGCTTTGCCCTGTGATGATGCCATTCCAGCTCAACCCGCCAATCAACTTCTCAGTTATCCGGCCGCCATTATTTCCAAAAGGCCGGCCGTGACCAAAGGGCAAAGCATAGCTGAAATTGCCACTCACCTGCTGCGCCGGATTAAAGTTCGAGGGACCCCAATCCGCGCGCGGATTTTGAGGAATCATCACCGTCGTAGTCCCAGCGATCCCCTCATTGGCAAGGAAAGAAGAGGAGTGAATGTCCAGGCTTTTCGACCAAGTGTAATTGCCCCGGAACTGCAAGCCTTTGCTGAAACGCTGAATGAGGCTGACTTGCAGCGCGTTGTAACTGCTACTGGCATTGGCTAGTGTGTATCGAGTATTCGCCAGCGCGTTGTTCGCCCTTACCACGGTACTGGGAAACGGATGACCGATCGTCCCGTTTGCCGTCGCGGTCGGAGTTACAGTGTTGACGTCTACCGTGTCAGGCAGGTAGTATCCATGTTCCCCTACATAGCCGACGCTGAAAAGCATGTTGGCTGTAATTCCCTGTTCGAGTTTTAGGGTCCATTCCTCGACCGTCGGCGTTTGCAGGTCGGGCTGCACGCCCGCCGGGGATACCTTTGCACCCGGAAGATTTGCCGTTATCTGAATCGGGAAAGTAGCAGGGGATGTCTTTGTCCCGATGGAGGGATTAATGTTCAGATTGTTTCCGATCGGGCTGCCATCACAGCACGACCCCATGTAATCAAGCTGGTTATAGTAAGTTCCAAACGCTGCATGGATCGCCGTTTTCGAAAGGGGCGCCCATGCCAGCCCGACGCGCGGACCAAAAAGCCACTTCGCGTTATTCACGGTGTAGGGAGAAGTTCCAAGCATGGGCTGAGTCTGCAAACATTGGGCCGTGCCAGGGGAGCAACCCGCAGTCCCAAAAATGTAATTGGAGGCTTCGCCATTTGGTGAGTTCCAGCCGTTGTTAAACTCATGCCGCAGTCCCAGGCTAAGAGTGAGATTGGAGCGCAGCTGAATGGCATCCTGCACATACCACGCGCCTGCCAACTGGCGCCAACCAATCTCGGCTGGATTCAGTACTGCCACAATCTGGCTGGCTTGGCCTTGCAAAAATGCCGCCACCCCGGAAAAGGTGGCCACACCGTACCGTTGATTGGCAGCGTCATCGTTGGCCTGAATCCGTTGGAGCCATACTCCCGCGGTGATGGTGTGCTTGCCCTTCGTGATCTGGACATCATCGGTGAAGGTAAATAGATTCCTGGCGACTTTCTCAAATTGCTGGGACCCGTTGCTGCCCGCGATGGACCATGCGCCCACGCTGTTAAAGCTCGCCGAGCCGACCGAAATGTCTCCCGCCGGTTGCCCGGGAACAAACGATGTGTCCGCGGGTGTCACCGGCGGCGAGGCCACCAGATCCCAGTGAGCGCGCGAAAAACCGAAGCGGGCGTTATTTAGAATCGAAGGAGAAAATAGGTGCGTTTCCTGTACACTCGCAATCTGCGCGCGTAGAATGCTCGATGTTTGCGTCAGCGGATTGGCTCCGGGCAAGAGATTCCGGCCGTCGTCGATCGTGTAAATTCCGGAGAGCATATCTCTGGGGGAAAAATTATGATCGAGCCGAACGTTCCCGAAATCTTCCCGAACGCTCTGGACGGGATTACTAAACGCCTCCGCGACTCCGCCGCCCAGGTCGGGCCCATTGGGAGTCGGCCACAGAGCGAAATACGGCGCGATCCCCGGCGCCACCGGAATCGGTTTGCCATTCGACCCCAGTAACGTTCCGCTCCGCGCACTGGCGTCCGGCACAAATGTCACATCGGACAAGCTAAGGCTCTGCCGGAAGCCTTCATAATTACCGAAAAGAAAGGTCTTGTCTTTCTTAAGCGGTCCTCCCAAGGCCGCGCCAAATTGATTGCGTTTGAACGGTGGATTTGTGGATTGGGCAAAGAAGTTACGCGCGTCCAAAACATCGTTCCTCAAGAATTCGAACAGATCTCCGTGGAACTGATTCGTGCCGGACATAGTCACAACGCTGATTTGTCCCCCCGGCCGTTTTCCGTATTCAGCACCATACGCATCCTCCAGTACGTTAAACTCGCGTACCGCATCGACCCCTAACAATAGACCACTGACGCCGCCAGGCATGACGTCGGCAGTAGAGACGCCGGTGTACTCAATGCCATTCATCAAGAAGAGATTGAAGTCTTCGCGATTTCCGGAAACGGAAAAGTTGAAGCCTTGTCCCTTTCCCGTGCTCGTGGTCGATTGATTCGAGGTCATATTCGTTGTGCTGGGATTCAGAGTGATGAGCGTGTCCCAACTGCGGCCATTCAGAGGAAGGTCCTTTACCTGTTGTTCGTTGACTACCCCGGCGACGGATGCCGTCGTTGTATTCACCAGCGGGACCTCCTCGGTGACAGTCACTACTTGTCGAACGGCGCCGACGTCCATACGCATGTTCACGACCGCCTGTTGCCCGACCACGAGCGTTATCCCCGTTCTAACAACCGAAGTGAACCCTGGCTTCTCTGCTCTGACTTCGTACTGCCCCACGGGCAGCGAGAGTGCGGCGTATTGGCCAGAGCTGTCAGTGACGATATTACGAGTCTGCCCGGTCTCCGGGCTCGCAACCGTAACTGTCACGTTGGGGACGGATGCGCCGGTGGAATCCTGGACAGTGCCAGTGATCGAGGCGGTCGGTTGCTGGCCGCGAAGATGGCTCGTGCCCAAAGCCAGAAACAATACCATCAGGGTTGCGTCCACAAAGCGGACTCTCCGAATTTCAACCCTTCGCAAATCGTTCATAAGCCCTTCCCTCCAGGAACGTCCATTTCGCGAATATCTGTTGTGCCCAAGGCCCTAGTGCAAGCATACGGCGTAAAGCGGAGACTGGGCAAACCCGTTTCAGCGGGTCGAATTCTATACGTTCACAATAGACGGCTTGATCTTACTATCACAGCGCATCAGGTCGCAATAACAACCCTGTGCTACTCTGGCCACGGAAGCGCATCGCGTAGAGGAGGAAGCAGTGGAAAGTGTGCTGGCGGCCGTGAGAGTCGCCCCGAACAAGACTGAGATCCGTGAATTTCCCATGCCGGATATCCCGCACGACTGCGCCTTATTGAAGATGGAAGTCGCTGGGATCTGCGGAACAGATGTGAGGCTTTACCGGGAACCACCTTCGAGCGCTCCTGTGATCATGGGCCACGAGAACATCGGATACATCGCCAGGACCGGCAAGGAATTCACCGAACGCCAAGGATTCAAGGAGGGGGACCTGGTATTTCTGGAGCACTACGTCGCATGCGGTCAATGCGATTGGTGTCATCAGGGCCAATACCGTCACTGCGAAAACACCGACTGGCGTTACAACCCGAACGCCATCCGCTATGGCTATACGCCGGCCGATGTGGCCCCCCATCTGTGGGGCGGCTTTGCCCAATACGTGTACCTGCCGCGGAACGCCGTCGTTCACCGTGTGCCGAAAGGCGTTACGCCGGAATTGGCAGGATTGGCTACCCCAATGTCCAACGGCATCGAATGGTCGCTGTTCGATGGAGGCGTAGGCTTTTTCTCCAGCGTACTAATTCAAGGCCCGGGCCAGCAGGGGCTTTCCCAGACGGTGGTCTGTAAGCAGGCAGGTGCCTCTCTTATCATCGTTACCGGCACGTCCCGCGACAGTGCGCGGATGGAGGTTGCCAAAGCCCTGGGCGCCGACTACGTGATCGATATTGAGAAGGAAGATGCCCTGGCACGCATCAAAGAGATCACTGCAGGCAAGGGCGTGGACGTTGTGCTCGACTGCAGCTCCGGCGCCGGGACCTTCCCGATACTGCTCGCCGTGGAAGCGCTCAAACGCAGGGGCGGAACGATGGTGGTCCAGGGAGAAATGGCGGAATTTCCGAATTTTCCGATCGGCCGGATCACGGCCAAAGCCATTACCATCAAGAGCGCGCGCGGGCACAGCTTCCAGGCGTGCGAGCTTGCTCTGCAGTTGCTCGCCTCGAAGCGCTTCCCGCTGGAGAAGGTTACGACGCACAGGTTTGGACTTAACGATGTGGATCTTGCTATCAGGTCGGTCGGCGGCCAGGGAGTGCCGGGCGTGATCCACGCTTCACTTATGCCATGGGAGTAACACCGGCGAAGAGCGAATGAGCGCAACGAAGGGTCACGATGCCTGAGCTCAAGCTGAGAATCGTCACTCGCACGCAGGGAAACAACAAAGCCCTCAAGGACGGGAAAGTGAAGCCGCGGACCTGCGAGTTCGAGTTCGTCGAGGTGGATCCACTCATCAACGCGTTCCGCCGCATGGTGCGCGGGCTCGAGTTCGATGTCTCCGAGATGGCCCTGAGCACATACATCACTGCGCGTGCTCATGGGAAGCGTTTCATGGGCCTACCAATCTTCCTGGTACGGGCGTTCCATCATGGCGCCATCGTGTACAACACGAGGTCCGGCATCAAAAGCCCCAAGGATTTGGAAGGCAGAAAAGTCGGCGTCAACCGCGGCTACACCGTGACCACTGGCTTGTGGGCTCGCGGCGTGCTGCAGCACCAGTACGGGGTCGACCTGGATAAGATCACCTGGGTGCTTTCAGGCGACGAGCACGTTACTGAGTACCGCCCGCCTTCAAACGTAATACCGATCGAAAAGGGGAAAAAGATTTCGGACCTCGTCGCGTCCGGAGAGTTGCCTGCGGCGATCGGCCTCGAAATCGAGTCACCGGACGTGAAGCCGCTTATTGCCAACGCCGCGGCAGCGGGCTACGAGGCCCTGCGCAGCCGGGGCCATTACCCCATCAATCATCTGATAGTCGTCAAGGATGAACTTCTCGACGCGCACGAGGATCTGGCATCCGACATTTTCAACGTGTTCACAGAGGCTAAGCGCGATTACATCCTGCGCCTCCAGAGCGGTCAGATCCAAAACCCGACCCGCGTTGACGATCTGCACCGGCAGGTCATGGAGATCACCGGCCGCGATCCTCTGCCCTATGGCATCGCACCCAACCGGCAGGCGCTCGAGGAAATAATCCAGTACGCCGTTGAGCAGCGGATCATCGGCCATCCCGTTACGGTTGAGGAGTTGTTTCCGTCCAACACTCATGGGCTGCTGTGATACGCTCATCGAGGAGCATCGATGCAGTCCAGGGAAGCGACAGTTACTATTCCCGTCCTTCAGCAGATGAAGCCGGCCAGGCAAAAGATCGTCGGAGTGGTGGCCTGGGATTTTCAGATCGCGCAGATTGTTGACCGCGCCGGCGTGGACATCGTTTCGGTGGGAGATACGGTAGGAACCAATTTGTGGGGCCACCCGAGTCCGCTGGCTGTCACGATGGAAGAGATGATCGTCGTCTGCAAGGCGGTTCGCCGTGGAGTCAAACGAGCTATCGTGAGCTGCGACATTCCTTTCGGTCCGCTCCAGGAGGGCATCGACAACGCGTTGCGGGCGGCTGTGCGGCTGGTGAAGGAGGCGGGCGCGGACATGATCAAATTGGACGGCGCGGCGGATTTTCCGGAGGCGGTGAGCGTAATTGCCCGCGCGGGTATACCGGTCTTCGCGCAGTTTGGGATCACGCCCCAAACTGCTCTACAATACGGCATCTCATACGGCGATATATCGAAGCCAGACGCGCAGGTGCCCGCGGTCATGACGGCAAAATTCGTGGAGGAGGCCAAGCGACTGGAAGGCGCGGGCGCATCGCTTCTCGACTTTACGCTGTCCGGCCCGGTGGCAGGCCCCGCGGTCGTTGACGCCGTTTCGATTCCTGTAATCGGTGGGCTCGGCGGTGGCCCATGGCTTGACGGACGGATGCGAATGGTGCACGCCGCGATCGGTTATGCGGCGAGCGCGATCGATTCGAAGACCGAGACCTACGCCAATGTCGCCCGGATCACGCTGGACGCCATCGCGTCGTATGCCGTGGATGTCCGCGCCGGGCGCCAGATCAAAGGTGGCATTGTCGTCACACCGGCGATCCCTTGAATTGATCAGATCGCAAGTGCCTCCGCGAAAATCGACGGCATCACGACACGTTACGAGGTGGTTGGCTCGGGCCCGCCCGTGCTGATGTTCGCTCCCGGCGGCTTCGACGCGAGATTGGAGCAGTGGACCACCCTTGGCGTATACGCCCGCACCAGGCTGCTGGGCCACTTGTCCGGAAGGTACACCTGCATCATCTTCGACCGCCGCGAGTGCGGTGAGTCGGGCGGCCGCATCGAGCGTGTGACATGGCCTCATTTCGCGGCACAGGGCAAGGGGCTGCTGGATCATCTGAGCATCGAGCGGGCGCACCTCGTACTACCGACGATTACTTAGGCTTACTTGAGTTGCCACTCGTGCCTGTGGTTGCAATTAGTTGCCAGCACTCGGTGCGTTATGAGCCCAACGAACTACCAGACTGCTCCACCACGCACAATCACTCTAACGCAGGGTTCATGGCTCGTCAAACTCCAGCTTTAGATTTTCGCTCTCGACGGCGGCGACCGCTGGATAAGTCACATCGGAACCATGCAATTGGGCGAATGGCGTCAGTGTATGAGGCCTGGATTGCTTGGCGCTCAATATCTCACTCACCGGAATTCCTCTTGCCATCAAGGCGTCGGCAATCAGCGACCGGTGGCAGCGCCACGGAACCGCTTCAGCGCACATGATGGCGGTCGAGCCTTGACCGGCGAACTCGATCAGCTTTTCCAGGTTTTCGCGGAACTCGGGCGTCTGCATGTAGTCCGCGAAACCCCGAAACGAGGCGTTCCGCCAGCCCGTGTTGCTGGAATCGCGCTTGGCATGACGAAGCCCACCCAGGCCGGGCATGTGCCGATAGATAATTCCCGCCGGCGGCAGGGTGGCCGATAGGTTCTCCTTATTGAACTGGGGAACGCGCCGTGAACGCGGCATCGTTCTCACGTCTACCAGCTGCCGGATGCCATGCGCTTCGAGGATGCCAATGAAATCGCCGATCGGATGAGTCGAATGCCCGACCGTGGCGATCGAGAGTCGCAAATCCGACGCCACGCTACTTCAACAATTGAGGCAGCACCGGCAGCGGTACCGCGCTCTCTTTCAGCGCCGCATCATGGAATTCAGACAATTGAAACGCCGCGCCTTTACGCTTCTTGTAATCCTCGTGCACATCCAGCCAGCCGCGCCATCCGATGAAATACATGGGCAACTGGCACGACGACAACTGCGCCCGCTGAATCTTAGCCGTGGCTTCCTCTTTCTCCTGGAAAGTGTCGTTGATCATCAGGTCGAGCGCCTGCTGCTCGGTCATCCCCATGGTCTGCAGCCGGATATCGAGAATCGCATTGGCGATCGATCGCAGCAATTGCTTCATCAGAGTCAACCGCAGCTCGACGCTGTTGTTCAGATAGCCTTCATCCGACATCAGCTGCTGCGCATAGACGGCCCAGCCTTCGACGTAAGGTCCGTTGCCATAGATGTTACGCAGCACGCGCCGCGTCTTCGGTTCGAGGTTGTTGGCGATCTCCAACTGCACATAATGCCCCGGCATGGCTTCATGGATTGTAATCTCCTGCAGCCCGTAATAGTTGTACTCCCGTAGCTTCGATTCGATTCGATCCTTCGGCCAATTGGCAGGAATCGGCGTGACCCAATAAAACGCGCCTAGTTGTGGTTCCAGCGCGGGAGCCGCATTGAAACCCGCCACGGCGTATATTCCGCGCATGAACTCCGGCGTCGGGATTACCTGCAGATTGCTCCGCGCAGGCAAGGTGACCAAGTGTTTTTCGCGGACGAACTTGGTTGCTTCTTCCAGAGTTTTCCGCGCCTGGTCCATGAACGTTTCCGGGGTAGCGTGCTGCTGCGCGATTTTGTCCAGCGCCTGCTGAACCGTGCGCGGCGCCGCCAGCTTGACCATCTGCTCCCGCATATCCTTCAGAGCAGCTTCGGCCTCCGACAAAACCTGGTCCGGGGTCTTTCCCGAAGCCAGAGTGTAACGGAACTTGGGATCGTACTTGTCTTTTCCCAACCGCCAATCGCTGGTCCGGCGAGACAGGTCGTCTTTCAGATACTTGCTGAAACCGCGCAACGCATCCAAAGCCGATACAGCCGCGCGGTCGAAATCGGTCTTCGAAGCCGCCGGAACGCGTTCCCGAAGGGTTTTATCGATCAGATCGATATTGCCGTCGTTCTCCTCCTGGGCCACGCGGTTCCACACTTCCGGAGAATCGCGCAGATTCGCCTTGGCCTGCTGCATCAATTCCGGAATCTTGAACAACCTTTGGATGATATGGCGGTAGCGCGTTTCTAGCGGAGCGTATTCAAGCACGAATGGATTGAACAACGCGTTGCCCACTAGTTCCACATACACAGTGGGGTTGTGGCGAAAGCTTTGGATTCGATTCAGATCTAGCAGCGCCAGCTCAACCTGGTTCTGCACGATCTGATAGTCTGCGCGTTCCTCCGGCGCGAGTGTTTCCGGCTTGATCAACGCCAGCCGTTCACGGAAGCCCGAATAAAATTGCCGCTGATCCTGGATCCCGCCAGGACTGTAATCGTCCAGCTTTTCATCCAGCCGGATGCCTTGATATTCGTGATAGCCCGCCGCAGTCGAAGAGACCGGTGACAAAGCCAGGGACCCGTATACGAAATCCTCGCTTAGTTTCGAAAAGTCCTGCCGCTCGCCTGGCATTTTGCAACCTGGCATGAATACCGCAAGCACGAGGCCAAATAGGCACAGCATCGCGTTGCGCGGTCTATGCGGTCGCATGGATCTTCTCCAGATCGGCCGCTTCGCCGAACTTCGAGCCTTGAAGCTCGGAGTTAATGTTACGAAGCAATCCGGTCAGTACTCCTCCCGCGCCCACTTCAATGAAACGAGTCGCACCTTCGCCGGCCAGCTTTCGGACCCCTTCCGCCCAACGCACCGGGTTCGGCACCTGTTGGTATAGACCTTCTCGTGCCTCCGCACCCGTCCGGATCAGCCGGGCCTGCCAGTTATTGACCAACGGAACGGCTAGATCGCGGAAACTGGTCGAATTCAAGTCGGCGGCTAACCTCGCCTGTGCGGGCTTCATCAAAGAACAATGAAACGGTGCACTTACTGGCAGCAGCAGGGCGCGTTTGGCTCCCGCTGCCTTGGCCAACTCGATGGCTCTCGCGACCGCCCCGGCATGTCCCGCGATGACAATCTGATCGGGAGAATTCAGGTTGGCCGCACTCACTACCTCGCCTTGGGACGCCTCGGCTAGGATGGAATCGAGTTTTCCTTCCGGCAATTTCAGAAGCGCCGCCATGGCGCCGACTCCTGGCGGGACCGCCTCCTGCATGTACCGGCCGCGCCTGCGAACCAATCGCAGCGCGTCGGCAAAATCGAGTCCACCCGCCGCCACTAATGCCGAATATTCGCCTAAGCTATGCCCGGCTACGTAGTCGGGTGTCATTCCCTGATCGGCGAGAACGCGGAAAGCGGCAATAGAAACCGTGACAAGCGCCGGCTGCAAGTTCTCCGTTAGCTGGAGTACTTCCGCTGGTCCCTCGAGACAAAGTTTGGTGAGCGAAAACTCCAGCACGCGGTCCGCTTCGTCGAAGATTTGACGCGCCGTAGAGAAGCCTTCGATTAGACTCTTGCCCATCCCTACGTATTGCGAGCCCTGACCGGGAAAGATAAATGCAATTGCCATAAGACGATCGAACAGTTTCAGTGTAGCTACTTCTTATGATGTGCAATCTATCACTCCACCACTTTACAAATTTTTTGCAATCCTTTGGCACTCCAGTTGCGTCTGATTTACTGACGAAGGAGGAGATATGAACACACCAGCGCAGCCTCGAGCGGCGATGCAGTTCGAATCAAAGGGTTTTGTCTACTGCCCTATTTGTACCCACACCGTGGAAGGAACAGTAGTGAGCAATGGGAAAACGGCCAAGGTGAAACCTGGACAAAAGTGTTCCAGGTGCTCGGCCTCGCTCGATCCCGGCTACATCATGAGACTCGACCGGGCAGCGTAACATTCCTGTTCCGTGTTAACTTAGTCTCAGTAGTATGAAACGGAAACCTCTGCCGATTCCGGAGCCGGTGATCGACCAAAAGCTTCTCGAAGAAGCCAAACGGGCGATTCAGGCCGATCAGATCAAGGGATTGGGCAAGTGTTCCGTTTGCGGCGGGGCATGTGCCCCGAATTCGTCGGAAGCTTTGTGCTGGGTCTGCCGTCGCTTGAAGATCAGCGCTTGGCGCGATTCCGATCAGCAAACCGTTCAGGAGTAGCCAGCGCTCGCTCGTAAAGAAACGCTCCCGCGGCTACATCTTCCACTCCCAATCCAAGTGATTTAAAAATGGTTATTTGTTTGGCGTCGTAGTGTTGCTGGACATCTTTGAGTTCTACGACGTTGGACCAGTGATCCGCCAGCAGCAGATCGCCCGATTCGATTTTGGCTTGCTCGATAGAATCGGCCGCAATCAAATCGGCGCGCCGGATGAGGTCGGCCGGCAACTCGCGGCGATTGGCGACGTTTGATCCCATCGCATTTATCATCGTACCGGGTTCAATCCAAAGGCTTTCCAGCACTGGATCCTTGGAGTTTGTAGCCGTCACAACAATGTGGGCGCCGCGGACTGCTTCCTCGGCAGAATCTACAGCGATCGCGGAAGAATTTGCCGCAAACTTACGGCGTTTCTCTTCACTGCGGCTCCACACCCGTACCGTCTTGATCGCCCGCACGGCTCGCATCGCGTCCAACTGAGTTCGCGCCTGGAACCCCGAGCCAATGATCCCCAAAGTTTCGGCGCGCGGGTTCGACATCAGATCGGTGGCGTAGCCGCTGGCCGCACCTGTACGAATTTGTCCCAAGTGATTAGCTTCCATTAACGCTAGCGGCTGGGCCGTCTTCGAATCGTACAGAATGAAGTAGAAGTGCGCGCCATAGCGCGGATTGCTGGAGTAGAACTTGGTTCCAAAGTAACTGCCATAAGCGCCAGCCATGCTATGCAACACCGATCCGGTTTCGAGGATCAATCGCCGGCGCGGCTGGTTTTGAGCGCGACCTTGCGCCAGTGCCTCGAATGTTCGGCGCATGACATCGACCGCCTCGCGCATCGGCAGCAGTTCTTGAACATCAGCCTCAGAAAGATAGAGCATCCAGACTGATTGTACGGCGATAATCTAATCCCGCTCAAATACCACCACGTCTGCATCCCCGAATGGACCCAGCCGTCTCTCGCGCCAGCCTGATAGCTCCCTTCTGGCGGCGAACCATTCGCGCCAAAACCAGACGTTGTGATCCCCGCCATAAATCACGAAACGATGAGACCTGGCAAGCGTGTCTCGCGATAACTGCGCGGCGTATCTCTCGGCTTCGAGCGACGCTTCAAATGGAAACGGATAAATCTTTCCCCGGATCGGGTACACAGATAAATGGGCGTACAGAAACCCCGGAAGGGAGTAATCTGGCTGCCAGACCGGTGGCCGCGCCTCCACGAACGGGCTTGGACAGATGACTGGCTCTTCGGGTCCCAGGCCGAGATCCTGGATTCTGCCAGCCGCCGCTTTCCAACCGGATTTTTCGTGCATCGGCCAAAAACGCCCCCACTGGCCAAGGAACAAAAGTATTCCAGCCCCCAATACCACTGACACGCGCTTCCATTGGACCGGCGGCAAGAACGGAGCGGCGATCGCCGTGGCCATAAGCGCCGCGCCGGGTAACGCAATGAACATGTAGCGTGGCACAAAAACGGAATTGGCGGTAATCCAGGAAAAACCAAAGAGGCAAAGCGGTTGCAATAACCACCAGCACACGATCAACAACAGCGAGCTCCCCGAACAGACCGGCTCGGGATTTTGAGGCCATTGGAACCAGCGAGCCGCCAGGACAGCCAATGTACAGGAGCCTGCGATTAGCCCCAACTTGATCGCGGAAGTCAGATCCTCGAGCGAGGGAGCCGGACCTATGACATGGGCGCCGGCCTGACGGTTCAGGGCCACCGCAACGATCGCCACCGGGAGCAGCGAAGCGCCCAGCAAACCATATATCAACACGGCGTGTCCGGTCCGAACCTTGGTCTCTCCCCGTACCATCCGAGCGATCGTATATGCGACATAAACGCCATAGAACGGCCAGTAGACCAAATGGACGCGCCACAACAAGGAAGCCGCCGCAACAAACAACAGCCCGTCCACGACATGCCCGGAATCCAGCCAGCGAATCAACAGCAGTAGACTCCCCGCCGCGATGCATGTTCCCAGCGCATAAGGCCGGGCGTCCGCGGCCTGGTAGTTGATTCCGCGCAGCGAAAGGCACGCGAACACTGCGAACCAGCCGGCCTCTGGATTGATAAATCGCGCGGCGAGACGAAAGACAAAGAACAGAGCCGCCGCCATCGCCAGAACCGAAGGAATGCGGTAGGACACTTCAGAATTGCCGAAGAACCTCGTCAGCATGCCCGGCAGAACGTAATAAATCGACTGGGCCACCTGAGGCGCAACTTGCAAAGATGCATCCTTGGGGCCGTTATGCACTACAAAAACGGTGGCCATCTCGTCGATCCAAAAGCTGGACGGCAGTGGCATGAGCCACAGTCGTACGACGATCAGGGCCAGGATAGTCGGCAGCAGCAGATTCAGTAGACGCGCATGGGCGGGACCCGCGCTCATCACGTCGAGACCGGTGGGCTTTACCACTGTCTGCAAGGAATATCTCTCCTACATTCCTATTAGTACAACACGCTTCCCGGTTGATCGCTCCAGATTTCTTACGTACGCGAACAGCTGGCGCTATTGAATCAGCAGAGTCACCTGGTTCGATGGCTGACCATCCACGGTGAGTTGCAGCACCCAAGTCCTCGCATCCATTGAAGTAAGCGATGAAGCGAGCGACCTCGGCAATTGGACATTCACCTGATCCACACCTTGATAAGTGCCCTGCGGACCAAGATAGGTTATGGGGGCGTTCACTGCCCCGCCCACCGTGGCAGACGCGCTACCAGCGTTCCGGATTCCCGTTCCATAGAGCACCAGATATACCGTGTCCGTTTCCGAGCCAAGATCGATCGGCAGCGCAGTGATATTGCCGTCCTGGCCGGTTTGATATATCGATTCGAAATTTTGATCGCCATTTTCGCTAACGCGCACGACATTTGCGGCAACCAGATTGTCGGAGTTTACAACGAATATCCCGGGCGCTCGCTCTACGATGTCGATCTGCCCGCTGGCCGTTACCTTGCCATTCGCGCTAATACTGACAGTGGCTGGTCCTGGAGCCGTATCAGCAGGGATTACGTAGTTCACCTGTCCCGGCGAGACATAGTAAAGCTGCGCCGGCCGGACTGCGCCCGCCGAGTCGGTCACGGATACTGTCGCTCCGCCGAGCGATATTGGCAGTGTTCCCGTGGCCTGCAGGGATTTCGCCGCCAGGTTTTGACCGAAAGCGCTCACGATGCTTCCTGGCGCCAGGGGTCCTAAACCATAGCCCGCAGCCGATACGTTCGCCAGAGCCGGCAGAGGCCACACTGCCCGCGGCAATATCACGCCGTTCCCGGCGATTTGCATGCCGTCGGTCGTCTCGAAATAGTTAGTGCCGGCAAAACCCATCACACCGGTACCGGTGAAATCGGCAAGCGCCAAGGCGCCGCTGTTACCTGAGCCCCGAAACGACCGTCCGTTTACGAAGGTTCCGTCCCCTTGCCCCGCAAAGAACACCAGACTCGAAAGTCCCTCGACCAAATCAACACGCCCGTCGCTATTCAAGTCCATCGCCACCAGCGCGCCGAACCCGGTTGTCTCCAGGCCTGGCGAAGCCCGAAATGTCCCATCGCCCCTACCCAGTAGAATCGTCACGGTTCCCTCGGCGGGATTACTTCGTGACTGTCCGGAAACCGCCAGATCGAGCCGGCCGTCGCCGTTGAAATCACCCGCCGCGATCCCTGGCGCGAAGTTCCACGGCTCTCCGTTCGATGTAACGGCTTTGAAATTCGCCGTGCCATCATTCAAAAGCACGGTCAATCCCCCGCCCTCTGCAGCCGCCACATCAGGCTTTCCGTCGTGGTTGAAATCGCCGATGGTAAGCACCGCCCAAGGGGTGAATCCCAAAGTGTACGAGTTGCCCATGCCGAACGTGCCATCTCCGTTTCCCGGCAGGATCGCGAGATACGCCCCAACTGGTATCAGGAAACCGCCGATCAAGCAAGTGACAGCCAGGTCAGGAGTACCGTCGCCATTAAGATCCGCCAGCTGGGCATCCGTAACCTGTGCGCAGCCGGAAACCGGCAGCGGGGGCTGAAAGGTGCCGTCGCCATTGCCGAGCAACACCACTGGTCCGGAAAAAACTGCGCCTTGGGTCGACGGAAGGGCCCGGGCGCAAGTCACCACCAGATCGATTTTGTGATCACCGTTCAAGTCCGCGGCCAAGACCGATTGTGGCGCCAGCGCGCCCAGGCTAAGAGGCGCTGCCGCGGTGAATCCGCCCATTCCATCGTTGAGAAGAATCGTTAACGAATTGGAGCCGAGATTCGCGATAACCAGGTCGGGCCGGCCATCGCCGTTTAGATCCGCCGCCGCGAGTCCGCCAGGATTTATTCCCGTTGGATATGTCACATAGGCGAATTGAGCCTGCAAAACCGCAGCCAGTCCAAGAAGCCAGCCCCACCGCAAACCCCGCATTTCTGACCCGATTCTACCTAAACGCAGCGGCCTGTTGATCACCTAAAGGAAGCGATGTAAACTCCTGTAGTTACCAAAAGGGAACCCTCCATACTCCAGAAGCCGCACAGAAACAGTCTCGCGACAACGGCGGACCTGCGGCGAAACGTGCTCTACTCTTTCTATGCGCCCGGCGGCACGCCTCGAAATTCATCAGTTCATCGACCAACTGCCGCTCAGCCGCTACCAGCTTCTCATCGCGAGTCTTTGCGCCATGGTGCTGTTCATGGACGGATTCGATGCCCAGTCGATGGGCTTCGTCGCCCCTGCTCTAACCGACCAATTGCATTTAGCACGCGCCTCGCTTGGCCCGGTCTTTTCCAGCGGGCTGGTCGGT
This sequence comes from Bryobacteraceae bacterium, assembly GCA_035569875.1. Lineage (GTDB taxonomy): Bacteria > Acidobacteriota > Terriglobia > Bryobacterales > Bryobacteraceae > Palsa-89. Next base: position 44,997 of record DATMMD010000175.1, read on the forward strand.
ATCATGATCGGCGCCCTGGTCTTCGGCCCTCTGGCAGACCGCTTCGGACGAAAGCCGATCCTCGTGTTCTGCACGCTATTGTTCGGAATCTGCTCTCTGCTCACAGCCACCGCCGTCTCCCTTCCCTCGTTGCTCGTCTATCGCTTGGTTACCGGCTTCGGCCTGGGCGGCGCGATGCCCAACGCCGTGGCCCTGACATCCGAATTCATGCCGAAGCGGCTTCGTGCCACCGCGGTCACGCTCATGTTCGTAGGCTTCTCCATCGGCGCCGCGGTAGGCGGTTTCGTGGCCGCCGGCCTTATAGCCCGCTTTGGATGGCAGTCCGTTTTTGTCACCGGTGGGATTTTGCCTTGCGCGATCGCCGTGCTTTTGATCGCTCTGTTGCCCGAGTCGATTCGGTTCCTCCTGATGAAGGGTGGCCAGGATCGGAAAATAGCTCATAGCCTCGCCCGAATCGCTCCCGGCATCTCGCCTGACGTCGCGCATTCGCTCGGCATCGAAGAACGACCCGCTCGCGAGTTTGTCGTCAAACAGCTCTTCACTGCCGGCCGTACGCCCATGACCCTTTTGATCTGGGTCATCTTTTTCATGAGCCTTCTGGATTTGTATTTCCTCACCGCCTGGCTTCCCACCGTCATCCACGATGCCGGAATCGTTGTTGAAAAGGCCATCGTCCTTACCGCTCTGTTCCAGGTCGGCGGCGCGGTAGGATCGCTCATCATGGGCCGCCTTTTGGATCGCTTCCTGTCTTTTCGCGTTCTGGCCTACGCTTATTTATCCGCCGGCATCTTCGTCTTCTTCATCGGTGCCGCCGGAAAATCGATCGCGTTGTTGGCTGTCACGATCTTCGCTGCCGGATGCGGGGTGATCGGTGGACAAAGCAGCGCCAACGCGCTCACCGCCGAGTTTTATCCCACGCCCATGCGGTCCACCGGGGTGGGCTGGGCGCTCGGCATCGGCCGCGTCGGCTCCATCATCGGTCCCCTGCTTGGTGGTGTTTTGCTGTCTTTTGAGCACCAGACCCGGCGCGTATTCTGGGCCGCCGCGATCCCCGTTCTGATCGCTTCCGCCGCCGGATTCCTGGCCAGCCGGACACAATCGGCAACGGCGCGGGAATCGCAATGATGACGATATAATGGCCCCTGCACATGAAAATCGATCTCTTCAATCATTTTTTCCCGAAGCGCTTTACCGACCTGTACGTTAAGACCGGAGTGGTCGGCCTGGATATCGGCAAACGCGTATCCAACATACCTACGCTTACCGATCTCGACGCGCGCTTCCGCGTGATGGACGAATTCGGCGATTACCGGCAGGTCCTTTCCATGCCCGCGCCTCCCCTCGAAGTTATCGCTGCGCCAGATAAGTCGCCAGAGCTTGCCCGTGTCGCCAATGACGGCCTGGCCGAATTAGTGGCCAAATATCCCGATCGATTCATCGCCTTCGCCGCCTCCCTGCCCATGAACAATCCCGATGCGGCCGTCCAGGAAATGGAACGTGCCTCCACTCAGCTCGGAGCGCCGGGAGCCATGTTCTTTACCAACGTTGCCGGCAAGCCGCTCGACCTTCCGGAATTTTCGCCCATCTTCGAAGAAGCCGAGCGCCGCAATCTCACCCTGTGGATCCATCCCGCCCGTGGCGCCAATTTTCCCGACTACCTCAGCGAAGAGAAATCGAAATACGAAATCTGGTGGACTTTCGGCTGGCCCTACGAAACCAGCGCCATGATGTCCCGCATCGTTTTCTCGGGAATGTTCGATCGTCTGCCCAAGCTCAAAATCGTTACTCACCATATGGGCGGCATGATTCCTTACTTTGATGGTCGCGTCGGCTACGGTTGGGATCAGCTTGGCACGCGCACCTCGGACGTTGATTACAAGGCCCTGCTGCATTCCATGAAGAAGCGGCCTATCGATTATTTCCGCATGTTCTACGCCGATACTGCCCTGTTCGGCGGATTGTCGGCCACCAAGTGCGGCCTCGATTTCTTCGGCGTCGATCATTGCGTGTTCGCCTCCGACTTGCCCTTCGAGCCTTCGGCCGGCCTCTACATTCGCGAAACCATCCGCTGCATCGAGGCGCTCGACATCACTGCCGACGACAAAGATAGGATCTACCGTCGAAACGCCCTCCGTCTCTTGAACATGGAGAGCAAGACCCAAAAGAGCGCGCCATGAAAACCAGTTTGCTAACCATCCTGCTCTCGGCGATTACACCGGCCGTCGCCGCAACCTGCGACAGCCTCAGCTCCCTCACGTTGCCCGATACGACCATCACACTGGCCCAACCTCTCGGCCCCGGCGAATTCAATCCACCCAGCGGCCGCGCCGGTGGACCGTCCAACGCGAGCTTGTTCAAAAATCTCCCCGCCTTCTGCCGGGTCGCCGCGACGTTGAAACCCACCAGCGATTCCGACATCAAGATTGAAGTCTGGCTGCCGGCCTCGGGCTGGAACGGAAAATTCCAGGCTGTCGGCAATGGTGGCTGGGCCGGAGTGATCAGCTATTCAGCGCTGGCCGAGGCACTCGAGCGCGGCTACGCCACCTCCTCCACCGATACCGGCCATGTCGGCCCAACCGGCAGCTTCGCGCTCGGGCATCCTGAAAAGCTGACCGATTTCGCATATCGCGCGGTCCACCAGATGACCCTCCAGGCCAAGGCTATCATCGCCGCGTTGTATGGCGACCAGCCCAAGCTGTCATATTGGAACGGCTGCTCCACCGGGGGCCGGCAAGGGCTCAAGGAAGCCCAGCGCTTCCCTGACGATTACGACGCCATCATCGCTGGCGCGCCCGCCAACCCTCGCACGCGTCTTGCTTTCGCCACGCTCTGGATCGCCCAGGCTGCGCACAAAGACGAAGCCAGCTACATTCCGCCCGCCAAGTATCCCGCGATCCATCAGGCCGTGTTGAATGCTTGCGACGCGTTGGATGGCCTCAAAGATGGGCTGATCACTGATCCGGCCCGCTGCCATTTTGACCCGCAAGTGCTCTCTTGCAAAGATGCTGACGGTCTCACCTGTCTGACTGCGCCACAAATCGAAACTGTAAAGAAAATCCTCTCACCGGCGAAGAACCCCCAAACTGGCGAGGAGATCTTTCCGACGCTCGAGCCCGGCTCCGAGCTGGGTTGGGCAGCGCTGGCAGGTCCACAACCCTTCCAGGCCACTGTGGATCACTTTAGGTACGTTGTGTTCAAAGATCCGAACTGGGATTGGAAAACTCTGAACTTCACGAGCGACGTCGCGCTCGCCGACAAGATCGATAACGAGACGATCAATGCCACTGATTCTAACCTGAAGCCATTCCTTGCTCATCAAGGAAAACTGCTGCTGTACCACGGCTTCAGCGATCAGAATGTTCCGCCTCAGGCAACCATCAATTACTACAAGCGTGTCGTCGACACTCTCAGTGGCGCAGGTCTCCAGCCTGCGGATTCCATCCGCCTCTTCATGGTCCCCGGCATGGGACACTGCGGGGGCGGCGAAGGCCCCAATACTTTCGACATGGTGAGCGCGCTCGAGCAATGGAAGGAACAGGGCCACGCTCCCGTCCGTATTGTCGCGTCTCACCGCACCTCTGGAAAAGTTGATCGTACCCGGCCTCTGTGCCCCTACCCGCAGATCGCGAAATACAAAGGCGCCGGCAGTATCGATGACGAGGCGAACTTCGTATGCGAGATGCCGTCGCCGGCCGCGACAAAATGACTAACAAGCTACATGCTGAACAGGTCGGCAGTCTCCTTCGCCCGCCAGAGCTGCTCGAGGCCCGTGCTGTCCACGCCGAGGGCCGGCTCCCGATCGATCAACTTCGTGCAGTTGAAGATCGAGCCATTCTCGCGGCACTGGAAAAACAGCGTCAGATTGGTATCGAGATCTTCACCGACGGCGAAATGCGCCGCGGCTCCTGGCTCACCGATATGGCCGATGCCGTGGACGGTTTCGTGTCGCAAAAGATAATGCTGGAGTGGAAAGGGCCCGGGGGCGGACCCGAGGGCAGCACCGCTCAAGCCGTCGGCGCGAAGCTTCGCAAGCTTCGCAAACTGACCGCCCACGAACTGCCGTTTTTGAAGAAGAATGCAGCCGGTCCGTTCAAGGTCACCATCCCCGCCCCTTCAAATTTCTTGGTGGCAAGCTTCAAGCCTGGGCTATCCGATTCCTTTTATCCAACGCACGCCGAGCTGCTGCATGACCTCGTGGAAGTCGTACGCGATGAGGTCCGCTGGCTGGTCTCCCAAGGAGTTCACTACATCCAGCTTGACGCACCTTATTATTCCCACTTTCTCGATCCGCGGCAGCGTGAGAAACTCCGCGCGTCCGGCGTCGATCCGGATAAGGAGTTCGAGCATGCCGTCGCGGGCGATAATGCTGCGCTCAAAGATGTTCCGCGTAATCACGTTACGCTCGGGCTGCACGTTTGCCGAGGTAACAGCCGCAGCCGCTGGTACACCGAAGGAGATTACGACGCCATCGCCGAGAAGCTGTTCGGCATGCTCGAGGTGGATGTGTTCCTGCTCGAATACGATAGCGATCGGGCCGGCACTTTTGAGGCGCTCCGCCGGGTGTCGCGAGGGAAAACGGTAGTGCTGGGACTGATCACCACCAAGGAACCGAAACTGGAATCGCAGGACGATCTCCTACGCCGCATTGACGACGCTTCCCGGTACGTGCCGCTGGAGAACTTGGCCATCAGCCCGCAATGCGGCTTCGCATCGGTAGCCGCTGGCAACTTGCTGTCGATCGACGATCAGTGGCGCAAGCTGGAGCTGGTCGTCGGCACCGCCCGCAGAGTCTGGGGCTAGCTTAAAACCGGACGCGCAAAACGATCGTTCCGTTGCGCGGCTGCGCGTACGGGGTCGTGGGAGAAACCGCCAGGTTGATGTAACCGAAGCCACCGCTATTCAGCCCGGTTAGTGGCCCAACCTTGTTCGTAGATTGCGGGTTCGAGAAACCGGTCGCGGTGGGATTGTTCAGATAGGTGCGGTTGAAGATGTTGGCGAAGTCAACGCGCATCTCGAGACTGAATCTTTCCTTGAGGCGCCACACGCGGCCCAAGCCCATGTTCTCGATGGGATGGCGCGCGTAGCGATAGTCGTCGTAGAAAGGGGCCGCGGTACCGAACTGACCCTGAGGTGGATTAACCCAGGCAGCCGGATTCAGGATAAAAGTTTTCGAGGGGTCGAAGCAGTGGCAGTTGATGTTCTGGGTGTAGAGCGGGACACCGGGAACCCGGTCCGCCAACGTGGGTTGGAACAGCTCGTTGGCAAGACTCGTGGTAGCCGGGGGGCTGGGAATCGGTAAGCCGCTGGCATAATCGAAAAAGGCGTTGATTTCCCAATCGCGAAGCGCATAAGAGACAGCCTTGTTGCCGGGCAATTTCGGCACCGTATACGTGCCTGCGAAATTGAACATGAAGGGTTGATCGAAGCTGGAAAAGCTCTTCGCCAGCATAGGATTTCCGACCACACCGACGTAGTTTGCGCCGGCCACCGTGGTGCTCGTATTCGGATCGATGCCTTCTTCCAGCGATTTCTGCCAACTGAAAGAGCTGCTGAAGACGAAGCCATGGCTGAATCGCTTGGTCCCTTTCATCTGCAGGGAGTCGTACCAGGTTCTGCCGCGCGGATCGCCAATCCCGGGGATATTGCCGAACTGCGGGAATGGTCGCAGCGACTGCGCGACAGTGTTGGTGAGCGCGAAGCCGGGATACGGCGCCTTGTTGAAACCGCGGGCGGACGCAGTGGTGGAGTTCAGAGTGGAGAGCAGCAGGGCTTGGTCGTTGGGATTGGTGATGTCCAGTCCAAACGCGGTGAGTCTTTGCGGTGTAATCGCATTGATGTCGGAAAGAGAGGGCGACGTCCACCATGCGCCGCGATTCCCGACGTACGCGGCTTCGACGATTAAGTCGCGGCTGATCTCGCGTTGGATACCGATACTCCATTGCGTCTGCCTGGCCGGCCGGCCGGCATTGGGATCCAGAAATCCAATGCCTCCGGGAAGAGCTTGGCCGCCCGCCGGACTGGTGGGGAAAAGACCGGGTTTAAATACTGGCCAAGCGGGCTCGTCCTGAGGCGGTATGCCGCCGGAGAGCGTCATGGCAGGTTGGCCGGCGCCCGGGGAACTAAACGTCGAAGTCGCGGCGACACCAGCCGACGAGTAGCCAAGCTGGGTCGTGCCGGTTTGATTGTAGATGATGCCAAAGCCGGCGCGGAATACAGTTTTTGGAGTGATCTGATAGGCGACCCCAACTCTGGGACCGAGGGCAAAAGGATAATTCTTGGCGAAGCTGCAATTGCAAGTGGACTCGAAGATGATCGCGCCCGGGTAGCCTCCGACCGTCGGGTTAGGCGTGTTGGGGGAGAAATTGGCGCCGCGGCCATGCTCCTCTTTGAAGTAGGTGCCGTAATCCCATCGCAATCCGTAATCCACCGTCAAGTTGCGGGTCACCTTCCACGAGTCCTGAACGAATACGCCCCACTGCTGTTTTGAATTCCGATATTCGGCCGGCGCGGCTATGGAGAAGTTATCCACTTGGCCAAGCAAGAAACTGGCGTAGGCGAAACCCGGCGTGCCGCCGGCGAATGTCCGGCCGACCAGATAGGGCTCATTGGTTTCGTTGGCGCTGAATCCGTACGATCCGTTGGTGTTGGTGTAGGGAATAGTCGGAACCGCCAGGAAGTAGACTTCAGCTCCCGCCTTGTAAGTGTGACTACCTTTGACCCAAGTGCCGGACATGTTGCCGGAGGGCTTTTCGTAGTATTGGTGGCCTTGTCCTGCAATAGGTCCCATGTTGTACATACCGCCTGCGGCTGTGCAGGCAACAGTATTAGCGTTACCCGGCGCTGGTGGACACAAACCGCTAAACACCGGCACATTGCGATTGACGGTGGCGCCCACCAGACCGAACGTCTGGGCCGCGTTGAAATTCAGAATCGGAGCGTCGTCGAAGAAATTGTTCTGCTGGTAGCCGGCTCCGAAATGAAGCAGGAAGGTCGGTGAGACGGTGTAGTCGTAATTCAGGCGCTCGACATGCGAGTGGATAAATGTTCCACGATCGGCCGTGATCTGATTCGGCAGGCCCTCGGATTGACCGTAAATCGGAGAGAAGGGCGAGTCGGTGTGTGTAAAAGACCAATAGAACGACAAGTGTTGCCGCTCCGTGATCTGTTGGTCGATTTTCGTTGCCGGAATGGTCGTGTGACGGACGCTGGGGTAGGTGGGAATCAAGTTGTTAGTGAGCGACGCTAGAGCAGGGTTCGGAATGAAGCTCTGGATCTTGAGCGCCACCGGATCCATCCTCGACATCGGAATCGCGTTGTTGGGGAAAGGATTCGAGACGCGACTTCCACTGGCAGGATCAGTGTATTGGGTGTTCGGATCAAAAATCTCGTTCGCTAGAACGGACCGCCCCAGGACATCCGTTGTCAAGACAGTGTTGTTTGCGGCCGCGATGGCGCCGCTGAAATCGCCATTGCGATAGGCCGTGCTCGGCACAGTGATGGGAATATTGTTGATGTCCTGCGTTTCACGGAATTGCTCGAAATTGAAAAAGAAGAAGGTTTTGTCGCGGCCGTTATAGATCTTGGGAATAACTACTGGACCGCCTACGGTGAAGCCGTAATCGTGCCGTCTTGCAACCGGGCGAACCAGCTCTCCGGGCTGTGTGTTGGTGAAGGGAGGGCCGGTGAAAGGCGTACCAGCGTTCAGCACCTCGTTCACGATGTAGTCGTAACCGCTGCCGTGGATCTGGTTGGTGCCGGACCGCATGGTCACGTTGAAGAAACCGCCGCCCACCCCACCATACTCGGCGGCGAAATTGCTGGTCTGGACTGAGACTTCCTGGAGGGCATCCACGCCTTGCTGCACCTGAGCCGGGGCATAAGGAAAGCCCTGATTGGTAGTGTCCTGGCCTTCGACGTGATAGGTTTGGGTATTGCTGGGGGCGCCGTTGATCTTCACTTGCGCGTTTGGAACGTAATAAGTTCCTGGAACGACGTTAAGAACATTGTTGGGATTGCGAATTCCGGAGCTTCCTGAGGCGGCGGCGCCAATGCCCATCAGAGGCAGTTGGGTCAAAGTTTCACTGTTGATATTGGTGCTCACGTCGCCAGTCTCGGTCTTCAGCATCGAAGCCTCGGCCGAGACCGTAACCGCTTCGGTGGACGTGCCCACTTCCAGAGTGATATCTACGCGCAAGGTTTGCGCAACCTGGACGGTGAGGTTTTGCCGAATGTACCGCTTAAATCCCGGAACGCTTACGGAGACTTCGTACATCCCGAACGGCAATTCAGCGAAGGTGTAGTTGCCCGTGGCCGTGGTCGCAGCCTGATAGAGGGTGCCATTCTCCACGTTCCTGGCTTCCACCGGTGCGCCCGCGATCACCGCGCCCTGCTGGTCAACGAGAGTGCCGGTAATGGAGCCGCGATCGCCCTGGGCAAATGCCGTCAAGGCAAACAGGAAGAAACAGACTGCTCCGAACAGTGAGCGCATACAATTCTCCTCCAACACTGAGGTGGGAAAACCCCTTTTCCGCTAAGCAACACGTCATCAGCGGGCGTCTATTTGACCCTGCTTTTGGTTGAGAATATGCGATCTGGATCTGAAAGTCAAGCCAAATTTGACATATCAGGTCGAGCGGTCGAAAAAGAATTGCGGCCGGTCCGGTTTATAGCGGCGAGTCGGGTCGCGCGATGGTGCGCCACATGTGAGCGACCGGACTGTTGTCATTGCCAAGGCCTTCCTTGGGCTGCTTGAAATGGCGTCCGATGATGTCGACGAACGGATCGACAGTCACCACCGCGTTGGGGTCGAAGGCGTACAAATCGTTTACGGTTACCAGCCGTGGCTCCATATACCACTTGTGGTTGCGGACCATTTTGTAAGTGGCTTCGATGTGGGGCGGAGGTGTGTAGTCTTTTCCAAAGAGTCGATAATAGAGGTCCGGATACTCATAGCCGGCCGCGGAATCAGGATAGAAGCGCAGGGCCTGATGATAGCGGATCGCGAAGGTGGCTTTCGGCGAAATGTAGGGCTCGAAGAGCTGTGCGCCCCACCAGCCATGGTCGGGTTTGATCAGAGATTGCACCACGTCATGAAGCAAGCAGGCCAGGATGATCTCCTCTGTCATGCCAGTTTTCATGGCGCGGGTGGCGCTCTGAAGAACGTGGTTAGCTGGGGCAAACCGGTACTGGAAGAAATCGAGTAGCGTTGGATTGGCTGGCAGAGGCTGCAGCTTCTTGACGTTTCGGCCTCCGTTAGCGAAAAGAGTACCGACACCTCTGCGGTACGTGCGCGTGTCAATCTCGGCGTCCAGCTCGGCTACCGTTGGAAACTTCTTGTCGGGGCTGGTGGCGCTGGCCGCCGCTGGCCCGTTGTCCAATTGCTCGGACATGTATTCTTCCAGTGCGTCGGCTTTCGCTTCCGAATCCATGGCACTGATGGCGGCAGCGCCGCCGAGACTAGCAAAGAACGCGCGTCTATCGATCTCCATAGATCTCCTTTCGGCCGGATCTCGTCGTGGTTCCGGATTAGCTGCAAGTATACAGGAAGATTCGCTGGACTGCATCCGGGTGAATGGAAGGTAGTGCCCAAGTGTAAGGGCGCTAGACAAGCGGTCAGCCGTTAAGCGAGCCGTTAGAAATCCAGTTTCTCGATCAACGCGTTGAGACTCGATTCTTGCGTCGTCCGCTGTTTTTTCAGGTCGCTTTGATGGTCGCGCGTGCTGGCCAACTGGCTCTCTTGCGTCGCTAATTGGCGCGCGTACTTCTGCACCTGATCCTGCTGGCCGCTCACCTGATTCAGGCTCATCATGTTCTGGCGAATACGATTCTGATCCTGGGTCAGACTGTTGATGTCGCCATCCAACTGCCGGATCTGGTTGTCGAGGTCGGCGATCTGTCGTTTTAAATCTACGATCTGCTGAAGCTGCCGGCGGCCTGTATCGGAAATTGCTTTGTTTTGGACGTACGCGACCAACACGTCAGGCGTCAGGTTGGACACGGCTGTAGTGCTGTCGTAGACGCGTTCTTCGGTAACTGGAAATTTCTCGGTGGAATCGGATCCAAGCTTCACCTCGAAGCGATAGGCGTTGGCCGTCGTCTCCGACGGCTTCTGATTGAGCAGCTTGTATTCAGGCCGCTCGACATGTTCGATAATGAGGATCTTCGGCTTCTGATCCACGTTGCGCATGGTGTAAGTCTTGGTCTCCTGCATGGCCGAGCGCGCGGTCAACATTCCACGATTTACATGAATCTCGCGAACCACATTCCGGCTGGTGTCGAATTGAGTGGTCACGCGCGTGCCCAGGTCCACGGCGTAACTGATCAGCCTTTTGTCGCCGGTCTTCAGAGTAGTCATCAGGGCTTCCCCGGCATAGCTATTAGCATCGAATACGGTGATGGGGCCGCCGTCCAGCGTTTTGCCGGTGGAATTGGTAAGCTCGGCGGCGTTCATCGGATGCTCGCCGTAATTTTCCGAATAAATCAGCAGCTTGCGCGATCCGATTTTCTGCTGCAGGAAGGGCAGCATTGCGGATTCGTCCTTCTTCACCGTGATCGGCGTGGAGAAGCGGTACTCGAAAAGCTCGCCCAGATCCGCCGAGGCGACATTCACAGACACGTCACTTTTGAGTTCTGTCCTCTCAGTGAGACCTGTAGAGGACTGTGCCATGAACCTCGGCGTGGCCGCCTTCGGTGCTTCCCTGGCTGGCGGAGGAGGGGCTCCGGCAATGTTTGCGCCGACACTGCCGAGCGCGCCCTGGTACACCACCGGCTCAGCCGCCCGGTCTTCCGGCAGCTCCACCGTCTGCCTCGGCACGAACTTGGGCTCGTATAACTTGCTGATGAAGGACACCGGCCGGCCCGAGACTACTGACAAGAGCACGTTAGTCCAGTCTTCGCCAGAGGTGTTGTCGATGATGGCCCAGCCCTCGAGCGTCGGCTCGGTCTTGTCGTTGAAAACCAGACGGTAGCTGGACTTCCAGACCGGCGTCGGGATCATGTAACTGGCCTGGATCTGCCGCTCTTTGGCGTCGGAAGAATCGATATAGATGCTGCGCTTGTCCAGCGATCGCGATTGATTGACGATGGTCAGGTAGTCCTTCAACTGCGCTTGGAGCTTTGGGTCGGCGAAGCGAATGGAACCGGCCGCGGCTAGATCGAGCGTTCGGAGGTCGCCGGAATCGATTAGCAGCACGGCTTGCTCTCGCTCGGAATGCTTGTCGTCAGCCGCAACCAAACGCCCGCCAACGATGACGCCGGTCACCGTCTCCGCGCCGTATTTTACTTCTACTCGGGCGCCTTTCATCTGATCCAAAAACAAGCTCAGCGCCGTGTGGTCGCCTATTTTGAATGGGAACTCCGCAAGTTTTTGGCCCAGCGGCTCGCTAGAATCGTAACGGAGGCCTGCGATTTTTCCGCCATTGCGATCTTCGAGGGTGAGCGACTTTAGGACGTCGTTCATGTCCGAAGCCTTGAAATTCAGGCTCGCGGAATCGCCAGCGCGGAGCATGCCGCCGCGCTCGAAATAGCCGACTCCACTCTTATAAAGAATCACTTCGCGGATAGGAATATCGGCGGCCAGCGCGGTCACCATACAAACAGCTGTCAGCGGGAAGAGTCGTTTCATTGGTTCCTCACCTGGGCAATGCCGTGTAAGCCATTGTTCCTTTCAGGATTTGCGACAGCCCCGCGCTGCGCTTCACTCGCCCATTACCTTAATAATGACGCGTTTGGCGCGCTGGCCGTCGAATTCCGCATAATAAACCTGCTGCCAGGGCCCAAAATCCAGCTTTCCGGCAGTTACCGGGACGATCACTTGATGGTGGACCAGCAGGCTTTTAAGGTGGGAGTCGCCATTGGTCTCTCCGGTGCGGTGATGGCGGTAGTCGTCGCGGTACGGCGCCAGCCTTTCGAGCCATTCGTCGATGTCGCCCAGCAGGCCATCCTCGGCATCGTTCACCCATACGCCCGCCGTTATGTGCATCGCGGAGACTAGGATCATGCCTTCCTGAATGCCGCTTTTCTTGAGGGCCGCGTTCACTTCTGCAGTAATGTTTATGTACTGCCGATGATGTTTAGTGTTGAAGATCAGGTGTTCGGTATGAAAGCGCATACCTGCCGATCATAGCGGAGCCGACTTGTAGCAGAATGGTACTTGTTGTATCGCCTACAGGAGTATCGGAGTTGAGATCAAAAATCATCGGAATGGGGCTGTGGATAGCTGCCTTCGCATGGGCACAAAATCCACCGCAAGCACAGGATCAGAAGAGTCCGGACCAGAAGGACCAACAGGCTCAGACCCAAGCGGAGCAGGACCAGACTTACGCGGGACCTTCGATTCTCAGCCGGGACAAGAGTCTGATTGGAGAGCGGGGGGGCAAGCTGATTGACTTCCGCTTTTACGGGGACATAACTGGCGTGTATGACTCCGGCCTTACGCCCTTGGTTGTCGATCCGCAAGGGAATGTACCCAGTTTCGGAGCTTACGGCGTCGAGGCCGGATTTGGCGTGGTTGGCTCAAAAAGCTGGGTGCACGACAAACTCAGCGTCGACTATCGCGGAACCTATCGGTACTATACGAACCACACCTTCTTTAACGGCACGGACCAGTTCCTGAATCTGGCATACAGTCATTTGCTATCGCGGCACGTCACTTTAGATCTCAAGGAAACGGCCGGCTCTACCTCGCTGGCGAACGGCGCGTTCAACTACACGCCGCTTACGAACACCGATCTTTTCGCCGTGCCGGTCAACGAGTTGTTTGACATCCGCACGAATTTCTTGCAGTCTCGCGTTGACCTGGTCTGGCAGAAAACGGCCCGTTTGTCATTTGGTTTCGGCGGCGAAGGTTTTGTCGTTCGACGGAGTTCGGTGGCACTGGCCGGCTTGAATGGATATAATGCGCGCGCGAACGCAGCTTACCGCGTAACCCGGCGGCAGACCATATCGGGGAGCTACGAATATACTTATTTCGATTTCCAACGGCAATTCGGAAACGCGAAGTTGCAGAGCGGAACGCTCGGTTACGCCTTCGGGGTGAGCCGCAAATGGGATTTCAGCATGCAGGCTGGCGGCATCCGGGTGGAGAGCTACGGACTGAACCAGGTGGCCATTGACCCCGCAATTGCCGTTATCGTCGGACAGTCGGTCGCTATCGTCACATACTTCCGCGTGCTGTATGTTCCGATGATCGAAGGGCGGCTGATTCGGCGGTTTGATCGCTCTTCGTTCAGTGCCGATTACTCGATGGGCGTCACACCCGGCGACGGAGTCTACTTGACATCCCGACAGAATGTCGGGAGCGTATCTTACTCTTACACAGGCTATCGCCGCCTGGCCGCTAACGTGAGCGCCAGTTACGGAACTATGACCGCCGTAGGTCAAACACTCGGACAGCTCACTAATTTTCAGGCCGGCGCGGGCGGCACCTACAAGTTGGGACACGCCCTGCACTTGGAAATGCGGTATGACTATCGTCACTACACTACGCAAAACTCTTTTTATCTGAAGAACTCCAGCCGGGTTACGCTCGGGCTGGCGTTTAGTCCGGGCGCAACGCCGCTCGCCATTTTTTAAGCGTGCCCGGCGCTAGGATTTTACTCGTTGAAGACGAACCCGCTCTAATCCAACTGCTCGAGAAATACTTGAGACGGTTGGGTTACGAAGTGGAGGCATATTCTGTGTCCAAGGACGCTCTGAATAGCTTTGAGCGCGCGCCTCAGAGCTACGACCTGGTGATCGCGGATCTTGGAATGCCCGATATTCCTGGTGACACGCTGCTGACACGCATGCTCGAAATCCGGCCGGAGCTGCGCATTCTCATCTGCAGCGGATCGCCGTTCTTTCTGGCCAGCCTGCCGAAAGCTCTGGAGAAACAGGTGGCGTTTCTGCAGAAGCCGTTCGTCCCAAAGATGCTGGCGGAAGCGGTGGCTCAGTTATTGAGCGATGACAAGCCGGCAGGTCAATAATGGCTTGGGCCCTCATGGGTTGGCCGCGGACAGAGCCTGGTGCAGCTTATCCGAGAAATTGTCTCCAGATTCAGACCACAGCCGCCGTGTCTCGACCGGCAGCGCATCATCCAAATCGTGAACCAGCTTGAGCAAGCTCTGAATATTGGACTGGATCATGCGCAGGCTGTTGGGAAGCTCCGGCTGCGGCAGAAAATGCGCGTCTATTCCAAATTCGACGGCCAGATGTTCGCCGTCTTCCCGTTCAAACTCCGGAGCGAAACAACACAGCGCCACGCGCGAGGGCGCCAGTTCCCATTGCTTGTCGAACTGCCAGAGATCCCACCAGGTTTCGAGGCGGTAGCAGGAGTCGGAGTTCTGAAAATCCTTGGCGGCCGCCAAGACATCTTCGATGGCAACAGGTGAAGGAAAGGGGATCTCCAGCACCGGAGGCTCGGTGTAATTCACCGCTAGGACTTTGAAAGTAGAAGGATGCCGCGCCAGGCGGGAAAATGGAAAAAGCTTCAAAAGCTTTTCGTAGTGGCGCAGCATGGTCAGCCCGGTGTGATTCCGGAGCAAGTATGAAAGATAAAGTTGATCGGCCATTTCAATATGCGAGGCTTCTGTTACCATCGTACTGACTTCGCTTGCTTAAATCTCCGCTGGTTCCCATCTTCCTGATTGTATCCGTCGATGTTCTGGGTCTCACCATCATTCTGCCCCTATTGCCGTTTTACGCCGAGAAATTCGGCGCGTCCCCAGCCGTGGCCGGCCTGCTGATCTCGACCTACGCGTTCTGCCAGTTGATCGCAGGGCCAATCCTGGGCAGAATGTCGGATCGCATGGGCCGCCGGCCCCTATTGCTAGTGAGCCAGTTGGGAACATTCATCGGATTCCTGATCCTGGCTTATGCAAACGCGCTGTGGATTATTTTCCTCTCGCGCGTGATCGACGGACTGACGGCCGGCAATCTGTCGCTGGCGCAAGCGTATATCTCCGACGTAACCAAGCCGGAGGAGCGCGCAAAATCGTTCGCACTGATCGGGATCGCGTTCGGAATGGGGTTCCTAATTGGCCCCGGCATCTCCGGTTATCTATCGCAATACAGCTACCAGTACCCGATCTTCGCGGCAGCGGCACTTTCAGCCACCAGCATCCTCGCGACCTACTTCCTATTGCCTTCTTCGACGCCACAAGCCGCGGATGCTTCGACCGCGCGTAAGTTCACCGTGCTGGACTGGGGCAATTACGTCCGATACTTTCGCCAACCGGACCTCGCGCCGCGGCTGTGGCAGTTTCTGGCTTTCACCCTGGCATTTTCGATGTTCATGTCGGGCTTTCCTTTGTTTGCCGAGAGACGTTTTGAGTGGCGTGGACATCCGTTCGGACCGAAAGAAGTCGGCTACGTTTACGCGTACCTGGGCGTTCTGGGCGTCATCCTGCAAGGCGGCCTGATTGGCCGGCTAGTCAAAACATTCGGGGAGCTTAGACTGGTGCGCGCCGGTTTCTTTTGCGGCTTAGTGGGTCTGACGGCGCTCGGCTTTACTCATGCTATTCCGCTGCTGCTGGTGGCGACGGCTGTGTCATCCTCCGGCACAGGAGTGGTTCGTCCAGTGCTGACCAGCCTGATCACGCAAAAGGCCGGCCGCTCCGAACAAGGAGTGGTACTCGGGTTAACGCA
The DNA here is from genome assembly GCA_035569875.1 of Bryobacteraceae bacterium. Lineage (GTDB taxonomy): Bacteria > Acidobacteriota > Terriglobia > Bryobacterales > Bryobacteraceae > Palsa-89. The sequence continues at coordinate 60,621 of DATMMD010000175.1, forward strand.
GTCGCTAAACTCGATTGCGGCGATCATTGCCCCGGCGGCCGGCGGTTTCCTGATCGATCATTCTCTGTTAGCAGGCTGGGCGCTGTTAGCCGCCGGAATCTGCGGTGTCGCGCTGCTTCTTTAGGATGCTTGCTAACGCGCGCGCCTCGGCTCAGTTTACACTTTGTCCGGCAGGGCAGCGACGCCCGGCAGCTCGATCCCCGCCAGAAATTCCAGCGACGCTCCACCGCCGGTGGAAATGTGCGAAATCTTGTCCGCTACTCCGGCCGACTTGACGGCCTTCTCGGAATCGCCGCCGCCGACTACAGAGACAGCGCCCGACGCCGCCACGGCTTGGGCGAGCGCGACCGTACCGCGGTCGAACGGCGGTTTTTCGAACACGCCCATCGGGCCGTTCCAGATAATCGTTTTGGCTCTGGAGATGGCTGCCGCATAAGCCTCAATGGTCGCCGGCCCGATGTCGACGCCGATCATGCCGACGGGAATTTCAGTTGCGACCCGGTGCTCAGCGCCCGCCTTTAGCTCGGTCGCGACGACATGATCTTTCGGCAGTAACAGCTTCGCTCCGGCTCGAGCAAGCAGATCTCGCGCTAAGCTCACCTTATCTTCTTCGACCAACGATTTGCCGACCGGCTGTGTTTGCGCCTTCATAAAGGTGTAGGCCATCGCGCCCCCAATCAGAATCTGATCGACGAATTTCATCAGGTTCTCGATCACTTCGATTTTGTCGGAGACTTTTGCGCCACCCAGGATTGCGATACAGGGCCGCGCTGGATTCTTGGTCGCCTTATTCAGATACTCCAACTCTTTGTCCATTAGCAAACCCGAGGCCGCCTGCTTAACGTACTGGATCATGCCGACGGTGGAGGCATGCGCGCGATGGGCTGAGCCGAATGCGTCGTTCACGTAAACATCGCACAAGGCGGCCAGTTGTTTGGAGAATCCCGGATCGTTCTGCTCTTCCTCGGCATGGAATCGCAGGTTCTCGAGCAACAAGACTTCGCCCGGTTTAGGGCGCATCTTTTCGACTTCTGGGCCCACGCAATCGGGCGCCATCCGCACGGGCTGGCCCAGCAATTCCGACAATCGCGCGGCGGCGGGCTTGAGGCTCATTTCGGGATTGGGCTGGCCCTTCGGGCGGCCCAGATGGCTCGCCAGAATCACGCCAGCGCCGTGCTCCAGCGCATAGCGGATGGTTGGCAGCGAGGCGCGAATGCGTTTGTCGCTGGTAATCTCCCGTCCGCCGGGGGCCAGAGGAACATTGAAATCGACCCGAATAAAAACAGTCTTGTTCTTCAGATCCAGATCGCGAATGGAGACTTTGGGCATTTTAGAAATCCGATGCTAGCACGTCATAGAAGACGTGAATGCCCTTCAAAAATTCGGCCACGGAGATACGTTCCTGATCGCTGTGCATGGTGGCTGCCGTGGCAGCGTCGAGAATCATGGGAGTCAAACCGTAAGCGATAACACCTCGCGCTTGCAGATAGGCAGAATCAGTTCCGAAGGGAACCAGCATAGGGGTGACGATTGCGCCGGGATTGCGTTTCAAAATCGCAGAGCGAATGGCGTCGAACAGCGGCGTGCCGCTGCGGCTCATGCCGACGTCGGGAGCGACGGTAATGATCTCCACCGTCACACGTGGATCGTTAATGCGGGCTTTCATGTCAGAGATGAACTCGTCCGCGTTGGTACCCGGCAGCAGCCGGCAATCGAGTGTCGCCTCACTGGTGGACGGTATTACGTTGGGCCTGGGCGGCGATCCGACGCCAGCCGTTAGCGACGTAAGCGAAACAGTGTTGCGCTGGATGGCAGAATTGAATTTGTTTTCGACCAGAGGCCCGATGGCCCGGCGCATTTCATCGACCACGGCGTTCTGTTTGCCGCCTGCGGGCAACACCATTGCTTTCCGGATGGCCTCCAACAAAATCAGATTGGCATTGTCGGGGATGGGTTGCGAGCCATGGCCCGCGGTACCTTTGGCCCGCAGACGGAGCCACGCTATGACTTTGTCCCCCACTGAAACGCCGAACACCAGTTTGTTCGCCGCGAGAGCATCACGAGATCCCATGCCGCCTTCGTCGAGCACATACTCGGCGTCGATTTCGTCGTAGTGATTTTCGATCATCCAGCGGATTCCGCGCTCGCCGCCGCTTTCCTCGTCGGCGGTGCAGATCATGATGATGTCGCGCGCCGGCGTGACTCCGGCGTTATGCAGAGCGACGAGCGCCGTCAATTGCTGGACGCCGATGCCTTTCATGTCTAGCGTCCCGCGGCCCCAGATGAAGCCATCGCGAATGATTCCGCCAAAAGGATCTACGTTCCAGGCCTTCTCGTCGACTGGCACGACATCCATGTGATTCAGGAGCAGCAGGGGTTTCTTGGACGAATCGCGACCCTTCAGACGTACGACGAGATTGGTCTGGCCGCCAGGCCCGCTGTGGAAAAGTTTCGGCGCCAAGCCGTTGCGTTCCAGCTCAGCCTTGACGAACTGAGCGGCAGCGGCCGTATCGGCGGGCGGATTGATGGACCGAATGCGCACGTACTGCTGGAAGTACTCAAGCGCGTGTTTTTCTATGCGCGGCCAATCCGGTTCGGCGGCATACAAGGCGAATGCCATCACACTGCCCGTAACCCACAATCTACAGCCTGATCTCATGATTTTTCCTCTTGAACATTGGATAGCGTACAACGGATACCGGCAGTCTGATAGGCTTCGAGAAGAGCACCGGCAGCGGGGCCAAACACGGGCGGCGAGACTTGATTGCCGTCTTCCATTTCGGTCAACATCTGAAATCTCTCGAGCAGAATGCGGCTACGGAATACACCGCCGGCATAGCTCACGCGCGCGTCCTCTCCCGGCTGGAACAGTTGGACACGCACGGCGGCAACGAGGATCGCCAATTGCTGAGCGCCTTCGTTGAGAATATTCCGTGCAGTGGCGTCGCCGTTTTCCGCGGCTTCATCTATTAGCTTTGCAAGCGCAGCGATGCGCGGCCTGGGGAACTCCGGCGTGTAGAACTGGTGCAGCAACTGGTTGATACCGATAGCACCGGTCGCCTGCAGCAGCACGGACCGCAATGAAGTGGCAGGTCCCCAGCCTTCTTCTGAGCGGAGCGCGGCGCGCAAGGCTTGGCGCGTGATATAAAACGCGCTGCCTTCGTCGCCAAACATGTATCCCCAACCTCCGGCTCGCGCTATTTTTCCGCTTGAATTGCGGCCGAAGGCCATGGATCCGGTTCCCGCGATCGCGATCAGCCCGGATTGGCCCGCGGTGGCGCCTGACAGCGCGATCAGGGCATCGTGGGTCACGGTCATTCGATCGCTTCGGATCATGTGGGCCAGGAGTGTTTCCTTGTCGGCCGGGCCGCCGCTGAATCCGAGGCATGCTGAAGTAAACCTGACGCTCGATGAATCGAGGCCAGCGTCAGTACTAGCCGTCCGCAAGCAGGCCTGTATTACACTCATAAATTTCGCTTGGCCCTCGGCCGAAGAGACATGATTGCAAGGTCCGGCCCGGCCTACGCCGAGGACTCGGCCAAGCTCGTTTCCGATGACAGCCGTGGTGCTGGATTGTCCACCGTCTAAGCCAAGAAAATATGCGCGAGAATATCGGTCCATGCGGCTACTCAATGAAATATAACCGAGCTACGCCATGCTGAGCCACGGACTTCATGCCCCAAAGCTTGGAGTAAGAGCGGAAATCATTAGCGCCAATGGTGTCGTCGATGATCAACAAATAACGAACTCCGCGCGCCTTCAATTCAGCCGTCGCGGCCTGACGCAAGCTCATGCGGTGTGGCCGGATGGACTCAACGGGAGCGGCGGCTATGGTGGTCCATTTTCCATCGTTGGCCAAACCATCCAACCTAATTTTCGTCGCGGAGGAATCGCCGGACGATTCCACGATCACGGAATCGAGCGTTTGGCCGCGGGGGAAGTCGATCTCCAGGTACATGCCGGGTTCGGGCGGCTGCCAGCTTCTCCAGCGCGTGACCGGGCTGTTATCGAAAGCCAGCTGGACATCCCAAGGATTGGGGTGGGCAGTGAGCCGCCACTCGGGTTCACGCGGTAGCTCGCGTCCGCCGGCAAAGACGCGCAATTCCGCGACCGACCACTGGGCCTCGGGCACGCTCGCGGTCTGGACGACGCGGACTCTCCGCAACTCGCGCGGCGGAAACTGAAACGTCAGGATTCGCGTGGGCTGGAAGTCCCGGAACATTGGCGTCCAGAGAATATCCTGCAACAGTTCGTTGAACGCGCCCTCATAGCCCACTAATATCTGGCGGGAGGTGTACGCGGTGCCCGGTTGGGAAAAGGTTAATACTTTGGCATTGGCGGGGACGGAGCTTTGAATCATTCGAGCCATGTCATACCCGAGATTGCCGTTTAGATAATCCTCTTCCGGTTGAATCCGGAGCGCCGCCTTGGGAGAGACCTTCGCCAATCGCCAAGTGCCCGGCGCGCAGTACAATCGAACGACATTTGGCCAGCAGGTTATGGCCTGAGCGGCTACCAGAACGAGCAGCAGCCACTCGAGGCCGGATAGCGCCAACGCCAGCGAGAGTGAAATAAACGGAATCGCCGGGATCAGGAAGCGCGTTCCGACGTTGGTCAGATATGGCGCGCCGAAAATCAATCCCGCCAGCAGCAATTGGCGCCCTTCGCGGAAACGCAACGCCAGAAGCGCGAGCGGTGAGAGCAGGAACAGCGGTCCGATCAGGCCAGTAGTGAGGTCGCCTCGCACCGTCACCTGCCAGGGAATCTGCCAGTAACTGGTCAGTGCGTACACCCGCATGTACTTGCGATAGGTATCTTCGAACGAAATGTGGACGTAAGGGTTCGGGAAGATGCGATTCGCAAAGGGCGAAAAAGGATTCGCGACCTCGATCCAGCTCTTCACCATCCACGGCAGGATGAAGGCCAAGGCAAGCATGGAGACTACCAGGATCGGACGCACAATTGGCTTGCGCGCGCGCCAGGATTTCCAGGCGATGAAGCAGAGCGCGTATGGCACGGCGATGAATGCGGTGTACTTGACGGCGTAGCTGAAGCCGGCGAGAATCCCGATCGGCACCAGCAGCTGGGGATTTCGGTCCTGGTCCCAAATTTGCAGCAAATAAAAGAGAGCGAACAGGACCGCGGTTATGCCGACGTCGATGTAGGCAATGGTCCCATCGAGTCCGACTACCGGACTGGCATAAGTGAAGATCGCCGCGGCTACGCCAACCCCAGGCCGTCCAATTCTTCGAGCGTAGCTGAAGATCAGAAATATGAGAACAATGAAAAACGCGAAATGGACCAACGCGGCCGCGGAATGACGGCCATACTCAAATGCCCAAAGGAACAACATCTCGATGCCTTCCGACAAGCTGGCATAAATGTCGGTGGTAATGCGGGGGAATCCATGAGTTCGCTGGTATTTGGCGACGACCCCCAGGTGATAGGACATTCCATCTGGGCTGGATTCCGGCTCCAGGGCGTTAATGAAGTAGAGCACGGTGAACGCGCCAAAGACGACCAGGAATACCCAGCGCCAACGCTGAGGCAGTGGTGGAAACGGGCCGCCCCGCGGATGATGAGCGCCCGAACGCAGCGCATAGAAGATGATCGCAAGCCCCAGAACAAGAAACAGAGGTTTCCAGGCAAGTTGAGCCGCGCACAACACGAAAACTATCGCGCTGAGTAGAGCCGCGCCAATGACAAACGCGAAGAGGCGTTCTTCCCAACGATAAAAACTAAGCGAAAGTTTGCGAACCAGAAGCGTGCCGAGCGCCCCAGCGGTGGCAACGGTGAACAACCAGCCGAACAGGATGGCCAGGACCGTCAACGCCGCGTGCATTACCGGAGAAACCCGACGCGCGTCAAAATGATACCGAACTTCACGCCATCCTGCGGCGCGACGTAGAGCTTGTCGACATCGATAGAAATCGTCGATTCTGTATCCGCGGACAGCCAGCCCGGAGGCACCGCTTTTTCGAAATGTTTATACCCCGGTGTCGCGTACTTCACTTTGTCGAGCAGGTGTCCGTTGACAAGAAACGATAGCTCGATCGGCCCGGTCTGTTTGAATCCGTCGTCCCAGATGGCGAAGTCGGAACTAAGCTTGATGTTGTCGCTCGAATCCACCAACATTTTGACGGTGGGCTGCTTGGAGGTCCAGCGCCAGGGGCTGCCAAAAGGCTCGTAGATGTCTTTGACGATATGTTGCGCGGCATCGGGATCGTTCATTTCCACCATCATCGCGTAGGGATCAGGCGTGAGCGCCTGTGCTGGCCGCTGCTGGGGCGGTGGATAGGTCTCAGGAAGCCGATCGCAGGAGCACAGGAGCAGGGAGAGGATGGCGACGGCAATTCGGGTCAAGACAACTATTATGACAGTCCAGGTCACGGCCGGTGAACAATTTGCATCTTGCTGAGGACAATCGGGATGCTTACGCGCATTGGGTCATTATGACGCCAGAACGAGCGGCTAGCGTCATACGGATCTGACGATGCTTGGTGGTTCGAAATGTGTCGAGCGTAACGCCGAGCGTGGATAAGGGAGCCTGGTGAAGGCGGCGCGTGAGGCGCTCCGGGGAGTTGGGAAGATTGACTATGTGCGCGGCTTGGAGAGCGGCGAGGAGTTCGGTGGGCGAACCTTCCCAGTAATGTTTGCCGTGCGCGAAAGCGGCCACTTCTCGGGCCAGGGTGTCGGGGCAGAGCGCAATGCGCATTTGCGATTCGGCGATGCCGAGCGCAGGCGCGGCGGCGATGGACCATTGCAACGCGTCCGCGAATCGCGTGGGGAATTCGGGGTTGGTGTCTCTGACGTTGCCAAGGGCGAGGCTGACAGCGTTGCAAGCGGTGGCGAGGAGCGCCGGGCGAGCGGATTCGAACTCGATGAGGATTTCGCTCTCGGTTCGACGCTGAGGAGCAGCGATGTGCGGCAGTTCGATGGTGATGGCGTGGTTGGCGACAGCGGCGTCGTTGCCAACCGAGGCGCAATCATCGGAAGCGTCAGGATTATGGGGCGCTGAAGCGGGATGGAGACTGAATCGGCAGCCTGGGCGCATCGATCGAATTCGAAAGACGCGCCGGAAGAAAGGCGGCGGAGGGCGGCTAGTACTGCAGGAGGGAGATCGCCTGAGTCGTCGAAGGCGAGGACGTAATTGTTCCAAGCCAGGCGCATCACATCCCGCTCGGTGCGCGGACGCGGGCAAAAGGCGGAAGTGGCGGGATCGATGAGGCTGCGCAACATGCGAGCGAGCACGGTTTTTCCGCTAGCGGCTGGGCCCTTTACCAAAAGGATGGGATAAGGGCCGATGGGGCGGAGAGAAGAAACGAGCCAGGCGAGGGCGGCCGGTGGAAAGTGCAACGTGGAGGGCAGTGAGGTGGCTGGCTCGGTGGGAGGTGGCAGCGGCTGTTGGGAGCGGGAGCGGCGAAAGGCGCGGCGAGCTGTGGAGATTACCTGCCATCCCGCGGCGGTGATCTCGATCGCATCGCCCTCCGAGTTGCAAAGATCGATGAGAATGGCGGCAGGATCGAAGGGCTGGCCGCGGTGCGAGAGGCGCAACGCGATGGACTGGCGCGAAAGTTCGCTGCGCCGGGCCTTGGCTTCGAACAATAGCAGGGCGGTGCGGAGTTGCAAAAGTGAAGGTATGAGTTCGTGCTCGCGATGGAAGGTATCGGCCAGCCAGTCGCGGAAGAGGACGGAGTGGACCGGCAGGAGATCGTGGGCGATGGGAGTGAGTGGAACAAGGGCACAGGGGAGGCCTTCGGGGGAACAGCAGGGCGTGGCGTAACGGAGGGCATGGTTAAGTAGGCGCTCGGCGCGGGTAGTCATTGCGAGGTGAGTGTAACAGGGGTGGTGGGAGTTGGAGCGGAGTTGGATGGGTAGTTTATTGAATTGGAAGGGGATGGGCAGGGTGGGAGTGCTGTGAACGGGCGGCGAAGGGGCGTTGACACAAGTGTGGACGCACGTATCACCGCTCACTGCTCACCGCTCACTGCTCACTGCTCACTGCTCACTGCGCCAGGTATGCCATGCTGGAAATATGCGCGTCACGATTGACCTGCCAAATGCTCTCTTCCGGAGGGCAAAGGCGGTTGCGGCCTGCGCGGTTCCAGCATCAGAGACCTGATCGTTCGGGCAGTCGAGCGTGAGGTCGCGAAAAATTCTGGCGTGCTGGAAAGGCAAGCGGTGCAGCCCGTGAGAGTTCCTTTGATTCACTTGAAGCGGGGACGCAAGCTAGATTTGACTGGATTCGATTTTGATGACCTGCTTGCTTGAGGCTCGGGTGTCACAGATGGGCTTTTTTGCGGCTGCTCACTAATGCGCGGGTGATGGGGGGCGATGTGTCTGCGTTCGCCTCAGCAGCGGAATTCACGCTGGTCACGTTCGACGCCGGGTATGCGCGGCAGAAGGGGATTCGGTTGCGATTGTTGAGCGAGAAATAGGCGTTCAGCACGAGTGTGAACGCGGCACGCAGGAGTGCGTGCGCTACGGGTAATAGGCCTTGCTGAAATTGTTGCGGGCGTTCGTCACAGTGAAAGAACCGTCCGATTGCGCGGACAGTTTGATCCAATAAGCTGTGCCGTTGTGGATGGGCGCGGATGGCGCAGAAGAAGGAGCGATGGGCAGCGTGGGCGGCTGGTCGTCAATCGTATTAGCGATGAACATTCCGGGCACGGTATATTCCTGCCCGCTCAGAAGCGAGAAGTGAAGCTGCCAAAGATCCTCAAGACCCGGCGATGAATGCACCGTCTGCATGACTTCGGGTTCGCCGCCTTTGCGAGTGCCGTTATTCATGATGGCGACGCGTGGATGAAGGGCGTGCACCAACACCGGGGAATTCGAGCTGGCCTGTCCGTGGTGTAATCCCAAGAGCACGTCGACTGTGCCGATGCGGTTATTGGGGCACATCAACTCGAACTCCTTGTTTTTGGTTATGTCGCCCAAATGAATGGTGCGAAACTTTCCATATTTCACGTAGATCCCGACGGATTGCGGGTCTTCGGCATTGTTCTCGCCGGGCTTGAAATTCGCGCAATAGGGGTTGGCTGCTCCAGCGCCAGGCAAGGGCGTCTTTAATGTCTCGCCAGCGGAAGTCACGACGCGAACATCGAGACCGGTCATGGCGATCTTGTCGCCGGCTTTAACGACAGTATGCTTTGCATTGGCGTAGAGCGGTGGGTAAGTTTTCTGGAGAAACGTGTCAGCAAGCTCGCCGGGCTGAGTATTTGGGCCGTGATCGATAAACTCGCGAATGGGAATCCAGGGAGCCAGCTCGGCCAAGCCGCCGAAATGATCGCCATGCCAATGCGTGATGATGAGGTGATCGATCTGGTGGAGTCCGGCGTCTTGGATGGCTTCCATAATGCGACCGGCGTCGCGCGGGGCGGCGGCGCCCGCATTGCCGGTATCGATGAGCAGCGATTCATGAGAGGGAGACACAAACAAAGTGGCGTTGCCGCCTTCGACATCGATGACGTAGACGTTCAGGGTTCCGCGCGGTTGGGCTGTTGCGAGAGCGAAAGTGAAAAGCCAGGGGATTAACACGGCTGCGCGCATGTCAATGGAGTTTATCGCAATTACGAAGCACACAGGTCAGAGACCGGTGCCACAGGGGCCACAAGAGAAAGGCGGGCCCAGGGACGATGGACGCTTACGCGGGCTTGGTCGAGGCCGGCTCGCATCGCAAGAGACAGCAGTTCATCCTTTTTAAAAGCCGCGCGGACCGAGACTGGGCCATCATAGAGCGAGATGTGGTGCCAGCCGAAGAGCCACTTGGTAGCGGGAATGAAGTAATAGGCAAGCGGACCACGCTCCAGGTCGATCGCGAGTACCGCCCGGCGGGCCACTGTTCGGAAGTTGCGAAACAACCCTACCACCTGCTCGTCGGTGAAGTGATGCAGGAAAAGCGAGCTGAAGACGAAGTCAAAACTGCGCGGGACGAAGGGCAGCAAAAACGCGTCGCCGGCCAACTTGGGGTGCGCGGCTTTTTCCAGATGCAGGCATTTGTTATCCAGCGATGTGATGGTGGCCCGTGGGTAACGGCGCCGCAGTACTGCACCCATGTCGCCCGAAGCTGCGCCAATGTCCAGCATGGAGAAGCGATCGTCCGGGGAACGGACAAAATCGGCCATGATACGGCGCAGAATGGCGTGGCCTCCGAGATAGCGGTTGATGCGCACCAGGTCGCCGAGATTGTCGCGAGCCACTTCCGGACTGGCATGGTCCAACAGTTCCGGTACAATGACGCGCCCGTGACCGATTGCCATCTCCTCATGATAAGATGCGGCTGATTATGAAAGACACCATGCAGTTATCGAGGCGACGATATCTGGCGCTCATGAGCGCAGCAACTGCGCTGACAGAAGCAGCAGCGCCGGCCGCGACCGGTGATGAGGATCGGGAGCAGAGGATGAAATGGTGGCACGACGCGCGTTTCGGAATGTTCATCCATTGGGGACTCTACAGCGTCGCCGGGCGGCATGAATGGGTGATGGAAAACGAAGCCATCCCGGTGGCGGAGTATGAACAACTGGCGAAGCGTTTCACACCCCAGCCGAATGCCGCGCGAGCCTGGGCGAAATTGGCGCGGCAGGCCGGCCAGAAGTACATGGTGATGACCACCAAGCATCACGAAGGCTTCTGCCTGTTTGACACCAAGCTGACTAACTACTCGGCGCCAAAACAGGCGTGCGGGCGGGACCTGGTGAAGGAGTACGTGGAAGCTGCGCGGGCTGAAGGACTGCGGGTCGGGTTTTATTATTCGCTGATGGATTGGCATCATCCCGACGGCGCACGGTGCGCGGGAGACGAAGCCGCGCGGCGGCGCTTTGTCGATTACATTCACGGTCAAGTGCGCGAGCTATGCACGAACTACGGCAAGCTGGACATTCTTTGGTACGACGTGAATTGGCCGCTGAAGCCCGAGGGATGGGAGGCGGCGCAGATGAACGCCATGGTGCGGAAGCTGCAGCCCGGGATCATTATCAACAACCGCACCGGATTGGCCGAAGATTTCGCTACGCCCGAGCAGCGCATCGAGGCTGCCGACCGGGCTTGGGAAGCGTGTATGACGATGAACGGCAGCTGGGGCTACCAGCGAGCCGATGACGACTGGAAATCTTCCAAGACGGTGGTGCGCAACCTGATCACTTGCGCGCGCGATGGCGGCAATTATCTGCTCAACATCGGACCCAAGCCGGACGGATCGATTCCGGAGGAATCGGTCCGGATTCTGACGGCGGTAGGAAAATGGATGGAGAAGAACGGCAATACCATCTACACGGCGGAGCCATGCCAAGTGAAGCGGTCCTCTTATGCACTGTTCACGCGCAAGGGCAATACGCTTTACATGCACGTGCATTACTGGCCAGGAGACGACGTGGCCATCAGCGCACTCAAAGCGCAAGTGAAGAGCGCGCGCCTGCACGCCAGCGGTAAAGCAGTCAAGTTCGATCAAGACCGCTTCCGGACGAGGTTCACGGGTCTGTCTGCTTCGGCGCCTGACGATCCGGTGACGACCATCGCGATCGAGTGCGATTCCGAGCCGGTGCAGGATACGATGATGGTCCGCAAAGAACGCCCGCGGCGAGGCGTGGGCGTCTGAACCGAATGGATTTCGTGACAGGTAATATCGGCTGGATCGAAGCGATCTGCGGTCCCATGTTTTCCGGCAAGAGCGAAGAGCTGATGCGGCGGCTGCGGCGCGCGATGATCGCCCGCAAGCGGGTCCAGGTATTCAAGCCGGTGATTGATAATCGGTATTCGGGCGACGAGATCGTGTCTCACACCGAGATGCGAATGAAGTCGGAGACGGTCGGCAAAGCCTCGGACATAGTGACCCAACTCGACTGGCGCACGCAAGTGGTTGGCATCGACGAAGCGAATTTCCTGGGGCAGGAGTTAGTGGAGGTCGCGACCCAGTTAGCCGACAGCGGGAAGCAGGTAATCGTCGCCGGTCTGGACACCGACTATATGGGGCGGCCGTTTCCGCCGATGCCCGACCTGCTGACGCTGGCCGAATCGATCACCAAGACTCTGGCGATCTGTATGCGCTGCGGAAATCCCGCGAAGCACACGCAGCGCTTAGTCGAATCAAGCGATCTAATTGTGATCGGGGCGGCAGGAATGTACGAGGCCCGCTGCCGGCGTTGTTTTGAGCCCGGAATCCCAAAGCAGGAATCTCTGGACTTTGGTCCATCCAAAGGGAAGCTGGCAAAAAATTGAAACGAAACGAACAGGCGGCTCTTCTAATAAGTTAGCATTCCTGCTAACCTATCTGTCTAAGAGGTACTATGTCGATTTTCCCGAATCCTAGCCCGCAAGGTCCGACTCCGCCGTCTGCTCCCCCGCAGGGTGCGCCGCCGCCCTATAACCCTCCGCCCCAGTATGCCGCCGCCCCTCCGCAATACGTTCTAGCCCAGCCCCCGAGCGAGGGCGGTTGGAAGGTCATCACGCTGTTCGTCGCGGTGCTGGCGCTGATCGGTGGCGGAGTGTATCTCTACATGCAGTTGGATAAAGCCAAGCAGGATCTGGTAAAGACTAACGACGCGCTGCAGGCGCGCATCGACAAACTGGAAGAAGCGACTTCGGTAACGACGCGCAGCAATCGCAAGACTACCGAAGAACTACGCGAACAATTGGAGCGGGCGCGCCGTCAGGCCAACGCCATGGTTGGTGAGGCCAAGCAGGAAGCACTCAAGAAGGTAGATGATACTCGCGCGCAGTTGGAGGCCGCACAGGAACAAAACAAACAACAGCTGAAGTCCGACATCTCGCAGGTGAGAGAGCAAACCGACTCGGCGAATACGAAGATCTCGCAGGTCGGCGGCGACGTCGCGGCGGTTAAGACTGATCTGACGTCCACCAAATCGGAGCTGGAGAAAACGGTGGCTGACTTGAAGCGTGCCACCGGTGAGATCGACGGCCACAGCGTGATGATCGCCACCAACGGCAAGGAACTGGCCGCGCTACGCGCTCTAGGCGAGCGGAATTTCGTCGAGTTTACGATCCACAAAGCCAAGCAGGCCCAGAAGGTCGGCGATGTTACGATTTTGCTGAAGAGCGCCGATCCGAAGAGGAATCGCTACACCATCGAGCTGACGGCAGACGACAAGACCACCGAAAAGAAAGACCGGACCGCCAATGAGCCGGTGCAGTTCATGACCTCAAAGGCCAAACAACCCTACGAACTCATCGTGAACGACGTCAAGAAGGATACGATTGCGGGCTACCTTTCGGTTCCGAAAGTGCAGAACGTCCGGAATTAACAGGCAGGTCGGGGACCTGCCCCACTCATGAAGATCTGCGTCCTGGACGACTCTTACGAGCAATCTGTAACTCCGTTCAAGCAGTTCGATTTTCTTCCCGATCCGATCCGTTATCTTGCCGGCCACGAATGTGAGCGGCATTTTCTGCACAAAGCGACCGCGGTGCGACAGGTACGCGAACTTTCGCGGCGGGGCTTCGATGTCTTCCTCAACTTGTGCGATGGCGCGTGGGAAGAGGACCGTCCGGGCGTTGAAGTGGTCCAGGCCCTGGAGCGGTTGGGGCTGGCGTTCACCGGCGCCACTTCATCTTTCTACGAGCCTTCGCGCCAGGCGATGAAGCGGGTCTGCCATTATTGGGAAATCGGCACGCCGGCGTATGTGATCGCGTCGAACACCCAGGATGTCGAATTCGCCGCAGGTTCGCTCGAATTCCCGCTGATTGTGAAGCATCCCAATGGCTATGCCAGTATCGGGATGACTAAAGAATCGCGAGTCGAAACAGCGGAGGCTTTATTTGAGCAGGCGGCCAAGACTATCGAAGCTTTCGGCGGCGCCTTGATCGAAGAATTCGTAGAGGGGCGCGAATTCACGGTGCTGGTGGCAGAGAATCCCGATGACGAATTTGATCCGCTGGTTTATCAGCCAGTGGAATTCCGTTTTCCCGAAGGCGAATCGTTCAAACATTTCGATCTGAAGTGGAAGGAATACGACAAGATGACGTGCGCGGCCTGCGACGATCGCGATTTAGCCTGCCGGCTGATGGATATGTCGCGGCGATTCTTCGTCGGTCTAGGCGGGACGGGATATGGCCGCTGCGATATCCGGATGAACGGCCAGGGCGAGCTTTTCATGCTGGAGATCAATCCGAACTGCGAGGCTTTTTATCCTCCGGAAGACGCCGGAAGCGCGGATTTTATTTTGTTAAACGATCCGGCGGGACACCGGGGCTTCATCGAAAAGATCATCCAGACGGCTCTGAAACGCCAGCGCCGGCACGTCAAGAGGTGGCGCATCAACCGGCATCCGAAAGGAGATTTTGGAATGTATGCCGCTGGGCGCATCGAAGCCGGAGAGGTGATCGAGCACTATGAGGAGCAGGCTCACGTGCTGGTGAGCAGATCGCATGTAACGAAGTATTGGAATGCGGGCCAGCAGGAACTGTTCGCGCGCTATGCGTACCCGGTAACTGATGAGCTGTATGTGATCTGGAGCGACGATCCGGAACAGTGGAAGCCGATCAATCACTCCTGCGATCCCAACGCGTGGCTGGACGGATTGAACCTGACGGCGCGGCATAAAATCGCCTCCGGCGAGCAGATAACTATGGATTACGCGACGTTCTGCAACGAGTCGCTGGAGGAGTTTACCTGTTCGTGCGGGTCGCCCGACTGCCGGGGAATTATCCGTGGGACGGATTATCGAAAATCGTTCCTGGAGCGTTATGGCGACCATGTGTCGGATTATGTCCGAACCCGGCGGCGGACGTAGCGCACGGGGGTGAAAATCAGGTGCGAACGTAGGCGAGGGCCACTACTTTGTCGAGCGCCGGCGAGTAATCGGCGGAGGTGATCTCGGCAGCTTTCGCATCGCCGGTTTCGAGCTTAGTGCCAGGCTCGGGCGGCGTTTTGGTGTCGAGCACGAGCCGCATCAGTACACGGTGGATCTGGCCGCGCGACCGGACGCGTTCCACGATCTCCTGCCCGAGATAGCAACCTTTACTGAAGTGCAGCGCATGCGGCTGATTCGCTTCCTGCGCGAGAAACCGTTCGCCGATGTCTTCCCCATAGCGCGCTTTTCCATGTTCCAGGCGCACCACGCGGAAAGCCTCGGCGTCCGCGGCCACGGCTCCGGCGGCTTCGAGCTGGGCGGCGAGTTCGGATTTTTCGGCCACGGGGGCGAAGATGAAAAATCCCAGGCTGCCGGTTGAATTCAGACGCGCCACCACTCGTGAACCCCATTCGATGGTCGAGTATTCGGCCTCCGGTATTGGCGCGCCGGCCTGGTGAAGCACCTCGGCCGCTTTCGGGCCTTCGACCGCAATGGTGGCAAGCTGCGGGGTCGCGTCTTCGAGCGTCACATCATCGGCAATGATGAAATGATCCAGATGCTGATATATCTTCTCGCGAGCTTCGGGTTCCAGGTCGAGTAGTAAATGATCGGGGCGGCAGAGAATATTCGCGTCGGAGAGAATGCGGCCCTTGTCATTCAGAAAAAACGCATAGCAGCCTGTGCCGGGGGTGAGCTGCTGGATATGATTGGTGGTCATGGCGTGCAGCAGCCGCGCGCGGTCTTCGCCAGTCAGTCTGATCTTGCCTCGGCCGGATAAATCCAGCCAAGCGGCGGCGCTTCGGAGTGCCTCGTAACCCTTCATCGCAGTGAGATAAACCGCAAGTAACCTGATATCGCGATGATGATGAGGCCCGAAATCACCATGCCGGTCAACCAACGCCGGCGTTTGGGTTCGCCCGCACCGGGGATCGTATAAAGGATCGCGACGGCGAAAATGTGTAGCACGAACAGAAACTTGATTCCGATCCACATGTGGTAGTGAGGCGGGTAGCTGGCTTTGGTGAGGTAGTTGTAGAGTCCCGAGCCCAGGATCGTAACCAGCACTGTGTATAGGAGAGGACGGAAATTCGCGACGGCACGATCCCCGATTTCGCCTCGCGTCGGTTCAGGCACCTTGGCGAGCGCCGGTGCGAGCGCAAATCGGGCGTAGATGAAGCCACCGATGAGCGTGACTACCGACGTGATGTGAATCCAGCGCATGCACACTGCCAGCATTGCGCGCAACAGTGAGTCCATAATTCGAGTATACGAGTTATGATTCACGAGATACTTCCTGTGGGCATGTTGCAGTGCAATTGCTCGATCTTTGGCGACGAGCAGAGCCGCGAAGCGGTCGTCATCGATCCGGGCGATGAAATCCAGAGAGTCCTGGCTATTCTGGCCAAGCATCAGTTGCGTGTGAAGGCGATCATCATCACGCATGCCCATATCGACCATATCGGCGGCGCCCAAAAGTTAAAAGCCGCAACCGGTGCCCCGGTCTACATGAATGCCAACGATCAACCGCTCTCCGAACAACTGGACACGCAAGCCGCGTGGCTCGGAATGGCGACGCCGGAGCGAACCAAGATCGATGTAGACGCGCGGGAAGGCGAGAAAGTGGCGCTGGGCCCCGCCGAGTTCCATGTTCTTCACACGCCCGGGCATACCCAAGGCAGCATCAGCCTATGGATTCCCGCCGAGAACAAACTGATCGCCGGCGACACGCTGTTTCTCGACAGTATCGGCCGCACGGATTTACCGGGCGGTGATTACGAGCAGATCCTGCGGTCCATTCATGACAAGCTGCTGCCGCTTGACGATAGCACCGCGGTGACACCGGGCCACGGGCCGAACACGACTATCGGAAGGGAACGGGCCAGGAATCCGTTCCTGCAGGGACTCTGATCCGCAGCGCGGGGAATCCAGTAATATGGAAATGGTATTGGTCTAGCGAAGGTTCCGCAATCGGAGGACGATGTGTTGGACACCTGGCGGCGTTCGATTCGAGGCGCCCTCGGCTGGTTGGCCGTGAGCGCGATTCTACCGGCGCAGACTGCGTCATTTGTTTTTCAGAACGAAGTGGCGACCGGCGGCAACCCCATAGCTTTAGCGATAGGCAACTTTAGCGGAAACATACTGGCTGACCTGGTGGTAGCCCAGCAAGGGCCTGGCAGCGTTGCGCTGCTCCGGAGCCAAGGACAGGGCTTTTTTACTCAGCCATTCCCCAGCCAAGGGATCGGGATAGATCCGCGCGTGGTTGGCACAGGCGACTTTAATCGCGATGGAATACTCGATCTGGTGGTTGCCAATTTCGGCTCAGGCACGGTCTCGGTGCTGCTCGGAAACGGAAATGGCACTTTTCGCCCGAGGCTAAACCTGGACGCTTTGAGCGCCTCCTCGCTGGTCGTCGGAGACTTCAACGGCGATGGATTGCTGGACCTCGCGGTGTGCCATCAGAATTCCAACAGCCTCTCAATTTTTCTGGGCAACGGTGATGGGACGTTTCGGACGCCGCTGGATTTTGCGGTGGGGGTGGGCCCGGTTTCTATCGCGGCGGGCGACTTCAATGGAGACGGAATACCGGATCTGGCGGTAGCGAATTCGATTTCGAGCAGCGTTTCCATTTTGCTCGGCAAGGGCAACGGAGCCTTCCGGAGCGCCCTCGACTTCGCTGCTGGCCCATCGCCCGCCTTCCTTGCATTAGGCGACTTCAATCACGATGGAATGCTGGATGTGGCGGTGGCGAACGACATCAGCGCCGGCACGATATCGCTGCTGATCGGCAACGGGAATGGATCGCTCCAGGCGCCGCTCAGTTTCCCCGTGGGAGCGAATCCCGCGTTCATCGTGGCGGCGGATTTCAACCTGGATGGCAACCTGGACCTGGCTGTTGCCAACACCGGCGCCGATACGGTCTCTATCCTGATGGGCGACGGCGCCAGGTCGTTTGTGCCTCATCGGGACTTCAGCGCCGGCAAAGGGCCTGCCTGGGTGCTAGTAACGGACTTCAATGCAGATGGGAAGCCCGACCTGGTGGTGGCCAACAGCCTATCCAACACCATCTCAATGATCGTGAATGTCACAACCATTCCGAACCAGCCTGACATCGGAGATCATTCCGTCGTCAACGCCGCGAGTTTCGTCGATGGATCGGTAGCTCCTGGCGAGGTCGTGACGATTTTCGGATCGAACCTATTGGGAACGACCACGACGACGACAAGTCAGACCCGCGTGCTCTTCAACGGCATCCCGGCTACGCTGCTGTACGTGGGCAACGATCAGGTAAGCGCGATCGTGCCTAACGGCGTTGCAGGTCAAAAGGAAGCACAGGTTGTGGTTGATCGCAATGGAGTGCCGTCGGGGACGTTAACGATTCCTGTTGCAGCCAGCGCTCCCGGTCTGTTTACCGCGACATCCAACGGGAGAGGTCAAGCTGCTGCACTGAACGAAGACCTATCGATAAACTCCTCTTCCAATCCCGCCGCGCAGGGCTCCATCGTGGTGCTATTTGGAACAGGCGCCGGCCAACCAGGGCTTCCGGTGTCGGTGACTATTGACGGGAAAAGCGCGACAGTGTTGTATGCAGGGCCCACCGGCGATTCGCTGGCCGGGGTGATTCAATTGAATGTTCAGTTGCCAGCCGGTATTCATTCCGGAGCAGTGCCAGTTGTGCTGCGCGTCGACGGCGGAGTGAGCCAGCCTGGTGTCACGCTGTCGGTCCGTTAGTACGCGCATCTATTTGACCATCGGGCGCTCGATTTTGCGGTCTGCAATGGCCGCGTCATAGGCAAACCAGGCCATCACTACGGCCGCCTGGCGGATCTCGTTGACGTTTACCCGATCCACGGTGTCCATGTTGGTGTGGTGAGTGCGAATGTCGTAGTTCTCGTAGTCTTGGATTGGATTGAAACCGGGGACGCCGGCGTCAATGAAACTCAAATGGTCGGTTGCGCCGACGGGCTCGATGACATTGCGACGCGCGCCGGCGGTCTTGAGCGGCTCCAACCAGGCATCGAATAGCGGCCGTACGGCCTCCTGATTCTGCAGGAACCAGCCGTAAATCGGTCCGGTACCGTTGTCGATATTGAAGTAGACATCGAACTTTTCGCGGGCCCGGGCGTTGGCCTCCCCCGCCAGGTGTTGCGCCACCCAGGCCCGCGATCCCAGCAGGCCTTGTTCTTCCCCGCCCCACAGCGCCACGCGAATGGTACGGCGCGGCCGTGCACCAATGGCCTTGAGTATGCGCATCGCCTCCATCACGGTGGTCGAGCCGTCGGCGTTATCGGTGGCGCCCACACCGGTGTGCCAGGAGTCGAGATGCCCGCCGATCATGACCACTTCATCGCGCAACGCTGGATCAGCGCCGGGCAGTTCCGCTAGCACGTTGTAGGCATTGCCGCCATCCGCGTCATAGAAACGAGATTGGACGTTGACCCGTAACTTCACCGCGACGTGGTGCTGAAGCATAAGCGCGATCATGTTGTACTGCTCGGCGCTCAGCGTGACCGATGGTACGGCGCCGGCTCCGAGGTCGCGGCCGGTTACAAACACAGTACCGTGCTCGCCGCGACTGGGTTTCAGGATCACGCCCGCGCCGGCCTCGCGAAGTGATTGCGTCATACGCTGGGCGGCAGTAGGAGTGGCGGGGCGAGGCTGGCCGATGCCAGTGGCATAGGCAGCGGATAAGGGCACGTATTCCGGATCGCTGGGTTGCGGCCGGTCTTTGCGGACGAAGTTGGTCATGATGGGTTCCGTCATGACGATGGCGCCCTTCAGTTG
>DATMMD010000176.1:0-4855 GCA_035569875.1 Bryobacteraceae bacterium
ATTGCGTGCGCGAATGTCGCCAATCTTCTGTTGGCCAGGACGCTGTCGCGGCGAAAAGAGATTGCTATCCGCGCTGCGTTGGGCGCAGGTCGTCTCCGACTATTGCAGCAGGCCCTGTCAGAGACGCTGCTGCTGGCCTTCGCCGGAGGCGTGCTGGGCTTAGTCTTCGCGCACTTTGGCGTGGAGCTAATTGTGAATTCTCTGGGGCGGCGACTGCCACGGTTTAGCGGGATCGGGCTCGACGCTTCGGTGCTGGCCTTTACGCTCGGCGCTTCGCTCGTGACCGGCCTCACTGCTGGCTTGCTGCCGGCTCTCCGCTTGGCGAAAGAAGAATCGAACCAAGCGCTGAAGGAAAGTCCTGGGCAAGTCGCTTCCGACGCCATCGGGAGGCGCACGAGCAGCGTGTTGGTTGCGTCCGAAATCGCCCTTTCGCTCATGCTCCTGATTGGCGCCGGTCTGCTGATTCGCACCTTATGGGCATTGCGCAACATCAATCCCGGCTTCGATCCGGATCATGTCTTGACCATGGGACTCCCGATTTCGCCCACTAAATTTGCAGAGCCCGCGCAACAGAGCAGATTCTTCGCGCGCGTCCTGGAACGGGTCCGCGCCGTGCCAGGAGTCGAAAGCGCCGGGATGAACGATGACCTACCGCTACTTGGTGGCTCTACCGAGCCGATCCTTGCGGAAGGATGGCCGGTCGTACCGATGGCCGATCTGCCCGAGGTCGACGTTCGCATCATCAGCCCCGGATACCTCAGCGCGATGCGCATCCCACTTTTCAGTGGGCGCGACTTCGACGACTCCGACGCGGAAGGCCGTGCCGGAGCCGTACTGATCAGCCAATCTATGGCTAAGCAGTTCTGGCCCAATGAGAACCCGCTCGGCAAACACGTCACGCTGTACTTTTATCCCCAGCAGACCCGTGCGGTCGTTGGCGTCGTGGCGGATGTTAAGCAGGATGGCTTGAACCAAAAGCGCCCGCCTGCGAGCCTATATTTCCCGCTGGCGCAGTTGACGGCGGTACAGGGTCAAGAGTGGCGCTCGTTCGGAATGGATCTGGCTGTCCGCACGAGTCAGAATCCATTGAGCGTTGCCACGGCAGTGGCTAATTCAATCCACGCAATAGATCCGGAACTGGCCCTCCTGAATGTCCAAACGATGGACGATTTGGTTTCGGTGTCGCTTTCTCCACAGCGCTTTACGATGCTGCTGCTGGCGGCGTTTGCCGGTCTTGCCCTGTTGCTAGCCACAATCGGCATCTACAGCGTGATCAGCTATTCAGTGTCGCGACGCAAGCATGAAATCGGGATTCGCATCTCGCTGGGCGCGACTCCCGCCGACGTGCTGCTACTCGTGCTGCGCCAGGGCATGACGCTCGCGGCCATGGGCCTGGTAATTGGCATCATAGGCGCGCTGGTTTTGTCGCGCCTAATGGCCACTGTTGTTTACGGCGTCAAACCGAGCGATCCGCTCACGTTTGTGGCCGTGCCGCTTCTTCTAACTTGTGTGGCGGTGGTTGCGTGTTACATCCCAGCGCGGCGAGCCACGCGGGTCGACCCTGCCGTGGCATTGCGGCACGAATAGGGAAAGATATGGACATCGCGCGACCTGATCTCGCTCGAAAGAAAAGGCTCAGACGCCTGGCTTACGGGGCCGTGATGGTCGTTGCTGTGCCCGCAATCACTATTGCCCTGTCGCGACTGAAGCCCGCCGCCCCGGTGGTCGAGCATTCGGCCGTGTGGGTGGATACCGTTCGCCGCGGGGAGATGCTGCGCGATGTGCGCGGCATTGGCACGCTGGTTCCCGTAGACGTTCGCTGGATTCCGGCGCAATCGTCGGCGCGGGTGGACAAAATCGTTCTTCAGTCCGGCGCGGCCGTCAAGCCGGATTCGATCATCCTGGAACTGAGCGATCCACAACTTCAACTCGATGCGCTCGAAGCGGAATACGCCTACAAGGCGGGGCAAGCCGATCTCGCCAATCTCAAAGTGCAGCTTTCCAATAGCTTAATGGCGCAAAAGAGCACCGCGGCGGATATCGAGAGTGAATACCAGCAAGCGAAGATGCAGGCTGAGGTAGACAAGCAACTGAGCGAAGAGGGAATACAAGCAGCACTAACCGCCAAAAAATCCGCAGTCGTCGCGGAGCAGCTGGCGATTAAAGAGGAACTCGTTCAGGAGCAGCTCAAGATTGCCGATGATGCCGCAAAGGCGCAGGTCGCCGCGCAACAAGCGCACCTCGAGCAACAACGGGTTTTATATGAACTCAAGGAACGTCAGCTTGACGCGCTGCATGTGCGGGCGGGTCTGAACGGCGTGCTTTCGGCAGTGTCAGTCGAAGTGGGCCAACAGGTAGCACTTGGTACGAATCTGATCCGGGTAGCCGACCCTTCTCACCTGAAAGCGACCGTGCAGATCCCCGAAACTCAGGCCAAAGATCTGTCGATCGGACAAAAGGCCACGATCGATACACACAATGGCACAGCCGAAGGGCGCGTCAGCCGAGTTGACGCCGCGGTGGTCAACGGGACGGTCGCCGTGGATGTCAGCTTCGATGGACCCCTGCCGCCAGGCGCGCGTCCTGATCTGGGCGTCGACGGTACCATAGAGATCGAACGCCTACCGAATGTTCTTTACGTTGGACGCCCAGTGCAAGGTCAACCACATTCGACCATAGGATTGTTCAAGGTTCTGGCCGGAAGCACGGAAGCTGTCCGCGCCAAAGTTGAGCTTGGCCGCATTTCGGTAAATACGGTCGAAGTGCTGCATGGATTGCAAGCCGGCGATCAGGTGATCTTATCGGATGTTTCCGCTTGGGATTCTTATGACCGTATCCGTCTCGAATAACCGCTTCGCAGGAGAGTGAAAAATGACTCCAAGGAACGGGGCTTTGATCACACTCGACGGAGTCAGCAAGAGTTTCTACACCGACGAAGTCGAGACGCATGCGCTCTCCGATATTCACCTGGAGATTAAGGCCGGCGAGTACATAGCTATTGCGGGTCCGTCGGGCTGCGGCAAATCGACTCTGCTGGCGATTTTGGGGTTACTGGATTCCCCTTCGAATGGAACCTACCTGCTCAAAGGGCAGCCGGTAGAGGGCCTGACTCTGGCCGAGCGAGCGCGTGTCCGGAATCGAGAGATCGGCTTTATCTTTCAGGCATTCAATTTGATTGGCGATCTGACCGTTTATCAAAACGTGGAACTGCCTCTGACCTATCGAAATATGCCGGTAGCCGACCGGAAAAAGAGAGCGCAAGAGGCGCTCGAACGGGTCGGAATGTCGCATCGGATGAGGCATTTTCCCTCGCAGCTTTCTGGAGGTCAGCAACAACGCGTGGCCGTAGCGCGGGCGCTAGCCGGCAGTCCATCTATTCTTCTTGCTGATGAGCCTACCGGAAATCTCGATTCCACGAATGGCGAAGCTGTCATGGCGCTTCTTCAGGAATTGCATCGCGGCGGCGCGACGATCTGTATGGTTACGCACGATGTCCGCTACGCGAAACACGCGGACCGTTCTGTTCATTTACTGGACGGCCGGGTAACGGAAGCGGCGTCAATGCCGTTCGCGTCTGGTTGAAGTGTAAGCTTCGAGGTCCGCAAGCGTGTCGCGTTCCTGGCTTACTGCACGCGGGAAAAGTGATGGACGCCATCCAAATTATGAAGTTGTGCTACAGCGCTTGTGCCCTTACTATTTTTTTAAATCCATTTGCGGTCACCTCTGGAAACGCCCCGCCGGTCCTCCCTAGCTGGCGGGGCTCTCATTTTGTAGACTAGCAGCCGACTTGGTAACGCTGACGCAGCCTGCGCTCGAAATTGACAGGGCGCGAACCCTAAAGCTCTGGCTGATGGGCGCCGCCATCCTTTTCTTTACGTTCTTCGCCTGGATCACGCTTTTCCGCGCCGGACCCTACGGCCCGCCCGGGCACCAATGGGGTTCTCCCGCGCACCGCACGGATTTCACGGTTTATCGGGACGCGGCTGCTGCCGTATTGCATGGCCAGGATCCTTACGTCATTCGCAACGTCCGCGGCTGGGCGTACGTTTATCCGCCGCCGTATTCGATCGTGATGGTTCCGTTCGCCCTGCTGGCGCTGCCGGTGAGTGTGCTGGCGTGGTATTTCGTGTGCGTGGGGCTCACGATTTCGGCAGTGAGTATGTCCGGCCGGCTCGCGGAAACGGGCAGCATGAGCGAGCGCAAAAAGCTGGCGGTCCTCTTCATTCCCGCCTTAATTATGGCGGTATGGTTTACCGTGGGTCTCACGCGAGGCCAGGCGTCGGTACTGATGACCTGGCTCGTGATCGCCGCGATTTTTTGGGAAAAGAAGGGACGAACCGCAGCGGGAGCCGCGTGTCTTGCGGGCGCGGTCCTGCTGAAGGCCTTCGCGCTCACGCTTTTGTGTTACTACATCTGGCGCCGCAAATGGAAGATGGTGGCCGCAACGCTGGTGGCGATCCTGCTCGGCGGATTGGTCCTGCCGAGTGCGGTTTTCGGCTGGCACGGAAATCTGCATTACATCAGCGAATGGACCCACGAAGTGGCGGCGCCGGCTCTGGGATCGGAATCGTCGCGCACGCATTCCGAGCTATACGATCAGCTCCTCAGCATGGAGCGTCCGCGAAATCAGGATTTGGGTTCGGTGATGCAACGCCTCATCGAAGGCCACCAAACTCGGCTCATGGTCCTGGCGCTGGCTGCTGCGCTTGCGCTACCGATCTGGTTGCTGGGGCGAAGAGCCAATGCGCGCTCGGAGCCTCTTATTTTGGGAGCGGTAGTGGTTTGGATGCTGCTCGTTTCGCCGGTGGCCGAAGATCACTATTTCTCGCTGTATGTTTTGCCGGCGGCTTATGCT
>DATMMD010000177.1:0-2298 GCA_035569875.1 Bryobacteraceae bacterium
TTTCCTGGCTTTAGCATTCATCGGCGCGGCCGCTTTTTTTCGCGAATATACCCGCTACCTGGCGAGACAAACCACCACCGGTCGCCTGGTCGTTGCAATTATTTTCACACTGACATTCGTCTGGTTTGGCGTGACCTCGTTTTGGCGGGTGTGGAAGAAAAGCTGAATACCGCCATTGCACTACGAACGGCCGGGCTACTCACCGTGATTTCTGACAACTGAATCCTGAGAACCGGCAACTGATTTTTAATGACCGACGATCTCAAAACCAAAGCTTCCGGCGATCCCGAAACCTCCTCACATATTCCGATTCGTCCGCTGTATGCGCCCGCCGATCTCAGCGGCCGCGACCTGGAACGTGATCTTTCCTATCCCGGCGAATATCCCTTCACGCGCGGCGTACAAGCCACGATGTACCGCGGCCGCCTTTGGACCATGCGGCAATACGCCGGCATGGGCGACGCCGAGGAATCCAACAAGCGCTACAAGTATCTGCTGGCTAACGGCACCACCGGTCTCTCGGTCGCCTTTGACCTGCCCACCCAGATTGGCCTTGATTCCGACCATCCCCTAGCCGTTGGCGAAGTCGGAAAAGTCGGGGTGGCGATCGATTCGATTGAAGACATGCAGCGTCTTTTCGACGGCATCGACCTGACCAGGATTTCCACCTCGATGACCATCAACGCTACCGCCTCAATCCTGCTGGCACTCTACGTCGCGGTGGCCCGCCGGGAAGGCGTGGATATTCGAAAGCTTTCCGGGACGGTGCAGAACGACGTGCTCAAGGAATACATCGCCAGGGGTACGTACATCTATCCGCCGCAGCAGGCCATGCGCATCGTCACCGACCTGTTTGCCTGGAGCAATCAGAACGTCCCCGAGTGGAACACCATTTCCATCTCCGGTTATCACATGCGCGAGGCGGGATCGACCGCGGTTCAGGAGGTCGCCTTCACGTTGGGCAACGGCATCGCTTACGTGCAGGCGGCGGTCGACGCTGGACTCGATATCGATCAGTTTGCCCCCAGAATCTCTTTCTTCTTCAATGCGCACAACAATTTTCTTGAAGAAGTTGCCAAGTTCCGGGCCGCTCGCCGCATGTGGGCGCGCATCATGCGGGATCATTTCAAGGCGAAGAACCCACGCTCCTGGATGTTGCGCTTTCACACTCAGACTGCCGGGTCCACTCTTACCGCGCAGCAGCCGGAGAACAACATTGTCCGCACCGCGCTGCAGGCGCTGGCCGCGGTGCTGGGCGGAACCCAATCGTTGCATACCAATTCTTACGATGAAGCTCTGGCTTTGCCGACTGAGCAGGCCGCTCGCATCGCGCTGCGCACCCAGCAAATCGTGGCCTACGAATCCGGGGTTCCTCAAACGATCGATCCGCTGGCGGGCTCGTATTACATCGAAAGCCTGACCAACGAAATCGAAACTCGGGCGAACGGATATCTGGAAAAGATCGAGGCGCTCGGCGGCATGATCAGGGCTCTGGAACGTGGCTACGTGCAGCAGGAAATCCAGAACGCAGCCTATGAGTATCAGCAGCAGATCGACCGCGATCAGGCTGTGGTGGTTGGGGTAAACCGCTTCGCCGTGGATGAAGAAAAACCTATTCCCATCCAGCGCATCGACGAAGCCCTGGAGCGCAAGCAGGTAGAGCGCCTACGCGCCCTCCGCGCGCGGCGGAATTCGGCCCCCTGGCGGGCCTCTCTCGCGCAAATCGAATCCGCCGCACGCTCGGGGGCGAATCTCATGCCGCACATCCTGACTGCCGTGGAAGCTTACGCGACTGTCGGAGAAATTTCCGACACCATGCGCGAAGTGTTTGGCGAGTACAAAGAGGCAGTAATCATCTGATTGATCAGCGCCCACACCTTGTGCCCAGGATGTCGCCGTGCCAATCTTCTGCTAACATGGCGCGACTTCCCGTCTACAATGAACTTTCGCGTTTGAGGTGAAGGTGACTGAGTCCGGCTACAACTCGCGCCGCTGGACGGTAATCGCCTCCGGGCTGCTGTGCGGGGCGCTTGCCTTGGTCGTGCTGTTTACCAATCGCGGCGCATTCTTCAGTCCGTTGGCGGTAGTAGTGATGGGCGCAGTCGGATTGGCTGCCGTCCTGCTTCAGCTCCGCTTGCAGCATCGCGATCAGGCGCAAACCTCCAGCTCGCCGGCGTGGCTTAACGTGCTCGGAATTCTTTTTGCGCTGGCGGCGTTCTTCTCGGACTTGCTGCACTACAACCCACAACTGGTCAAAACTCTGGCTCTCGGAGCCGTCGCCAGCTTTGGCGTCAGCGG
>DATMMD010000178.1:0-69921 GCA_035569875.1 Bryobacteraceae bacterium
AGTTCACGCTGGCGGACGGCGCCGTGGCCTTCGAGATTCGGCGGCCGGGTCTCCAGGCGCGCCACGTGAGGCTGCTTGAGCTGCAGCTCGGCCGCGTCCTCGATGGTCACGATGCGTTCTTTGGGAGAAATAAAGGCCGAAAGCGCGTTGAGCAGCGTGGTTTTACCGGCGCCGGTACCGCCCGCGATGATGATGTTCAGGCGAGCCTTGACCGCGCCCTCGAGCAGCTCCATCATGCCTTGGGTGGTGGCGCGCCGGTCTACCAGATCGGGCGGCATCAGCTTGTCGGTGCTGAACCGGCGGATGGATAGCAGCGGGCCGTCGACGGCCAGCGGCGGAATGATGGCGTTCACACGCGAGCCATCGCTCAGCCGCGCGTCCACCATGGGCGTGGATTCATCCACGCGGCGCCCTACTTGGGAGACGATCTTGTCAATGATCCGCAACAGGTGCTGGTTGTCGCGGAAGCTCACCGAGGTCAGCTCCAACAAGCCCTTGCGTTCAATGTAGACCTGCTTATAGGTGTTGACCAGGATGTCGGAAATGGTGGGGTCCTGCAGGAGCGGCTCAAGGGGGCCCAAGCCGAAAACTTCGTCCAGGACTTCATCGCAGATCTGTTGCTTCTCCAGCGAGCTGAGCAGCGTCGGCTCGGAGTCGATGAGCGAGATCAGGGCCTGGCGAACTTCACTCCGCACGCGCTGGTTATCGATGGTGGCCAGCGCCTCCAGGTTGATCTTGTCCACCAGCTTGCGGTGGAGGGTAAACTTCAGTTCTTGGTATTCGGGCTTGAGTGCGCCCTTGGATTTGCCGCCATTCTTCAGGAGTCGCTGCTCCCAGCTGATCTGCGGCGTCGATTTGGTTTCAAGGTTCGGGAACATAAAAAGCGTTTACTAAACGGCCGAAGGTACCGCCTTCAAATCGGTGATGGCGGGCTTTTTCTTGTCATTTGCTCCGCGGCCGCAAAGCCGTTCCGCCAAGCTCTGGATGGCCTTGCCCAGCTCGCAGTGTCCATCCACCGGCTGACCCAGAGTTACGGCCCGGTGCAGAGAAAAATAGTCGTTAGGAATGCGCGAATGAACCGGGCAGTTAAACAGTTTTTCGAAGTCCGCCCCACCGATCTCATCCCGCTTATTGATGCGGTTCACCATGATCTGAAAACGATCCTTGGGAAAGCCCAACTGGTCGAGCAGATTGACCGCCTTGCGCGCCAGATGGAGGCTGGGCAGTTCGGAGGTCGAGACCAGGAAGGCCCGATCGGATTCGGAGACCGTCATCAAGCTCAAGCGTTGGAAGACCACGGGCAGATCGATGACCACCCAGTCATAATTCAGGCGCACGTATTCCAATACGGCGTGCAGGCGGGAAGCGTCCACGCCACCGGCATAGGCGGTCTCTGGGGCCGGAAGAATATCGACGCCGTCGGCAGCGGCCACGAACGAGGGCCACAGGCTGTCGTTCAAATGGTCAGCGGCCTCGAGCGCATCCAGCAAAGACTTGGTATGGCTCAGCTTCAGGTAGAAACCGATCATTCCGCCCATCAGATCGAAGTCGGCCAGCAGCACATGTTGCGAAGTGGTTCTGCGCAACGCGAAGGCCGTCTGAGCGGCTAGCGTCGAGGCACCCGAGCCGGGCTTGGCGCTGGCAAAGGCAATGATCGTTCCGGGCTTAGCATCATCGGCGGGTTCAGGCTGGAGGAGGCGCCGGAGGCGCGCGACAGCTTCGGTCTGGGTCTCCGGATCGAAGGGCGCATAGAGGAATTCGCTGGCGCCCATTCGCAACGATCGGAGGATCGCATCGGAATCGTTGCGGAGGTGCAGGCCCACTACATGAGTTTGCAGATTCAGCGCGTTCACGCCGCGGATCAACTCGCAGGCCACATCCAGATCGCTGACCAAGTCCAGGAGTATGACGTCGGGCTTGGTTTGACGCAGCCGAATTTCGAGCGTCTGCAGGGACGGATAGGACTTGAAATCGGACAGAATCTGGAAGGCGCGGGTGCGCTCGATAGCCAGCGAGAACTGGCCCGCCAACTCGCGGTTTGGTACGACCGATAAGGCTGTCAGAACCGGTCCGCGGGCTGTCATCGAATGCTCCTCATGGCTTTCCGTCCGAGGTGTTGCACGTCCTACTTGGACCTCCCGCCGGTCTTCGGTTGAGTTGCGAACGGATCAGAAGCGGGCGTGGGTGTGATCATAAAATCGCGAGGCATGGCCGGCATTGGCTTGGCCTCTCCGGGCTGCAGCGGCATTGTGACCTCGGGCGTCACGACTACGATCAATTCCGTGTTGGTTCGATTCACGTCCTTGCTCTTGAAGAGATTGCCGAGTATCGGCAGACTAGCCAGACCAGGAATGCGCGAGACGGTCTCGGTCAGACGGTTGTCAATCAATCCGGCAATCACAAAGCTCTGACCTTCGCCCAGCTCGATATTGGTTTCCATCTTGCGCGAGGACAGCGCTGGGATTGTAAATCCGTTGAAGGATAGGGCATTGGCGAAGTCGAGCGAGGAGACTTCTGGCTTTACATACAGGCGGATGGTATTGTTTTCGGTGACTACCGGATTAAAGGTGAGCCGAACGCCGAATTCGCGGAACTGAATCGTTACCGCTCCCGAGTTTGCTCCGCCTTGCAGAACTGGAATGGGAAACTCGCCGCCCACCAGGAAGCTGGCCTCTTTGCCGCTGGTAGTGACCAGATTAGGCTCCGCGAGAATCTGTAGGATATTGCGTTGCTGGAGGGCTTTGATCAGCGCCGCCAGGTTGAGATCCGGCCGAAAAGCGAAGATGTTGAGGGCGTTGGAAATCGAAAAGGGCGTAGTCGCTCCGCCTCCGATAGTACTGGGTGGACTGGAAGCGGTAAACTGACCAGTCGACACGCTGCCGATCGTGTTGGTTGCTCCGGTGGAAACCAGATTTATGCCGAACGACATCGAGGCAGTCCGGTCCAGCTCGGCGAATCTCACGCGCAAAAGAATCTGCTTGTCGACAGGGGACGCGACCTGAAGATTGTTGACGACCGTCTTAGCGAAGGGGGTGGCCAGCGCAGTCGCCCGATCCGAGGAGTCCTTGGTGGAAACGCGACCAGTCAGTGACAGAGACTCCCGTGAGGATTGGATGTGAATGTCTTCCTTGGGAAAGGTATCTTTCAACAGTTTGCGGAGCGGCTCCAGATTCTGCTCCACGGTGATGTTGTAGAAATTGCGCTGGCCGGCTTTGCTCCAGACCACCAGGGTCACCGTTCCGAAGGATTTGCCGTGAACTAGCACTTCCCGGCCGGTAACCGGAGAGGCGTCCACGATCTCGGGATTGCTAGTGGAGATTCGAGAGATGTCGGCCGGATAGTCAATGACAATGCTCTTTCCGACGGTCAATCTCACATCCTCCGGGCCGCCTTGGGCTGAGGCGGGAGAGGCGGCTGCCAGAACCAGCAGCGCCGGCGTTAATAGTACGAAGAACAGTCCATTTCTGCGTTGCATGGTTACTTATCCTCTCGGCGGTTCGCGCCCACGGTTTCAACGGTCTTGGTAGTTCCGCGGATCACCACGATTTGATCCGGCGGCGGAGGAGGCGGCGGCGGGGCAACGGCAACGGCGACGGGCTGCGGACGAGGCCGCGGCGCAGGAGCAGCCACCGGCTGCTTGTGTACCGCTCGAGCGCCGTATAGCTCGCTCACCTCGCGGCCCGCTGTCTTTTCGATGGTCTGGTCGCTGCCGTTCCGCAGAACCAGCTGAATGCGACCTTCGGTATTGGCGAGCGTCAGGGTTTCAGCCTGTTCGGGCGTGGCCAGCAATGTAACGGTGGCGGCCTGAATGGCATTGCCCCGGGCGTCGGCCTGAATAGCCGTTCCGGCGGAAAGGACCACCATGTTCTGAAGAACGGTAGCGGTGATGGTTCCATCGCTATTGGGCGGGCGCCCGGTCACCAGAACGTCCACTCTCATTCCGGGCAGCACGAAGCCGGAAATGCCGGTGACATCGTTGACGCGCACCGTAACGGCTCGCATACCTACCGGAATGATTGGCGCCAGGCCCAAACCGCTGCCCCGCACGGCCAAGCGGCCTTCGAGAACCGGCTCATCGATCAAAATATTGCTGATCAGCGGGCGGTCGATGACCTCCTCGGCCTTGCTAAAGGCGCCTTTGGGGAACTGCGCCGTTGGGACCTTGGCAATCTTGATGTCCGCCGGCTTGACAGTTGTGCCCACCGACAATGGCCGGGCTGCCAGCACGACGTCCTTGGTTTCGCTGTTTTCCGCCTTCGGTTTTGCGCCGGCCCGCGCCGTCATCTGATAAAAAACGCTCGAAATCACCAGCGCGAACAGCAGGCTCACGCCCAACACGGTCAAAAATCTACGATCCATATCCTTCTCTCCTGCATCCCTTACCAGGAACCGGAATGCAAAATCGCCCTCATGTCTTTGGAACCAGACTCAGCCACACTCCGGCCGCGATGGCTGGAGCGTACGGGATGGACTCTCGCCGAGTGCTTAGCGTTGAGCCCGAGGCCGGGATTTCGGTTGCAGAAACCCGCTGCCTTCCGGTCCAGAATCTTCGAAGCTGACTGGCCGCGATCACTGCCACCGCCATCAGTCCGCCACATCCGGCCGTCCACAAGGCGGCCTCCAGAAGCTGTCTGACTCCCAGGACGGCGCCAAAACCGGCCATCAACTTCACATCTCCTCCGCCCATGCCGCCGAGCAGGTAGAAAATCAAGAAAACCACAGCTCCCATGACGGTCCCCAGCAGCGCCGAGCCGGCTCCGCGCCACCCGCTTTCGACCGTTTGAAGGATCAACCCCGCCGCAAAGGCCGAGCAGGGGATCCAGTTGGAGATCTGGCGCCGCGCCAGATCGTCCACTATAGCGGCGATTCCGACTACACCCGCAATCCAGCATTGCGCCGTCACCGGCTGCTCCCTTTTCCGAAATGCTTGGCTCGCGATGGCATGTTTGCCTCTTGCAGGGGTGTTCCGCCGTTAAACCGTTCCGCGCTCCCGAATCGCTCGGCCTTGAAAAGCAGCGGCGCCAGAAAACCGGCTTGCAGTGCGAACTCAGCTAATGCTTTGCCGGAAGGCAACCGCCAGTTTCCGGCGTCCAGCCACTCCATTGGCATGCCGGGCGGTATCCCCATTGGCATACCAGACATACCCAGCCTTTCCGCAACTCGCCGATTTGAACCTTCGAGGTTCAGCTTGGTTCTCATGCCCGTCCGTCTCCTGCTCTATTGGTTCGGCAAAATGGGAGGTTTTCATTAGCGTCGCGCCGGGTTTTCTTTAGTACGGTGGGTGCTGGGGTGGGGGGTGAATTTACTTAGTCGGATTGGCTTTGTAAACGTAGACGGCGAAACAGAATAGCGCGGCTATCATCTTTGATTACTTGCCAG
Source organism: Bryobacteraceae bacterium (assembly GCA_035569875.1). GTDB lineage: Bacteria > Acidobacteriota > Terriglobia > Bryobacterales > Bryobacteraceae > Palsa-89. Next base: position 5,380 of record DATMMD010000178.1, read on the forward strand.
GAAGGGTCGAGTTTCAACATCTGAGCGAGCGGCCAGTTCACCGGCAGAAGAGCCACCTGGAAGCCTCGACGGTCTAGGATAGCCTGCCAGTCATACGAGCCTTGGAGTAGGTGTAGGTACTCGGTACCGAGAGATTCACCGTAGAAGTCGCTTCGCCCGTCTATAAATACCTTCTGATGCGGATAGAAGGAGTAGATGATATAGTCGCCCCACTGGTCGGTTGTCAGAAGCCGGCCGGACTCAAGGACCTTAGCATTCTCATGCACGATGGCGACGGGAAAAGCTTCGCTCGGGAAGTCGTGGGGCCACTGAATCGGCGCGCCGATGAACACCAGCGCGACAATCACCAGGACTGGCCAAACGCTGGTGCGAGTGAAGTTGGGCGTCAAGTCCTGGCCCATTTGATGCAGAATGCTCAGGATCGACGATTTTTTGCGCCAGGCAGCCATGGTCTTCCAAGCGGCACTCAGCTCGGAAGCGATCAACGGGGCGGTTACGGCAACGTAAAGTGGTGCATGCCTTAGGCTGGTGAGCGACGAGTGCGCCAGAAACAACAACCACAGCGCCTCTGTCACGCGCTGCTTCCGCAAGAATAGTCCGGACAGAATCAATCCGCCTATCAGCAGCGCTTCATACTGGAACTGGCCTTCGGAGCGGAACGTCGGTGCTTGAAACTCCTGAACGAGATCCTTGACCCAATCCGCCCGCAGGTATTCGATGATGTGGACGTGCAAGGCGAAGCCGTATGGATTTACCAGCGTCGCAGCCGAGCAGGCGCCTAAGAGCACCGCATATCGGCGAGCCGACGGCCAGCGCGGGCGGCCGAGCTGCGCTTCGATCACACTGCCTAGCACCAGCAGCGCGAGGCACACGATGAATACCAGAAAGCCGCCATGCAAGTTTGCCCACAGCATCGTGATGGGGACGAGGAGCCAGATCCAGGGCGTATTCTTGCGGCGGTCCGCTTCCACCAGCCAAAGGGCGGCCGGCAGCAACAGCAAGGTAAATAGATGCGGCCGCGCCAGAAAGTGCACGGATGAGCCGCCTACCGCAAACAAACAGAGGAAGGCCGCCAGCAATCCGTTGGCTCCTCGCCAGACCGCGTATCGCAGCAGCACGGTGGCGAAAGCTGTGATGAGGACCGCCGCAAAAAGCACGATCGCCTTCAGCCCGCCGATCCTGAATAAAATCCCGAACAGCAAGTCGCTCAGCCATTCCCATGCAAACCAAGATTGTCCGACCTTCGAGAAGGAAAAGAGATCCTGAGTAGGCACGGCACGGTGCGCCAGGATGTACTCTCCGGTGCGGATATGCCAGCCTGTATCGCCATCCATCAGTAGCGCCTTCCATCCGTTCGACCCGCACACAAACAGCCATGCCAGCAGGGCAATGAAGAAACAGTCCGAGAATGATGGCACCCAGGTCCGGATCCAGGGTGTCAATTCGAGGGGAGCGTGTTTGGGGATGGATGGCGATACGTGCGCCGGTCGAAGTGAATGAGTCGAACTTGCCAAAAGATACGCCCTACGAATTCAAAATCCGGGCCTTGGAAGGGCCTTTCAGTTGATCGACCACTTCGCCCGCCTGCTTTAGCAATGGCGCAAAGACGTCAGGACGTGCCAGTGTTGACGGCTTCTTTGGACTGGGTGTCGGTGCCCGCCAGCTCACGCCCATGGACGGCCAAAGCCAAGCGGTCTTTCAAACCCGTTTTCTCGAAAATGTGCATCAGGTGAACTTTGACGGTTCCAGCCGTGATATGCAGATTTTCAGCGATCTGTTTGTTCTTCATGCCCCTGCAGATCAGCCGAACGACTTCCTTTTCCCGGGGGGTGAGGCGGGAGGCTTCTTTGCGCTGGATGAACTGTGTGACATGCTCGGAGTCATCCATCCAGATTTTTCCGGCTCCCACCTCGCGCAGGCACTCGATCAGCTTGGCTACCGGAAGGGTCTTTTTGAGGATGCCGCGAACGCCCATCTGCAGCGCGCGAAAAGCTTCCATTTCGGGCAGGTCTACCACCCACAGCACGACGTGCGAGGGAACGGAGGCGGCTTTCAGGCCGGTTACCAGCCGGATGGCGGGTGCGAGACCGGCGCTCAAGTCTACTAATGCAATGTCTGGCCGAAGGCTGCTAATCGCGTCCAAAGCATCGGTAATTTTCGACACCGTGCCGGCCAGCACTAGATCATCACAAACCCCCAGGACCTTTTCCAGTCCTTCGATGGCGACGGGCTGTGCTTCACACGCGAATACTGAGATCGACGACACCCTTTGACCTTTCAATGTCCTATCGGCGGGTCTGGAACTCAAAGATAGGTACTAAGGTCTTTGCGAGAGCACGCGCCAGGTGGCGTCCACCTGCCGGCGATAAACTACAGAATCATTTCGGCCGTCCGGGCGTCCCATCGGTGTAATTTCCAAAAGGGCTATTGCCGTTCACCCTATCGCACGCGATAAATTAGTAAGTGGTGCAACTTCTCTCATTCCCGTTTTCGGAAATGCCGAAGTTCACCGTTACCTCGGCCATCGACATCTTGGTGGTGGCGATTCTCATCTACCAACTTCTGCTGATCATTCGCGGCCGGCGCGCCATCCATATCCTGATTGGCATCGGGATGCTGGTTCTGATTTATTTCGTAGCCATCTGGGCGAAGCTGGAAGTCTTGCGCACCATTCTGGCGACGCTCGCCCCCTATACGGCGATCGCGCTGATCGTGATGTTTCAATCCGAGCTGCGGCGCATGCTGGCGCGCCTGGGCCGCCGGCCATTTCTGGGAGTCACTCAGCTGGAGCGGCGCGAGCTGACGCAAGAGGTGCTGCTGGCGATCGCTCACCTGGCGCAGAAGAGAATCGGAGCGCTGATTGTATTGGAACGGAAGTTAGGGCTGCGAACCTTTGTGGAGAGCGGTGTGAATCTGGATGCCGCGGTCTCGCGCGACCTGTTGTGCTCCATCTTCCATCCCGGCGGAGCGCTGCACGATGGCGCCGTCATTATTCAAGGCGATCGCATTACAGCCGCCGCGTGCTTTCTCCCGCTCACTACCAATCCGCTGCTGATCACCGAACTGGGAACGCGGCATCGGGCGGCGCTGGGAATCACCGAAGAGTCGGACTGCATGGCCGTGGTGGTGTCCGAGGAAACGGGAAGAATCTCGATCGCGGCATTTTCAGAAATCGAGTTGGATGTTCCGCTCGAACGCGTAGAGCGATTGCTCACGGGGCGCCTGGAGCGCAGCGATATGCGGACCTCGGCGGCGGTGACCCACGGGGCGTCAACGGTCAGCGAGTCGAGTTTTGACCGGTCATGAAGCATTTCTTCACGCACAATGCCGGGTGGAAGCTGCTCTCGCTGTTGATTGCCGTCACTCTGTGGATCGCGGTGGCGCGGGAGCCGGAACTTGCGACTTCGCTCTCGGTGCCGGTCCAATTCAAGAACATTCCTGAGGATCTGGACATCGGAGCCAATGTGCCGGAGCGGGCGCATCTGGAAGTTCGCGGGCCCTCGGGCCGGCTTTCGCGCGACAATTTGGCCGATATCGCGCTGATTCTCGACCTCGCCGACGCCCACCCCGGCGAGAGGAGTTACACCATCCATCCCTATAACTTCAATCTTCCTTCGGGGGTGATCTTTTATCGCACCGTGCCCACGCAGATCACCTTGACTTTCGATCATCTGGCCTCGCAAAACGTGAAGATCTTCCCGCGATATTCGAAGCCGCCTCAGCCCGGCTATCGCGTCCGGGCTTACGTGCTGGAGCCGGAGAACATCCGGATTCGCGGGCCCCAGGAGCGGGTAAAGAGAATCGATCGCGTGTGGACCGATCCAGTGGATCTGAGCGGCGTCGTCAGCTCGGCCGAATTCCATACTCACATCAACGTCGGCGATGCGCAAGTGCGGCTGGATACGCCCACCGCGATCACGCTCAAGGTAACACTGGAACGAACCGCGCCCCAGGAACCCGAGTAATGGCGCGAACGCTGTTCGGAACGGATGGGATTCGCGGCGTCGCTGGAGAATATCCGCTAGACCCCAAGACCGCCAACGCGGCTGGCATAGCGTTGGGCAAATGGGTGCTCCGATCGAAACAAGAGCCGCGAGTCGTGATCGGTATCGATACCCGTGAATCCGGGCCCTGGATCGCGGCGGAGGTCGTCGGCGGACTCGAAAGCCAGGGCGTGTCCGTGAACTTTGCGGGCATCACCACCACGCCGGGCGTAGCATACCTGGCTAAGACCGGACCGTTCGCCGCGGGTGTCATGATCTCGGCCTCGCACAATCCGTACCAGGACAACGGCATCAAGCTGATTGGGCACTCCGGCTACAAGCTGCCTGACCAGCAAGAAGAGATTCTTGAGACCGAGATCTTCGCGCTGCTGCGCGCCGGTGCGGAGCCTTCCCCCACCAAGCTTCAGGTGGATACTGGTCTCGATCGCACTTACATTCAACATCTGGCTTCCACGCTGCCCCAGGGTCTGCGCGGATTGCGGATCGTGTGCGACTGCGCCAACGGTTCAGCGTCGGCTTTGGCGCCGGAGCTATTCGAACGGCTGGGCGCGCGTGTAACGATGACACATTGTGCTCCCGATGGCCGCAATATCAATCTCAACTGCGGGTCCCTGCATTTGGAAGTGCTGCGGTCGGTAGTGTTGGCCGAATCGGCTGACGTTGGCGTAGCGTTCGACGGTGATGCTGATCGCGCGCTTTTTGTTTCGCGATCCGGCAAGATCGTCGATGGCGACGGGGTGTTGCTGGTGACCGCTCGTTATCTGAAGGACCAGGGCCGGCTTGGCGGCGTCGAAGGACCGCCCACGGTGGTTGCCACAGTGATGTCGAATCTTGGTCTGGAACGGGCGCTGGCCACACATGGAATCCGATTGATTCGAACGCCGGTGGGCGATAAATATGTGCTCGAAGAGATGATTCGAATTGGCGCGGTTCTGGGCGGCGAGCAGTCCGGCCACGTCATCTTTCATCGATTCGCGACCACCGGAGACGGAATGCTGACGGCGCTGCGCGTCTTCGAAGTCATGCGGGCGTCGGGCATGGGCTTGGACGATCTGACTAGAGAATTGCAGATTTATCCGCAGCTCTTGGTCAATGTTCGGGTGCGCGAGCGGAAGCCGCTTGAGGATCTGCCTGCCGTGAAGGCGGCCATTCGTGATGCCGAAAAGTCTTTCGGCGATTCCGGACGCGTGCTGGTGCGGTTCTCAGGGACGGAGCCGCTGGCGCGCGTCATGGTGGAAGGTCCTGATCTGGAGCGAGTGGAAAAGTTCGCCAACCACATCGCATCTGAAATCCGGGCAGAGTTAGGGGGAGAAATAGTCAGGTGAAGACTCTATTATTTGTGGCACAGACATTCTTGTCTGTGTTGCTTGCCCAAACTCCCAAGCCCAAACTTCCCGGCGAGGATTGGGTCGCGTTATTCAACGGCAAGGATCTGACGGGCTGGGTCAACATCGGCAAGGAGAAGTGGGACGTTGATGGCGGCGCCATCCATGGCCAGGCCGTGACCCAGGGTTACGGCTACCTGCGAACAGAGAAGAACTTCAAGGATTTCCACCTGTCGCTGCGATTCAAATGCGAAGGCGACGGCAATAGTGGTGTCTTCTTCCATGTCGAGTTCAAGCCCGGGACGGCGGACGTCGTGCAGGGGCCGCAATTTGAAATCGACTGCAACATCGGCCACCACTCGGGCGGCGTTTACGATGTCGGACGCCAGTGGCTGGTTTGGCCGGCGCCCGAGAATGAAACAGTTATCCGCCCGGATGACTGGAACGAATATCTGCTCAAGGTGGAGGGCAACCGCTACGTTGCACGGCTGAATGCAGTCCAGATGGTGGACTACACCGACCCTAAGCCCTTTGGCGCGGATGGTGGGATCGCGCTGCAGCTGCATTCAGGCGGCCGGGGAAATATGCGATTCAAGGACGTCCTGATCCGAGATTTGTCGAAGCGTTAAACCCGTGGAGCATCGCCTCTTCTATTGCGACCATTACACCATCCCGCTCCCGGCCGGCCACAAGTTTCCGATGGCGAAATACCGGATGCTGCGAGATCTGCTCGCTAACGACGGCCGCTTCCGCTTCGAGGCGGCTCCTTTTGCAGAGCCCGCCGTCATCGAACTCGCCCACGACGTGGCTTATGTCCGCGATTTTCTGAACGGCGCCATCGCCAGCGCCGCCCTACGCCGCATCGGGTTTCCCTGGTCGGAAGCGCTGGTGAAGCGCACCCTGGCATCGGTGGGAGGAACGCTGAGCGCCACTTGCGATGCCTTCGATTCTGGCTGGGGAGGCAACCTGGCCGGTGGAACGCATCATGCCTTTCGCGCCGAAGGCGCTGGCTTCTGCGTGTTCAACGATATCGCGGTGGCCATCCAGTGGCTACGCGCCAAACAACGCATTCAGCGCGCCGCCGTGATCGACCTGGACGTGCACCAGGGCGACGGCACCGCGCAGATTTTCGAAGCTGACCCCAGCGTCCTCACGCTATCGATGCATGCGAAATCCAATTTTCCCTTCCGCAAGCAGCGCAGCAAGATCGACATCGAGTTCGATGACGGCACGGCCGACCCGGAATATCTAAGTGCGCTTGATGGCGTTCTTCCGCGCGTTTTCGCGTTCCGTCCCGACATCGTTTTCTATCAATCCGGCGTGGATGCACTGGCTTCCGACATGCTTGGTCGCCTGGCGCTCACGCACGCAGGACTTAAGGAGCGAGACCGTCGCGTGCTGGCCGCTGCCAGTGCCAATGGGATCCCGATTGTCATTACACTAGGCGGCGGATATTCCCGGCCGATCGAGTTGACGGCGCAAGCTCACGCCAATACGTTCCGCACGGCTTGGGAGATTTTTTCTTGATCACACTCGACAACATTCGCACCGCCCGCGAGCGCATCGCAGGACGGGTGACCAGAACACCGCTGGTATCGAGTTCGACATTAAGTGCGCGCCTGGGGACCCAGGTCTTTCTAAAGCTGGAGCTATTTCAAAAAACAGGCTCATTTAAAGTACGAGGCGCATTTAATAAGGTGCTGAGTATTCCGGAAAAGCATCGCGGGCGCGGTTTGGTGGCGGTAAGCGGCGGAAATCATGCGCAGGCGGTCGCATACGTCGCACGCCAGCTTGGACTGCCCGCGTTGATTCTCATGCCGCAGAGCACCCCGCGAAATTATATCGATGCCACTCAAGGCTACGGCGCGGAAGTGGTCCTGGTGCCGAGCGCGGCGGAAGCGTTCGACAGAATCGCCGGATACGAAGGTCAAGGCTGGACCTCCATCCATCCCTTCGACGACCTGTTGGTGATGGCCGGACAAGGAACGGTGGGGCTCGAGATTATCGAAGATGAGCCGGAAGTAACCGACGTGGTGGTGAGCATCGGCGGTGGCGGCTTCATCGGTGGCGTGGCCACGGCTGTGAAGTCGCTGAAGCCGGGCGCGCGGATATGGGGGGTTGAAACCGAAGGCGCGAATGCCATGTCTCAGGCCTTCGCCCAGGGCCAGCCCGTCCGGCTTTCCGCCATCACGTCGATCGCCCGCACGTTGGGCGCGCCATCAGTCTCGGAAGTAACCCTTGCGCTAGCGCAAAAGCACCTCGAAAGCGTCACGGTGGTGCCTGACTCGGAAGCGGTCAGCGCGCTGCGGTTTCTGCTGGAGCGGGCGAAAGTGCTGACCGAACCCGCGGCGTCGTGTACCCTGGCGGCAGCCGACAGATTGCGCGACCAGTTTCGCCCCGATTCCCGCGTGGTTCTGGTGCTCTGCGGCGGCAATACCGGGGTCAGCGATCTGTGCGGCTACCAAATCTGAGTTGGTAGCACGATTGCTGTATCCTCCGAGTCCAATGACATTCGAGCCCCTGGGGATCCAATGGATTCAATCGTTTAGCGGAAGGCCAACAATGGCCCCTCACTATCCCACCATGAAGAATCTACCCAAGCAAAATCCCCCCTTGGAAATTATTACCCGCTTTGGCGATGCCGTGCGCGTCACGTTAGATCGCCCCTCCAAGGCCGAGCTTGGTCTTCCCCTAGAACGACAGGGTTGCCCAGGGGCTCACTCCACTGCAGTGTTTCCGCCTGTTTGAGCTAGTTCCCCTCCATTAGCTATCGGGTTACGTGAAAACACCGATCTTTGCTAAGTGCTTTCCCGATTTGTCACTTAACGGCTGAATGTTAGACTCAGTGGACATTCATGCCGACCAAACTCTTGGCTTTTGCGCTCATTTCGACAGCCGCGCTTGCTGATATTGTCAATATTTCGCCGACTTCGTTGTATTTTGGCAATCAATTCGTGGGTTCACGAAGTTCTCAGCCAGTCACGCTGACCAACTCGACCAAGAAACTTCTGAATATCGGCAGCATCACGGCCACGGGTAACTTCTTCGTGTCCGGGAACCCGTGTGGAACCACGCTCGCGCCCGGAGCCCAATGCGTGTTTTACGTCGTTTTTGGACCGGTGACGGCGGGTGCGCAGAGTGGCATTGTCAGCGTGAACGATGACGCCAGTGATTCACCCCAGAAAGTAAAACTCTCTGGAACGGGTATCGCCATCGTGCTAAGTTCCATTGCTGTCGCGCCATCAACGTCCACAACTCCCCTAGGATTGACCCAGCAATTCACCGCGACAGGGTTGTATAACGACGGCACGTCTCAAGATTTAACGAGTGCGGCTGCCTGGAGTTCCGCCCCACTTTCCGTTGCGAGTGTCAATGCCACCGGATTGGCTAGCGCCCTGGCTCAAGGTTCAGCCGGAATTACTGCATCGGTGGGAGGGGTAGTTGGCTCGGCCACGCTTGCGGTGGGTCCGCCGGTGTTGGTATCGATGTCCGTGTCGCCGGCGTCTGCGACGGTGAAAAAGGGGGCTTCGCTGCAGTTGGCAGCGACCGGGATCTACTCCGATCACAGCACTATCAACATAACGGCGACCTCGCAATGGAGTTCGCTCTCGCCGGCGATCGCCACGGTCAATGCTTCGGGGCTTGTGTCCTCAGTGGCTCCCGGAACCGCGGCCATTCGCGCATCTTACGCGAACTTGAACGCCACGTCCACGATAACGGTGCCGCAACCAGTACCTGTCAGTGAGGCTATACTCCCCAAAAGCGTTTTCGTCCCAATGAGCACGCCGCAGCAGTTTAGCTGCCAGGTCACTTATGACGACGGCAGCACGGCTAACTTTACTTCTCTTGCGTGGGCTTCTTCTCTGCCGGCCGTTTGTTCGGTTGACTCCAGCGGATTGGCGACCTGCGTTAACTTGGGCACGGTAACCGTCACAGGCAACCTGTGTGGCAACGCATCCGCGCGGCTGGATAGTCCAATTACCGAGCCACGAAACAACATGAGCTCTCCCCGCTATGCACACACCGCCACGCTTCTAGCGGATGGCCGCGTGATCGTCGCCGGTGGATATGCAGGTTACTTCAGCTCCGTTCTCGCGTCCGCGGATTTGTTCGATCCCTCCACGCGTATGTTCAGTCCCACCGGCAGCATGACGAGCCCTCGCTCAAACCACACGTCCACTCTGCTTCCTAACGGACAAGTTTTGATCGCCGGCGGCTTTTCCGCCACGGCCGAGCTATCCTCTGCTGAACTTTTCGATCCCACAACGGGCCTCTTCACTCCCACTGGAAACCTCAACATCGCGCGTCAGGGCCATACTGAAACTCTGCTTCAGAACGGAACGGTGCTCATCGCTGGAGGTGATGTAATCATGGCCGAACTCTACGATCCTGCCTCCGGAACGTTCACGCAGACGGGCAGCATGTCGGTTCAAAGGTACAAGGGAACCGCAACTCTGCTGGGCAATGGCAAGGTTCTATTCACCGGCGGCACCGACGGCTCTGGCGCCTATACCGCAACCGCGGAGCTGTTCGACCCGTCCACCGGAACCTTCTCTGCAACGGGTTCCATGAGCGCAGCCCGTGCCTATCACACCGCCTCGCTGCTCAACAACGGTGCGGTATTCATCGCAGGCGGCTACGACGGAACGAACACGTTGGCCTCGACTGAGACCTACGACCCGGGTAGCGGAGTTTTCACGCCAGCCGGTCCTCTGTTCACAGGGCGCAACGCTCATGCCTCCACCGTGCTCCCGAGCGGTAAAGTGCTCGTCTCCGGTGGCGAGAATCAGACTGGATATCTGAACGGCGGCGAGATATTCGATCCGGCTTCCGGCACGTTTGTCATGCCCGGTATTCTGGGAACGTTACACTATCCAGGGCCGGGTCCTGAACACACTGCTTTGCTTTTGAGCAACGGTCAAGTACTCATTACCGGAGGGTTCTTTCGGGGCGTTGCGCTGTTAGGGGCCGAGCTTTTCGTGCCCCAGCAGTAGCGGCCCCCCGCGCTATTCGATGTTTTCGACGTGCCAGCCGTCGTCGTAACGCTCGAACGTAACGTGGACCATTTTGCCCTGCTTCCGGGTGGTGGTCGCGAGCATGGAACCGGGCGATTCGATGGAATCGAAGGCGTCTTCGAACTCCTGAAAAAGCGTGCTGGGCTCAAAGGTCATGCGAACGTCGGCGGAAGCACTATTCGAGCCGGTACGCTGGATGGCGACGATAGCGGCGGGCACCCAGCGGCCGGCCACCACGGAAAGATCGGTCACGCCGTTCTGGGTAAGCGTGTCGCCGGCAGGACCTGGCTCGCAGACCGCCCCCACCGAAGTAGTTTGACACTGGATCACGTGAGCGTCGATTAGCCGCTGATAGGCCTGCACCACCTTGGGGTCCTGATTCTCGAAACGCGGCGAGGCGCTGATGCTGGTCCGCACCGGATCGGCAGCTCTTTCCCGCAACAGGTTGATGGCGGTTTCATAGTCCAGCATCGCCCCGCCACACGCAGTTAGGCACAACATCACAGCCGGCACAACTAACCTGGAATGCATCGGGACCCGCCTCACGGATATTTCTATCATAATGATCGGCGCCGGTCTCTGGAAAAGGGCTTTTTGAGCGGAATTAATAGGTGCGGTTCCGCCCTAGTTCCGACGTTAAACCTTCATATTACTTACTAACGCCTAGCCGATAAGCAGGTAGATGGGGAAGGTGTTAGCCAATCCGGCCCGAGGACGGAGCTTCGCTTACGCTGCTCTTTCTCTTGGCTTGCTTGCTGTACGGGTTCCCCTTGGCCGAGTCACCTGGGTGGGGAATGCAGAACTCCACACGTTCCTCGAAGTCATTGCTACTGTCCTGGCACTGGTTATCGGCGCGATGGCGCTGGTACGTTATTACAGCCAAAAGACCGCCTCCTACCTGATTCTGGGAAGCGGTTTTCTGGGCGCGGCTTTGCTGGATGGTTTTCACGCGGTGGTCACTTCGTCGTTTTGTACCGGGTGTACGCCAACCTCGCTCAGTGCTTTAATACCCTGGACGGGGGCGTTATCGCGGCTTTTCTTGTCGGCATTGATGTGCGCCAGTCTGCTCATTTGGCAAGGTGGGATCCATGACCAGCCGGAGGCGGGCAGCCGGGAACGCAAGGTCTACCTGCTGGTGGGCGGTTGGACGCTAGCCAGCTTCATATTTTTTCTGTGGGTTCCGCTTCCGCAGGCTTACCAGTCGCAGTGGGCGGTTCATCGGCCGGGCGAACTGATGGCGGGAATCTTCTTTGCAATTGCCGCCCTGGGTTACTGGCGCAAGGGGGACTGGAAAATGGATGGATTCACACACAGTCTGGTCCTGTTCCTGATTGTCGAAGCACTAGGCCAAGCGGTTTACATTCCCTTTTCCGCACGACCTTTCGATGCTTTCCACTTGGCCGCTCACATTTTGAAGATTCTGGCCTACACCTTGGTCTTGACCGGCTTATTCCTGAGCACGTATGCGATTTTCCGCGCCCGGGCGCAGGCGGTCCATAGTCTGACGCGCGCCAACGAATCGTTGGCCATAGAGATCGAAGAACGCCAGCGCGCCGAACGCGCACTTCAGCAATCGCGCGATGACCTGGAGTCGCGTGTCGCCGCCCGCACCGCCGATCTGGCCGAGCAAGCCGGCCTAGTGGCGCTTGTTTCGGAAATCGCTATCGTGTTGACCGAAGGCGATTCCGTTGAGAAGACCTTGCAGCGTTCCGCCCGGCTCATGGTCCACTTTCTGGAGGCGGCTTTTGTTCGCATCTGGACCTTGAACATCGATACGGACGTTCTCGAACTTCAAGCCAGCGCGGGAATCTATACTCACCTGGACGGGGCACACTCGCGCATTCCGGTCGGGCAGTTCAAGATCGGCCTCATCGCCCAGGAAGGGCAACCCCATTTGACAAATGAGGTCCAGCAAGACCCCTGGATGGACAACCCCGAGTGGGCCAAGCGGGAAGGAATGGTCGCTTTCGCCGGATATCCTTTGATTGCGGGAGACAAGGTGATTGGAGTGGTGGCGGCGTTCGCTCGGCAGCCCCTCAGCAAGGCCACTCTTCAGACCTTCGGATCCCTGGCGGGAAGCATCTCGCAGTTCCTGGGCCGCAAAGGAATGGAAGCGGAGCTTCATGACAGCGAGGAGAGGGTCCGCTTGCTGCTGGATTCGACCGCCGAATCGATCTACGGTATCGATCTCGACGGCAACTGCACATTTGCCAATCGAGCTTGCTTGCGGATGCTTGGGAATAAGGATGCCGCAGAGCTGCTTGGCAAGAACATGCACGATGTAATGCATCACACCCGCGCCGATGGCAGCCCGTATCCAGTGACGGAGTGCCGTATCTTTCAGGCCTTCCGGAGGGGAGAAGAAGCGCACGTCGACGACGAAGTCTTGTGGCGCAGGGATGGCACCAGTTTTCCAGTCGAGTATTGGTCTTACCCGGTGCGCAAGGGAGGCGAGCTAGTCGGCGCGGTGGTGACGTGCCTCGATATCACCGACCGCAAGCGCGCTGAAGATCAGCTCCGCACCTCCGAGGAAAGGTTCCGCATCGCCGCCGAGAACGCCGGAGACTTCACATTCGAATGGGACCTGCGGACCGGGCAGATAGAAGTTTTCGGTTTGCTCACGGCTAGGCTGGGAGATCCGCCGGCGCCCGCGACCTTCGAAGCTTGGAAAAGCATGGTGCATGCCGATGATCTCGGACCAATCCTTGCCGGAATCGCGCAGCATATCGAAACCGGAGAGCGTTATATCACCGAATACCGAATTTTGGGTGAGAGCGGGATTCTACACCACTATTCGCTCCGAGGCCAGGCAATTCGAAACGCTGCTGGCGAGGCTTATAAGTGGATCGGACTGATCTGCGACATCACGGAAAGCAAGCAGGCCGAAGAAGCCATTTCGCAACTGGCGGCGATCGTGCAATGCTCCGAAGACGCGATCATTGGCACCAGCTTGTCGGGAGCCATTACCACCTGGAATGGGGGCGCCGAGAGACTGCTGGGCTACGCCGCCTCCGAGGCCCTGGGCGCCTCGCTTTCGACTCTGCTTCCGCGAGCCGATCAGGCCTTGGACATTCTCGATCCCAGCAGCCGGGGAGCGGTCAGCCGCTTGGACGAAGCCGTCTTCGTTAGCAAAGAGGGTTTGGAGGTTCCGGTCTCCCTGACCGTTTCGCCCATCCGCAAGGCTTCCGGCGAAATCACAGGAGTGGCCACGATAGCCCGCGATATCAGTGCGCGCAAGAAGGCTGAAATCGCGCTGGAGCACCAAGCCCACCACGATCATCTAACCGGATTGCCAAACACCTTGCTGCTGGCCGACCGGCTGGCTTCCAGCATTCAACGCGCCGGCCGCAGCGGACTAACTACGGCGGTGATCTACGTCGATCTGGACGGGTTTAAGTTTGTCAACGACACTTTGGGGCACGAGGCTGGTGACGCACTGCTGAAACAAGTGACCGGGCGGCTTCAAATGTGCATCCGCGAACCGAACACGCTGGCCCGCATGGGAGGCGACGAGTTCATGGTGGTGATAACCGACGTGCGAGAGGACGGGATCGCGCATTCCATCGCCGAAAGGCTGCGGACCGCGCTGCACCGGCCGTTTCACGTGGCCGATCACGAGCTATACGTGACCGCCAGCGTAGGGATCTCCATGTACCCGCGGGATGGCGCGGACGTCAGCACCCTGCGCCGGAATGCCGATACCGCCATGTATGAGGCTAAGCGCAGCGGAAAAGACCGGGTGCTATTCTTCACGCCCGCCATGCACGCTACGTTTCTTGAGCATTTGGAACTGGAAACCGAACTACGGCGCGCGCTCGGCCGAGATGATGAACTTTCGCTCGTCTTCCAGCCGATCTTCGAGGCCAATAGCGGTCGCCAAACCGCCTTCGAGGCATTGCTGCGTTGGACGCATCCAGTGCTCGGGTCCATTGCACCAGCTAAGTTTATACCGGTAGCCGAAGAGAGCGGATTGATCTTCCGGCTGGGTGCATGGGTGCTCAAACAAGCTTGCCGGAAGTGCCGCTTGTGGCAGGACCACGGGTGGGCTGGAGTGCGGGTAGCTGCCAACGTATCCGCTCTGGAATTCGCGCGGGACGAGTTTGCCGGTAATGTTCTGCGCGTCCTGGAAGAAACCGGCTTGCCAGGCGACTTGCTGGACCTGGAGCTTACCGAGACCACGCTGATGCGCAATCTGGACGAATCGATCAGCAAGATGTCCCTGCTGCGCGCGCGCGGCATTCGCATCTCGATCGACGATTTCGGCACCGGATATTCATCGCTGGGCTATCTGCCGCGGCTGCCTATTGACACGCTCAAGATCGACCGCAGTTTTGTAGCGGAGCTGGGCCTGAATAGTACGGCGCGCTCGCTGATCGATGGGATGATTTCGCTTGCGCACAGCATCGGCAAACAAGTGGTGGTGGAGGGAGTGGAGACAAAAGAGCAGCTGGAGATCCTGAGGAGCATCGGCTGCGATGAAATGCAGGGCTTTTTGCTCGGACGTCCGGCTCCGCTTCCCGATTGGGATGCGCCCGGGCTGGAGGGAATCGCCGCGGAAACCGCCGAGCCAGTAGAAGCCTCGGCATAAGCGGGACGAATGACAAAAAGGGACGGCCCGAAAGCCGCCCCTCTCGTCTAATTAACTGGAAAAGAATCTACCAGCGTTGCTTGCGGCCACCACCGCCGCCGCCACCGGCAAATCCGCGCTCCGCCTTGGGGCGCGCTTCATTGACGTTGAGTGTCCGGCCATCGAGGTCGCGCCCGTTTAAGGCGTTGATCGCGGCCGTACCTTCATTATCATTGGTCATTTCGACGAATCCGAAGCCGCGGGGTTGCCCGGTGTCGCGATCTCTCACGATGTTCACACGGTCAACGGTTCCATGCGCTTCAAACAGTGAACGGACAGCCTCTTCGGAGGTTCCGAAGCTCAGGTTGCCTACAAAAATGTTTTTCATTCTTACTCTTCTTTCTGAATTTGCAGAGTAGCTAATCGCGGCAGATTCGAACGAAGGCGTTTTGGACCGGACGAAACGAAAGATGCCTAATCGGCGGAACTGTCAAATCACAAGAAAATTATAGCACGAAGTTGTGGAGTGTTATTCTTGTAACGAGGGTGTCCGGTTGGACGTTTAACATTCCAGTAGTCGTTGCCGTGGCCCTGGGTGTATCTCTATGGTTCGCATAGCCCAACTTCTCGGGTTCGCTTTTGCCGGCGCCGCTTTTCTGGGGGCCTCGCCGCAGGACGCCGAGGTCGTTTTCCACAGCGATGTGTCTCTGGTGCGCATTGACGCACAGGTGGTCGACTCCAGCAATCGGGCGATTACCCGCCTGAATGTAGAGGATTTCGTCCTCCGCGCAAATGGTCAAGTGGTTCCGATCCGCAACTTTGCCAGCGAAAACATGCCCGTGGACGTGCTATTTCTGCTGGACGTCAGCGCCAGCATGCGTCCACACGTTCAGCGCATCGCCGATGCGTCGGGCCAAGCCTTGACTGTGCTTGGTAAAGACGACCGCATGGGCATCATGGTATTCGATCGTTCCACGCGCGTGCGCCTTTCGTTCAACAGTAGCCGCCCGGAGGTACAACGTGGATTTGACAGGCTGCTACGCGAGGAGCGTTTCAACGGCGGTACGGACATCACCCGCGCCATGCTGGATGCGGCCGACTACGTCCGGCGCGAAGGCCGCCGGGACGCCCGCCGCGCCATTGTCATCCTCACAGACGATGAGACCGAGTTTAATCGCGACGACCAAGGCGTAGGCCGCGCTCTGGCACGAGCCGATGCGGTGATGTGCGCCTTGATTGCCCCGGACGCCGGGCAATACGGAGGCTATCCGCGCGGCGGAGGCGGACAACGCCGCGGAACGTGGGGATCGGGCGGCGGTCAGGGAGGCGGACTTCCGGGCGTCATTTTTGGTCCGCGTGGCGGCGGAGGAATGGGCGGCGGCCGCTATCCCGGCGGAGGAGGAATGGGCGGCCCGCATACTCAATCTGCTGGAACAGCCGAGATCGCCCGCGAATCGGGGGGCGACAGCATGTCGGTCAATGATGCCTCGGCGCTGGAAGAGACCCTGGCCCGGCTACGCCAGCGCTATACGTTGTACTTCAACCTACCCGATGGCGTAAAGCCGGGCGACGAACGCAATATCGAGGTAGCGTTGGCGGCTTCTGCCGCCCGGCGCCATACGGATGCCGAAGTTCGGTATCGCCGGGTATCACAGGGCTCCGGTTCCGGCGGTGATGTATCGCCGGTGCGTGTAACCCGTGCGCCGGCGGATGCCGGCTACTCGACTCCGTCAGTTTCGAACTCCAACAGCGACACGTCGACCATTCGTCGCCGCCGTGTGGCAGTGAACCAGGACGGCTCAGCTATTTCCGGCCCCGCTTCGGACGATGATTCATCCCCAGCGCCCGCCAAACCATCGCCCAGCCCGACACCGCCAAAACAGCAATAACGTTGGTGTGGGGCCAAATCCGAAAGCGGAAATCAGGATTGGTTTCGGTTGCCCCTTCGATTCACCACCTTAATTTGGCACTATCCTCGAGAAGCTGTTCAGATGTATAATCACTCCCCAAGGGTCTCAAATTGGAAATCCTGGATTGGAAGTGAATATGTTTAGTCAGAATATTCGCCACGTTTTAATTTTCGCGGCATGCCTGGGTTTGTCCGCGACAGCCGTGTTCGCCGATACGATCGCGCAGTGTACGCCGACCTTTTCGGACTGTGCCATTCCTGAGAATGTTCCGCTCCTGTTCCCGTTCCTCGCCATCTCAGGCGATGTCATTCTCGTCCCCACCTCAGAAGCCAATCTGGCGGCCGTCAGCGATGTATTTCGCATCGCCAACAACTTAATCGATACCGGCCAAGGCACGGGTATAGGATTCTCGGCTTTTTTGTTTAGCCGCGACGAAAGCACATTACCCGTCAGTTCTACGTTCAGCGCCAACGTAGTTAAGATCAGGGAGCAGCCGGTCGGGCCCACGCAATACCTAGGCAATGGAACTGATTATCATCTTCTAACTGCGGTGACGCCGGATCGGGGGAGCGGCAAGTCATCGGCGCCTTCAAAAGGTTCGGTGCTTGATCTTGAAGACGGCCCTGCCGCAGTCGCAACCACATTCCAGACTGCAATCGGGCAAGGCCCGAGTCAGGACCCCGGTCAGGCCGACGGTCTGGCGTTCTACACAGCCAATTACACGTCGCTCGGCGGCAAGCAACTTCCCTTCAACATCGTAGGCACGAATCCAGCCAACGGCGCGGCGAGTACGACGATACCCACGGTTATCGTGCCTATCAAGGTTATTTACAAATTGGCGGGTGGTCGTTTCCTGGATGGCACCAACGTTGAAGCCGCAGTTGGAAACTCACCGATATTTCTGTCGTCTGACTATACCGTGGGAGGAACAGACTTGGGGGTGACGCAATACGGTGATGCGCTACAGCGCGGGGAGTTCCAGCACATCCCGGGCTTCTCGGCAAATTATCATGTGCTGCTTGGGACACCGACGATTGCGCCTACAGTGACGATTACCGTAACGTCGGCGACTCAAGGGAATCTATATCGCCTCAGGAGCGGTGGGTTGGTAGGCGTGGTGGCATCGCGCTTCTTCGATGCACAATTGAATGCTTTAGTCCACGGGTACGCGGCCAACACTCTACCCATTTTCCTGACTGATAACGTGTTTGAGGGTTTCGACGGAACCATCAATACTTGCTGTGTGCTTGGCTATCATAACTCCCAGGGGCCACCGGCCTCGACTGCGAAGACCTGGATCTTTGCAGCCTACACGGAGGCAGGGACATTCCGTAACGACGTTATTCTGGATGTGCAGCCTTTGAGTCATGAAGTCGCCGAGTGGTTGAACGATCCGTTCGTAGGCGGATTCGCTTTTGGCTTCTTGAATTTTATTCCTCCAGCGGTTCTACCGGGGCAAGGCGGAGCCTGCATCATAAACTTTGAGACCGGGGACCCGCTCGAGGCGCCTCCAGTGGCATTTAGTCAGATCACCAATGGAACTACCTATCATCTTCAGGATGAAGTCTTTTTGCCGTGGTATCTGCATACGACCCCATCGTTCTCCGTCAATGGTTGGTACACATTCCGGAATACGTTTACCTCGTTCTCGTCCCTTTGTGGACCAGGCTAACAAGTGCGTCCCGTTCAATCCTGACCGTTCCTCGGAGGAGAAATCGAAGGAGCTGGGAGTCCAGCGGCTCGGGCTACCAGCTTCGCACTGTTTGGAAAACGCAATTCCTCCGATCGCCCATCGCAAGGACACGTAGGTCTACTGAATCAAAACACGCGCATTGGCCGGCGCTCTGATAAAGTGACCTCGTGAATCGCGCTACCCGCATGCAACGGGTCTTGATCGAGCGTCTGCTGGGCGACGAGCAACGTATTCCCTGGACCCACTGCCAGCGCAACGACGTTGACGAGCCCGTCGATCGGGGTCGCTCGGCCGGGTCGCACCTTGTAAACGCGGTTATCTGTCCCGATTGCATAAAGGTTCCCAGCGGCATCCATCACTAACCTGGTGGCATTGAGATCCGCATATTTGGAAATTATTATGCCGGACGAGCTCACTACCCAAATGCTCTGGGCTATCTGGTCGGCGATGTACAGCTTGCCTGCGGGATCCACGGCAACGCTGGAGGTACCCAACTTCGCCTGCAAGGCTGCCAGACCATTTGCGGGTTGCTCGCCTCCTTGTATACCGGCGACGGGCGTCGCCCGGCCGTCCGGCGAGATACGTATCACCTGGCCCGACGTCGCAACGTAGAGATTCCCCTGCTGGTCGACCGCCACATCCGAAGCCAACGTTTGGCTGATGGTAGTAATGACTCCATCCGGAGTTATGTGCCGCACGACGCCGCACGCTGCGATGTACAGACCACCATTAACATCGGCGGCGATGCTGTATGGCAGAAACAATTGCGCGTCCAAGGCAGGCCCGCCATCGCCGCCGCAACCTCCTGTCCCTGTGCCAGCGATCGTGGAGATTACTCCAGCGGAGGAAACCTTGCGGACTCGATTGGCGTTTCTCTCTGTGAAATAGACATTGCCCGCTGGGTCGGCGGCTACACCCATGACGTCGTAGACTGGGGCTTCCCGGGCCGGACCACCGTCGCCAGTGGAGCGAAAAAAGCCATTTCCAGCAATGATCTGGGTCGCATTAGTGGAGGTGGCCCGCACTACCCGATCGCCCAGTGTGAGCACCAACGCGGCGGAGCGGTCTATGACGATGCCCATGGGAGAGGGCGAGGAAATCGGTAAGAGGAATGGCTGGAGACTCAGGGCCGTGCTCAACGTTCCGTTAGCGATTCGGCGTACGCCCGGACCTTCAAGAATGTAAAGTGCTCCGTGTGCGTCGAAAGCCAACCCTCCCGCGTAACCGATTTTGGCTGATGCGGCGTTGGCGTCGTCCGGAGAATAATCGCCGGGACAATCAGAGCCGAGTCCGGCAATGGTGGAAATGATTCCATAGGTGTCGACTTTGCGAATGCGCGCATGGAGGGTCTCGGCAATATAGAGATTTCCGGCCGAATCGTAAGCGATCGGGCCCGGCGACAACGCTGCGGAAGTGGCCGGTCCGCCATCCCCAATCGGCGACGAGGCGGGATTAGCGCCGTTGCCCGGCTCACACACCGACGTGTCATTGCCGGAGCCGGCTATGGTCGTGGAACTGCCATCGGGGTTAATCCGTCGCACGTAATGGAAGTCCGACACCACGGGGTTGCTCGCGGGATCCACGGTAAACCCGACGCCAGGCGTTCGCTGGGTGCCACATAGGGCTGCCCCGGCCGCAATGGTGGTGATGCTGCCGTCAGGGCTCACTCGGCGAATGCCGCAAACCGGGTTGGCCATCGAATTCGCTTTGCCAAAATCCTCAATGTAGATGTTGTCCGCCTGGTCAACGGCGATCGCGGCGGGATTGATAAGGGATGCGGAAGTCGCAGGTCCACCGTCCCCCGAATAGGCCTGCGTGCCGTTCCCCGCGACTACGCGCAGCGTGCCATCGGCAGAGAGCCGCAGCACGATGTTATTACCCACGTCAGCGATGAGAAGATCGCCATTATTTGCCAGCGCAAGAGAATTGGGCTTTCCCAACGGCGCCTGCAAGGCGGCCATCGGCCCGGCCAGACCTGGGAACTCCCACTTGGCGCCCGCTATTAATTCGGTTCGTGATTGACCTTGGGCGAAGGACGTTAAAAGTGTTATGAGGAAATAAGCAAAACTAGCCCGCATACCTGCGAAGACCATCACTGCAGGCACTCTATTCCCGCATTAACAACTATTTCTTGGAATGGAAATCGAGCGCATCGTCCGGTTGATCCTTCCTTTGCCTGGGTTTCGGCTTTGACATTTGCTGTCCCACGGCCTGGGCCAGCTCAGCAGACCGATTTGAACTCACCAACACGACGCCTCCCTTTTTCAGCTCCAACTCGACAGCTTGGTTCCCGCGTGCAATGAAGGCCTTTCCACGGGCTGTGGAGCGAATGCCATAACCGCCCCACTCCTTTACCGGATCGAACGTCACCACGCGTACAGACTGCACGGCAGCCAATGAGATGCGGTATGAGCGCCAGAGGCCGCGCATGGCTACCGAGAGTTCGTTTGGCAGAACATCCGTGACCAGCTTGACGCTGATGAGCCGGAAATAGATCAACCACAGGAAAATCGTCCAGCCGACAATTCCACCATTCGACATGGGCTGTTTGCCCCAGGGGTGGCCCAAGCCTACTTGCCAGATCGCAAGCAGCAGCATGGCGACTGGAGGTATAGCAGTCAGGATCAACAGGCGCGGTTGACGAAGACTCTGTTCTTCGTGAAACAACGGCTTGGTCTGGCCGCTCATATGCCGCTATCGCAGGTTGCCGATCGTGTACTGTAGAACCGAATTCTGAGTTTGATAGTCGTACTTCGCGCTGAGGTTCTCAATTTCAGCCTCAGTCAGATTCAATTGAGATTGAGTCAATTCAACGATGGAGGACAACCCCAGATTGTAGCGTCCTTGGGCCAGATCCAATGCTAACGCGGCCTGGCGCAGGAATTGGGCGGTGACGTCGATGCGCTGGAACGCTGTGATGGCGCCGGCCCAGGCCACGCGAACGTCGCGCGCGACTCGCTCCTGCTGATCCCGCAACCGCTGATCGGCTTCCATTGCACGCTGATGGGCAGCTTCACGCCGGGCGGAAAACAGATGCCCGTTGAACACCGGGATATTCACATTGGCAGCCACGCCCTCATACTCGGGCGGGATAGGCGCGTTGACAGGCGTATTGATAAAAGGAATACCGCCGCCCACGGCGATCACGCTCACCGTTGGACGGTTGAGATCCTTCTCCGCTTCGAAGAATTTGTAAGCGCCCTCGCGCGAGGAACGCAGGCTGGCAAGTTCGGGCCGGTTGTTCTCTGCCTGCACGACCAGGTCGTCCGGTTTGTCAGGCGGCCCAGGCGGAAGGGGCTCGTCCACAAGCTGATAATTAGCGGCTTGGTCGGAGCCTAACGCGCGGCCCAGTTCTGCCAGCGCCTGCTGGACGCCTTCCTTGGCACGAATGAGCAGAAGCTTCGCCTCGGAAACGTTGACGTCGACCAGGCTGACATCGAGCTGCGACTTGAGCTGGTTCCTGGCGAGTTCGGTTACCTGATCACTGAGAGTCTGCCGGGCCGCGACGGTCTGCTCGGCGACTTTCACTACGGCTTGGGCGTGCAGCACGTCGTAGTAGGCACGGCCGACCGCGAGTAGCACGTTGTAGCGCGTGGCGTCGAGATCGTGCGCAGTGGCCTGGGCATTGAAACGCGCACTAGCGACGAGGTTGGGGGTGCGTCCGGAATCGGTGACGAGCTGATGGATGACGACCCCTTGTCCAAAACGATCGAAGAGCCGGGACGCCGATAAATCGCCCGCGCCGATTCTGGACAGGTTGTTGCCTTGGGAGCCGGTTATCTCTCCGCTCACCTCAGGATAGTAGGGGGCGCGGTTAATAATGATCTGCTGGTTGGCGAAACCGAGTTCGTTTTGCGCGGCCTGGATCTGCGGATGATTCTTGAGGGCCAGCTCTCGCGCGTCCTGGAGGGTGAGTCTAGGGGAAGCTTGGGCGTAGGCGTGCCTGCCGCCGACGAAGGCTACCGTTGCAATGCCGAGTAATTTAGTCAGTCTATGAAGCATTGGGGTTAATCTGTGAAGCATTTGGCCTTCTCCTTCTGTAGACAAGTAGATAGGCGGCTGGAACGATGAAGACCGTGAGAATAACCGACGAGGTCAGTCCGCCGATGATGGCCCGGGCCATGGGAGTATATTGCTCGCCGCCGGTACCGAGCTTCATGGCCATGGGGATCATCCCGATGATGGTCGCCAGCGACGTCATCAGAATCGGTCGCAGCCGGACGCGGCAGGCAGTGACGATGGCGTCGGCTACTGATAATCCCTGTTCTTCCAGCTTGTGCGCGAAGTCCACGATCAAAATGCTGTTGGAATCCGCGATCCCGATCAGCATCAGCACACCCATGAGCGACATCACGTTCAGTGTGGTGTGAGTAAGCGGCAGGATGATCAGCACGCCCACAAATCCCATCGGAATCGCCAGCATTATAAGGAACGGATCGATGAACGAACGGAATTGGGCGATCAGGATCAGCAACAGAAGAATGAAGGACAAGCTGAAACCAAGGGCGAAGCTCTTGAATGAAGCCTCCATGCCCTCCACCATCCCGCGTAGCGTCACACGGATATTGGAAGGCAAGTGGGCATCGGCTATGGCCTGCCGGATTGCGCTGGTAAGACTTCCGAGATCTTCGCCGGAGGGCGTGACATAAACATCTACTACTCTCTGGATCTGATAGTGGTCGATTTCCGTGGGTGACAGAACATTCGCCAGCTTTACGACCGCGTCCAGCGTGGTGGGCTGGGTTAGGTTCGGCGCGCGCAGCGGGATCTGCTTGAGATCGACCATGTTGTGAATTGCGGCTCGGCCGTGTTCGGCAAACTGCACGCTCAGAAAGTAATCATTGCCGGTCTTATAGTCGACCCAATAGTTGGGAGCGATCATGGTGTTCGAATTCAGAGCGGTGATGACGTTGTCGACGATGTCTTTCTGGGTGAGGCCCAGCTCGGCTGCGTGGACGCGATCGACGTCCAGCCGCAGCGCCGGATAGTTCATATCTTGCGGTATGTATATCTCTCCGACGCCCGGAAGCCTACGAATGCGCCGAGCAAGATCTTGCGCGGTGTTGTAGGTGGTGTCCAGATCCCGCGTGTTGACCTGCACATCGATGGGCGCGGGCATTCCGGAATTGAGAATCGCGTCCACCATCGATCCGCTCTGGAAGAAGGCACGCACATCCGGGAACTCTGCTGCCAATTTAGTCCGCACACGATCCATATACTCCAGACTGCCCACGCGATGATCGTCATTCAGCGCGACCTGAATGGTGGCGGTGTATTGTCCGGCGTTAGTTGTGTAAAGCGACGAAAAATCGTTCACCACGCCGATGTTGGAAACGATCATCTTCATATCGTGCGGATCTACAACTTGCTTGATCAAGTTCTCGATCTTGCCTACATATTGGTCAGTGACTTCGATACGCGTACCCGTGGGCACCTTGACGTTCATCGTGAATTGTCCGGCGTCGGTCTGCGGGAAGAATGCCAAACCGAGCAGCGGGTAGATGGCCAAGCTCGCGAAAAACACGCAAAGCAGCGCCACCAAGGTGAGCACCGGGCGCCGCAGGCACACGCGGACCGCGCGTTCGTAGCCATCCAGGAGGCCATTAAACATGCGGTTGAACCAGGTATTGAACCGCGCGCCCCAGGAGGTATTGGTAACGGCATCGTCGCCATGCTGGTGATGAATGCCCTTCAGGAATTTGGAACAGAATAGCGGGATGACGGTCATCGCGACCACGAAGGACGCCAACAGCGACAGGCAGAAGGCCAGCGCGAGAGCCGAGAACAAGAACTTGCTTACGCCATAGAGAAAAGTGACGGGGAAGAAGTCGACCACGTCCACCAGCGTCGCGGCCAGCACCGCCAGGTTGACCTCTGCCCCGCCCTGCTCGGCGGCGACCTGCGGAGACGATCCCATTTCCAGGTGTCGATAAATGTTTTCGAGCGAGATGACCGAGTTATCGATGACACGCGAAAAGGCCAGCGCCAGGCCGCCGAGAATCATCGTATTCACGGTGCTTCCGAGCATGTAGAGGATGACGAACGTGGCCAGCGCCGATATGGGAATCGACAACAGGACCGCGAACGTGGCGCGCATGCTTCCGAGAAAGATCAGGATCATTAAGCTGGTCAGCACCAGGCCGATGATGCCCTCGTGCAGCACGGTGTTCAGCGCTTCTTTAACGAACACGGACTGATCGAAAACGATGGCGGTGCGCAACTGCTTGGGGATGTCGAACAGGTTGCCGATCAAGTGCCGGACGTCATCCACGACCTGAATGGTGTTGGTGTCGCCACCCTGCTTCATGATCGGGATGTAGGCTGACTTTTGGCCATCGATGCGGACAATGTTGTATTGAAGCTGGCTGGCATCTTTGGCCTCGCCCACGTCGCCAACTGATACCCAGCGCGTCCCCACGGTTTTAATGGGAACCGCATTCAGATCCTGCACCTGCTTGACCAGGCTGTTGGAGTATACGTAATAGTCGTTGGGGCCGATCTTCACATCACCGGCCGGCAAAATCAGGTTTTCGTCGTTGACGGCGTCCACCACGTCCATCACGCTAATCTGACGTGACAGAAGCTTATAGGGGTCAACATAGATCATCGCTTGCCGGTATTTGCCACCGAACACGCCCGGAATCTCCGCTCCCTTTACCACGGCAATCTGATTGCGAATCTGGAACTGAGCGATATCGTGGAGCTGTGTCTCGTTCATGCCTTCACCCTTTACGGTCACCAGGCAGACCGGGAGACTGGAGGCGTCGAATTTAAGCACCACCGGCGGCAGAGTACCGGGCGGCAAGCGTTTCAGGTCGGCGAGGGCGAGGTTGGAAAGCTGGGTGACGTCGGCGTCGGCATTGGTTCCGGGCTGGAAGAACACCTTGATAATGCTCACGCCCAACAGCGATCGCGATTCCATGTGATCGATCCCGGACGCCAGCGTAAAGAATCGTTCCAGGGGATTGGTGATGTCGGTTTCGACATCTTCGGGCGGCATCCCGGAGTAGAATGTCGCTACCACCACCTCTGGAAGATTAATGGGCGGAAACAGATCCACCGGCATGCGGGCCAGACTGGTGATGCCGATGACGGTGAGCGCAAGACAGACGACGATGATGAAATAGGGATTCTTGATCGAGAAGCGCGGCATCGTTACACGGTCCTCCTGCGATCGACGACACTCTGGCGATAGACCACCCTCTGGCGATAAACCAAAAGATAAGCGGCCGGCACAATGAACACGGTCAGCAGCACCGAAGCCGTCAACCCGCCGATGATGGTGCGGGCGAGCGGAGCGTACTGCTCGCTGCCCGTACCCAACTTCAGCGCCATCGGAATCATGCCGATAATCGTGGCCAGCGAGGTCATCAGGATGGGACGCAGGCGAACGCGGCAGGACATGATCACGGCGTCCTCAACCGACCGGCCTTGTTCTTCCAGCCGATGAGCGAATTCGACAATCAGTATGCTGTTCGAAGCGGCCACGCCTACCAGCATCAGCAGGCCCATCAGCGACATGACGTTCAGAGTCGTGTGTGTTAAAGGCAGCACCACCAGCACACCGATGAATCCCATCGGAATCGCCAGCATGATCAGGAACGGATCCTTGAATGACCGGAACTGCGCCACCAGGATTAGGAACAGAAGCAGCACGGAAAGCGAAAGACCGGTGGCAAAGCTTTGGAACGACTTCTGCATGCCCTCCACCATGCCGCGGAGGTTGATCCGGACATTCCGGGGAAACTTGAGACTTCCGAGCACGTTCCGAATCTCGCTGGTAACTTTGCCGAGATCCTCTCCCGATGGCGTGATGTAAACGTCGGCCACGCGCTGGATCTGATAATGATCGATCTCGGTGGGTGATTTTGCGAAATCGAGACTAGCCACGCTGCCGAGCACTGTGGTGGGCCGCGCGGAGGCCTTGGGGTTGGACGGCGGGGGCGGCGGAGCGTGATCCACGTTATTGGGCGCTTGAGAACGAACGGGCGGGCGCACGCCGTCCACCTTCGGTGTTTGCAAACGGCCGCGCAGAGGAATCTGCTGCAGGTCGATGAAGCTGTGAATCGCGGGAGCGCCATGCTCGTAATACTGCACCGTCAAAAAGTAATCGTTGCCCGTCTGATGATCTACCCAGTAGTTCGGCGCGATCATAGTGTTCGAGTTGAGCGCGGTTATTACGTTGTCGACGATCTCTTTCTGCGTAAGTCCAAGCTCGGCCGCGTGGACCCGATCCACCTTGAGGCGCAGTGCCGGATAATTCATGTCCTGCGGCACGTAGACCGCCCCGATTCCGTGTAGCTTTCGGAAACGAGCGGATAGATCCTGCGCAATAGCGTAGGCGTTATCGAGGTTGCCGCTGCTGATCTGGACGTCGATGGGCGCCGGCATACCCATGTTGAGGATCGCGTCCACCATCGAACCGCTGGAGAAGAAGGTGCGCAAATCGGGATAGCGGCTGGCAATTTCGCGGCGCATCCGGTCCATGTACTCGAAGCTGCTGGTTCTGTGCGCATCCTTCAGCTCAACCTGGATGGTGGCCGTGTAGGGGCCCGCGTTGGTGGTGTATAGCGCCGAGAAGTCGGGCACCACTCCGATGTTGGAGACGATCATCTTGAAATCGCCCGGATCGACTACATGACGGATAAGGTCCTCGATCTTGCCGACATAGTCGTCGGTGACTTCAATGCGGGCTCCGGTGGGAATCTTGAGATTGATGGTGAATTGTCCGGCGTCGGTTAGCGGGAAAAACGCCACTCCGATGAGCGGATAAATGGCGAGGCTGGCCACGAACAAACCCAGCAACCCGACAATGGTCAGAACTGGCCGACGCAACGCGCGCCGGACCAGCCCTTCATAGAAATCGAGCATAGCTCCGAAGCCGCGATTGAACCAGGCATTAAAACCGCCGCTTCTCACCTCTTCTTGTGCGTGATGCACGCTCTTCAGGAAACGCCCGCAGAATAGCGGGATCACTGTCATGGCCACGAAATAGGAGGCGAAAAGGGAGATCACCACCGCCAACGCGAGTGCCGAGAATAGAAACTTGCTGACGCCGTATAAGAACGTAACCGGGAAGAAAACCACCACCGTCGTCAGAGTGGCAGCCAGCACGGCCATGCTTACTTCCGCGCCGCCCTGTTCGGCCGCAACCTCCGGCGATGCGCCCATCTCCAGATGCCGATAGATGTTCTCGAGCGAGATGACCGAATTGTCGATCACGCGCGAAAACGCCAGCGCCAGGCCACCCAGAATCATCGTGTTTACGGTGCTGCCAAACGTATACAACACAACAAACGTGGTCAAAGCGGAAAGCGGAATCGAAAGAAACACCGCTACAGTTGCCCGCAGACTCCCCAGGAAAATCAGGATCATTAGGCTGGTCAGCGCCAGTCCGATCAGCCCCTCGTGCAGCAAGGTGTTGATCGCCTCCTTGACGAAGGCGGATTGATCGAAGACCACGGTAGCCTTGAGCTGCCGTGGAATATCGAATAGCTTTTTCAGCATGTCGCGGATGCCGTCGACAACTTGGATTGTGTTGGTGTCTCCGCCCTGCTTCATGATCGGAAGGTATGCGGAGCGCTGGCTGTCGACGCGAACGATGTTGTATTGAATCTGGTTGGCATCCTCGGCGTGCCCGATGTCCCCCACCGAAACCCAACTGTGCCCCACCGTCCGGATGGGAACATTGTTCAGATCCGCGACCTTCTTCACCAGGCTATTGGAGTAAACGTAATAATCAATGGAGCCCATCTTCACGTCGCCGGCGGGGAGAATCAGGTTGTTCAGGTTGACGGCATTCACTACGTCCATCGGGCTCAACTGGCGGGATTTCAGCTTGTACGGATCGACGTAGATCATGACTTGCCGATACTTTCCACCGAACGGCGGCGGAATTTCGGCGCCTTTCACCACCGCGATCTGGTTGCGAATGGTGAACTGCCCGATGTCGTGCAACTGGGTCTGATTCAGCCCTTGGCCCTCCAACGTCACCAGGCAAACCGGCAGGCTGGAAGCATCGAACTTAAGCACCACGGGCGGAAGAGTTCCGGGTGGAAGGCGTTTTAGGTCCGCCAGCGCGAGATTGGAAAGTTCGGTGACGTCGGCATCGGCATTGGTGCCAGGCTGAAAGTAGACCTTGATGATGCTCACGCCGAGCAACGAGCGCGATTCCATGTGGTCAATGCCGCTCGCCAGCGTGAAGAACCGCTCCAGTGGATCGGTGATATCGGTTTCGATATCCTGCGGCGGCATACCCGAATAAAACGTTGCCACCACCACCTCCGGAAGATTGATTGAAGGAAACAGATCCACCGGCATCCGCAGCAGACTGGTTATGCCAATCACCATCAGCGCCAAGCAGACGACCACAATGAAGTACGGATTCCGAATCGAAAAGCGGGACACTTATGATTTCTCTCGCCTGGGCTACTGCTTGTCTTCCTGGCTTTGGTACTCGACCAATTCGACCACCTTCGGATGCACTTCCTCGCCCGGCTTCAGGCCGCTGCGATCGCTGACCACAACCATCTCTCCGTCCTGCACTCCAGAGAGCACTTCCGCCTCACTAGCGGTCTGAATGCCAAGAGCCACCGGGCGGACCTCGATCTTGCCGGACGGAGAAACCACGTCGACAACGGTTTTGTCGCCCTGATGGTCCACTGCTTGCAGCGGTACTGCCAGCGCGGCGGCCTTCTGATCGAGCGTGATAGTCGCTTCCGCGTACATCCCGGGAATCAGGACCTTGTCCGGATTCGGCACATCCACTTCGGTATGCATAGTGCGCGTATCTTCCCTCACGTCGACGGAGAAGCGAGCCACCTTACCGGGGAAAGTGCGATTCAGCGACGGAACCATCACGCTGACCGGGTCGCCAATTTTGATATAGCGAACGTACGACTCAGGAACCGGTATGACGAGACGGAAAAGATCGTCCTGCGAGAGGCGAACCAGCGGCATGGCTTGGGTGCTGGAACTGGTGCCTGCCTGCATTAAGGCGCCCAGATTTGCGAAGCGCTGCGTGATGACCCCAGCAAAAGGCGCGGTGATTTTCGAATAATTGTACAGGTCTTGATCGTGCTTGCGCTTGGCTTGCATAACGGCCAACTGGCTTTGCGCGGCCTCCAGACTCGATTTGGAAGCTTCCACCTGCGCCTCGGCGGCCAAATCTTTTCCTTGGGCATCATCGACTTCCTGTTGCGCCACCAGGCCCGGCTTCGATTTTGAAACTCCGCTCAATCGTTCAAATTGGAGATGCAAGGCGTTGTACTGCGCTTGCGCGCGGACGAGGTCGTGTTGAGCATGCGTAATCTGGTCGGAGGCGTTCTTAATGGCCGCATCGTCCTGCTGCAACTGCGATTCCAGCTCCGGGATCTCGAGCACCGCCATAACCTGGCCGGCCTTCACCCGTGAGCCATAATCTACGTCCAGCGTCTTCACATAGCCGGACTCCTTAGCATAGACGTCGATTTCCTGGAACGGAACCAGTTCGGAGGAGACTGTGAGCTTTCGGCCGAGAGGCTTTCTACCTACTTTCGCCACGCCGACAGAAATTCCCTCTGCGGCGAGAGGCGCGTTTGCACTGGCCTTTTCGCCATTGCCACAGGATGCCAATACTCCCGCGATGACAATCACTCCGGACAGCAGCGGAATGGCGATTCTTAGACGCACGGGCCATCCTTAGACGCTTGCTTCAACCGATCCGCAAGGCCTTTCAACGAGAAATGGGGCGACTTGCAAAACTGGATCAATTCGCTTTCCAAGCGCAAGATCCGCTCTGCTTCTTGTGGAATTTTCGAGATCGCTTCAGGTGGAATTGCCTGGACGCCATGCCGGTCGCCGTGCAGCAGATCTCCCGGTGCGATTTTCAATCCGCCGATTTCAACCGGCTCACCGAACTCGATCAGGTGGGCATAAGCATGAGACACCGAGACGCTCCCCGAAAAAAGATGGAAACCGAGCGCCTTGACAGCCAGCAAATCGCGTACCGCTCCGTTAGTGATGTAGCCCACGCAGTTCAAGGCCAACCCTATGTTGGCGTGAATTTCGCCTACAAAGGCCCCGACTCCGGGCATATGGTCGACATCCTGCAGCACAATTACACGCGGCTGTGGAATGGTAGCAACGTAGCTCCAAAAATCCATCCGGTCGTAGTAGCATCGGCCCGACATGGGGAGGCTCGAACTCCGGATTCGTCCGGTGACAGCGTAACCTAGCATCGGCTCGAAGTTTGGAAAACGGCAGCGCACGGCTCCGGAAATAAAACCTTCGTTGCGCAGCCTGACGTTCAGCCCTTCAATCGCGTTGGATACAGTACACGTATCCATGGACCGGATCTTATCCAGATCGAGCGTAGACACAGTCAACACACTGATTCCGTCCAACAATATACGCCGCCGGGACACAGCTTTCCTATACCAACCGGCTGGTATTTCGGGCCCAAATCTCCAGTAGTTCCTTTTAACTCGGGTCTTGATCGGTTAGGCTTGAAATAGAGCCCAGCTTTGGAACTTTCGATGAGTAAGACCGAAGGGCGTGGTCACGATCGGCTGCTGCTGAGCAGCCGTTTGGCGCTCATCGTGGGTTTCGGCAGCCTCCTCGCGATCATGGCTCTCGCTGGAATAGACGCTTTACGAGTACTGCAAAGTTTCCGGACCAAGGATGATCGAATTCGCCGCCAGTTTCTGTTTCGAAATCACGTTTTGAATGATATCCGCTCGGAAGTCTATGTTTCCGGGACTTATGTCCGCGATTACCTGCTGGAACCAGAGACTGAAAGGGCGGAAGCATACCGGGCCAGCCTGGAACAAGTACGAGTACAGATGGTTTCCGCGCTCGATTCTTACGGGCGCCAAATCGCCCCTGAAGAAGTCAAACACTATACCGCTTTGAAGTCAGAGCTGGCGCAATATTGGGGAATCCTAGCGCCCATCTTCAAATGGGATGCCGTGGAGCGGCGGCGGCTGGGCTATACCTTTCTGCGCGATGAAGTATTTCCACGGCGTCAAAACATGCTCGCTATAGCCGACCGGATCGCGGAAATTAACGAACAACAGCTCAATGCCGCAAACGATCTGGTGGTCGGCCTTTTGCTGGCGTTTCAAACCAGGGTCGCCATAACCCTAGTGGCGGCGCTGGCGCTGGGGCTGGGAATGGCGGCCTTCAGCATGCGCAAGATTCTCAAGCTGGAACAGCAGGCGCATGCGCGCTATGAGGAAGCGGCGGAAGCTCGCAGCCAGCTCAAAGATCTCTCGGCGCGGCTGGTTCAGGCGCAAGAAACGGAGCGGCGAGCGCTATCCCGGGAGTTACACGATGAAGTGGGTCAATCGCTTTCGGCGGTGCTGATAGAGCTGCGTAATCTCTCGACTGGATTGGGCATACGCTCAGACGACCAGTTGCGCACTCAGGTGGAAATCATAAAGGGTCTGGTGGAAAGCACGGTGCGCGTGGTCCGGAATATGGCCCTGCTTCTCCGGCCATCCATGTTAGACGACCTGGGCCTGGTTCCGGCGCTGCGTTGGCAAGCGCGCGAAGTGTCTAAACGCACCTCCATGGACGTTAGCGTCGCGGCCGACTTTGTATCCGACGATTTGCCGGACGAATACAAGACCTGTATATATCGCGTGGTTCAGGAGGCGTTGCACAACAGCTCGCGTCACGCCCAAGCCAACGCCGTCCGCATTCGCGTGCAACAAGAGCCCAGCCGCTTGACGCTTTCGATTCAGGACGATGGTCAGGGCTTCGATGTCACGCAAATGAAGGGTCTGGGGTTGGCCGGAATCCAGGAGCGGGTGGAGCAGTTGGGCGGTATCTGTCACGTGCATTCCGAGCCCGGGGCCGGAACTGTGCTAACAGTCGAGTTGCCTTTCAAAGTCACCGAGCAAAATGGAATTACAAACGCGCGCGAAACAGATTCGCATCCTGTTAGCTGACGATCACACCGTGATGCGCAGGGGCCTGCGGCTGCTTCTTGAGAGCCACCCCGGCTTCAATGTAGTGGGCGAAGCATCCGATGGCCGGCAGGCGATGGAGCAGGCCGAGGCCACCCACCCGGATGTGGTGATTCTGGATATCGCGATGCCCAACCTCAGCGGGATTGAAGCGGCGCAGCGCATCGCCTCCGCGCTCCCCCACGTCGCCATCGTGTTTCTAAGCATGCACTCCGACGAAGGCTATGTCCTCAGAGCGCTGAAAGCAGGGGCCAAGGGCTATCTGCTTAAGGATTCCGCGGAAAGCGATCTGATCGAGGCGATCAAAGCGGTGAGCCAAGGCAAGACGTTCTTTAGCGCGGAAATCAGCAAAATGCTGGTCGAAGACTACGTGCGCGAGATACGCACGCGAGGAGTTGAGGACAGCTACGAACTGCTAACGTCGCGAGAGCGGGAGATCCTGCAACTGTTGGCCGAAGGAAAGTCCAATAAGGATATCGCATCGCTTTTGAATCTCAGCCTTTACACGGTTGAGACTCACCGCCGGAACCTACAAGATAAGCTGAATTTGCACAACTTCGCGGAACTGATCCTGTACGCCGTACGGAAACGGGTCATTTCCTAGCGCTTTCGGCGATCAGGTCGACTCCCGTTTGGATGCACATTTTATTGGGTCAGCGCCGCAGCGCTCGGCCATAGCGCCGCAACAACGATGTGATCAGCATCCCGAGGCCGGTGCCTGCAAATATTCACATCCTTTTCTGAATCGCCGAAGAGGTATACGGGAGGTGGTATATCACCGGTGAAGCCCTAAAATTCGTTCCCGCCGAGCCCCTTACGCGCGAAGAAAAGCTGGAAGTCTGCGTAGAGCGCATTTTCCACGCCGAGGGCGTTCCGCCCTTCTGCGATCACGCCAATGAAGTCATGCTTCGAACACTCGATCTGGATGGCAATTCCGTCGAGCTGGTGCGTGTCATTCTCAAAGACCTGGGCCTGACCTCCCAAATTCTGCGGCTCGCGAATTCCGCCACGTACAACCATTCCCGCCGCCCCATCCTGAGCGTGCCTCACGCCATCATCCTGCTTGGATGGGACAAGGTGCGCAGCATGGTCAGCACGGTCCGCTACATCGAACAATTCGCTAATCGCTCGCCCTGTTTGCGCGAACTGCTGCTGCTCTCGGTACGGACTGCGGTGCACGGTCGCGACGTGGCAGCCGCCATCGGTTACCCGCGGCCAGAAGAGGCCTACATTTGCGGCCTCTTCCGGAACCTGGGTGAAGTTCTGATTGCATGCCATTATCCGCAGGAGTACTCGCGCATTATCTTGACCATGCACGAAGAGAAGATTCCTGAAGGGCCGGCCTGCCGGCGTGTTCTCGATTTCTCCTGGGACGAGGTGGGAAAGCGCATCGCCGCAGTTTGGAATATGCCCTCCCAGGTGCGCCTCAGCATGGACCCGGCTGCCGCGATCACTGGAACAGCCTGGGACCGGTGCCTGGCCTCGGTGTCCAACTACGGGCACGAGCTCACCCGAGCGCTGTATCGCAAAGGCACGGGTTTGGATTCCGTCCATCTGCAAACGGTGATCGATACCGACGGCCATCGGGCATTGGTCTCGGTACGCGACCTTAACCACATCGTCGATACAGCTTTCGCGGAGACGCAACAGGCCTTCGCGGCGCTCTCGGTCCCGACTGACGCACTGGTTTTGGCGAAGCAGGCCGAGCGAGCCCGCCAGATGTTGAAATCTACGCCCGTGTTTGACCACGCAGGGTTGAGAGCCCTGCAACAGGCCATTCAGCGGGCCAGCCAAGCTGCACAAAATGATTTTGAACTGGCTCATTTCATCACCGCCCTGCTGGAGGACATCCGGGCCATTGGGTTCGAACACGTAGTCTTCGGTCTCATGAACGAAGACCTGACCCTGATACGCGGCCGCCTCGCCACCGGAGAATCGGTCGATGACGTTCTGCAGCGCTTTCAGTTTTCGGTGGACGCCGCCGAGGGTCCCCTGCGCGCGGCATTGGAGCGCAAGGAAGATGTTTTCGTCGATCGGGCGCGCGATCCCCGCTACGATTACTCCGCGCTGGTCACGGCCTTCAAACCCGGCGCTTTCGCTCTTCTGCCCATCGTCATCGACGGTAAGGTGGCCGGATGTCTGTATGCGGATCTTCCTCGCGCGCCCACCGCATTCGATGCCGTGCGGCCAGCGCTTAGCCGCGCCCGCGATGTGATCACCACCGCCATTCGCAAAAAAGCCCCACCTTCCAGCGCAACCCAAGCATAACGGCCACTGTCATGCAAATTCCTTTTCGCGCCGCTTCCGGCGTATCCTGGAAGCTAAGGAGTGCCCGGTGACTCCCCTGCGTATTATCCTTTTTCTCCTACTTGCACCCGCGGGCAGCTTGGGTGTCTATGCCTTGTTCCGGCGTGGACGCCATCATTGCGCGCATAACGATCCGCTCTGCCGGCGTGACCGGCCATGTATCGCCTGCTATCGCGAGATTTTTTCGAAGACGGAGGAGAAGCAGTTACGGTAGCAGCCGGGCTCGTTTGATGTAATCCATTTTCGGAAAGCGGGGAACCAGGTACTCGTTGGTCTCTTCCTCGACCCGGCCCGCATCGATCTCTTTTCCCTCCGGCCGCATCTCGCCATAGCCTGAATATAACTTGTCGATTACCTCGAGGCCCTCGACGATCTTTCCGAAAGGTACGAAGCTCTGATCGTCCAGCACGGCGTTGTCAGCTAGGTTGATAAAGATCTCAGTGGCACGCGTGTTGGGGCCGGACTTAGCAAAGGCCAGGTTTCCGCGCAGGTTCTTCTGGCGCGGCGGATCGTCCACGATGAAGAAATTCCGCCAAGTGGCGTGGACATTGAAATCGCGATGGACGCCGAACTGCGCGATAAAGCCCTGGAGCACGCGGTAAAAGCGGCCTTCGTCGAAATAGCGCATACGGACCAGCTCATGGAACCGGTCTACGCCGTGCGGCGCCCAAGCTCGCGTGGCTTCCACCACGAAGTCCCCTTGCGTGGTCTCGAATTTCACGCGGAAGACTTCCGGGACCACCACTTTCGGCGCGGGCTTGCGGCACGCGACGATCAAACACAAGCTAACCGTCGAACACACGCACAGCGCGAAAATCGAACGCACTATCGTCGACCGCCCTGTGGCGCGGCAACGGTTTCAACTCCGGCCGACTTCAACACCGCTTTCGCGCTGACGTAATCGAGCTTCGGCGCCAGCTTCCGGATGCCATCGAACACGAAGAAGCGGGCGGAATCGTCGATGCCGACGCGGCCCGATGTGACCCCGCGATCTTTCAGCGCTTGCGTGATCCGCTGGTAGGGGCTTTCATCTTCCTGCCAGATTCGGATGTCGTCGCCCACATGGATCAGCTCGCGAGCCCGCATCTCTTCGAAGCCGGGCAACACATAGACCGGCTCCCCTTTCTCCGGCAGCACGACGGTGAATGTTCGCTCGCTGCGTCCCCAACGGACACCCGTCAGGTAGAGCATGGCCGGGCCGGGTTCTAAAACCATCGCCCCGAGTCCAAACTCTTTCATGGCGGCCTGAGCCTTGGCGATCCGCGCCCGGTAGGTTGATTCGGAAACTTCGTTGGTCTGCGGCATGGTCGACTTTCCTCACCCGAACGGCTGATCGATGGCCGGGCTTTGTTTGGTGAACATGCGCGCGCCGTCTTCGGTGATGTACATGCAATCTTCCAGGCGCACACCGAACTCGCCATAGATCGCGATGGTGGGCTCATCGCTGAAGCACATGCCGGGCTGAAGCCGCGTCTGGTTTCCCCGAACCAGGTAAGTCCACTCGTGGCCGTCCAGCCCGATGCCGTGGCCGGTGCGGTGCGGCAGGCCGGGGACTTTGTAGCCGGGTCCGAAACCGGCATCGGTAATCACTTTGCGCGCTGCGGCGTCCACCGATTCGCATGAAGCGCCGGGCTGCGCGGCGGCCAGCGCGGCATCTTGCGCCTCGCGCTCCAACGCCCAGATCTGGCGCTGCCGGGCAGTCGGCTGGCCGAAGATTACTGTGCGCGTAATGTCGGATTGGTAGCCTTCCACGCTGCAGCCGTCGTCGATCAGGACCAGATCGCCCTCCCGCAGTTGCTGGGGTTGAACACTGCCGTGTGGAAACGCGGTGTACTTGCCGAAAATAGCCATGGCGCCGCCCTGCACGCCGAGTGCACGATAAGCCGCCGCGATGTTGGCGCTCAATTCCCGCTGCGTCATGCCTTCTGTTAGAGAGCCCAATGCAGCCCGATAGGCCGCGATAGTGATGTCGTTGGCGCGCTGCATCAGAGCGATCTCAGCCGGCGACTTTATCATGCGGCAGCCGGCAGTGACCGGATCGGCGCTGGTGAATTCGAGCGCCGGCGCCAGCTTGCCCACGCCGTCGATGACGTCAAAGTGAACTCGCTCTTCGATTCCAACGCGTCCCGCGGCGACTCCGTTGTCCTTCAGAGCGCTCGCGATGGCACTATACTCACGCGCTAAAGATAGGATTTCGCCGCGCAACGGCAGTACGAAGAGTCCATCCGAACGCGAGCCGGTGAAGTAGAACGCGCTCGAGCCGCCTTCCATCACCACTGCGCCAATTTTGTTTTCGTGCATCAGCCTGCGCGCCTTCTCGACGCGGGCGCGGCGTTCGGCGTCAGTGATGGGCTGGATGCCCGCAGTCATGGGGCGCAGGTTGCGAATCGCATCTGGAACGCTGGGGGGCTGCGCCCGCGCGATCATTCGAAAACCTGCTGCTGCCGCCGCGCAGAGAAAAACTCTCCGGTTCATGGATGTCTCCCAATCATTGAAGCTGAGCCGCCATCATCCTCACTAATTCAGCATTACTCATTGGGTGCCAGCCGTGGCCCTTCATGGGCCGGCCATACTCGAAGGTCGCACCGGCGTCGGTCGTCTTGAGAAAATCCTCCAGCATGTATACCGAAACGTTCAGATAGAAGTTGTCCATTTCGCCGCAATAAAAATGGAGCTTGCCTTTCAACTGCGGCCCTAATTTTTGCCAGTTGGCCTTCATATAGGCGGTCAGATCGTAGCCATGGTCGCGCATATATTTGGCGACCTCGCGATCGATCTTGCCGGTCCGCTTATCCCAAAGCGCGCGCGGATAGCCGTCTTCGTCTACCGGCCCGTAGACGGCGTCCCAAGCTTCGAACTGCTGCGCCGAACGTCCGTGGCTGCCGAGCACCTCTTCGAGTTGGCTCATCTGCCGCATGGTCTGCACCATCTGGCCTTCTACCGTTCGCATCATCGGCCGCTCGGGAACCATGTAGTCGAAACCGGGTGCGCGGAAAGCGTTGTCGTCCTCATAGATGTTCACAAGCTGGTAGCGGCGGAAATCGACGGGATCGGGATAGAAGGTCCAGGTGCCGCCGAAGAAGTCGGGATGATGGACCTCCAGCGCCAGCGACTCCCAACCTCCGGTCGAGCCGCCAGTTAGCAGGCGGGCGCGAGGCTCCGCGATGATCCGGTAATGTTCCTCCAGGTAAGGGATCAGCTCTTGCAACAATGCATCGCCATACGGCCCGTTGTTGGCCGAGTTGACGGCGTAGGAATCATCGAAATAAGGGGTGGGATGCTGGAAGGTAACCGCGATCATGCGCGGAAAATTCTCCGAGTTCCAGTCGCCGTAGAAGTCGTAGCCGGACTTTTCACGCTCGGAGCCAGGTGGCTTCTCGCGGAATCCGAACGGCGCCGCCAATCCGAAATGCCCTTGAATATAGATAGCTGGGTAGCGCTCGCCGGGATGGTCATCATAGCCTTTCGGCAAGAGCAGGGTTGCGCCCAGGTACATCTGATGTCCCCAGAATTTGGTGAGAAGCTGGCTCTGGATTCTAACCCGCTTGACCCAGCCTGTATCTGAGGGAACCGCAATAGGATCAATGACTTTGCTAAGCTCCAGCTTTACGTCGTAGCCTGCGGCCGGATCAAGATGGATTTTGCGGACGTCGCTCTTGAGGTTGCCGGGCGACCGATTGAAGAGCTGGCCCTCCCACTGATCCATGTGGGCCCAAATGACGTGTCCGTCGGAGCGGTGAAACTCGGTATAGACATTCACCAGGGCCTGGACGTAGTAATCGCCGGCCGCCACATCAGCCAAGCTGTTCGCCGGATAGCCCAATACCTGGCTGTCCACGATTGCCAGGCTCCCCGGCGCCAGTTGATGGACATCGAGGCCAAAGAACGGCGTCTGGCCGCTCCACGATCCGGCCTGGTCAATCGGCTCGGGTGTGGCTTTCTTAGCTAGGGCTACGAAGACGCGGCCTGTGATGGGTGCGGCATGTAGGGAAGCGGGAAAGGAAACTTGGAACCGAGGGTCGGCGCCCGTGGCCAGAGCGGCGCTAATTTGGGAAAAAATGCAAAACGACGCCAAGCGAAAGAGATGTCTGGACATGGGTTGCCTGATAACCCATTATGATCGTTCTTTGGCCTGAGTTGGAACGACGTGATTCTAAAGTACTGTGCGGAAAGGAGTTGTGGTTAGCGGTTGATCGGCGATGGTTCGCCGCTGGAGCACCTGGCACGATAAAACTGGACGAGAGGGCTCTCGTCAATGCCGATCGCCCTAGCATACTGGCGAATGTAACTAATGTTGTAAATGCCGCCCGGTAAGACCTCGAAATTGCCATCC
This sequence comes from Bryobacteraceae bacterium, assembly GCA_035569875.1. GTDB lineage: Bacteria > Acidobacteriota > Terriglobia > Bryobacterales > Bryobacteraceae > Palsa-89. The sequence goes on from DATMMD010000178.1 coordinate 44,483, forward strand.
TCGATGGCCTTCAGAGTCGAGACTTTCAGTTTGGTGTTCTTGGATATCTCTTCTAACGAGATTCCCTTGGTGTTCCGAATAGATCCTACGGTCCAGCCGTCCATCGGTAAGGTTGCCATACTCCCACTCCCTACAAGAGTCCTATCGGCATTAGAAAACTCTCACTATAGATCATTTCCTTTTGTCTTCGTTTTTTTTCTGACCGTCTCTCCTGGGAGGTGCGTAGGCCGGACACCAGTACCGGGAATCCACGATCTTATTAGGAAAACTAGTACTTTTAGCTGCTTCATCTCCCCGGCGGGTACTGCTAGAATTCGATCCATACGCGTTTTTCCGTTCATAGAAAGGAACAAGTCCAGATATGTACCTATCGAAAGCCCTCCGGGGCGCGTGCTATTTCGCCGTCGCGATGGGGATGGCCAGCCTAAGCTACGCCGCACCCGGTGGTGATGATGATAAGAATGACCTTGCCCCGACTGGGAAGGGAATTGGCACGGTGTTTCACCCCGGCCAACCTAGCGACAAACCCGGACAGGCCCGGACGTCCAAGCCCTCAGCCGGCAATGGGATCTTCTACCACGGCGGACCGGTGATCCTGGGCGGCACGAACATACATTTGATTTGGTACGGAAGCTGGGACAACAATACGGCGACCACGATTCTGCCCGATTTCGCCTCGCATATCGGCCCCTCCCCTTACTTCAACATCAACACCACCTACACGGATGGGTCGGGGAAGGCGGTGACGAACATGTGCAACCTCTCTACTCAGGCCAACGACAAGTATTCTCTCGGAACAAGCCTGAGTGACGCAGATATTCAAGCCATTGTCGCAGCGCAGCACCCCACCGATACCAACGGCGTGTACTTCGTGCTTACGTCGGCTGACGTGAACGAGACCAGCGGTTTCTGTACGCAATACTGCGGCTGGCACACGCACGCCAGCATTGGCGGCCAGGATATCAAGTACGCTTTCGTGGGCAATCCAGACCGGTGTCCGTCGGCGTGCGAGGAACAAACTACTTCTCCCAACGGGAACGCCGGCGCGGATGGCATGGCCAGCATCATCGCACACGAGCTGGAGGAAGCCACTACGGACCCGGACTTGAATGCCTGGTATGACCGGCGCGGCGAGGAGAACGCCGACAAATGCGCCTGGACGTTCGGGGTGACGTCCACCGCCGCCAATGGTTCGAAGTACAACATGACGCTGGGGTCGCGGGAGTACCTGATCCAACAGAACTGGGTCAACGCCAATGGTGGGTTCTGCGCTCTGAGCCACTAAGCCAAAGGGCAACACTTCGAAGGCGAGTCAGGTAGAATTTCGCTCATGGACCATTTCTACCGGCTCGCCTTTCTGGCGACTGGCTTTGGCTGCCTGCTGGCGGCCGACACGCGATTCGAGATCTCCTTTCCGGTAACGGTGCATAACGCGCCCATCACCGGGCGCGTTTACCTGATGATCTCGAGCAAGAACGATCCGGAGCCGCGCCTTCAGATTGGGCGCACGGGAGCGCCGTTCTTCGGGCGCGACGTCGAGAAACTTGCTCCCGGGCAGGCAGCTGTGATTGACGCGAGCGACCTAGGCTCGCCAGTGCTCAGCATTTCAGAGATCCCGGCCGGCGATTACTGGGTGCAGGCCTTCGTCAACGTCTATACCGAATTTCGCCGCTCCGACGGCCATGTGGTCTGGATGCATGATGATCAATGGGAGGGCCAGCGTTGGAACCGCTCACCTGGAAATCTCTACAGCAAGCCACAGCGAGTCACGCTCGACGGCGCGAAAGGCTATGGCATTTCGCTAGTCTGCGACCAGGTGATCGCCCCGGTGCAGATTCCCACCGATACACCGTGGGTGAAGCGATTCCGGATGCAAAGTCCAATGCTCACCAAGTTCTGGGGCCGCCCGATTTTTCTCGGGGCCACAGTGCTTTTGCCGCGCGATTACGACCGGACTAATCTGAACTATCCGGTGCTATATCAGCAAGGGCATTTTTCGCTGGCCGCGCCGCTCAACTTCGACATCGGACCGGCGGGCAAAGATCTGCACAACGAATGGGTGAGGGACGATTTTCCGCGCATGATTGTGGTCACTCTGCAGCATCCCAACCCCTATTTCGACGACTCGTATGCGGTGAACTCGGTGAACGTCGGACCTTATGGCAACGCCATTTTGCAGGAACTGATTCCGGAAATCGAGAAACGGTTCCGGGTGATCCGGCAGCCCTGGGCGCGGCTGCTGGCGGGAGGGTCGACCGGCGGTTGGGAAGCGCTGGCTCTGGAGGTGTTTCATCCCGATTTCTTCGGCGGCACGTGGGTCTATTGCCCTGACTCCGTAGATTTTTCCGACGTCGAGGGAATCAATGTTTACGAGGACAAAAACGCATTCTACAAACAGTTCGAATGGCGGCGCGTGCCGACGATCAACAGCCGCGAGACGAACGGGCAGATCCGGCAGACTTCGGAAGAACGCAATCGCTTCGAACTGGTCAACGGCACGCATGGCCGGTCGGGTGAGCAATTGGACATCTGGTCGGCCGTGTTTGGTCCGCTGGGCGAAGACGGTTATTTCGATCCGCTGTTTGACAAACGCACCGGCGTAATGAATCCACGGGTCGCCGAATATTGGAAAGACCATTACGATCTACGGAATTTTCTCGAAAAGAACTGGTCGGCGCTGGCCCCCAAGCTGGTGGACAAGGTGCACGTTTTCGTGGGCGACGCCGATAACTTTTTCCTCAACAACTCGACGCGCAAGCTGGAAGATTGGATGAAGAAGACCGAGGCTCCGCATTACGAGGGGTTCTTCGCTTACGGCGCAACCAAAGGGCATTGCTGGGCCGGCCCGGTGGGAACACCTGACCGGTTGAAGGAGATGGCCGAATACATTCTTGCCAAAATGCCTCGCGATACGGTGGCGGAGTGGTGGAAGCAGTGACCCCTGGGAAACTAAAAAGTTAGCATTTAAACCGATTTATTCTCACAGCTGCAGGCGTTCTGTTTGTTTTCAGTGTTTTCGCTCGGGCTTAACGCGGTCCAAAACCTGCCAATAAAGGAAAGTTCCCGGTTAAAGGAGAAGGCCATGGACGCATTTAAGCTGGCATTCGAAACCGTAATTATCGGGCTGTTCGCTCTGCCCTGGCTATGGGTAATGATCGACCTGGTGAATCCCGATCTGTTCAATTCTTCCGGTGTCAAGCGTGTGATCGCGTGCATTCCCGCGGAATTACGGTCCTCGGCGATCGGCCTGGCGCTCTTTTCGTTGGTCTATCTGCTGGGCTCGATGATTACGCCGGTGGCGCGTGAATTTCTGAACGATAAGGACATGTTGGGCAGATTGCTGCCGACCGAGGAGAAGATTCAAGCCGCTAACTATGTTCAGATGGGCGCTCAAACGACTTCTAATTTTGTTGGGCCGGCCAGGATCGAGCTGGTGCACTTTCCGGACGCGATCGCGAGCTCAGACGGCCCTGACGAATTCCAGCATGAGGAGAGCACTCTGTTGCTTCGCGGTACCGACGACTGCGCGCGGTTGAATCGCCTGCATGAGCAAAGGACGGTGCTCGAGGGCGCCACCTTCAGCGCGTTTGCGTTGATGGCGTTGTGCGGGTTTGCCTGGTGTGGGCGTTTCAGCAAAGATCCGACAGTGGCTGGTTGGAACTTATTCCTCTGGCAGGAGGCGCGCCGCTGGGCGGCATTCATCGTCGCATCGGCAATGATACTCTTGGCCGGATGGGAGATCTCGATCGATTCGCACCATCTCGCCAATGGAGACATGCCGATTGCGGAGCTGGTGCTGCTGCTTTTGGGCGGCTTCGGTTTGTACATCTTGATTTGGGGCTCGCGATCCAGGCTGAAGATTCACGGATTGGCTTTCTTATGTGCTTCCTGGTTCACCGTGCTTTGCTACACGGGATACGGCTGCACTGAGAGATCATATGATCAAGAGGTCTTTTATACATATCGCGCGCTATCGGCGGCGCCTGCCTCAGACAGTACCCAAGCGCCAGCCCGGCCCGCGATGGCGGCTAGCCTTAGCGAATAAGAGACTCGTGAACAAGAGACTGTTGCTAGCGGTAGGAATTCTACCGGCCCTTCTATATGCGCAGTTGCACGATTCCTGGTCGAATCCCAAGAAAGTTGTGCCCTATGTGCCGACTGGGCCGGAAACGGTGGCGGCCATGCTCAAGCTGGCGGGCGTCGAGAAGGACGACCTATTGATCGATCTGGGATGTGGCGATGGAAGGATTGTGATCGCCGCGGCGAAAGAATATGGCACGCATGGAGTCGGCGTAGACATCGATCCGGCGCGCATCAAGGAAGCTAACCAAAACGCGCGCAAAGAGGGAGTGGCGAACCTGGTCGAATTCCGGCAAGGAGATCTGTTCGATACCGATATCGGGAAAGCCACGGTAGTAACGCTCTACCTGTTGCCGGAGGTCAACATGAAGCTTCGGCCGAAGCTGTGGCGAGAGCTGAAGCCTGGAACCAGAGTGGTGTCGCACAGCTTCGACATGGGAAATTGGAAGCCGGATAAACAGGAGCACGTGGGAGGGTCGGATATTTTCTTGTGGGTTATCCCTTTGTAGCTGACCTGGAAGAGCTAGCGATCGTTATTCCAGGGGCAGGCCTACGTAATTCTCCGCCAAGCTTTGGGCCGCGACACGGGAACTGGTGACATAATCCAGCTCGGCGAGTTGGCGGCGATGATCGAAACCTGTATCGCCTTCGAAGCGATGCAGCATGGACGTCATCCACCAGGAGAAATGCTGGACTCGCCAAACGCGGCGCAGACAGGTCTGAGAGTACCGGTTCAAGAGTTCCTCGCGTCCGGTCTTGTAGAACTCGGCGAGCGCTCGAGCCAGGACGGTCACGTCTGCGATGGCCAGATTCATTCCCTTTGCGCCAGTGGGAGGCACGATGTGAGCTGCGTCGCCAGCCAGATAAAGCCTGCCAAACTGCATCGGCTCGAGCACGAAGCTGCGCATTGGCGTAACGCCCTTTTGAAGAATTGGGCCCTCCGCGAGTGAAGAGCCTTCGACCTCGGTGCGAACTTGCAATTCCTGCCAGATCCTTTGATCGCTCCATTCGGCCAGGTTTTCGTCGGGCTTACATTGCAAATAGAGCCGCGACAGCGCCGGTGTCCGCATGCTTAGCAAAGCAAAGCCGCGCTCGTGATTGGTATAGGTCACCTCTTTGGACGAAGGCGCCGCTTGCGCGAGAATTCCGAGCCATGCGAATGGATATTCCCGCTCATACACCGTAACCTCGCCGTCCGGGATGGCTGCTCGCGAGATGCCATGGAAGCCATCGCACCCGGCAATGAAATCGCAACGGATCTCGCGAACCTCGGAGTTGTGGCGAAAATGGATTGACGGTTTGGGGCCGGCGAGGTCTCGCAGGCTGACTGCCTCGGCCTCGAAATGCACTTGGCCGCCCAAGTCCAGGCGTGCTTTGATCAGGTCTTTGATCACTTCCTGCTGACCATAGACCGTGATAGCGCGGCCGCCAGTCAGATCGAACATATCGATGCGATGACGGCGCCGATTGAAGCGCAGCTCGATTCCGTGGTGAACCAGGCCTTCGCGCTGCAGGCGATCGCCCAGGCCGGTTTCGACCAGGAGATCGACGGTACTTTGTTCCAACACGCCCGCGCGCACGCGTTCTTCGCAATGGCTACGGGTGCGACTTTCAATTACGATTGATTCGATGCCCTGCCGGTGCAGGAGGTGCGATAACATCAGGCCGGCCGGCCCGGCCCCGACAATTCCGACCTGCGTTCGCATTCGCTAGGGGTGCGAAAAGTCAAAAGGCAGGTCGGAGACCTGCCCCACCAACTTGCCCCACTTACTTTATCACGCGAACGGGCGTTTTCCTGCGAACTTTGCGGATCATGGAGTCTTCGGCGGTGGGCGGGAGACCCTTGGCCTTCAGGTCTTCCCTGCGGCGCTCCATCTTCTTACCCAAAGCCTGAAAGTCGATCTGAAGATCACGCGCCTTCGGAAGCATATCGTTTTCTTCTTCTTTGATGTGATGGCGAACGCTCTCAGCCAGAACCGTGAACTTAGCGTCGAAATGATCGTTGTCGCTGTTCATGGCATCCAGCTCCGCGATGAGGACCTTGGCTACATGATGCTCTTCATCGGCCTCGTTCATCATGGCGCTCTTCAATTGCTCGCGAACGGCTGGATAGAACAACTCCTCTTCTATAGCGGAGTGGATGCGCAACTCTTCGATGGCCTGTTTAGCGATCTTCTGTTTCTCGGCTCTACGTTCCGCGGTCTCGAACCGCTCGAAGAGCGCCTTCACGGCGTCGTGATCGCGCTTGAGCATCGATATGGCGTCATTCTCTTCGCTGGTGAGCCAGTCAAACATTTCGCCCCCCAGCTCGCCTACCAGCCAATTGGACACGTGCGGCGCCCACCTATGCTGCTGTGGAGGAGTTCATCGCTCCCACCGGGCTCAGAACAGCATCTAGGCGATCGGCTCGCAACTGTAGTTCTGCCAGCTCGTGCAGAAAATGCGGCCGAAGCTGCGGTTTCGCTTGCAAATCGGAATAGAGACGTTGCAAACGGCGCTCCCCATTGCGCAACAGCTGTATCTCGGCGACGACAATAGCGTCAAAGTTGTTCTTGGACGGTTGATGCATTACCCTCTCTCCACTGCGGCAACAATGAGCAATTTTGATTCCATAGCTAGACCTGTGGCTGAAGCATGTGTCATGAAGGGTTTAGATGCTGTTACGATATGCCGCAAAGATCTATTTGCGAGGAGCTAGACCAAAAACAGGGAAGAACTTCCTGGATTTCGACAGCGCGATAATTTAACGCGCATGGTTACCGACTGCATCGGTGGGGACGCCGCCATTGGAACGGAGACGTCTACTAGTAGTTCAGCAGCGGAATATCTTTGACCGGCGGTGGCGCAGGGATCGAGCTTAGATACGCGTGGATATCCGCGAGGTCGGCATCTGAGAGCACCTTGCTAGTGTAAGGCGGCATCTGGCCGGTAGGATGACGGACATAGGCGGTGAGTGCGGCCAGAACAATCGGCCGAGGAGCGAGCCTGGCGCCAGCCGCTCCGCCCTGGCCCTGATAACCATGGCACTGGTAGCAGCCATCCTTTATGAAAAGTCGCTTTCCGTTGTCGGCATTGGCGCCGAAAGTTAGCGTCCCAAGAATCAGAATCAAGGAAGCGGCGAGGTAAATCTTGCTCACGTCTGCCGAGGATATCACAGTCGATCAGCGGCCGGGTGGCATTCTATGATCGCCGGGTGTTGCGCGAATTCGTGGCCGCCTGTTCGACTAGACTGGCGGGATATCCGCGCAAGGACTTCTATCCGACGACCGGCGGCAATTCTCGAACGCCAACGCGCTCCATTGGCAAGAGGGAGCATTTTGACTGCCACCCGAAAGTTGTAGGGTAATAGACCCCCTGGTAACCGTGTTAGCGCTGGATAGCGACCTGGGCCGCGTCCACGTCGTAGCCCTCGTCTTTGGCCGTTTCGACGGCTTTGGAGCGCAGAACGTCTTCACTCGTGTCCTGGGGCGTTTTTGAAAGCGCCCGCTTGATGACCTCTTCGCCGATCTGTATGCGGACATGCCATTCCTTCTTGGCTGGATCCCAGTTGACGGTGGTCTTCTCCGCTTTCATCATGATGGCTCCTTCGTGGTTAATTATCCGGCCATATCTTATCGCACTTGCCACCAGCCGGTGTATACTCGGTTCGCATGCAGTCAACATTTCGCGCCGCCGGTCTTTTGGTGACGGTAACGTCAAGCTTGTGCGCCGCTACGCTTCCTCCGCCTGAATATCAGAAGCTGGTCCACGATATCTACAAGCAACTGATCGAGATCAACACCTCGTTCAGTACCGGAGCCACGACGCCGGCCGCCCGCGCCATGGAGGAACGTTTGCGGGCCGAGGGCTTTCCGGCATCCGACATTCAGGTGCTGGGGGCGGCTGACCACAAGATGAACGTCGTGGCGCGCTATCACGGGACCGGTCAGCGCAAACCACTATTGCTGCTCGCGCACCTGGATGTGGTGGAAGCCAAACGCTCGGATTGGTCCTTCGATCCCTTCAAGCTCACCGAGAAGGATGGCTTCTTTTACGGGAGAGGAACTATCGACGACAAAGCGCAGGCCGCGATGTGGATCGCAAACCTGATCCGCTACAAGCGCGAAGGCTTTAAGCCAGATCGCGATTTGATCGTGGCGCTCACGGCCGACGAGGAGGGCGGCGGTCCCTATAACGGCGCCGACTGGCTGGTGAAGAATCATCGCGACCTGATCGATGCCGAGTTCGCCTTAAACGAAGGCGGCTGGGGCGATATGGTGAATGGCAGACGCGTCGCCAACAATGTGCAAGTCAGCGAGAAGTACGTGGCCACTTACCGGCTGGAAGTCAAGAATAAGGGCGGCCATAGCTCGCTGCCGGTGCCGGACAACGCAATTTATCGGCTGGCCGAAGCGCTGGTCCGCATTTCGAAATATAAGTTTCCGGTCGAGACGAATGAAGTGACGCGAGCGTATCTGGAACAAATGGCCAAGGTTTCGCCGCCGCCCGCGGCAGCGCAAATGAAAGCAGGGGCGCAGGGATCGGCCGAGGCACTGGAACAATTGGCGGCAAGCGCGACGGCTTTGAACGCGACCTTGCGGACTACGTGCGTGGCCACGATGCTGGATGGCGGGCATGCGTTGAACGCGCTGCCCCAGACCGCCGGCGCAACGGTCAACTGCCGCGTCCTGCCAGATATGAAGCCCGAAGAAGTAATCGGAAAACTGAAGCAGGTTATCGGCGACGAGCAGGTATCGGTGAAGCCGCTCGGGGACGTCGTAATCGGTCCTCCCTCGCCGCTCCGCCCGGATCTTTTCAAAGCTGCCTCTCGGGTCACCGACACCATGTGGCCGGGCACGCTGACAGTGCCTGTGATGGTGATGGGCGCAACAGATGGGCTGTATTTGCGGCGGGCCGGAATTCCGACCTACGGGTTGCAGGGGATCTTCATCGAGCGCGATGACTTTCGTGCGCACGGTCAGGACGAGCGGCTGGGCATTAACGAATTTTACGAGGGCGACGCGTTCCTTTATGAGTTGGTAAAGTCGCTGGCGCAGCCCACGCGCTAGAAAGTCGAGCACAGAAGATCGCCATGCCAAATATAGCCGTCGAAGTCCGAAGGGCGTGGAACGACTGCGCACCGCTCACCGCTACCAGTGTTCTGATGCTGGCTGCTTTGGTCGCCGCCTGTGCGGGGCTCTTTCTCGATCCGCGCATCATCACCGGCGTACCTGCCTGGCTGAAACCGGCCAAGTTTGCGATCTCGACTGCAATCTTCGCTGGAACGATCGCATGGCTGTACCGCTACATCACCATCTGGCCGCGGTTCATGCGAGTAGTGGGATGGGTGCTGGCCTCCGTTTTGGTGTTCGAAGTCGCGATCATCTACATGCAGGCCGTCCGCGGGACCACCAGCCACTTCAACGCGTCCACACCGCTCGACGCCACTCTATTTGCCGTCATGGGTGCCGGCATCGGGATCCTCTGGCTAGCTAGCGTCGCTGTTCTAATCGCACTGTTCCGCCAGAAGTTTAAAAATCCGGCTTGGGGGTGGTTGCTGCGGCTCGGCATGTTGATCACGGTGTTAGGATCGTCGGGCGGTGGATTGATGCTGCGAGTGACGCCCGAGCAGACTGTGGCGCTGCACGCGACCCACACGGTTCGCGCGGTGGGCGGCCATACGGTGGGCGCTCCGGACGGCGGCCCGGGACTCCCGGGCGTCGGATGGAGTACGCAGCATGGCGATTTGCGCGTCCCACACTTTTTCGGACTGCACGGCCTTCAGATCATTCCCTTCCTGGGCTGGCTTGCGCTGCGCAGGCGTCGAAATGAGGCTGCGGCCAGGCAGATTGGTTTCGTCTTTGCGATCGCGACCAGCTACCTTGCCCTGGTTGCGATATTGACTGTGCAAGCCTTGCGCGGCCAATCCATTATTGATCCGGATGGCGCCACTCTGACCGCGCTAGCCCTATGGCTGGGAGCCAGTGCAGTGGCAATCTTCTTGACGCGGGGAGTTTCGCTGCCGGAGCGTGCTCGAGCAGCAGCGAGATAAGAGATTGATGACTGCCGAACAGGTTTTCTCAGTCGCTAATCTGATGGCTATCGCCGGCTGGCTGATTCTCATTGTCGCCGGCCGAGTCCGCTGGGTGCCGTCGCTAGTGACGGGTGCGATTCTGCCGCTGTTGTTCGCTCTACTTTATAGCGTTTTGATTGCCACTCATTGGGGCGAAAATACAGGCGGCTTCGGAACGCTAGTGCAGGTTCATGCCCTGTTTACGAACGATTGGCTGCTTCTGGCCGGCTGGGTGCATTATCTGGCCTTCGATCTCTTCGTCGGAAGTTGGCAGGTGCGCGATGCTCAAAAACACAAGATCCCCCACCTGCTGTTGATTCCCGGTCTGATTTTGACCTTCATGTTTGGGCCGGTCGGCCTGCTGCTCTACTTCATCATTCGATTGGTGCGAACTCGATCGCTTAAACTTGACTCGGCTGCGGCCGCGTAATCCGCTATCGCCGGACTAATCGGCGTTCAGTGGCTTTCGCCGGCATCAGCCCAGGATAGCCGTACTCTTCGATCGGCGTAACTAACGCGATATCCAGGAGTATTTGAAACACTCTCTACTACGGCGAATCCCATCTCCGGAGCAGCATCTTGGGCAAGAAAGCCAAATTGGGCAGAAGACTCAAAAGCATCCCGCCGCCGACAGACCCCTTCGAATCCGCCAAATTCGCCGGCCTGCGCTATGTGACTGGCGAAGGACCGGGTATCGTCCGCCGCCGGGCCGGGAAGGGATTTTCCTACGTGGGTGTAGACTCCAAGCCGGTACGGGACAAGGCGACCTTGAAACGGATTGCCTCTCTGGTCATCCCGCCCGCCTGGGAAAACGTTTGGATTTGCCCCGTCGAAAACGGCCATATTCAGGCCGTTGGCCGCGATGCACGGGGGCGCAAGCAATATCGCTATCATCCGCGTTACAGGGAAGTTCGCGACGAAGCCAAGTACGGCCGCATGCTGGCTTTCGGCGCAGTTCTGCCGACGATTCGTCAAAAAATAAATCAAGATCTTGCAGCACAGGGTCTGCCGAAGCGAAAGGTTATCGCGGCCATCGTGCGCTTGTTGGATGAGACCTGCATACGAATCGGCAACGACGAATATGCTAAGTCCAATAAATCGTATGGGCTCACCACGTTGAAAGAACAGCATGTCGACGTCCACGGCGATAACGTACGTTTGCGCTTCCGGGGCAAGAGCAAACAGGATCATGACATTAAGCTTCGGGATCGTCGCTTGGCCAAAATAGTGAAGCAGCTTCAAGAGCTACCCGGCCAGGAACTGTTCCAATATCAGCAGGAAGATGGCGATTACATAAAGGTGGACTCCGCGGATGTGAACGATTACCTGCGAGAGATCACCGAGGACGATTTCACAGCCAAGGATTTCCGGACTTGGCACGGCACTGGCCAAATGGCTCAGGAACTGGCGGCCTTGGGGCCGGCGCAATCGGAAACAGAGGCCAAGCGCAACATTGTTGAAGCTGTGAAAATGACCGCCAAGCGGCTAGGCAATCGTCCGGCAGCCTGCCGGAAATACTACATACATCCAGCCATTCTCGAAAGCTACATCGGGCAGACCATGTTCGAAGCGATGAAAGGCATCCATCCTGGCTCGGGAGGTTCGGCCGCTCAACTTCGAGCCGAGGAAATGGTGGTTCTGCGGTTAGTCGAAGCCTACGCCAGTTCATCCGTCGACCGGCCCGCCAAGGCCAGCTAATTTGTGTCACCTATATCCACCGTTAGCATCCAACTAGTGGTGTCCCGTAAGCCGCGCCACGTCGCTTCAAAAACTACGCCCGAGATTTCGGACGGTTCCCAATCCAGTACTGCGGTCTACCGCGTAATTCGGTCGTTTGCAGCCACGTCCGAGACGGACGGTCATTTTCTCACCGTGAGAAAGGGCGCACTCCTGGCCGTTGAAGGTCCGTTAAAGCAATTCGGCCTCGTAGAGGCGGTGTGCGCCGAGCAGACGCTCCTGGTTTTCACCCGCGATATCGAGATGTGCGCCGAGTGCATCGTACAGCCCCATCGCGGCTGAAACAATTCAGACTCAGCGTGATCTAGAGGGTGGAGGTCGGCAATGGCGCAACGAAGTTCAAAAGGGAAAAGCAAAATCGCAAAGGTAATGCGGGAAAAGAAACACGGCACCCTGAAATCGGGCAGCGGGCACAAGGTCAAGAGCCGCAAACAGGCCGTCGCTATCGCCCTCAGTGAGGCGCGTAAATCAGGCGCCAAAATTCCTAAAAAGAAGAAGTAGTACGCGCTTAGTTACTGCTACCAGTTGTCGGCGCAGGCTTAACGGTCGGATACTTAATCCCCAACTGTTCTAAATAGGTGTCGTATTTGGATGGATCGTAATACAGCGCCTTCATTCGCGGCCGGTACTGCTCCATGGTTTTCTGATTGAGCCAGATGGCCGGCTGGTCGCCCGGGCGCAGGAACGTCGTATAGTGCATTTCTTTGTTCTGGACGTTCTTGAAATAATCCCAGGCTTGATCGACCAATTCCGGATGCAGCAGGATGTCGAGCATGGTCATGGCTTGCACTTTTGCACCGGCCACGACGCCTTTATGCGCGATGGGCGTCGCCATCGATATCGCATTGGCCCAGTTGTGGCCGGGGCCTCCGGGAATGTTTGAGGGATAGCGCAGCGTAATAGTGGGCACGGCCCAAGAGATATCCCCGATGTCGTCTGATCCGCCACCCATGGGACCAGCTCCGAAACCCTCCTCTTCATCAGCGTCACTGCCTGATTCGCGAGGCGCCCGCTGCTCCGGAATCTTTGAAGCGAGCCCGCGCACCGGGACCTTCAACTCGCGCTGCAGCGCCTTCGCAAGTGTCTGATCATCGTCGGACCATTGCGGCAGCCCGACCTTCTTGATGTTCTGGTACATATCTTCGGCAATCGGCTTGTTGAAGTAGCCCGTCCAGGCGCTGCCCAGCAGCCGTGACGTATAGGTGGTGTCGGTCATGAGCGCGGCGGCCTGAGCCATGTTGTCACCGATATGCCAGAGGTTCATGATGTGATCGTAATCGGCCTCCCGGAAGTAATACCAGACAGTAGCGTTGGGTGGCACGACGTTCGGTTGATCGCCGCCGTTGGTGATTACGTAATGGACTCGCGTGGCGAGGCGGAGATGCTCACGGCGGAAGTTCCAGCCGACGTCCATCAATTCCACTGCGTCGAGTGCGCTTCGGCCGCGCCAGGGAGCACCGGCAGCGTGAGCGCTCTCACCCTTAAACATGTATTCGACCGACACCAGACCATTGCCGCCTCCCGGTCCGTAAGAGACGCCGAAATTGCTGGCCACGTGCGCGAACAAAACGATGTCGACGTCCTTGAACAATCCGGCACGAACGTAGTAGGCCTTGGTGCCGAGTTCTTCCTCGGCCACGCCGGGCCAAAGGCGTATGGTGCCCTTCAAATGCTCGCGCTCCATGATTTTCTTCACGGCCAGCGCTGCCGTAATATTCAGTGGGACGCCGGAATTGTGGCCTTCCCCGTGACCGGGCGCGCCTTCGATCATCGGCTCATGCCAGGCGACGGCGGGCTTCTGCGAGGCCTGCGGAATGTCGTCGATATCGGAGCCGAGCGAGATCACCGGTTTGCCTTCGCCCCACGAAGCCACCCAAGCGGTCGGGATGCCGGCCACGCCGTGCTGCACTTTGAAACCTTCCTTTTCGAGGATGCCCGTGGGGTATTTGGAGGTTTCGAACTCCTGGAAGCCTAGCTCACCAAAGCTGAAGACACTATCGACCATCACCTGGGCCTGCTTTTTCATGGAATCGATCTGGCCGGTGAGGTCGGCCTTCATGGCAGCTTCACGTTCGGGGGAGACTTTGGATTGAGCGAACAGGCAGGCTGTGGAGAGCAGCAGGGCTGGCAAGCATTTGAGCATAGACGACGATCCTTTCATGCGAGGCGTTGAGGCTCGGTCTAACCACATTAGATGGGGTGGGGTGGGGACTGCAAGTGTCTCTAATTGCCGTCGAAGGTTGGCAAATTCGGCTCGACGAGAGAAACGAAACGCCGCCACTCGCTAGCGACGCTTAGGGGCGAGATCGAGGGTCTTCCGGACTCGCGCAAATACGTCGCCCTCGGCAATACCGCTGCAGTCGCCTTCATCGATGGCAGCCCGCAAAGCAGTAAGCTTTGCCTCGCACTGCTCCTTGTCGGGTGCACCTTCGTTTGTCACCGCTTCCGCCGCCCGCCCTGCCGACGCTTGGGCTCGGCTGCACGGTTAACGTCCGCCGAGAAGGCACCTTCCAGTATCTCGGCTACTTCCTGCTGATGGCGCTTGAGCGATCCCGTGGCTGGGCTGGCGCTGGCGGCGCGTCCGACATAGCGCACCGCGCGGCCGCTCGGTTCTAGAATTGGCTGGATCTGCTCCTGGACGAATCGCCACGCGCCCATATTGCGCGGCTCTTCCTGCACCCACACGACCTCGGCTGTCTCCCGATAGCGCGCCAGAATGTCGCGGACATCGCCGGCCGGGAATGGATACATCTGTTCCAGCCGAACGATGGCTACGTGGGAAACCTTGCGCTCCTCACGCGCGGCCATCAGGTCGTAATAAACCTGGCCGGAGCACATCAGCACACGGGTCACTTGCGTTAATTCCACACCGCTCGGATCATCCATCACTTCGCGAAATGTTCCGCTGGTCAAATCATCAATCATGGATACCGCTTTTGGATGGCGCAACATGCGCTTGGGCGTAAAGAGAATGAGCGGCTTTCGGACGCCCCGGCGATCAGGCCCCCCGTGCATCTGGCGGCGCAGCACGTGAAAGTATTGAGCAGGCGTGCTGGCGTTCACTACTTGAATATTATCTTCGGCGCACAGCGTCAAGAAGCGCTCGATGCGCGCGCTGGAGTGCTCCGGACCCTGGCCTTCGTAGCCGTGCGGCAGCAGCAAAACCAGTCCGCTGGGCTGGCCCCATTTCGATTCCGCGCTAACGATGAACTGGTCGATCAGGATCTGCGCGCCATTGGCAAAATCGCCGAACTGTGCCTCCCACAAAACTAATGTCAGCGGGTCGGCGACACTATAGCCGAACTCGAAGCCCATGACGGCGTACTCGCTGAGCGAGCTGTCGTAGACATCGAAGCGCGCCTGCTTGTCGGACAGATGCTGCAGCGGGATGTAGCGCTCGCCCGTCTCACTGTCGAACTGTTCGAGGTGTCTTTGACTAAAAGTCCCGCGGCCGCTGTCTTGCCCCGCGAGCCGGACAGGCGTGCGTTCCAGTACGAGAGTTCCGAAGGCCAAGGTTTCGGCGGTAGCCCAGTCGATCGGTGCGCCGGTCAATACTTCGCGGCGTTTCTTGAGGAACCCCTCCAGTTTGGGATGCACGTGGAAATCGGGTGGGAAGGTGGTGATGCCTTGCACCACGCGCTCGATGATCCCCCGGTCCACGGCTGTATTAGGCCGAGGCTCGATCATTTCTCCCAAATCCACGGCGCTCAGGTCCTGCACCTGGTATTGCTCGGCGTTCTTCTTGCCGGCCTCATAGGCTTGATTCAGCCGGTCCGACACGGCCTTGCGAAGATCGGAGACCTCGCCTTCATCCACGAACTTTTCCCGGAGTAATTGCTCGGAATAAATCGTAGCCACCGACGGATGCTGGCGAATCTTGCGATACAGAATCGGCTGGGTGTAACTGGGATCGTCGGCTTCGTTGTGCCCATGCCGCCGATAGCAGAACATATCGATGACGACGTCCTTCTTGAACTGCTGGCGATAGTCGTAAGCCATCTGCGCCACGCGGACGCACGCTTCCGGATCGTCGCCATTCACATGAAAGATGGGCGCCTGCACCATGCGCGCGACATCGGTGGAATAGGGCGTGGAACGAGCTTCGTTGGGATTGGTCGTGAATCCGATCTGATTGTTGATGACCAGGTGAATGGTGCCGCCGGTGGTGTATCCTTCCAGTTGCGACAGATTCAATGTTTCGGCCACCACGCCTTGGCCTGCAAACGCGGCGTCGCCGTGAATCAAGATCGGGATAACGCGCTCACGCTGTTTGTCCCCAAGGCGGTCCTGCTTGGGGCGCACAATGCCTTCGGCCACCGGGTCAACAGCTTCGAGGTGACTGGGGTTGAACGCCACCGAAACCACTATTTCCCTGCCGCCGGTAGACTTGCGAACGCCGCTCGCGCCCAGATGATATTTCACGTCTCCCGAGCCTTGCGTACTGTCGGGATCGATGCCTTCGAATTCGGAAAAAATCTCCACCATCGATTTGCCGACGATGTTGGCCAGAACATTCAGGCGCCCGCGGTGCGCCATGCCGATCACGGCTTCATGGACGTTGGTGTTGGCGGCGCGATCGAGAACCTCGTCCAGGATGACGATGGCTGACTCCGACCCCTCCAGCGAGAATCGCTTGTGCCCGATGAAACGGGTGTGCAGAAAGTGCTCGAACTCTTCGGCTTCTACCACGCGCTGCAGCGCGCGCATGCGAGTGGGAGTGTCCAGCGGCCACCGATTTCCGGTCGGCTCCATGCGAAGTTGTAGCCAGCGCTTCTGCTCCGGAATTTGGATGTTCATGTACTCGCATCCGATTTTTCCACAGTAGGTCTGGCGCAGCGTCTCGAGAATTTCCCGCAGGGTCGCGATCTTTTGCGGTTCATCGTCGTCGGACATCAACGTGCCGGTGAGAAACTCGCGGTCCAGATCCCAGATGGTCAGCCCATAAGTGGCCGGATCCAGCTCGGGGTGGTAAACGGCCTCCGAGCCTAGGGGATCGAAGTCGGCGATCAAGTGCCCACGCACCCGGTAAGCATTGATGAGCTGCAGCACCGCCGCCTCTTTGGCGACTTCGCTCAGGTCCGCGCCACGCAGGCCGGGAACCGCAACCGGCCGATCCGGCTCCCAGTGGACCGGCTTGTGCGGAATCTTAAGATCGGAGAAAAGCTCTTCGTAGAAGCCCTCTTCTCCCTCCAGGAGCGCTTGCAGACGGCCCAGAAACATTCCCGATTCGGCGCCCTGGATCACGCGGTGATCGTAGGTGCAGGTCACGCTCATGACCTTGCTCAAGCCGAGCAATGCGCGAAGCTGTTCGGAGGCGCCGTGATATTCGGCCGGATAATCGATAGTGCCGATAGCGATGATCGAGCCTTGCCCAGGCATCAGCCGCGGAATGGAACTGAGCGTTCCCACAGTGCCCGGATTGGTCAGCGAAATGGTAGTGCCGTCGAAATCCTGGACAGCGAGCTTATTGGCACGGGCTCGTGCGACGATGTCGTCGAACGACTCCATGTACTGAGCGAAATTCAGCCCCCCGGCATTCTTAATATTGGGAACCTTGAGCGACCGGACTCCGTCTTTGCCGGCAACATCCACGGCGATGCCGATGTTCACCTGGCTTCGCACCAAGCGCGCCGGTTCGCCGTTCACATCCGAATAAGCGCTATTGAGCGAGGGATTGGTTGGAAGCGCTTTGACCACCGCCCAGCCGACGATGTGCGTGTAGGAGATCTTTGGCCGGCCAATCAGGGTGCGGTGTTCATTGATAATCCTGCGATTTTCATCGATAACCTTGACCGGAATGACGCGCTGCGAAGTAGCCAGCGGAATACGAAGGCTGGCATTCATGTTCTCGGCGATGCGGGCGGCCGCGCCGCGAAGAGGAAGCAACTGATCGCCCGCCGATGCTTTTTGCAGGGGCGCCTGCGGTGGGGCCGCCACCGTGACAGGGGCTGTAACACCGGATGTGGCAACGACGGGTGTTGTAACGGCGGGTGTCCCGTTAGTGGGCGACTGCGTACCGCCGTTCGATTCGAAAATTTTCTTCCAGCTATCGTCTACGGTCTTGCGGTCATGCAGGTATTGCTGATAAAGCTCGTCTTCGAGCCAGCTATTGATACCGAACTCAGGAGGCGTTGATTGGGGCATTGAAAAGTGCTGTCCAATCTTCATGATACCGCTGTGTTGTGCGAGGGCGTAAATCTACGTAAATAAGCAACCGCTTAGGAAGCCCGCACATCTAAATTGGTGGGGAGAAAAGGAAAAGATATGAAATCGAAAATTCTTAGCGCGGCGCTGGCCTTAGGTCTTGCGGTATCGACGGCTCCACTTTTTGCGCGCGCCCCACAAGGGGATTTGGGGGATGCCGTGCGTCACGAATTGGTGATGCTTCCGTACTACAACGTCTTTGACGACCTGGGATACCAGGTGAATGGCAACACCGTGATTTTAACCGGCGACGTTACGCAGCCGGTTTTGAAGTCCGATGCCGAGAACGTCGTAAAACGAATTCCAGGCGTGGCGAACGTCGTGAATGAGATCAAAGTATTACCGCTATCGCCATTTGATAACCAGACTCGGAGAGCGGTGTACCGGTCGGTGTTCGGATTCGCGAGTCTTTATCGGTACGCGATGGGCGCGCAGCCTTCCATTCACATCATTGTGGACAACGGTCATGTGACCCTGAAAGGCGTGGTGGATAACGAAGGCGACAAGAACCTGGCGTACATCCGCGCCAACGGAGTCCCCGGAGTGTTCTCGGTGACCAACGAATTGCGCGTTGCCGAAAAGTAAGTATCTCGAATACTAGGTTTAGCGCAGAGGATTGGCCATCGATTGCTAGTGATCGGTGGCCAATTTCCTTTTTAGACGCTGAAGCCTTCTGCCGATTCTGCCGATCTCCCAGCAGGACCCGCTTCGAATGCGCTGGACAACGATTGGCCTATCAGCAGGAGCCGAACATTTCGCTTCTGCGCCCGAACCCAAAGCTGTGGATTGGAGAAAGCGCATTGTTTCGCTCTGGATTCCAGCCGTTCTGGGGCTCGGCTTGCTAACGGCCTTCGCCTACGTCGGCGTCCGGATCGTCGCCGGGAAACCGCAGGTTCAGCCCACAACCGTGCCGGCCGGGCAGCCACCGTCCAAGATCCAGGTCCTTGTGAGTATTCCAGCTGCGCCAACGCCGAAGCCTGTTTCCTCGCCCGCCGTCCAGGCAACCAACTTTACCGTGATCACGCCGCAACCAGGCGAGCGCTATCTTCAGGTCGCAGCCGTGAGCCCGCACATGGTGCTCACCTATGTGGACAATCTACGGATAGCTAATCTAGAGGCTCTGGTCGCACCCGGTCCGACGCCTGACGTTCTGCGTGTATTGGTGGGTCCATTTGCGGATCCCGATTCTATGGACAAAGCGAAAGCGCAGTTAGAAGCGTCTGGAAAATCTCCGATCATCCGGATTTATTAAACACCCGAGCGGGTAAGCTTAGGGTGTGCGCACCATCATCGAGCCTTTTCGCATCAAAAGCGTCGAGCCACTGCGGCGAACAACGCCGGAACAGCGCCAGCAGTTTCTCGAAGCAGCCGGCTACAACCTGTTTCAGATCCGGGCCAGCGACATCCTGATCGATCTGCTCACCGATTCCGGTACCAGCGCCATGTCCACCGAACAGTGGGCCGCTATGATGCGCGGCGATGAGTCATATGCCGGAAGCGAAAGCTTTTATCGCTTCGAGCAGGCGGTGCGGACGCTCACTGGGTTTCGTCACGTGATTCCCACTCATCAGGGGCGCGCCGCCGAGCGCATCCTATTTTCAATCTTATGCAAGCCCGGCCACATCGTCCCCAGCAATACGCACTTCGATACCACGCGGGCCAATATCGAATCGAACGGCGCCCGGGCGTTGGATCTGCCCATCGCGGCCGCTTCGGATACGCAGGCCAGAATCGCATTTAAAGGCAACCTGGACATGGAAGCGTTGGAGAAACTCATTCAGACCGAGGGCGTCCAGAATATTCCGCTGGTGATGATTACGGTCACCAACAATTCCGGTGGCGGACAGCCGGTATCGATGGCCAATATCCAGGCGGCCCGTGAAGTGACCGCTCGTCATCGCATCCCGCTTTATCTGGATGCCTGCCGTTTCGCCGAGAACGCCTGGTTTATCAAGAGAGACGAGCCGGGCTACGGCGATCTTTCGCCGCGCGAGATCGCGCAGAAGATGTTTTCCCTCGCCGACGGGTGCACATTCTCGGCCAAGAAAGATGCTTTCGCCAACATCGGGGGATTTCTGTGCACCAACAATAGCAGGCTGGCTGAGCAAGAGACCAATGTGTTGATCCTGACGGAAGGATTTCCGACTTATGGCGGGCTGGCGGGCCGCGATCTGGAGGCGATCGCCGTGGGCCTGGAAGAGATTCTGCAGCCTGAGTACCTGGAGTATCGAATCGCGTCTACCGCATACTTTGGACGCCACATCGCCGATCATGGAGTGCCCATCGTCGAGCCGCCGGGCGGCCATGCCATCTATATCGATGCCGGACGGATGCTTCCTCACATTCCTAAGGAGCAGTTTCCTGGGCAGGCTCTCGCGGTGGAACTATACCGGCACGCCGGAGTACGGTCGGTTGAGATTGGATCAGTAATGTTTGGAGGCGAAGCGCGGCACGAGCTATTGCGTCTGGCAATCCCGCGCCGCGTCTATACGCAGAGCCACGTGGACTACTTGGTGGAAGCGATTCTCGAAGTAAACGCTCGCAAACGCGACATTCGTGGATTCGAGATTGTTTCCGAGCCAAAGTTTTTGCGGCATTTCACCGCGCGGTTCCGGCCGCTGTAGGATGTAAGGCCTATCACTCTCCAAGGCGGTAGAGGGCACTAAGGCGATTAAGGCCAGTCCCTTAGGGCAACGCTGGATATTCTCTAGGCCGATAACTGCCGTTTACCCGGTTTGAGCGACAGGTGTATGCGCCTATCGCGTGGGGAGGGCAGTGTATTGTGACCAAGAGAAAT
Organism: Bryobacteraceae bacterium; assembly: GCA_035569875.1. Taxonomy (GTDB): domain Bacteria; phylum Acidobacteriota; class Terriglobia; order Bryobacterales; family Bryobacteraceae; genus Palsa-89. The sequence continues at coordinate 65,353 of DATMMD010000178.1, forward strand.
ATCGTTCCGTTGTTAGGTATAGCTTTCGTAGTAGCCATCATCTCAACGGGGATCTTCTACGGGCTGTTTGCAGGTAAGCTGCGGAGTTCGGTGGGTGAGTTGCCGGCTCAGTCCATTGTGGTAGCGGCGCGGACACTGGCGCCGGGAACCGTCCTGCAAGCCAGCGATCTGCGTGTATCGGAAGTTAAGGGAGCCTGGAAAGGCGGTTACTCGAAGCCGGAAGATCTGGCGGGCGTCACCATCCTGCGGGCAGTTCAGCAAAACGAACCCATTCTCGAGGACCGCGTGGCCTCGCGCGATGCAAAGTCAGGTCAGGGCGCGGGAGGCGTACCGTCCGGAATGAGGGCGGTCTCAATCCGGGTGGCGGAGTCGAGTGGCGTAGTGGGCCTGCTGCGGCCGGGAACCAAGGTGGACGTTCAGGCGGTCACGCATCGAGACAATTCCACCGACCTTCGTACCATCCTTCAAGACGTCGAGGTGCTGGCTGTAAGCCCCACACCGGAGCCAATGCCCGGAAACCAGATGCTGCCGGTGGTGACGGTACTGATTCGCCCTCAAGAAGCCGATCTGATCGCTTTGGCCGATTCAGGCGCACGGATACGGCTGGCACTACGAAATCCGCTGGACGATGGCACCGCGCCGCGCCGTTCCATGGGGCTTTCTTCTGTCTTTGCATCCAACGGCGGGGCCGAAGCGAATGCCACGCAGCCTCAGTCCCTAAAAACTTCGACTGCGGCATCAGCTGCGGTCTGGGACCATCCCATCCAACTTCACGTGCGAGCCCTGGGAGTGAGCACCGCGGGCCTGGCCGAGCTGGATTCGAAACTTACGGCCGCAGGCGGGAGCGACGCCTTGAGTGTCAGCTCCTTCCGGGCTGGCGCGGACGCCGACCAACTAATTCGTGGCTTGGAACAGAAGCAGCAACTGGAAATTGTGTCGTCGTGGAGACTGACGGCCGGAGTCGGCCGTCCGATCAGTTTTCGGGCGGGATCAGGTTCCTCCTGCCGGCTGCGCGTGCAATTCTCCCCGGAAATCAACGCCGCTGGAAAACTGAGCTTGCGCGTGAAGCCGGAGATCAGCCTCAAGCGCGGTGGAGGAATGGAGACGCGCCAGTATGCCACCGGTCTGCGGGATGACGGCGCCTTCCTGGTGAGCGGTCTGCTGAACGACCAGGGTGACCACTCCGTGCTGGAGCGGCTCTATCCGGGGCATTCCTGGAACAGCCGCCAACTTGTGATCCTGGTGACCTCGCACGACGCCAACCGGAGGCAGTAAGTGCTGGCGATTTCGTCAATTCTGGTTTTCCTCACCGTTTTCCTGGCCGCCGGTCTGGCGGTTCTGATCGGCTGGTTCGCCCTGCAGCGAATAGGGGCGCAGGCCTTGGCCGAGGATGTCTCGGAGCACTTGCTGGACGAAGCCCCGCGCCTGTTGAAAGACGAAACGCTCAGCACGATTTCGCCTTGGGCCAAACTGCTGGAACGGTCGGACCTGGTCAGGATCATCCATCGTCATCTCATCCAATCGGGTCTGAGTTGGTCGGTTGGGCGGATCACCCTTTTCATGCTGCTCACCGCCAGCGTGGCGGCAGCTATCGCCATGCAATTTGACGGGATTCCGGGTTGGGGAGTGATGGTGATCGCGGCCGGCGTGGCGGCCCTTCCGTATTTCTACATCCTTCATCGGAGAGCCAAACGCTTCCGCCAGTTCGAGGAAAATTTTCCCGATGCACTGGATTCGCTGGCGCGCGCGATGCGGGCCGGGCACCCTTTCGGCGCCGCCATGGAAATTATCGCGGATGAATGCGAGCCGCCGGTGTCGACGGAAATGCGCCAGACTGCGGTGGAAGGCAATCTGGGCACGTCCTGGGACGTGGCGCTGGGAAATCTGGGCGAACGCATGCCGCTGCTGGAAGTGAGCATGTTCGCCTCCGCCATTCAACTTCAGAACCGGACCGGAGGCAAGTTGCATGAAGTGCTGGCGAAAATGTCGGAGGATATGCGCGATGCCGGTGCGCTGAAAGGCGAAGTGCGGTCGCTAGCTGCTCACGGGAAAATGACCGGCGCCGTGCTGACCATTCTGCCGCTGGTGATCGCGGGGATCATGATGGTGGTCAACCCGTCCTATATGGCAGTGCTGTTCTATCACCCCTACGGGAAATATCTCATCGCGGGCGCGGTCCTCTGCCTGGTGCTGGCGCATTTCGTGATCCGCCGGATCGTGGACGTCAGATTATGAGCCCAGTCTTGTTAGGAGCCGGCTTTTTTGCTTTCGTCATGCTGGCGATTACCGCCGCCGGGTACTTCTTCCTGCGGGGAACTGCCGAACGTAGCACGGAAATGCCCGCTGGGCTCTCGACCGAGCCTGCTCTGCCCCCCTCGCGAGCGGCGTTCGTCGGACTTTTCCGCTCTATCGGCGAAAGCTTTCCTGCCACCAAGAACGAAAAGAACCCCTACCGCGCGAAACTGGCTTACGCTGGTTACCGCTGGCCATCTGCTTTGCCGGTCTTTTATGGAATCAAATGCGGCAGTGCCTTGTTCGTGTCCGGGCTGCTGGGGATCTTCGCGCTGTTTTATCAGGGGGACTCCTCCGCCATGCTGCTCCCGATGCTGTGCGGAGCGTGCTTTGGTTTCATGCTGCCCGATAGAATATTGGCTTCGCGCGCCAGCGCCCGGTCGCGGCGTCTCAGAAGCGCGATCCCCCCGTCTTTAGATTTGATGGTGCTGGGAATGGAGGCCGGCCAGTCGCTCGATCAATCAGTCGCCGATTCGAGTCGTGGCCTGAAGCGCACTCACCCGGATTTGAGCGCCGAAATGGCCCAGCTCTATCTCGAGCTCAAAACCAGCAGCAGCCGGGCCAACGCCTTTCGCAGCCTCGGCCTCCGCAATAAAGAGCCGGAGCTCCGAAGGCTGGCCAACCTGTTGATCGACAGCGACCGCTTCGGAGTGAGCCTCGCGCCGGCTCTTCGTACCCATGCGAAATACCTGCGCCTTCGCTTTCGGCAGCAGGCTCAGGAAAGCGCGCGAAAGGTCGGGGTGAAGCTGGTCTTCCCCGTTTTCTTCTTGATTTTCCCCTCGGTGCTTCTGGTCACTCTCGGCCCGGCCTGTATGATGATGTTCCAGCAACTCAAAGCCATGCTGCAATAAGCGCTTGCAGCCGGCTTATGCTTCCCAGAGCGCTATATAATGACACCGAATGTGGAAGCATGCCTCGGTTGCACTGATGATTACCATGTCTCTATCCGCCGCCGTTAAGATCGAGAAAACTCAATATCGGGGCTGGCCCAACTCTTATCGCATCTCCAACGGCGAAGTGGAACTCGTCGTAACTACGGACGTCGGCCCGCGCATCATCCGCTACGGTTTTGTGGGCGGCCAGAATCTGTTCAAGGAGTTTGACGAGCAGATGGGCAAGCACGGCGAATCGTCCTGGCAGGCCCGCGGCGGCCACCGGGTGTGGATGTCGCCCGAAGATCCGGTGCTGACTTACGCGCCCGACAATTCTCCGGTCCACGCCGAAGTGAAGGGCGGGGTGCTGGAGCTGACTGGCAATGTCGAAAAGGAGACCGGTCTTCAAAAGCAGATGATCGTGACGCTGGCAAGCACGGGCTCCGACGTCGAAGTGCTCCACAAGATCATCAACAAAGCGAGCCAGCCGCGAGAATTCGCAGTGTGGGCGCTGACCATGATGGCGCAGGGTGGCGTCGGAATCGCGGCCTTTCCGCCGCGCGGCACGCATGAGAAGGATCTCGCGCCGACCAATCCGCTAGTGATGTGGGCTTACACCGATTTCAGCGACCGGCGCTGGCAGTTCACCAGCAAATATCTGCTGCTGCGGCAGGATCCCAAAAATGCCAACTCGCAGAAAGCCGGGCTCTTCAATCGCGATACCGTCGGTGCGTATCTCTTAGGATCCGATTTATTCATTAAGAGAGCCGCGGCTCAAGAAGCGCGCCGGCATCCCGACTTCGGCTGCTCGTATGAAACGTTCACCAACGAACAGTTTCTGGAGATGGAGACGCTGGGAGAGTTGAGCACCGTGCGGCCGGGCGGAAGCCTGGAGCATACCGAACATTGGAGCCTCCACAAGAACGTCAAGATTTCCGCTTGGACGGATGCCGATATCGACCGGGTGCTGGGGCCTCTGTTGAAGCGCTGACCGCTGGGCAGGGTTACAATCAATTACCATTTGCCACGTCCAGAGGAGTAGTGTGAGGCTAATTGCCGCATAGGTTTTGGGCGCTACCGATCCTGGCGCAGACGGCAGCGATCTCCGGCACGATTCGAGATTCTTCTAGCGCCGTCGTTCCCGGCTTAGCTCCGGGCCTGGTGCAAGGGGCGATGCAGATCAACGTGCAAATACCGGGCGGCGTCACAACGGGTAATCACCGTTGGCAATGCAACCAGCAAGACGGTGACACTCGCGATTCAGTAGACGTCCGTCGTTGGAGCGTTGACCACGGGGACGAAAGAACTAAAGAACCCATGATCAGGCCGATAAGGATACAAGGGGCACAGTGTCAACTTGTTGGACGTACTGATTGTGGACGATTCGGCGGCGATTCGAAAGATC
>DATMMD010000179.1:0-2982 GCA_035569875.1 Bryobacteraceae bacterium
CGCTGAAGAGGTCCAGCTCGATTGGCATGTGCTGCTGTTTGCTCTTGTCACTTCGCTCGCGAGCGGTCTTCTTTTCGGGATGGCGCCGGCGCTGCGTGCTCCAGCGCGTGAGCTGGAACAGACACTCCGTGCCGGAGCGCGGACCCTGGCTGTTAGCTCTCGGCGTATGCACAGCGGGTTTGTCATATCCGAGATCGCACTGGCGCTGGTGCTGTTGGTCTCGGCCGGGATGCTGGGGCGCACGCTGGTGCGGCTATCTTCCCTGAATCCAGGCGTCAACATCCACAACGTATTGACCACTCGCGTAGCGCTTTCGCCCGCCACTCTCGCCGACACGGGGCAGATCCGCGCGGCCTGGCAGCAAGTCCTGGATCGCGCACGGCGCCTACCGGCGGTGCAGTCCGTCGCGCTGGCCGACATCGTCCCTATGCGCGAAGGCGAAAACTCAGTGGGCTACTGGGCTACGCCCGTCCCGCCGCCGCCAAACCAAGAGCCAATCGCGCTGGCATCGTGTGTGACGCCGGATTATTTGAAGGTAATGGGCATCCCGCTGCGCCACGGTCGATTCTTCAATGAACAGGATCGCATGGGGCATGACCTGGTAGTAGTGATCGATGATGTATTAGCTCAACACGCCTTCGGCGGAAACGAGGCTGTCGGGAAACGCCTCTGGATTCCAGCCATGGGTCCCAGCCCCGTCCAGGTGATAGGTGTAGTAGGTCATGTCCGGCATTGGGGACTTGCCGGCGATGATCAATCACGAGTGCGCGATCAGATCTATTATTCTTTTGCTCAGGTACCGGACCCGCTTTTGCGCTTCTTTTCCTCGGTAATGTCGATGGCAGTTCGTACTAACATCCCGCCATTGAATCTGGTAGAACCGCTGCGGCAAGAACTGCGCGGAGCTGCGGGAGATCAAGTTCTTTACAACCTTCATACCATGGAGCAACTCGCCAGCGATTCGCTCGTCCGGCAGCGTTTCCTCTTGCTCTTGTTCGGCATATTCGCAGGTTTGGCTTTGCTGCTCGCGTGCATCGGGATCTACGGCGTGCTAGCGTACCTGACCAGCCGTCGCGTACCGGAAATCGGCGTGCGTATGGCGCTCGGGGCTACAGTTGGGGACGTTATGCGGCTGGTGCTTCGGCAGAGCCTTGGAATGATTCTAGCGGGCGCCGGTGTCGGCTCAGTGGCAGCTTTGGCGGCAGGAAAGTTATTGGAGCGTCTCGTAGCCGGAGTGAAACCCGTGGAACCTTTTATCTTCACCATTACGATTTCGGTCTTGTTGATGGCCGCCTTGCTCGCGAGTTTCGTACCGGCGCACCGGGCCAGTCGTGTGGACCCGGTCAAGGCTCTGCGACAGGAGTGATCGGAGGGAGGCGTGAAATGACTTGGTGGCAACGTCTATGGCATCGCGGGCAGATGGAAGAACAACTCGACAAGGAACTGCGTTTCCATCTGGAACAACACACCGCCGATCTGATCGCGCTCGGCCATGATCCCGCGGAAGCTCGAAGACAAGCTCGTCTCGCCATGGGCGGACCAGAGCACGTGAAAGAGGGATGCCGCGACGCCCGTGGAACACGCTGGCTGGAGGATCTGTGGCAAGACTTGCGTTATGCACTACGCACACTGCACCAGAGGCCGGGATTCGCGACAGTCGCTCTCGCGACGCTGGGGCTTGGTATCGGAGCGACGACGGTGATGTTCACGGTCATCAATGGCGTAGTCCTGAAGCCACTCCCCTATCGTGAGCCGGATCGCCTGGTCAAGCTGCAGGAAAAAACGGACTGGAGTACACAGTTTGGCAATCTGTGGGGATTTACATACCCGAATTTTCTCGATTGTAAGAGTGGGACGCGCTCTTTAGACCTGGGGGCGTGGCACTACGGGGGAGGCACGGTGAGCAGCTCCGGGAGCGCCGAGTACGTTAATAGTCGAGAAGTATCGGCGGATCTATTTTCTCTCTTGGGCGTTACCCCGATACGAGGACGCGCCTTCCGCTCCGATGAAGACCGGCTAGGAGCGCCTCCTGTGGCCATCATTAGCTACGGCTTGTGGCAGCGTCGCTACGGCGGAGACGCGGCGGTCATCGGAATGCCCCTCGTTTTCGAAGAGAAGCCATACACGATTGTCGCCGCGTCGTTTAGCAGTGTGGCCTCAGCGCAGCGAGGCCCGGGTAGAGCGGGCCGTGCGCCCGCTCAAACCTGGTGGGTCAACAAGACCGCTGGTGGAGTTTACAAACCGCCCAATCGCCCACTGTGGAAGCTTTCCGACCTGAAACAGATGCACGCCGGCCAGAATACCTGGCAGGAACAGATCATTCTCGATCCGGAACAGGACGCGACTTACAACTCCGGCGCGCCGGGAACGAAATACACCGCGCGCATGCATCCCGACACTCCAACGGTGTTCGTCGTGGTCGCCGGAGAAGTGCATTTTAACGCCGAAGGCCAGGAGCCTGCGACAGCAACTCGCGGGGCAATCGTGAACATTATGAAATCCACAGTCTTCTCCTATGACGTGACCGGCGATCAGAATGCGCTTTGGGTGGAAGTGAATCCGACGAATTACAAGACAGTCTATCCGTCTGACGGTCCTCCACCGGCTGCGAGTAAGGACGGGACCGTCGTGAAAGTGTCGTTCGGTCATACTCCCGCACCCTACACACCGCCGAATCGTTTCATGTTCAACACCTTCACGGACGCTATTGAGGGTTGCAAAGGGGGCGTTGTGGCGGTAATGGACGATCATCTCTTCGCCAGTCCGCTGCTGGGTTACGTGAACCCCGCCGAGAACAAGTGCGGTAATGGTACCGGCAATATCGGAAGCGGTCCCGCAAAGCCGGACGATCCGCCTTTCAATTCCCATTCCGTTTTCGGCCATATCCACGCGGGTCCGGCGGAATGGTGGATTGTGCAGGTCGGGCAGATCAGCGGCAAGTTCGAGAACATGGGCGAATTTCACGCCGTTGAAGGTGATGTG
>DATMMD010000180.1:0-2794 GCA_035569875.1 Bryobacteraceae bacterium
ATCAACAGGCCGGACAGAAGACTGCTCCCGACCAACGCCAATACATCAAATTTCTCTTGCAATGTTGGAGCCATCCACAGAAGTCGACTGCATCAACAGGCCGGACAGAAGACCGCTCCCGACCAACGCCAATACATCAAATTTCTCTTGCAATGTGGGAGCCATCCACAGAAGACATTCGGTCCAGTGTGGTGGCTGCTGCTCAGATGTCTGCTGCGGGTGGCGAACGGACTGTTCCTTATCCGGCAAAGCGCTCGACATTCCGACCGGCCGGTCGATCGGATGCATGGGGCGGTTTCCACGGGTTCTGTGTCTGACAGGGATTTCCCATTGATGAGATCGGGACGGCCGATATGCCGTTACGGCAGCTTATCAGTGGCCACGGCCGTCGGCATACTCGCGCTCCACGCCGGGAGAAGGGGACGACCATGGCGAAGCCAGGAACACGCGGGAATAGAGCGCTCCGCCGCGCGCTCGAGCTGTTGAAAAACAAGCTCGGACCGGCGGCCCGCCTGTGGCGGTAGAAACGGGTCGAGCTATGTTATTGCCCGAGGGGAGCGGCCGGACAGTTTTTGGTGGACCTGTCCCCGGCAAAAAACGTGGCCCATGAGTCGTTGCGGACTTGCTGATGGTGACGCTTTCGAGCGATCCCGATTAGGAAATTGATCGTTTTCCGTGACTCAGCCCCTCTCTGGTGTTCTCAGACAGGAGGTACGGTATGTCTCAGCGGAAGCGAGATCGCAAATCGCGGGAACTGCCGCGGGTTCATCCCGCCGCGGCGGCGATTGATATCGGTGCCACGATGCATGTCGCGGCGGTCGGCCCGGATCGTGATCAGGAACCCGTCCGGACGTTCCGGACTTTCACCGATGACCTTCATCGTCTGGCGGACTGGTTCGCCGAGTGCGGGGTGAAAACCGTCGTCATGGAATCGACCGGAGTTTACTGGATTCCGGTGTTCGAGATCCTGGAGCAGCGAGGCTTCGAGGTGATGGTGGTCAACGCGCGCGACGCGAAGCACGTGCCGGGGCGCAAAACCGATGTCAGTGACGCGGAATGGCTGCAACGTCTGCACGAATATGGCCTGTTGCGCCCCAGCTTCCGGCCCCAGGCGGAAATCGCCGGTCTGCGCGCCTACCTTCGACAGCGGGAGCGGCTGCAGGATTACGCGGCGGGGCATATCCAGCACATGCAGAAGGCTCTGATGCAAATGAACCTGCAACTGCATCATGTCGTCTCCGACATCACCGGCGTGACCGGTATGGCGATCGTCCGCGCGATCGTGGCAGGCGAGCGCGATCCGACCGTCCTGGCCTCACATCGCGACCGGCGATGCCACGCGTCGGTGGAGACCGTGTGTCAGGCGTTGATCGGAAATTACCGGGAGGAACACGTCTTCGCCCTTACCCAGGCCCTGGAGTTATACGAGGTCTACCAGACGAAGGTGATGGCCTGCGACAAACAGATCGAAGCGATTCTGACACTGCTGAGGCAGGCGGCACCGCGACCCGTGCACAAGCTTCCTCCCGCCCGGAGAAGAGGCGATCAAAAGAACGCTCCGACCTTTGACGCGCGCGCGGCCCTCCACGCGATCCTCGGTGTGGACCTGACCCAGATCAATGGCCTTGGGCCGTATCTGGCGCTGAAGCTCGTTGGGGAATGCGGCACCAACCTCGCGGCATGGCCGACGGCGAAGCACTTCACCTCATGGCTCGGTCTCGCGCCGCACAACAAGATTTCCGGTGGGAAGGTGCTGTCGTCGAAAACCCGGCGCACCGACAATCGAGCCGCATCACTGTTACGTCTCGCGGCCGGAACACTCGGCCGGACAGATACGGCTCTCGGTGCGTTCTACCGGCGGCTGTCGGCACGGATTGGAAAAGCCAAGGCGATCACCGCCACGGCGCGTAAGATCGCCACTTTGTTCTACAACACGCTTCGGCACGGCATGGCCTACACCAATCCCGGCGCGGGCTACTATGAGGATCGCTACAGGGAACGTGTGCTGCGTAACCTGCGACGACGCGCGAAATCGCTGGGGTTCGTTCTGGTCGAGCCGGATCCCCACGCTGGCCAGGTGGTTGTTTCTTAGGAAACTTCCCCAGCCTGGTAGCCGAGGCGTTGCCTGCCTCGGCCGCTGGCAAGCCGATCGAGGTGTGGTTCCAGGACGAAGCCAGAGTGGGGCAGAAGGGGTCATTGGAGTATATCTGGGCGCCGGTTGGCTCGCGTCCCCCGATGGTACGCGACAACCGCCATGACTCGGTCTATCTCTTCGGCGCGATCTGCCATGCACGGGCCACCGGTGCGGCAATCATCATGCCCACCGTCAATACCGAGGCGATGAACGAGCACCTGAAGGAGATCAGCACACAGGTCTCACCGGGCGCACATGCTGTCCTGGTCTGTGACGGTGCCGGATGGCACCAGCCGGGCAAGCGTTTGCGCACGCCGGACAACATCACCCTCCTGCCGCTGCCGCCCTATTCGCCAGAACTCAACCCGATGGAGAACATCTGGGACTACCTGCGCGGCAATCAGCTCAGCAGGCGTGTCTGGGACAGCTACGACGCAATCGTCACCGCCTGCAAGGATGCTTGGCACTTCCTCATCGGCGACCCAGAGCGCATCAATTCCATCGCTCACCGCTCATGGGCATGGGTCAATCCTTAAGATGGCTGGTATTATGCGCAGCACCGTAAGTGGATCAACCAAAAGCGCCGCGCAGCCAAAAAGAACACGGCTACGAAACGACGCCCGCATTACCCACAAGCGCCCGCGTGACTGACGGGCTCCA
>DATMMD010000181.1:0-43214 GCA_035569875.1 Bryobacteraceae bacterium
CCGGCGGCGCTCACCGGCGCGATCGTCAGGGAGATTCGTGCTGTCGAATCGAACGCCGCAGTTTATAACATTCGCACCATGCAGGATCGGCTTCACGATTCGCTCGCCCGCCAGCGGTTCTCGACTTTGATGTTGGGCGCATTCGCGGCGTTTGCCTTGTTGCTGGCCGCGGTGGGGGTCTACGGCGTTATGTCGTATCTAGTCTCGCAAAGCACCCACGATATCGGGGTGCGAGTGGCTCTGGGCGCGCAGCCAGGTAACATTCTCGGCTTGGTGGTCCGGCAAGGAATGGAACTGGCGGCGATCGGTATTGTCGGCGGCTTGATCGGCGGGTTGCTCCTGACTCGCGCGATGACGAGTCTCCTGTTCGGAGTCACCGCGACGGATGCCGTTACCTTCAGCTCAGTGGCTTTGATTCTCGCTCTTGTGGCGTTCGCCGCAACCGTGATTCCTGCGCTCCGGGCGACGAGTGTCGATCCGATGGTGGCCTTGCGGGACGAATAAGCCTGGATTAATTGGCCAGCGGATCGGGCCTCAACTGGAAGTGCAGCACCTTGCTCATCGTGCCCTTGCCGGTTTCGGTGTGGAACATGGCTCGGGTCGCGTAGGTCGACCACAGTCCCTTGCCTTTCCATCCGGTCTTCGGATCGTCGATCCGGCCGTCCAAGCCCTTGGCGAAGAATCCGATCGGATACGGCACGCGCAAAGTGATCCACTTGCCGTTCGAGAGCGCCATCAGAGCATCCTCGCCGTTGCCGGTCGCGATGGGAGTGTTCTTCCCCAAGCCGAAGGTATCGAACTGATCCACCCAGTCGTAGTAACTGGCCTCGGCGCTGCCTGAATCCGTCACGTTCTTGAACTGCGGCGCCGGGAACGGATAAAGGGTCCAGCCTTCCGGACAATGTTGTCCCGTCGCGGTGGGGCCGTTCAGTACTGCGCACTTGCGCCGGTCGAAACTGGCGAAGTGGCCGCTGGCGAGCACGGTCCACACGACGCCGTTGGTATCTATATCGAGGCCGCGCGGCGAGAAGCCTTGCACTGGGGCTTTGGGATTGTTCCAAGGCAGCTCGTAGCGTTCCGCCAACGCGGTCTCCGGAGGATTCGAACCCGGATTGAGCCGCACGATGGCGCCCGGGAAGCCGAGCACCGTTCCCCAGACTGAACCGTCGGCTGGGCTCACGGTAACGCCGTAGAAAGATCCAGAGATGCGCATGTCCCTCTTGGGATCGACCGGTTGGCCGGGTTCGACATATGCATCGCGCTTGCCGTTGCCATTGGTATCGAGAACGAGCGCGGTCCAGCCCTGCGATTTCTGCTCGTCGTGGGTCTCCTCGAACATTTTGACGTTCAGCCATCCGACCACGTCGCCACCCCCGCCGCTCGAAGTCCATAGCGTGTGGTTGGCGTCTTCGGCGAACTGCAAATGGTGGGTGCTGAAACAGGTATCGATGAGCGTGAACTGTTTAGTCTTGGGATCGAACATCGCCAACTGCCGGCCGCTGCGGTTGACTGGAAATAGTTTCGCCGACAACAGCGGCGAGCCTTCCTTGCAGTACGCGGGATTCTCCGGAGGGCGAATCACCGACGTCAGCCACACGCGACCTTTCTCGTCGAACATCGGGTTGTGGATGTTGGTGAGGCTGTCCCAGATGGCTTCGTCGCCCCAGTACGCCGAAGGCTTCATTGGCGGCGGCGGACCCTCGGTCTTCGGATCGCGGACGGGAACTTTCACGAAGCTGGCGGTGTTGCGCACCGGATCGAGAATGGGCACGTTATCCGTGCTGAGTTCGGGCGATCCGTACAACAGACCGTTGGCGTTCACCGTGGGATTTCGTTTGTCGGTGGCGATCTCGTCGTGCAAATAAGATTTCGGACTGGCCCAATCCCACTCGGTAATGACGACATTTCGCTCGGCGCCTTGCGGACGGGATGGCGCCGGAGGCAGCTCGCCTTGGGCGATGCGAGTGGTCCAATCGCCGAACATGGCCTCGGCCCGTTCCTTGCCCATGCGGCCGATGCCGCCGACCATCGCGCTTCCGGCCTGTCCCGACTGAATTCTGCGGTCCCAAGCCTGGGCCGGCGAATCGAAATTGCCCAGCGCCTTGGGGATCTCGCGCGTGGCCTTGGTGCCTAATTGATGGCATGACCAGCAGCTATCGGTCTTCACCATTTCCAGCCATTCGGCCTGGCTCTTCATGTTCGGCGAAATGCCGTTGCCCTTGGGACCGGTGCCGGGGAATTCGTTCTTCTCGGGAACCTTCAAGAGCGAATACCAGTAGCTGGCAGGATAATAATTGGCGGCCGCGCGCGCATCCGGCGCAACCACGGCGGTGAGGTTCAGCGTCTTTCCCGGCATGCTCTGGACTTTCGGCCCATCGATCAGGCCGTATCCGCGCGTCCACAAGGTATAGTTCGCTTTCGGAAGATCCGGGAGCACGTAGCGGCCGCGATCATCGGTGACCACGATTTTGGCGTACTTGGTCGGCAAGTCTTTGGTTTCGGCGATCACCCAGGCACCAGCCTCGGGTCCTTTGGCGCTGGAGACGACGCCGCCGATATCGTCGTTGTCGATGCGCACATCGTTAGCGGATTGTTGCGCGGTTAGATAAACCACACAGCCGGCCGCCACGATGCCTGCCAAATACAGAGTCCTTCTGGTCCGCATGCGAGCGCTCCTTTCGGCTTCCCTGACGGCTTAGTATATACCCGCTGGCGCCGGATCGAAAGGCTAGGAGAGAAGAAAAATCGAGGATGGTTTAGAGGCCGGCTATTGCGGCAGCTTCACCGTGGGAAAGGTCCATTTGCGAGTGCAGACGCGCTGAGAATTTCTGAGCTTTTGGTTCAGCCGCCGCAGGAACGGGCTGCGCTGGCGATTGCCCTTCGAGTTCCAACGGCTTGGTGCAAGGCTCGTACGACTTGATTGGAGGTTTCGCTGCGAACAGGCGCTCCAGCCCCAATCGGTCCATGGCTTTGAAATAGGCCTCTTTATGCTCAGCAGAGCAGTACCGCTCGTGAAGAAGTCTCATTGGTAATGAGAGGCTCGATTCACAGAACATACAAGTCGTAACCACGTCGCGTAATCTCCACGATTAATTCAGCAGGTTGCAGACCAATCCGGCAATAGTTGGAAGTCACTGAGCGCAGAGCGGATTGAGCGCATCAAACTTCGGAAGAGAGAGGACTAGTTGAGACTTATTGTCACGGTACTCGGGTAGTGTGTGGTCCATTCTTGTTATTCCCGCGCTGCGATCAGGTGCGTGATCTTAGGCGGCTCAGGACCGCGATGAAAAGCCCGGGCCAGCGCTTCCATTTCTCGATCGGAGACAGTAACGCGCTCATGCTGGCGGAGGTGCTCGGCCCAGCTCTCGACTACGAAGGTCTCGAGAAACCGTCCGGGCTCGGCTGCATCTTCGTAGAGACCCCAGCGAATGGCTCCATCGCGCCGGCGGATTTGTCGCACGGCTTTCATGGCGTGCGCGAACTCTCTCCCGCGGGCCGGGTCGACCAAGTATTCGATTGTTATTAGCACCGGGCCGTGCTCGGGATGGAACCCAGCGGGTGGCGGCGGCTCCGGCCAGTGGAGGGACGGCGTGGTGTCGATTCCGAAAGTGGCGAGCCTCAGACGTGAAGTGGCGGCAGCGCCCGCAAGCAGGGTGACAGCCGCTATGGCTAGAGTTGTCCGGAGTCCTAAATACGATGCAACTTCGCCCCAGATCACGCTGCCGACGGCCATGGCTCCCTGAAAAACGAGCAAGTAGACGGCTAATGCCCGGGCGCGGACCCAGGCGGGAAGCGAGGTCTGCGCGGCGGTGTTCAAGGTAGAGTTGGTACACATCCAGCCGATGCCACCGGCCAGCATCAGCGCTGTTACGGCGACGAAATTCTCCAGATAGGCCAGCGCCAGATTCACCAGGCCGAAGAGGACCACGGCGGAGGTGGCGATCACGTCGGGTGAATGCAGTTGGCGTAGTCGTCCGCTGATCAGGGCGCCGATGACGGAACCGACACCGAGGCAGCCGAGCAGGAGGCCGAAACCAGTGCTCTCACTATGCAGTTCGTTTTTGGCTACCAGCGGAAGCAACGACCACAAGGCGCTGGCGGAGATGACGAAGGCGCCGGATCGTAATAGCACCGCGTGCATAGGAGGAGCGAAGCGTATGTAGCGCATCCCAGCCCAGATCGCGTTGCCGACTCTTTCGGTGGATTTGGGGGCGGTGATTTGGTCACGCTTCCAAAGATAGAGGACCACCATTACGCCGACGAAAGAGATGGCGTTGAGGATAAAGGCAGCGCCGGCGCCGACGGCTGCAACCACTAGTCCGCCGAGTGCGGGGCCAATGGCGCGGGCAAGATTGAAGCCAACCGAGTTGAGGGCGACGGCGGCCGGAATCTCCGACATCGGCACCAGGTCCGGCATGATAGCCGCCCATGCGGGTCCATTCAGCGTGGCGCCGAGGCCGAGCGCGAAGGTCAGCCACAGAAGTGTCCAGGGGCCGGTTTTGCCGGTGACCGTTAGTGCGCCGAGGATGCCCGCGGCGGCCAGCATTAAGCCCTGTGAGACGATCAGGATTTTTCGGCGGTCAACGATATCGCCGATCGCCCCGGCGGGAACGCCGAGCAGAAATACGGGCAGATTGGTGGCGGTCTGGACCAAGGCTACAAGGAGCGGTGATGGAGCCAAGGTCACCATCAACCAGGCTGCGCCGGCGTTTTGCATCCAGGTGCCGATGTTGGATACGGCGTTCGCGATCCACAGCCATCGAAACCAGGTATAAACCAGGGGCGACCAAGTGCTTTGGCGGGGAGAAGTCGCTTGAGCCAATTCCTATTTTAGAGGGATGGCAGGCCGGAGACCTTGCTCCAGTAGCATCGCGATGATGAATGAACCCTTGGCCTTCGTATAGTCGAGCGAATCGGTGATGCCGCTAGCGAGGATTTGTTGCTTGGTGCTCTCGTAGGCGCTCCGCAGCTTGGAGTCGCGGCGGAGTGCATCACGGAACCCGATCAGTTCTCGATGTTCTTCCCTGTTGCGCTCAATAACGTGCGCGT
Source organism: Bryobacteraceae bacterium (assembly GCA_035569875.1). GTDB lineage: Bacteria > Acidobacteriota > Terriglobia > Bryobacterales > Bryobacteraceae > Palsa-89. The sequence goes on from DATMMD010000181.1 coordinate 5,050, forward strand.
GGATTCGGAAGATGCCGCCGAGGGCGGAAACAGAGGCCGCTCGCATCGGCCGTGTCTCTGGAAATGGCTCACGGCCGGATTGTCTTTGGAAGCCCAGCGCGTCGAGGGCGGCCTTGGCGAATTCGAGATCGTCCGCCAGGTATGTGACGGCGAGATCGATGACGCCTTTTCCGCGACAGCCCGGTACCGCAGTGCTACCGATGTGTTCGACGAAGATCCGGGGTTCGAGCTGCTCGATGGCGTGCTTGAGGAGTTCTGCGATCTGGGGCGCACGGGGGTCGTAGTCCGCGAAGGTCGCGGCAGCTTTCTCATATTTGCCGACTTCGAGCATCTTAGTTCTTCGGGAGCAGATGCTTCTGGACTTTTCCAAGGGCGTTGCGGGGAAGCTTATCCACCAAAATGAACTGGCGCGGGATTTTGAAAGAAGCAAGTTTTTCGCGACAGCAGGCTTCGAGGTCAGCGGGATCGACTGGCCGGGTGGTGACGATGTAGGCGACGGGAACTTCGCCACGAACGCGGTCGGGTGCGGCGGCGACGGCCGCCTCGGCGACGCCCTCTTGCTCTTCCAAGAACTCCTCGATTTCGCGCGGATAGATGTTGAACCCGCCGGAGATGATGAGATCGCTCTTGCGCCCGCACAATGTGTAATAGCCATCGGGAGAGCGTACGGCGAGATCGCCAGTGCGGAAATAGCCATCGCGGAAAGCGGCGAGCGTGGCTTCGTCGCGTCGCCAGTAGCCGGGGAAAATGTTGGGACCTTTGAGATAGACTTCGCCGGTTTCGCCGTCGGCCACCGGGTGGCCTTCGGGATCGAGCAATCGCACGGAAACGCCAGGCAAAGGGAATCCTACGCTTCCAGGCCGACGCTCGCCGATGTAGGGATTGCTGATGTTCATAACGGTCTCACTCATGCCGTAGCGTTCGAGGATAGTGTGGCCGAAGAGCGCATGGAATTCTTCGAAGACTTGAGCCGACAGCGGAGCGGAGCCGGATACGAAGAGCCGCATGGCCGCGCCGATCTGGCGGGCCTGGTTGTTGGGAAGGTCCAGCAGGCGAACGTAAATGGCTGGGACGCCGAAGAAGAGCGTTGCGCGAAAATCGAGAAACTCGGCGGCGGCTTTTTGGTGCTCGAAACGTTCGAGCAGCCGCATGCGGCATCCGCTGACGAGCCAACAATGCAGACCGTTGCCAAGGCCGTGAACGTGGAAGAGCGGAAGGGCCAGCAGGAATCGATCAGCGCTAGTGATCTGCCAGCAGACGGTGAGATTCATCGCGTTGGCCGCGAAATTATTGTGGGTGAGCACGGCGCCCTTGGACGTGCCGGTGGTCCCGGAAGTATAGATGATGCCCGCGGGATCATCACCATCGAGGGCGACTTGTGGACGCTCATTCGGGAGCACGGCAGCTGCTCGCGTGAGGTCGGCGGGATTCCAGATGGGAACGGAGCTCGCGAATTCGGTGGTAGAAACGACGGCGACGGGATCGGCATCGGTGAGGATGTGGGTAATCTCGCGGTCGCGATAGAGGATGTTGATGGGGACGAAGATGACGCCTAGTTTGACGCAGGCGAGGTAAAGATCGATCATCTCGGTGCAATTGGCGAGATAGACGCATAGGCGATCGCCAGGGTGGAGGCCGCGCTGGGCGAGCAATTGGGCGAGACGATTGCTACGGGCGTCGATGTCGCCGAAGGTGTAGGTGACGCCTTGATATTCGAGCGCGGGGGAGTCCCGGCGGCCGAGGAGGGACAGGTCGAAGAGTTGGGCGAGATTCAAAGTGTTATTTCCGGCCTCTCACGGCAGGATGTCGTGCAACCGCTCATCGAACGGACTGCCCAGCATGGGATGCAACTTCTCCCGGAAGCGTTTGGTATGTTCGGCCGCCGAATGGGCCTCAAATGCCTGGCGTGTCTGCCAGACTTCGACAATGGTGTAGTGGTTGGCGCGGGAGTCCTGCTGCAGCACCTCGAAGCGCACAACGCCTGGGTCCTTCTTGCTTTCGGCGGCAAATTCGTGCAGCGCCTTGGTTGCATCGGCCGTGTAGTTAGGCGTGACGTCGACGTGCGTGACCACGTACACGCTCTTACCGCCTCGAGCAGGTTCTTGGGCAGCGGCGTTCCAGACGATCGCTGAGCCGGTCAAGATGAGTGCAGTCGAAGCGATAACCCGAAAGATTCCCATTCCAGGAGTATACGGCACCTTGGCACCGCTCTTGTTGGGTCCGGATGTAAAATAAATTCCAGACTTCTTTATAAATGCCTCAAGCCACTTACTGGGGTCCGCCGATGTGGGCGTCCCAATACGCCGTGTTCCGCTTCGACGTCAAAAGCATGGTTATGGCGGAGGGTGAGCCTTTGATCTTCAATACTCTTCCCGACGCCGAGCGCTACTGCCAGGAAAATATCGTCGCCACGGCATCGCTGGGCTGCCGCATCCTCGATCACAGGGGAAAACCTGTTCGGACTTTCTCGGACCAACAGATCTACGACAAACACCATGGACGTCCCGCCGCAAAGCGGAATGTCTGGTTGGGTTCGGCGTTGCTTGTGGCGGGCGCAAGTTCGGTTGCGCTGGATGCCTGGTTGGGATGGCGCCTCGTCTTCGGCGTGTTGTTGGGCGTCCGTTTATTGTGGGCCGGCTGCGTGAAGACGATCGATGGCGTCACGTTCCTGATGCACGACCGCGACCCGTTCAACCGTGAACTCTGAACCATTCCAGCACATGCCTTCGAAACTCTTCCGGCGCAACAACCGACGTGTTCGTGTGACCGGCGCCTGGAACCAGCCAAAGAATCACCCGCGGGTTCGACGCGGCAAGAATGCGCGAGTGCTCCGGCGGAGTCTTGACGTCATTCAATCCGTGGATGAGCAGAATCGGAATATTGGACCTGCTTGTGGCGGTTTCCGGCGAAGCATCGAACGGATCTATGCCGTACCGAAAGCGGCAATAGAGAAACCCGGATAGCACAATAGGAAGCGCCATCGCACGTCCGAGAACAGGCGGGAGCGGTAGGCGTTCGGCTACGCGCTCTTGTCCGATCCGTTCCAAGCTAGAGAACGGGCACTCAGCTACAACCGCCCGAAAACGTGCCTCAACAGAGAGCGACTGAAGCAATATCCCGGCGCCGAGTGACTCTCCTAAGCCGAAGACACGCTGGCACCCTCCTGAAGAAACCAGCAGGTCCACCCATCTATGCACGTCGTCAGCCTCCAGGACTCCGTACGTGACAATGTCTCCTCCACTATCTCCGTGGCCTCGGGAATCAGGGAGAAGGACGGTGTAATGATTGTCCGTGAAGAGTCGCGCAAAGCCCTCCATGCTGCTTCGCGAGTCGGCGATGCCATGGAGCACGACGACACAATCTCTCGCCGGTGTCGGCGATGAAACGATCCAGGCGCTGAGATGAATTCCGTCGCGGGCGATGATCTGGACAGACTGCGCTCCAGAGATTGCGCCGACATCCTGATTATGATGTCGAGGAACGCGAAGGGCTCCCTCGCTGAGAATAGCTCCGCCAGCAAGCAAGAGCACGGCGGATAACGCTACGAGCGCTCCCAAGGTGATAATGGCTCGGCGCATCAACTAGGAACTGATCTTGTGCTTCTTCAGCCACTTGAAAATCTGCGGCCACAAGTTGTTCATCTGTTCCGGTGGAAACCCGTGCTGGCCGCCCTGCACCGTGATCAACTCCGCCTGATCGCCGGCCGCTTTCAATTCCTTCGTTAGCCGTACACTCTGATCGTACTGGACCACGGGGTCGGCATCGCCATGGATGCTCAACACCGGCGGCAGTCCCTTGCGGACGTAAGTGATCGGAGATAGCTTCTTGGCCAAGTCCATGCGATCTGGTTGCTCAGGAATCCAGGTCACCGCGTAAGACTGCAAGTGCGGCCCTTGCAATTGATCCGACACGTCCGAGATGCCATAGAAATTGATGATGGCCGCGATCTTGATGGATGGTCCTAGTCCAGCCGATTCGGGCGCCATGCCCACCATCATCGCCAGGTGCCCGCCCGCCGAGTTGCCGGTCACGATAATCTGGTTCGGATCCACTTTGTAATCCGCGGCGCGGTCGCGGAACCATTTCGCGGCTTCCAGAACATCGCTAACTGCGGCGGGCGCCGTGGCCGCCTTGGCGAGCCGGTATTCCACATTCGCCACTACGAAGCCATGTTCGACGAACGGCAGGCAAAACCGCTCCAGCATGCTCTCTTTGTCGCCCTGGATCCAACCGCCGCCGTGAATCATGATCACGCCAGGCCTGTTTTTTAATGCGGGCGCGCGCGCCTGGACAATATCGAGCACGGTCTCCGGATGGAGGCTGTAACGGATGTTAGCTTCGATCTGGTAGTCGGCGCCGCGAGCGAGCGCGGTCAACCCGGGCACTGATAAAAGCAGTATTACCTTGGAGGAAACGCGCAACTATTTTGCAGGGACCGCGCAGCCGCCCTTGCCTTTGCAAGAGTTCTTGCCCGCGCAGCCATTGTCGCCGGTCTTGCAACCGCCCTGCCCCTTACAGTCGTTCAAGCCTTTGCAATCGTGCTTGGCGGCCTTAGTCTTTTTCTTTGGATCATCTGCTCCATACAGCGCTGAGCCAGCCGCCAGGCCGGCGGTCGCAGCCCCGAGGGCGATGGAGAATTTTCTGCGATTCATTAACTGCCTCCCGAATGTCTGGATATCGCCTTTACCCCCACAGCTTAGCGGTATCAGGACCCCGCGTGCAACCTGACTACTTATGCTAGTCTTCAAAAGGGATCGAGCGCGCAAATTAAATGCAGCCTAATGACGTGGCCGAGTGCCCTTTCTGCCTCGGCCGCATGCAGCTCGAAGATCGCGATGGTGAAAGCTGGATGGTGTGTCCCAACGGCTGTCCTACCGAACTGCAAATCCCTGTGCCCGAGCCCGCTGTCCCCGAGACTCAAACCGGTGTTCCCGCGCTCCAGAAGGGCGCCGCCGGCTCTTCCAAGTGAGGTCTATCCATGTGCCGTACGCTCCTTCTATTGCTTGTCGTAATTCCGATTTCGGCTGAACTCGCTTATCAAAAACCGTCGAAAGAGATCCTCGATATATTGAATGCGCCCGCGACACCGACGCTGGGTCTGAATCCGGCGCGGACCTACGCGTCGCTATCACAGTCGGAACGATATCCGTCCATCGCCGAAGTGTCGCAGCCCATGCTGCGGCTGGCGGGAATGCGAATCAACCCGCGCACCAACGGTCTGCACCTGGCGCCGTCAAGTTTCGCAATCACTTTGGTGCGGCTCGCCGATGGTGTGAAGATTCCTGTGTCGCTGCCGCCGAACGCGCGGGCCGGCTCGCTGCGCTGGTCCGGGGATGGGAAGCAGTTCGCCTTCGCGAACTCGACTGCCAACGGCATTGAGTTATGGGTTGGCGATCCTACGACGGGCAAGACTAGGAATATCGACGGCCTGAAGCTCAACGCCGTGCTAGGAGATCCCATCGATTGGATGCCCGATAATCGCACGTTGCTTGTAAAGGCCATTCCATCTGGCCGTGGATCCGCGCCGGCGGAAGCGACGGTCCCGGTAGGTCCGAGCGTCCAGGAGAGCTTGGGTAAGGCGGGCCCGGTGCCGACTTACGAAGACATGCTGAAAAATCCGCACGACGAAGACCTTTACGAATACTACGCGAGTGCGCAGCTCGCTAAGGTGGATGCGGCCACCGGGGCGATCACTCGACTCGGCCAGCCTGGATTATTCGAAGCCGTTACGCCGTCGCCCGATGGCCTGAATATTCTGGTGACGCGCGAGCATCGGCCGTTTTCCTATCTGCATCCGGCACGCGAGTTTCCCAAAGAAGTGGAGATCTGGAATCCGTCCGGCGCGATGGTTTATAAAGTCGCCAGTCTGCCATTGCCCGAGCGCGTGCCGCTAGGTGGCGTAGAAGTTGGTCCTCGACAGTTTCGCTGGATCGCGAATCAGCCGGGCTCGCTGATGTGGGTGGAGGCGCTGGATGGCGGAAATCCGAAGGAAAAGGTCCCGCATCGCGATCGGCTGCTTGCGATCAAGGCTCCTTTCAAAGGCGAGCCTTCGGAGATCTACAAAACCGAGCAGCGCTTCACCGGAGTCCAGTTCGGCAAGAATTTTGCGCTGGTGGAAGACTACGATCGCAACACACGTATCCTGCGCACGCTCGAGATCGATCCAACGAAGCCCAGCGCCGACGCGAAGCTGGTCTGGAGCCGCAACCAGCAGGATCGCTACAAAGATCCCGGGCGGCCAGTAGAGCGACTTTCGTTAGGCGGGCGCGGAGGCTTTGGTTTTCCCGGCGGCGGAGGAGGCGGGGAATCAATGCTGGTGCAATCCGGCGACACTATTCTTTTGATCGGTCAGGGCGCGAGTCCACAGGGCGACCGGCCATTTCTGGATCGCTACAATCTGGCGACCGGGCAATCGGAACGGCTTTTCCACTCCGCTGAAACGAGCTACGAGACGGTGGATGCGGTGCTCGACGAGCAGGGCACGCGCTTTATCACGCGACGCGAGAGCCCGACTGAACCTCCGAATTTTTATCTGCATAATGGCGCCTCGGAAAAAGCTCTGACGGATTTCAAAGATCCGACGCCGCAGCTTCGCCGCATCAAGAAACAATTGGTGACCTACCAGCGTCCCGACGGCGTGCCGCTGTCTTTCAATCTCTATTTGCCGCCGGATTACAAACCGGGCACGCGGCTGCCGGCGGTTTTGTGGGCTTACCCGCGTGAATTTAACGACGCCGACACGGCCGGCCAAGTCAGCGGGTCCTTGCAGCGCTTCACAACCATCGCCGGCTACTCCGAACTGTTTTTCCTGCTGGAAGGCTATGCGGTTCTGGATGACGCGGCGATGCCGGTGGTCGGCACACCTGAAACCGTGAACAACACTTATGTCGAGCAGATTGTCGCGGACGCGAAAGCCGCCATCGATAAGGCCGCGGAGATGGGCGTGGTCGATCCCGATCGCGTGGGAGTTGGCGGCCATAGCTACGGCGCGTTCATGACCGCCAATTTGCTGACGCACTCCAATCTGTTTCGAGCCGGCATCGCCGAGAGCGGGGCTTACAATCGGACATTGACGCCTTTCGGATTTCAAACTGAGCGGCGCTCGTTTTGGGAAGCGCAGGATATTTATTTGAAAATGTCACCGTTTCTGCTAGCGGACAAGATCAAGGTTCCCGTCCTGCTGATCCACGGCGAGGCCGACGATAATACCGGGACATTTCCGATCCAGAGCGAGCGCATGTATGAAGCGATTCGCGGTAACGGCGGCATAGTGCGGCTGGTCTTTCTGCCCGACGAAGCGCACGGTTATCGCGCCAAAGAAACCATCGAGCACGTGCTGTGGGAGAAGTCACGCTGGTTCGACAAATACGTGAAGAACGCCGGACCCTCGAACACGCGAACGGAGTAGGGCCAACATCGTAACAAGCCAAGTGGAAAAGCTGCACTCTAACCCTGCCTGGGACCAGCTACAACGAGCATTTCTCCGGACCGCCGATGCTGCTCCGGTCCTGAGCGGGCTGACAGAATTAATCAATGCAATGGCGGTTCAGGCGTACGAAGCATCGCTCGCTCGGGCCTTGCCTAACGGCTTGGCGATGCTGGCCGTCGGCGGTTTTGGACGGCGAGAGCTCTTCCCCTACTCCGACGTGGACATCCTGATCCTGGTACAGCGTGAATCTCAAACGGCCGTGCTCAAGGAGGCGCTTTCAGAATTCGTGCGGCTGTTATGGGACGCGGGACTGCGGCTGAGCCACTCGGTCCGGACGTTGGCAGAATGCTCCGAGATCCACGAGCAGAATCCCGAACTGAACATCAGCCTACTGGACAGGCGGTTGCTGAGCGGCGATCGGGAGTTATTTGCCAAGCTCGAAAACAAATTGAGTGATATCGAAGAGCGGCAGTCGCGCGCACTGGCCCGTCATCTACGGCAACTCGCGCGTACGCGGCACGTCAAGTATCAGGACACTTTCTATCATCTGGAGCCGGATGTGAAAGAGACGCCCGGCGGACTCCGCGATCTGCACTTGATTCACTGGCTCGGAAAGCTGTGGAGGCCGAGCACTGATGGCGCGGAAAGGCTGGCTGGACCGACCCGATTCGTGCATGCGGTCCGCTGCTTTCTGCACTACCGTGCTGGGCGTGATCAGAATCTGTTGAGTTTCGACGAGCAGGAAGAAATCACCTGGCAACTTTTCGCTTCCACTGGCGGGCCGCCGGAATTCATGCGTGAATATTTTCAGAACGCGCGTGTGATCTATAACGAGGCGCGCCGCGCGCTGGATCGGATCGACAAGGGTGAGACCTCGCTGCTGACCCAATTTCGAGACTGGCGTTCGCGGCTGTCGAACGGCGAATTCACTGTTTCGAACGAGCGGGTGTTTCTTCGAACGCCGGCACAACTGGAGAGCGATCCGGCGATCGTCCTGAGGCTTTTCGAATTCGTCGCGCGGCACGGCATCCCGCTGGCCGCGGAAACAGAGCGCCGTCTGGAGCAGAATCGCGAAGTCTTTGCGGCCTTTTGCGCCGGACCGGCGTTTCAGTGGCCCGCGCTGCGAAACATTCTGTGCCTGCCGCGGGCTCCCATGGCGCTGCGCGCGATGCATAACGCGGGCCTCATTCAAGCCCTGTTCCCGGAGTGGCAGGGCATTCTATGCCTGGTCGTTCCGGACTATTATCACCGCTACACAGTTGACGAACACACGCTAGTAGCCATCGAAAAGCTCGACGAACTCGCCGCAACTCAGGAGCCAGCGGCGCGACGGTTCGCCGAAACACTTTCCGAAATCGAGGATCTGGCCTTACTGCGGTTCGCGCTGTTGTTTCACGATGCAGGCAAAGGGTCCAACAGCGGCGACCATTCCCATCGCTCCGTGGAACTGGCGCGCCAAGCCATGCAACGCATGCAAATGCCAGCCGATGACCAGAGTGCCGTCGAGTTCCTCATCGAGCATCATCTCGATCTGTCGGCAGTGATGAATTCACGCGACCTGAATGATCCGGCCACCGCGCGCGTATTGGCGGACGGTATCGGAACAATCGAGAGGCTGAAGCTGCTTTCGGTTATGACGTACGCCGACATTTCAGCGGTGAATCCAGGCGCGATGACGCCGTGGCGGCTCGATCGGCTGTGGCAAGCTTATCGCGCAACTCATCAGGAGTTGGTCCGCGAACTGGAGACAGATCGCATTCGAGACGTGCCGTCGGATCTTTCGGACCCGGCGTTCATCAAAGGGTTTCCAGTACGGTACCTGCGCACGCACACACCCGCCGAGATCGAAACCCATCTTCGCCTCCGTCAACTCAGCCGTCCCACCGGCGTAGCAGTGCAGATCGATCGCCTGAACGGCGTATATCGTGTCGATATCGTTGCTCGGGACATGCCGTTTCTGTTCGCCTCGCTGGCGGGAGCGATGTCGAGTTTCGGAATGGACATTCTGAAGGCGGAAGCATTTTCGAATGTTAAGGGAGTGATCCTGGACACTTTCGTATTCGCGGATCCGAAGCGCACCCTGGAGTTGAATCCGCCGGAAATGGAGCGGCTGCAGGAGACGCTGGAGCGAGTGGCGCTGGGAAAGGTCGATATAGATGCACTCCTGCGAAGCCGTCCGCTGCCTCCCAGACTCAAGCGCCGAACCGTTCGCGCGGGCGTGCACTTCGATTCCGAGGCCTGCGAAACGGCTACGCTGGTCGAGATAATTGCGGAGGACCGGCCGCGATTGCTGTATGATCTGGCCGCGGCCATCTCATCTTCCGGCTGCAACATCGACGTGGTGCTGATCGACACCGAAGGCCACAAAGCGATCGATGTGTTCTATGTGGCGTCGGACGGAAAAAAGCTCACGCCCGAGATCCAGGCCGTGCTGGAGAAGAAACTGCTGGAGCGGCTGTAGGCCCTTCTAGATGTCGTAATAGAGCGCGAACTCGTAGGGATGCGGCCGCAAGCGGATGGCATCGGCTTCGTTCTTGCGCTTGTAGTCAATGAAGGTATCGATCAAGTCCTCGCTGAAAACGTCGCCCTTGAGCAGGAAGTCGTGATCGTCCTCGAGGCAGCTTAACGCTTCTTCAAGCGAGGCCGGCATCGACGGCACGCTCTTCATCTCTTCGGGAGACAGATCGTAGATGTCTTTATCCAGCGGCTCGCCGGGCTCGAGTTTATTGAGCACTCCATCCAGGCCCGCCATTAGCATCGCCGAAAATGCGAGGTACGGATTCGCGGCCGGATCGGGCGGCCGGAACTCGACCCGCTTCGCTTTCGGGCTGGCGGAGTACATCGGTATACGGCAGGCAGCGGACCGGTTGCGTCGCGAGTAAGCTAGATTCACCGGCGCTTCATAGCCGGGGACCAGACGTTTGTAGCTGTTTGTTGTTGGAGCAATGATGGCCGACAGAGCGCGGGCATGCTTGAGCAGGCCGCCGATATAATTCAGCGCCATGGGGCTCAAACCGGCGTAACAATCGCCGGCGAACAGCGGCTTCCCGCCTTTCCAGATGCTCTGGTGTGTATGCATGCCGCTTCCGTTATCGGCAAACAGCGGCTTGGGCATGAAGGTCACGGTCTTGCCATGCAGGTTTGCCACATTACGGATGACATATTTGTACAGCATCATATTGTCCGCCGACTTCACCAGCGTGTCAAAGCGTTGATCGATCTCGCACTGGCCGCCGGTAGCGACCTCGTGGTGATGGCACTCGATATTCAGGCCGCACCCAATCATGGTCTCGACCATCTGGCCACGCAGGTTCTGGTAATGGTCGGTGGGCGGGACGGGGAAATAGCCTTCCTTGTAGCGGGGACGGTAGCCCAGGTTGTCGCCTTCGCGTCCGCTATTCCAACGGCCTTCTTCGGCATCGATGAAATAGAAGCCGGAGTGCTGGTTTTGATCGAAGCGCACGTTGTCGAAAATGAAAAACTCCGCTTCGGCACCGAAATAAGCAGTGTCACCGACGCTGCTGTTCTTCAGGTAAAGCTCGGCTTTCCGGGCGATCCAGCGCGGGTCGCGGTTGTAGTTCTGGCGTGTGATCGGGTCAATTACATCGCACACCATGACCAGGGTCTTAATCTCGTAGAAAGGATCGATGAATGCAGTGGATGGATCGGGAATCAAGAGCATGTCGCTCTCATTGATGGCTGCCCAACCCCGGATACTGGAACCATCCATGCCGAAGCCATCCTGGAAGGAATCCTCGGAAAGCTCGGTGATGGGATAGGACACGTGGTGCTGTAATGCTGGAATATCGGCGAAACGCAGATCTAGCTGCTTGACTTCCTTTTTCTTGGCAAACTCTAGGACTTCTTTCGGATTCATTCAACCTCCCTGGGAATGAAGAGCAATGCTTTGGGGAACCTTACAGGGTACCGCATTCAGGGACTCTGGAAGCATCCAAATTTTTGATGAAAGCTATAAATCGGCGCGAGGCGACCCGATGCTATTCCCGGTGAGTGGGATCGATCCAGCGCGTCTTCGATGGCGCCTCGGGGCTCGGAATATCCAAGTTTACGACGATGGGCTCCTGGCCGCTGCGCACCACCACTGCTTCCACTGGGATATCCGGGTTGGCATTTATTTCCTGATGAGGGACGTAGGGCGGAACGAAGATGAAGTCACCCGGTCCGGCCTCGTCGACGAATTCCAATTGCTCGCCCCAACGGAATCGAGCGCGGCCTTTGACGATATACAATACCGTTTCGAGATCGCCGTGGTGATGCGCTCCGGTCTTCGCGTTGGGTTGAACGACGACCGTTCCGGCCCACAGCTTGCTGGCGCCCGTGCGCGCATGATCGATCGCGGCGGCGCGTGTCATCCCTTCGGTCTGGGGCGTGTTGCAATCCAGTTCATCGGCGTGGACAATGCGGATGCCGTGGCGCTGCCAATCGGGTTTGAGCTGAGTGCTCATCGGGCGGCTGACGTCAGGGCCGGCGCGAGTTTCGCTTCGGCTGACGCTCTTCGATTTTGCAGAAGCCCCGCGATGGCGCGGCACTCTTCGGCCAGTTCGCGGAACTGATCCGGGAACAACGACTGGAATCCATCGGAAAGAGCGCGATCGGGGTTGGGATGCACCTCGACGATAAGACCTGCCGCCCCTGCGGCCACGGCAGCCAAGCCCATGGGATGCACCTTGTCGCGTTTGCCGGTGCCGTGACTGGGATCTACGATGATCGGCAAGTGGCTGAGTTTTTGCACGGCCGGTACGACACTAAGATCTAGCGTATTACGCGTGTGATCGGCGAAGGTACGCACGCCGCGCTCGCACAGGATCACCTGGTAATTGCCTTCCGAAAGAATGTACTCGGCTGCCATAAGAAATTCTTCGAGCGTGGACGACATGCCGCGCTTTAAAAGGACCGGTTTGCGCGCACGGCCGGCGCGGCGCAGCAGGGAAAAGTTCTGCATGTTGCGAGCGCCGATCTGGATGCAGTCGGCGAATTCTTCGACCAAATCGAATGTTTCGACATCGATTGCCTCGGTGACAATGCCGAGTCCAGTTTCGTCGCGGGCTTCGGCCAGGTATCGCAGGCCCTCTTCACCCAAGCCCTGAAACGCATATGGCGACGTGCGGGGTTTGTAAGCCCCGCCGCGCAGTAATTGGCCACCAGCGGATTTAACGGCTCTCGCCGCAGCCAGAATTTGTTCGCGGCTTTCGACCGAGCAGGGGCCGGCGCAGAGTGCCAGTTCGGCTCCGCCGACCAACGTACCTCGAATATCAACGACGGTATTGTCCGGCTTCACTTCCCGGCTGACCAGCTTGTAGGGCTTTGAAACCGGAATTGCTTCGGCGACGCCGGCCAGGCTTTCGAACTCAGCCGACGGCACCGGACCATGGTTACCAGTGATCCCGATGGCGGTGCGCTCGGCCCCCGGCATAACGTGGGGGCGGAAGCCCAGACTTTGGATTTTCTCGCAAACACCAGCGATTTCGGCGTCGCTCGCGTGCGCTTGCATTACGACTAACACAATATGATCCTCTTAAAAACCAGTGTATCGCGTTGCGCTGCTAGAATTGAACAAACTCCGTGAGGGCCCGCCTCGAGCAATACTTTCAACTTCGCGAACTCGGGACTAACTGGCGCACGGAAATCTTGGCCGGATGTACGACTTTTGTCACCATGGCGTACATCATCTTCGTAAATCCGGCGATACTGCATGAGACCGGCATGCCGTTAACCGCGGTGGTGGCAGCAACGTGTCTTTGCGCGGCGTTCGGCAGCTTGCTGATGGGCATTCTGGCGCGCTATCCGATCGCGCTCGCGCCGGGCATGGGACTCAACGCCTATTTCACTTATTCGGTGGTGAAAGGCTTGGGTGTGCCGTGGGAGACGGCGTTAGGCGCGGTATTTCTTTCGGGCATGGCATTTCTGATTCTTACAGCGGTAGGCGTGCGACAGATGATCGTGTCCGCGATCCCGTTTGAGCTATACGCGGCCGTGGCGGTCGGCATCGGGCTATTCATCGCGTTCATCGGACTTCACAATTCAGGAATCATCGTGGCCAATAAGGAGACGCTAGTCAGTCTGGGCAATCTGCGAAACCCTGACACGCTGCTCGCGATTTTCGGACTGCTGCTGATCGCTTCTTTGATGGCCTGGAAGATTCGGGGCGCCATTCTGATTGGCATTCTCGGGACCGCGGCATTGGGCGTTGTGTTCGGGCTCGTGCGTTGGCATCCGCGGACTTATTCGTTCCAAGACATCACGGCCACGGCATTTCACTTGAATATCCGGGGCGCGCTGAGTTACGGATTGGTCGAGATCGTGTTCGTCTTTCTATTCGTAGATCTCTTCGACAACATCGGAACCTTAGTCGCTGTCGGGAAACAGGCGCGGTTGTTCGATCAGACAAACCAAATCCCGCGCATCAACCGGATTCTTTTTTCCGATGCCGCGGCGACGATTGTCGGCTCCCTGGCGGGGACGTCTACGGTGACCAGCTACATCGAGAGCGCGGCTGGGGTGGCGGCGGGGGGCCGATCGGGAGTAACGGCGATCACGACCGGTATTCTGTTCTTGATCGCCATGTTCATCGCTCCGGCGGTGGGAGCGATTCCGGCAGCGGCGACAGCGCCCGCGCTGATTGTGGTCGGTTCGCTAATGATCGCCCATGCGGCAGAGATACCGTGGTCGAACCCGGTGATTTCAGTCCCGGCCTTTCTGACGATTGTCACCATTCCACTTACTTTCAGCATCGCCAACGGCTTGGCGTTCGGGTTCGTCGCTTATACGGTGTTGAAGATCGCGCGTGGCGAATTTCGTAGCGTCAACTGGATGGTATATGTGCTCACGATCCTTTTCATCGCGAGGTTCCTTTACCTTGGGTCGAGTTGATTCTAGCGTTAGAAGGATATTCCAATCAGGAACTCAGCTTGGTTCAGCTGCGACGGCGGCACGAAGAATGTGGAGGCTGCGTCGCCGCCCCAGCGCGAATAACGAAGCTCGGGAGTGATCTTCACCAGCAAGAGTTTAAAGTCCACACCGCCGCCAATCGCGAAACCGGAGTTTGACAGGTACGAGGCCTGGGAGCCGACATGGCGAAAAATGGGGCCGGCCTCGACATATGGCTTGACAATGGGCGTGTGCAGGAAGTGATATTTCCCGAGAATCGGAAATTCCCACGAATTGATGTTGGGGGAATAATGCGCCAGCGGCTGGGGAACCACTGTGATGTCGGTTGTCAGATTAAGCGGACGATACAAGGCATCGGCCTCAACTGCAAATCCGAACGGCAGCGAAAGTTCGACAGTAGGACCGATGACGTAGTTCTTGGTGTCCGAGAACGCATGAGTGATCACATCGACCCCCCTGGTGGTGCTGTCGGTGAAGGCATCGGTCAGCGGGACGCCACCTTTGATCCCAAACGAAAATATGTGCTCGGCCGCGAAGGCGGTCGTGAACGAACTCGCAAGCAGAATCAGAGTCAGACGATGCATACCTTTATTGGACGGCCAACTCAGCCGGTGGTTTCGTTCCTATGCTTCAAGAATTACAATCGCCAATCCCTGTTCAGCCGTGTGAGTTAGGGAAAGTGCAATATTGCGAACGCCGAGACTATCGGCGATTTGCGAAGCGACGCCGTGGAACTGCAACGTGGGGCGGCCGGACGGCAGGTTGGAGACTTCGAAGTCCTGCCAGCGGACTCCGCGTTTCCATCCCGTGCCGATAGCCTTCATGCCGGCCTCCTTGGCTGCGAAGCGGGCGGCATAGCGTTCGTAGCGATTCGCTTTCCGCTCGACGTAGGCAATTTCCGTAGTAGTGTAGATGCGGCCGATAAAGCGGCTGCCGTAGCGTTCGATGGCCGCGCGAATGCGGTCGACTTCGGCCAGGTCGATTCCGATGCCGACGATCACAACTCGGCGCCCGTGGACGTAATGGTCAGCCGGCCATGCTTGACGCCCTTGGTGCTGATTAAGGCGTCCGCAATTTTCTTGACCGTGCTCACGCGTCCCTTGACCACCAGCACCTCAAGACAATTGTCGTGGTCCAGATGCACGTGCAGGGTGGAAAGGATGTGGTGGAAGTGCGAGTGCTGCAAGTCGGTTAGCTTTTCGTTGAGGAGCCGGACGTGATGGTCGTACACCAGGGTTACCGTACCGACCACGTTGCTGTCGGGGCGCTCCCAGGTTTGTTGTACCAGCTCATCGCGGATCAGATCGCGGAAGGCTTCAGAACGATTGGTATATCCGCGAGTTCCGATCAGGTGATCGAACTTCTTCAGCAATTTGGAATCGATAGCCACGCCAATACGGCTGAGTTCGCTCATTTGTATAGACAGGGTAACAAGTGGGCGAGAGGATTGGCGGCGTCACACGCTTTGAAGATTCGTGCTACTTTGAAGCGTCAGCCGAATGCATATCCCGGACAATTTTCTGTCCACGCCGGTGTGGGCCACACTGGACGCGGTGAGCATCCCCGCCGTTGGGCTCATGGTGAGACGTGCCGGGCGGGAATTGGAAGACACCAGCATTCCGCTATTGGGCGTGATGGGCGCCTTCGTATTCGCGGCCCAGATGATCAATTTTCCCGTGGGCATCGGAACCAGCGGGCACCTGGTTGGCGGCGCATTGCTCGCGTTCACGCTGGGTGCGGCGCCGGCAACAATTGTGATGACTGCCATCATCGCCATTCAGGCCTTCGTTTTTCAGGACGGCGGGGTGTTGGCGCTGGGAGCGAACGTCTTTAACATGGCGGTGGCCGGAGTGCTGGCCGGATATCTGCCCTTTTGGATCTGGGGAGCGCGGCGGCGAAGGTCTGCAATCTTCCTTGGGGCGTTTCTATCGGTGATGGTGAGCGGTTCATTGGCACTGGGCGAGCTCCTGATTTCCGGCGTCGCAATGCCGCGGCCATTGATCCTCTTATCGATGGCTCTGTTTTCGATGAGCGCGCTGATCGAAAGCGCAATAACAATTTCCGTGGTGCAAGCTATCGAAAAGCTCAATCCCCGCCTGGTTCAAAAACCGGAAGCATCGAACTGGCGCGCCCTCTCGGTGTTGAGTGGAGTTGCGCTGGCGCTGGGGTTGGTGGGTTTCGTATGGGCCTCGTCGGCGCCGGATGGGATCCAGCGGTTGGGCATACAGCTCGGCTTGGCAGCCAGGACTGGTTTTCACGCGCCCTTCGCCGACTATACCGCGGGCCACTTCGACTCAGCGTGGTTGCGCAGAGCCACGGCCGGGCTGACCGGGCTGTTGGTGGTTTATGCCGCTTGCGTGACGTTCGCCAAAATGATCGGCCGCCGCCGGAGCGCCTGATGCATCACGTCCTGATGGATCAGTGGAGCCAAGGCTCCAGCCCGCTGCATGTCCGCGATCCGCGCTCGAAAATACTGGCTCTGCTAGCATTCCTGATTGTTCTGGCGACCACGGCGCCGGACGCGTTCCTGACTCTGGCCATTGACGCGGCGGTGCTAGTGGCGGGAATCCTGATCGCGGGTCTTCCGCCAGGGAGTCTCTTGTTGCGCGCCATGACGGTCTTGCCGTTCTCGCTGACTTTCGGACTGATCAGCTGGCTGGCCGGCGACCGGCTGCGAGCAGTGGGCCTTTTGGAAAAGAGCTATGTTTCGACGGTTGCAGTCTTGCTGGTTGTCGGCACGACCCCTCTACCCCTCCTGCTCAGTGGGCTTGAAGCGCTGGGAGTACCGCGTTTGCTGGTGCTGGTAGCGCAGTTTCTCTATCGCTATCTTTTCGTGGTTTCCGAACAAGCGCAGCATCTGCGATTGGCCGCGGCTTGCCGGCGAGGAACAGAACGGCGGCGGCGATTGGGCTTTCGCGCGGCGGCCGGGGCGCTGGCAGTTTTGTTCGCACGCTCCTATTACCGTGCCGAAGGAATTCATCGCGCGATGATGGCGCGGGCGTTCTCCGGGAAATTCGTGCTCCTCAGGCGACTTCAATTCGGCGTAGCGGACGGTTTGTTCACGTTGACAATCGCCGCCTTCCTGATCCTGGTGCGCATTCAATGACGCCGTTGATCGAAATCCGCGACCTTTGTTTTCAGTACGAAGACGGAACCAAGGCTTTGGATGGGGTGAATTTCACGCTGCACGCCGGCGAAACGGTGGCGGTTTTTGGCGCCAATGGTTCTGGAAAAACTACCTTCGTGCTGCATTTGAACGGCATTTTGCGGGGGACAGGCAGCGTCGCGGTCTGCGGAATGGAAGTGAATAAAGACACGCTGGCGCGCATTCGGTCGAAAGTCGGCGTGGTCTTTCAAGATTCCGACGAGCAGCTGTTCATGCCCACGGTGTTGGAGGATGTCGCATTCGGTCCGCTGAATCAAGGCCTGCCACCGGAGCGGGCTATTGAGACAGCCAAGACGGCCCTGGAGCAAGCGGGCATGGAACATGCTCTCGCCAAGGCGCCTTATCATCTGAGTGCAGGGGAGAAACGGAGAGTTGCTCTGGCAGGTGTGCTAGCGATGCAACCGGAGATCCTGGTGCTGGACGAACCAACGACATTTCTAGATCCGCCGGCGCAAGCCAACTTACTACACTTACTCGCAGGTCTTCCGCAGGCGAAGCTTATCGTTACTCATCACACGCGCTTCGCCGCCGAACTGTCGACCCGTGCCGTGTTCTTCGAGAAAGGTAAGTTAGTGGCGGACGGACCAGTGCAGGAAATCGTTCAGCGTTTCGACTGGATCTATCCAGCTTTGGACGCTGCCGACTTACGATACTCGGCCCAACGACGCTTTTGAGCAGCAGCGATGCGACGGCGCGCCGCGGCACTAAGCCGTCCAGTGCCCCGCTTATGGTTGGAACTGGGTGGACGGCCTCGCCGGCCCTTCCCCAGCAGGGATCGGACCTCTTGTATCTGCTCATCGATGCGCTTCTTCTGCAGTTCCAGACCCTCCAGAGCCGCGGTCAGAAGCGCGTTGTTTCCAATTGAATTTACGCGAGGCATTTCAAACTCCTCATTTTTGGATGATGCCTACCTAATAGTCATTCAGGTGGCAGTTGCCCGTCCGGCGAATCGAGTACAAAAGTCACCGGCCCATCATTTACCAGGTGGACTTGCATCCCGGCTTGAAAGACGCCGGTTTGCACGATAACGTTTCTTGAACTTAACCTTTCGATAAAGTATTCATAAAGCTCGCGAGCCTTTTGGGGCGGCGCTGCCTGATCAAAACTTGGCCGGCGGCCTTTTTTGCAATCCCCGTACAAGGTAAATTGCGAGACGACTAACAGGCTGCCGCCTACTTCCAGGATACTCCTATTCATGCGGTGCTCGGCGTCCGAAAAAATGCGTAAGTATATGACCTTGTCCGCAAGATACTCAGCGTCTTTTCTAGTGTCGCTGGAAGCGACACCGATGAGAATCACCAAACCGCTTGAGATAGAGCCAACGGTTTTGCCATCTACGTCGACGTGAGCTTCTTTCACGCGCTGCAGTACAAGTCTCATCAGATGATTGGTCGCAAGACCGACGCCTGTAGCACGATAGCAAACTTTCAGTATTACACTGAACCCGTATTAGGCTGAACCAGTATTAGACTGAAAAATGTGACAATCGAGACTTACGCTTACGCCCGTGCGGGTCTCCTGGGTAATCCCTCCGACGGCTACTACGGCAAGACGATTTCTTTCTTAGTCCGGAATTTCCGCGCGCGCGTGCTGCTGTATCCGAGCGCGCGATTAGAGATTCGTGCTTCTAAAGCTGATATGCCGGTCTTTGAAAGCTTGGACGACCTTTATGAAGCGACGCGCTGGCGTGGCTATTACGGAGGAATCCGCATCATCCAGGCGCTGATCGTGCGCTTCATGGATTATTGCCGCGAGAAGGGACTGGAGTTAGAGAACCGAAACTTCACCATCGAATACGAATCCACCATTCCGCTGCGCCTGGGGATGGGCGGATCCAGTTCGATCATTACGGCGGCGCTCCGTGCGCTGTGCCAATATTTCCACGTTGAGATTCCTCTACCGGTGCAGGCAAATCTGGTCTTGGAGACAGAAACCAAGGAACTGGGTGTTCCGGCGGGCCTGCAAGACCGCGTGATTCAGGTTTACGAAGGCTTGGTCTACATGGATTTCTCGAAGCACCTGATCGACACGCAGGGCTACGGGAATTATGAGCGTTTGGATCCGGGTTTGTTGCCGAGCGTTTATATGGGTTATCGCACCAGCCTCAGTGAAGGGACCGAGGTTTTCCACAATAACGTTCGTGAGCGGTGGCGCCAGGGTGACCCGGAAGTCTTGGAAGCCATGCGGACCTGGGCAGGCTACGCGGAACTCGGCCGGGCCGCTTTGCTCGAACGCGATTATGAGACTCTGAATCGGCTGATTAACGCCAATTTCGATTTGCGCGCCAAGTTGTACAAGATCAGCCGTGGAAATCTGGAGATGATCGAAGCGGCGCGTAGCGTGGGAGTAACGGCGAATTTTGCCGGGTCGGGCGGCGCTATCACCGGGTGCTATCCGAATGAAGCGATTTATCAGGTTTTGACGGAAAAAATGCGAGGTCTGGGCGTGGCGGTGGTTAAACCCGTCGTAGCCTGATGGCGTGACGGTGGGTAGGTAGGTCCCTGTCAGAGTACTAAGTAAATCAATCTATCCCCAAATCTTACAGAAGCCCTGATAATGGAGTTGATGGTCCACAAGGGCATCTTCAAGCGCAAACGGGTTCACACCAAGATGCCGGGAGGCTTCTTCAATTTTGAAGAAGAGGGCACCTCGACGCGCCTGTACGGATTCGGGCACGGTGATCATCTTCGTTTGCGCGACGAGTTCGGCAACGTTTGGCATGGCACGGCGGAAAAAGTCTCCGACGACCAGGTTCGCTACACCTTCCGCGATCCCAACGGCCGCACCATCACAGGTGTTTCCGACAGCTTCGGCATAGTGCTGCGCGACGGCCGGGGCAAAACCTGGCGCGGCTTCATCGACTAGCGGCCGCCCTTACGGCCGGTTCAAATACTTTTCGTACAGCCGCTTTTGCTTGTTGTCCAGGTCGACGGTCTTCCCTTTGATGAAAAGCTGCTTGACCTGAGTCTTAGCTTCCAGTGGATCGCCATCGGTCATCATCAGATCAGCCGACTTCCCTTCTTCAATCGATCCAAGCTTATCGGCGACGCCCCAGATCTGCGCGGGATTTATGGTAATCGCTTTCAGCGCCTCTTCATACGGCAGTCCGAAAGCAACCGCAGTCGCGGCCTGATACGGCAGATTGCGGACGAATTCGTTATCGAAACTGCCGAATGCAAACTTAACGCCGGCTTTGAAGAACTGATCGGGTAATGTGAATGCAGCATCGTAGGGATCGTCTTCGTGCAGCGGCAGGGCGAGCGTCGGGCCGAGGATAGCAGGAATATTGCGCGCCTTCAGCTCGGGCCCCATTTTGCCGATCTCGCGCGGATCAGCGATGACAACGTGTACTTTCTGCTGATCGGCGAATTGCACGGCATCGTGAATGGCTCGCTCGCGGTTGGCCATTATTACCAGCGGCTCCGTGCCGTCGAGTACCGGAAGCATGGCTTCGAACTTCAAGTCGGGTTGGAACCCCTTGGCGTTTGCGGTTTTCGCTTTTTGATAGCGGCGAGCCTCTTCGAAAAACTCTCGCAGCTCGCGCAGTTCGGCGTCGTAATTCTTCTTGGCTTCAGGATAAGAGAAGCGCTGGGCAATATCAGGCGGAAGGTCGCCTCCGAATCGTCCACCCAGGGAAAGAATAGTGGGGATGCGCATGGCCATGCCGGCCGATTTCTTCACGTCCATCTCTTCCCAGGTCCAGCCGTCCAGATGAACCAAAGCCGCTTGGCCCGCGATGATGTTGCCAGCACCCGCGCCGCGCCTTCCGCCACCTTCGGCGCCACTCATCGGAAGACTGATTACGGTAGTGATGCCATTAGCGCGCGTAACCGGGATGTGTTCACTGGCCGGATTGATCGCGACTTCGGCCCGAAGCTGGGGATCGAACTTGCCTAATTCACCAGTATCGACACTCTCGCGCGTCGAGCCGATCTCCGAGAGTCCAAGTTGCGTCGCGGAGTCGATCATGCCCGGGTAAACGTGCAGCCCTTTGCCTTCGATCACGCGGACGCCTTTGGGTGCTGCAAGACTGCGGCCCACGCCTACGATTTTTCCATCCTTCACCAGTACGGAGCCGTTCTGAATCTCGGCACCGGCCACCGGATGCACGGTCGCGCCGCGGATCAGGAAGCTGTCGTCATTGCCGGCCAAGAGCGGAAAAGCGAACAAAACTGCCAACGCGACGGATTTCATGCAGCAGGCCTCCTTACGGCGCCCGGAGCTGGTCTTCGTTGTTGCTGATTCTCCTTATCGAGAAGCTTCTTCTTCTCCGCGTCGTGCCCGGGCCGATCGGCTAAATCGTGGTCGCGATCGAAATAGAGCTGGCCATCGATAAAGACTTTTTCCACTTTTGAAAAATTGGAGAGCGGATGCTTGTCAAAGATAGTGAGGTCTGCATCTTTGCCGGCTTCGATGGAGCCGACCCGGTTGTCGATCATCAGTTGCTTGGCTGGATTGATGGTGATGAGCGATAGAGCTTCGGTTTCGCTCAGGCCGCCGTACTTCATGGTCTTGGCCGCTTCGTCATTGAGGTGCCGCATCAGCTCCGCCGAATCGCTGTTGAGCGATACCAGGACGCCCTTGCGAACCATGATGGCGGCATTGTATGGGATGGCGTCGTAAGCTTCCAGCTTAAACGCCCACCAGTCGCTGAAAGTGGATGCGCCGGCGCCATGCTCGGCGATCTCTTTGGCCACCTTATAGCCTTCCAGCACATGTTGCAGCGTACGGATCTTGAAGCCGAACTCATCGGCGACGCGCAGCAGCATCAGGATCTCATCGGCGCGATAGCAGTGCGAGTGCACCAGGCGCTTGCCTTCCAACACCTCCACCAGAGGCTCGAGTTTGAGATCCCGGCGTGGCGCCAGAACCTGCTCGCCGCGAGCGACTTTCTCGTTATAGTCTTTCCAGGATTGTTGGTAAGCCTTAGCCTGGGTGAACGCTTCGCGAATCACGTCCTCGACGCCCATGCGCGTGGCCGGATACCGTGGGGGAACGTTCGCGGCGCCCACGCGCAGGCCCGTCGGATTGCCTGCCCGCTTAGGGTTTTCGCCGAGCGCGAACTTGATGCCCGGCATGGCGCCCTCGAAGATCATGTCGTGCGCATCCTTACCCCAACGCATTTTCAGCACGGAACACTTGCCGCCAATAGCATTGGCGCTGCCGTGAAGGACATTGGCGGTGGTTACGCCGCCAGCCAAGGCTCGATAAATGGCGATGTCGTCCGGATTCAGAACGTCCTCGATGCCCACCATGGCCGACACTGAGACGCTGCCTTCGTTGATACTATCGGCGGCGATGTGTGAATGGCAATCGATAATGCCTGGCATCACGAACTTACCTGAAACATCGACAACCGTGGCGTCCGCGGGTACACTCACTTTTTCGCCCACTTCCGCGATCTTGCCATCGCGAATGAGAATCGATCCAGTGTTGAGCGTCCCTTTGGTGACGGTCAGGACGGTGGCGTTTTGTATGACAATCGGCGGCGCTGCCAGCATCGAGGCAGCACACGCGCCAGCAAGAAGTAGGAGCTTCATTGATTACCTCGACGCGGAACACTTCCAGAGGGAACATCGCCAGTTGGACCTGGTGTACCGTCAGGGCGCACACCCGGCGGAAGAGGCTCTTCAACAGGTTCCAACTTGACTCCATCCACAAAGACGTATTTCACTTCGGTCCGGTCCTGGAACAAGTCGCCTTTCGTGACTACCAGATTTGCGATCTTGCCTTTCTCGATGCTGCCGAGGCGATCGGCAACGCCGTAGATTTCGGCGACCGAGAGGGTCATGGCGCGCAAGGCATCATCTGTCGAGAGCCCGGCGTCCAGAGCCCGTTTAACGGAGCGAATCAGGTCGGCGCGACGGTCAATGCCACCGGAATAGAGTGCGAACTTGACGCCGTTCTTGGCGAGAATGGCTGGTGTCGAAGGAGCCCGGTCGCGAAGTTCGAGCACATTCAGTGTGTCGATCTCCTCGGGATCGCTCTCTCGGGCTCGCTCAGGCCAGCGGAGACTGACCAGCGCCGCGGCGTTGGCCTTTTTCAATAGGTCGGCCGAGCGATAACCCTCCGGAAGACCGTACAGCACGGCTTTCAAGTGCAGTTCGTCGGCCAAGCGCAGCAAGCGATCCACATCAATGCGGCGCGTCGCGGGGAGCAAAACACGCGGCGAATCGAGGACCCCCTCGAGCGCGCGATCATATTCGGGACGCTGAGTTCCACGCGCGTGGGCCTTGTAGAATTGCTTCGCAAGCCGATAGTGGTCGGCATCCAAATAAACCTGGCGGACGTAGGCGATCACGCCCATGAGCGAATTCGGAAAGCCGCCGCCGAATCCGGGCGACGTGATGAACGTCACGTATTGACCGGCATTGTCGTCCACCACCATGTCGCCGCCTTTCTCGCCCGCCATATTGACGATGGCCCCCTGACCGGCGAAGATTCCGCGCGGCGGGAAAGTGACAGCCGTGGTGAAGCCTTCCGCGCGAGCCGATTCGATACGGCGGTCGGTGGGCCGCACCAGGTCGGCCGCTCGAATCCAGCTGGTGGTGTATGGACGATCTTCGGGTCCACGGGCAGGCGGATTCGCGGGCGCCTGGGTCGCCGCAGCGGGCTGGGGTTGAGCAGGCCCACCTCCGCGTCCGCCACCGGTGGTTACGACCGGCGCTGCATCCGGGATTCCAAAGGTGCTCAGCGCGTCAATGAGCCCTGGGTACACTGTGAGTCCGTCCCCTTCGATGACCCAGGCATCCGCGGGAACGGCGACATCCGTGCCCACCGCTTCAATCAGACCGTTGCGCAGGATGATATTCGCTCGCGGGATGGCCGGACCGCTCACCGGAAACACGCGCGCATTGTGAATCGCGATGGCAGTGGGAGCATCGGCAAACAACGCGCCCGCCGCTAGCAGCAGTATAGAAAGTCGCTTCATAGCCAATCGCTTATTATAGAATTTCCGCTGGAATGGTGAATGAAATGGCGTTGAAAAAGAGAATTGGTTACAAGGACGCGGGCGTCAATATTGATGAGGGCGATCGCGCCGTTGCTCTTATTCGAAAGCACGCGCGGGGCACCTTCACGCGCGACGTGCTCACTGATATAGGCAGCTTTGGCGCCGGCTATCTGCTGGCCGGGTGGAAAAATCCAGTGCTGGTCAGTTCCGCCGACGGGGTCGGCACCAAGCTGAAGATCGCCTTCCAGACCGGCCGGCACAACACCGTCGGAGAAGATTTAGTGAATCACTGTGTCAACGACATTGCTGTGCAGGGAGCAGTCCCGCTATTTTTCCTCGATTACTTCGCGGCCGGCAAGCTGGATGCCGAAGTCACTGGCCAGGTCATCGAAGGCGTGGCGCGGGGCTGCCGGAATAACAGTTGCGCCCTGATTGGCGGCGAGACGGCCGAGATGCCCGGCCTCTATCAGCCCGGCGAATACGACCTGGCCGGATTCATCGTCGGCGCCGTGGAACGGAACGAGATGTTGACCGGCAAGACGATCCGCGCAGGTGATGTTCTAGTGGGTCTCGCTTCGAACGGCTTACACACCAATGGCTATTCGCTTGCTCGCAAGCTGCTCTTCGAAGTCGCCGAGTATCGGATGGATCCTTCGCTGCAAGAAGAGCTGCTGAAGGTACACCGCAGTTATCTTAAGCCGATCCGTGGGTTAATCGATGCCAAGATGTTGAAGGGCGCCGCTCATATTACCGGTGGTGGAATCACCGGCAACTTGCCGCGGATTCTCCCCGAAGGACTGGCTGCGAGGATCGATGTTTCGACCTGGACCATCCCGCCCATCTTCGAGCGTCTGCGCGATATCGGCGAGATCGATCTAGTGGACTACCGGCGGACATTCAACCTCGGAATCGGGATGATCCTGGTGGTGGCTAAACGGAATGTCGCAAAAATGCGCGCGACTCTCGCGATGCTCGGCGAACCATGTCCGGAAATCGGGGAGGTCATCGAGGGACGTGGGGAGCGGGTGGTTTACGTTGGCGACACTGGGGCGCGCGGTTGAAGCGCCTGGGCATCCTGCTTTCCGGACGCGGATCGAATTTCGAAGCGATCGCCGACAACGTCGCGGCCGGCCGCTTACAGGCCGAGATAGCCGCGGTAGTCTCTAACCATGAAGAAGCGCGCGGGTTGGCTATCGCTCGCGAGCGAGGCTTGCCTGCGCTGTGCATTCCGTCGAAGGGTCTTTCAAGGGAAGACTACGACCGTCGCGTTGTCGCAGAACTCACGGCGCGCGGCGTCGATCTGGTTTGCCTGGCTGGCTTTATGCGTCTGCTCAGCGCCGAATTCTGCCGGGCGTTCCCCATGCGGATTCTGAACATTCATCCCTCGCTGCTGCCGGCCTTTCCGGGACTCGGCGCACAGCAGCAGGCTCTCGATCACGGCGTCAAGATCAGCGGCTGCACGGTGCATTTCGTGGATGAGCAGCTGGACGCCGGCCCGATTATTCTGCAGGCTTCCGTCCCGGTCCTCGATGACGACAACGAAGAAGCGCTGGCGGCGCGCATTCTCAAACAGGAGCATCGCATCTACAGCGAGGCGATCCGGATGATTATTTCGGAACGCTGGCGCGTCGAAGGCCGGCGGGTGCTCGCGTGGTGAAATCAGCGGTCTTGCTCTAATTTCCCGGTTTACATCTGAAGCTCTCCGCGGGAGAGGACGCAGTGGTATCTCGCTGACAGTCGGTAGGCCTAATGGCTGTCACTTGGGATTTCAACCTAGGGAAATAAGGACCAAGGTCCTATTGCAGTACGGGGCGTACCACGGCAAAATTAACTTTCAAACACATGGCAACCGCATCGATCCTGGAAATGGAAGTCCAGGCTGAAGACCAGAGTATTACGCCCCCTTTACCGGAAACTTTAGAGGAGACCGGCTTGGCACGTTCCGTGGTGGAGCAGCTCGTAATGAAGCTGCTGTACGCCCGCGGCGACATGCTGGGCCGTGATTTGTCCGAGGCGCTGGGTTTGAAATTCAGCCTGATTGAAGAGCTGATCGAATTCCTAAAACGCCAGCACTTCATACAAGCGAAGACATCCCTCGGCATGGGCGCTAGTACTTCTTTGTTCGCCCTTACCGAAACCGGACGCAACTATGCACGGGAGTGTCTGGAATCGAACCAATATAGCGGGCCGGCCCCCGTTCCGCTCTATCAATACACCTACATTGTTCGCAGACAGCGTCGCGCCGAGGGCTGGCTTACCAAAGAAGCGCTCGCGGCGGCTTATCGAAAGATGGTGGTAACGCCCCGAATCCTGGCGCAGATCGGGCCCGCCGTGAGCTCCGGCAATTCGTTCCTGATCTATGGCCAACCCGGGAACGGAAAAACGTTTCTGGCCGAAGCACTTGGAAATGTGGACGACGATTGTATCTACGTCCCACATGCCATCGAATCCCAGGGCGCCATCATCCAGGTGTTCGATCCGGTCTATCATCAGCCCGTGCAGGACGAACAGGAGCAATCGGTTTTGGCGGTGCAGCACCACTACGATCGCCGCTGGATCAAGTGCCGCCGGCCGTTCATTGTCACTGGCGGCGAATTGACTCTTCAGATGCTGGACCTGAACTATAATGCGACCTCGAAAGTCTACGACGCGCCTTACCAGGTGAAGGCTAACAACGGCATTTATCTGATCGATGACTTCGGCCGGCAAATGTGCAGCCCAGCCGAGGTGCTTAATCGCTGGATCGTCCCCATGGAACGGCGCATAGACTACTTGAAGTTTTTCAGCGGCGGGAAGATGACGGTTCCGTTTGAGGCATTCCTCATCTTCTCCACCAACCTTAAGCCCGACCAATTGGGAGACGAAGCCTTCTTGCGCCGGATTCAGTACAAGATGCTGATGCGGAGTCCGGACCAGGGCGAATTCTCCAGCATTTTCCGAGGGTTCTGCGCGTCCAAAGAGCTGCCTTTTGAGGAGAGCAGTCTCAGCCGGTTCATCGAGAAACACTACCGGTGTACGGGCAAGCCCTTCCGCCGTTGCCAACCGCGCGACGTCCTGTCACACGCTATCGACTTGATCCAGTTCGAGAAACTGCCCTACCAGCTCACGGACGACTTACTCGACCGCGCGTTTGAAAGCTGTTTTCTCGAAGAGAGCGGCGAATAAGCGCCTTACTTCTGCCGCATGCGGCACGCGAGAGCGGCGAGCCTGTTCTACCGGGTTTGATAGACTCTAGATCTTAGGGAGAAATCCATGCCCGAGAACTCGAATCCCACTCGCCGCAACGTCATCAAGGCGGCCGGCGTCGTGACTGCGGTGGCTGCTATTGGCGAGCTAGAAGGGGCGCCGGCAATCCTGAAAGGACATGCCGCTACCGATCAGATGAAGTACGGCATGATCGGCGCCGGCGGACGCGGCTCATATTTGCTGGAGCATCTCACTAAGGTCGAAAACGGACACTGCGCTGCGGTCTGCGATCTCGACGACGGGCGGTTAGACAAGGCGGCCGCAGCCATCGGGACCAATCCCACGAAGTACAAAGATTACCGTGAACTGCTCTCCGACAAGAATGTCGAAGCCGTGCTGATTGCCGTGCCGCTCTTCGAGCATTTCGAGGTTACCAAAGACGCGCTTCAGGCCGGCAAGCACGTTTTTTGCGAGAAGAGCCTGGTTTTCAAACCGGAGGAGCTGCACGCCTTGCGCGCGTTAGTACCGCAGTATCCCAGGCAGGTGCTGCAGGTTGGACTGCAACGCCGCTATAGCAAGTTTTATCAGCTCGCCAAGGAACTGGTGGACAAAGGCGTACTCGGCGACGTGACGCATATCGAGGCCATGTGGCATCGCAATCCAGGTTGGATGATGAACGGCTTCAATTGGCGGCTCTATCGCGAATATTCGGGCGGCTTGGCAGCGGAGCTGGCCTCTCATCAGATCGACGTCGCTGATTGGATCTTCGGCGGCTCGCCCGAATTCGTGGTCGGCGTGGGCGGTTTGGACACCTGGAAAGATGGGCGCGACGTCTTCGATAACATCCAGCTCATTTACAAATATCCGAATGGCCGCAAGGTGATCTATAGCGCGATTTCGACCAACGTGCACCTCCCGTTCCTGGAAAGCACGCGGCCGGAATTCGGCGAGTTGATCATGGGCACCGGCGGGGCTATCGAAATTACGGTAGGCGATGGCGAATCGACCATGCCTACGGCCATGTGGTTCCGCGATCCATCCAAAGTCGTTGTGCAAAAGGCCGAAGGCAACGCGCCGTCCACGGCAGCCGGGGCGAGTTACGCGCTAGCAAGCAGCCAAAGAGGGCTGCCGATAATTATGGCGACCGATCAGCTCAAGATCGACAATAGCGATTCGTTCCTCCAGCGCGAAATGAAATTCGCCCGGCGCTGGCTCTATTCCAAAGGCGTGATGGTGAGCGACGAAGACACCAATCCTGTGGAGACGGAACTCGAGAGCTTTTTCAATGATTGCCACACCGGCGGTCATCCGAAGGCCGATCTCGAAGTCGGTTTGCGCGATTCCACCGCGGTGATGCTCTCCAACGTTTGTATGAACGAAGAGCGCCGAGTGTTCTTCAAGGAAATCGAAAGGATGGGTAGGGACGTAACGCCGCAGCAGATGGCCGCGAACATCGCAGCAGCGCAAGCCAGTTACAGCAAATCGGTTGCCGCCAAGAAGAAGGTTTCGGCCTAAGTGAGCTGGGTTTCGTTCCACAATCGGCGCGCGGCTCAGATTGAAAACAACAGCCTTCGGTTGACGATGACGGCCGAAGGCGGCCATATCGCCGAGATTTTGCACAAGCCGAGTGGCGTGAATCCGTTGTGGATTCCACCCTGGCCTTCAATCGAACCCTCCACCTGGGGCAAGGAGAAGCATCCCGAGTACGGCGCCGATGCCGAAAGCAAGCTGCTGTCAGCGATCATGGGCCACAACCTGTGCCTCGATCTGTTCGGCGCGCCATCTCCCGAGGAAGCCGCGGCCGGCATGACGGTTCACGGCGAGGCGTCGATTCTTCCGTATCAAATTTCATTCGCCGATTGCGAGCTCACCGCCGCCTGTTTCCTGCCTGCTGCTCAGCTTCAATTCGAACGGTGTATCCGTGTCGATGGGGCTCGGGTTTTCATTACCGAAACAGTGGAAAACCTGGCGGTGCTCGATCGACCGATCGCCTGGACGCAGCACGTGACTCTCGGCCCGCCATTCCTTGAAAAAGGAGTGACGCAGTTTCGAGCGCCGGGCGCAAAGGCGCGTTCACTCGGCGCCGATCACGATTTCGAGTGGCCGGTCAAGCCGGGTATCAACGGCGCATCGGAAGATATGCGGGTGTTTACGAACGCCCCCGTTTCCGCAGGCTTCGACAGCGTCCTCATCGAGCCTGGGCGCCGCCAGGCCTTCTTTTTCGCTTTCTCGCCCACGACCAGAGTGCTTTTCGGCTACGTCTGGAAGCGCGCCGACTTTCCGTGGCTCGGCATTTGGGAGGAGAACTACAGCCGCGAGCACTCGCCGTGGAATCGCCGCACACTCACGCGAGGCATGGAGTTCAGCGCTTCTCCGGTTCCGGAAAGCCGCCGCCAGATGATTGATCGCCACTCTATGTTCGGCGTGCCGGGCTATCGCTGGCTTCCGGCTAAGACCAAAGCGCAGGTGGACTACTGGGCGTTCGTAACGAGCGCCGATTCAATCCCCGAGAGTCTGGAGCAGCTCCAGGTCCACGTTCCCGCCTGAGACGATCGCGCCGATCTTCCCGGGACTTTTCGGGAGCTTGCGGTGGAACAGCGCGGCCGCCGGAACCGCCCCGCTAGGCTCGACCACCATCTTCATCCGCGTCAACAAGAACTTCATCGTGTCGCGAATCTCTGAATCGTTTACCAGGAAGATGTCTTCGACGTTCTTCTGAATTATGGGAAAAGTAATCGCGCCGGGTTTCTGCGCGCGCAGCCCGTCGGCGATGGTCCGAGGCGTTGGAATCTCGACGCGCGAGCCGGAGCGGAACGAAAGGTAAGTGTCGTTGCCGTCTTCCGGCTCGACTCCGAAGACGCGAATCTTCGGCTGAAGCGCTCTGGCCGCGATGGAGCAACCGGACGTCAGGCCGCCGCCACCGATGCAGACCACCAAAGCATCGAGATCCGGTATCTCTTCGAGTAGCTCCAGTGCCGCCGTCCCTTGCCCAGCGATGATCCACGGATGATCGTATGGTGGGACGATCGTCGCGCCGGTTTCTTCCGAGATTCGCTTGCCGATGGTCTCCCGGTTTCCAGTTAATCGGTCATAAGTGACGACTTCAGCCCCATACCCGCGCGTGGCTTCGAGCTTTGATTTTGGCGCATCGTCGGGCATTACGATGGTGGCCTTGATGCCCACCGATGCCGCTGCAATCGCGGTGGCCTGCGCGTGATTCCCAGACGAATAAGTGACTACGCCCCGGCCCAATTGATCCTTGGGAATGGAGTAAATGAAATTCGACGCGCCTCGGATCTTGAATGCCCCGCCCCGCTGGAAATTCTCGCACTTGAAGTAAACCTGAGCGCCAGCGAGAGCGTTGAACGTCCGCGAAGTAAAGACCGGCGTGCGATGCGCTATTCCACGGATGCGTTGGGCGGCCGCGCGAATGTCTGAAAGTGTGACATCCTCGCTCATCGCCGGTCGTCCGTGGCCAAGACAATGATTGTATCGATTGGATCGCGCCCATCGGGTAGGCGGAGGATCGTTCCATCCTCCACCTGCCGCACTTCCACCGCCTTTCCATTCATCAGCACGGTCGCCTTAGTGACATTGGCGAGCTTTGGCAAAGCCAGTAACTGGTCCGGCCAGTCCAATACGTGGACATAGACTTTGCCGGCCTTCTGGGTCGTTACTCCCCACGGCCTGGGCTTCACCGGCCCGCCCCGCGTCCCATAGATCGAATCGCCGTTCTTGCGCAACCAATCTCCCACCGCGTGCAGGCGTTCAACGAACTCCGTCTGGATTTTCCCGTTGGGCATCGGCCCGACGTTCAACAGAAAGTTTCCGTTGTTCCCCGCCCCCTTCACCAGGTATTGAATCAACTGACCCGGCGTCTTGAACCGTTTGTCGCCGCTGTTGTAACCCCACGCGCCATTGATCGTGTCACACGTCTCCAGCGGCAAAGTCCCGATCTCGGATTTCGCGTTGAACTCCGCCGTCCGGCCGCCCGGCAAGTCACGCTCGAACATCTGGAAATCTTCACCATCGAACGGCTTCAAGTGATGATTGCTGCCGATGAGCGCGGCCGGCTGCAGGCTGTGAATCAGCCCATAAGTCTTGGCAAGACGCCAATCCGCATCGGGCTTGTCCCACATCCCGTCGAACCAGATGCCCCCGATCTCGCCATAGCCTGTGAGCAATTCACGCAGTTGGCCGTCCATGTAGTCAAGGTATTTGTACCAATCGCCGCCTGCCGGCCGGCCAGCGGTCAAACCAGTCCTGCCGAGCGGAAAGTAGTTCGGACTATGCCAGTCGAGCTGCGAGTGATAGAAAAATAGCTTGATGCCTTGCCGGTGACATTCGTCCGCGAGCATCTTCAGCACGTCTTTGTGATAGGGCGTGCGATCGACGATGTTCCAATCGCTCTGCTTCGAACCCCACATTCCAAAGCCATCGTGGTGTTTGCTGGTGATGGTGATGTACTTCATCCCCGCGTCTTTGGCCATCGCGACCCACTCGGCCGCGTTAAATTCAGTGGGGTTAAAGCGTGCCGGCAGTTTCTCGTATTCGGCTACTGGGATTTGGTCGTTGTTCATCACCCATTCGCCCTTGCCGAGGACGCTGTACACGCCCCAGTGGATGAACAGGCCGAATTTACTGTCCTGAAACCATTCGCGCGCCTTCAGGTTTTCAGGCGCGGGGTGGTAAGTCTGAGCCACAGCTCCGGAAGCCGCCAACATCAACGACAGAAAGTATTTCATATCAGTAACCCGCTTTCTTGTCGACCACATTCTCCAGTAGCTGGCCATTACGGAAACGCTCGAAATTTTCGATGAACTGATTCATCGCCGCGTCCGCCCATCCCACAATGTGATCGGCCGAGTGCGGCGACAGCAGCACATTATTCAACTTATAGAACGGATGGCCCCCGGGCAACGGCTCGACATCGAACACATCCAGCGCCGCACCGCGAATGCGTTTTTCGGTTAGCGCGGCGATCAATGCGGATTCAACAATCACGGGCCCACGGCCAACATTGATGATCACTGCCGAGTTCTTCATGGCGCGCAGCTCCCCATCTCCAATCAATCCACGTGTCTCCGGCGTCAGCGGAGTCGACACCACCACATAATCCGACGCGCCCAGCATCTCGCGCAGCCCTTCCGGTGGATAAACGCGTTCCAGATCCCGATCGCTGGCCGAAAGCCCCGCCCGCCTGCGGACAGCGAACACTTTCATCCCCAGCGAACGCGCCAGGCGCGCGGTCTCGCGCCCGATTTCTCCGTAACCCACCACGCCCAGAACGTGGCCGCGAATCTGGACGACGTCGAACTGCTCCCACCTTCCCGCTTCCTGGCTGCTCACCAGCCGCCGCAGATCCTTGGCGAAAAAAAGGATCGACGCCATGCAAAACTCAGCCAGCGAGTCCTTGAAAACACCACGCCCGTTCGTGACGGGCACAGGGCTCTCGATCAATTCCGGAAACAGAATCTTGTCCACGCCGGCGGAAAGTACATGTATCCATTTCACCTGCCGTGCGCAGGGAAGAACCTGGTGCAGCAGTTCGCCATGGTGACTGCCATTGAGTATCACGTCGGCCTCGGAAGCGTGAGTTTTCAGAAATTCAACATCGTTGCCGACGCGAACCTCCACTGGTTCGGGCAGCTTTTCCAAAAGGCGCAGATTGCTCGCGCTCGGGTCAGAGATCACCAATAGCCGGATCGGGTCCATGAAAGAAGGAAGATAACACGGTCCCGATGTCGCGCGCGCAAAGCAGGGCATCTAAGATAACATCGTGACTTGACCGCCCAAGAGCAATTGCGCGATTTACCCGCCGTGGACCAGGTGCTCGCGAACCTCGCGCGCTTGGAAGGGCGCTTTCCGCGTCGTCTGATCGTAGACGAAGTACGGCGTGTATTGGAGGCGATCCGAGAAGAGATCCGCGCCGGAAAATATTCCAACTCCGCCTCCGTCGAAATTCGAGTTGAAGGAAACCTGGCCCGGCTGGAAGCGCCCTCCTTGCGGCGCGTGATCAATGCCACTGGCGTCGTCCTGCATACCAATCTGGGCCGGGCGCCGCTGGCGGACTTTCAACCGCTGACTGGCTATTCGAATCTCGAATACGATGT
The DNA here is from genome assembly GCA_035569875.1 of Bryobacteraceae bacterium. Lineage (GTDB taxonomy): Bacteria > Acidobacteriota > Terriglobia > Bryobacterales > Bryobacteraceae > Palsa-89. The sequence goes on from DATMMD010000181.1 coordinate 38,805, forward strand.
CGCCCAAGGGGCGCGCGGCAAACGCGATGTTCATGCCGCTGCGTTATTGGAGCGCCTGGTCGGAGCTCCCGGCATCGCGGTGAACAACAATGCCGCCGCGATTTACCTTGCCCTCAACGAGCTGGCCGCCGGATTCGAGGTCATCGTCTCACGCGGCGAGTTAATCGAAATCGGCGACGGCTTCCGGATTCCCGACATCATGCAGCGCTCCGGCGCGGTGCTGCGGGAAATCGGGACGACCAATCGCACCCGCATCGAAGATTATCGCGATGCCATCAACGATCGAACACGCCTGCTGCTGCGCGTGCATCCCAGCAACTTCCGCATCCAAGGATTCACCGCCAGGCCCGAGCTGCGCGAGCTGGTGGCGCTGGGCGCCGAACGCGGAATTCCTCTCTACGAAGATCTCGGCAGCGGGTGCGTGGCTGATCTGCGCGCTTTCGGCATCGAGGAACCGCTGGTCGGCGACAGCCTGAGCGCGGGCGTCAGCCTGGTCTCCTTCAGCGGCGACAAGCTGCTGGGCGGCCCGCAAGCAGGGATCCTCGCTGGCGACCGCCGGCTGATCACGCGCTTGCGGCGCAATCCGATGTTCCGTGCCCTTCGGCTCGATAAGCTGATCTATCAGGCGCTCGAAACGACGCTTCGGAATCTATTGCTGGAACGCTGGGATCAAATCCCTGCGTTGCGGATGATCGCACAATCCAGCCACGAACTAAGAACCCGCGCCGAAGCTTTCGCTCATCGGCTCTCCGGTATTCGTACCGAACTTTTGGAAGGCAGTTCGCTGATCGGAGGCGGGGCGACGCCAGAGCAGCCACTCGAAAGCTGGCTGGTCGCGGTCCAATGCGCCGACGTCGTTGAAGCGGAACGGCGATGCCGCCTGAGCGAGCCACCCGTAATCGCGCGCATAGAAGACGACCGACTGATGCTCGATCTCAGAACCGTGTTCCCATTCGAAGAGGAAGAACTTGCCCGAGTGATTCTACAAGCTTGCTCATAGGCGCGCCAGCAACATCGCCAGCAGCGCCGTCCGGTCCGCGATCCGATCGATCAAAATGCTTTCATTTACGGCATGCGCGCCCTCGCCGACGCCACCCAACCCGTCCAACGTAGGAATCCCGAGCGCCGCCGTGAAATTTCCATCCGACCCGCCGCCTGTCGACGATTCTTCGAGCTGAACGCCCAGTTCCTTGGCCCAGCCCTGCGCCGATTCAAACAGCTTTCGGATTCCGGGACTCCGCTCCATCGGCGGACGATTCAAGCCGCCTTCCACATGAATCGCGCAGCGTTTATCGAACGGCCGCAAGCCATGGAACTTCTTATGCAGCACCGGCGCGTCTTTTAACCTGGCGACACGAATGTCCACCTCGGCGCGCGCTTCGGCGGCGATGACATTGGTGCGGGTACCTCCCGAAATTACCCCTGGATTGACCGTAATCCCACGATCCAACTGCGTAAAGCCGGCGATGCGCTCGACCTGCCGCGCCAATTCGACAATCGCGCTAGCGCCATTCTGAAAATCTACCCCGGCGTGAGAAGCGCATCCTTTGACGGTAACTGTGTAGTCGCCGACGCCTTTTCGAGCAGTTTTGATTTTGCCCGCCAGCCCGGTGCCCGGCTCCAGCACCAACACTGCAGCGCTCGATCGCGCTGCTTCCTCAGTCAAAGGCCGCGAGGACTCGCTCCCGACTTCTTCGTCCGAGTTCACTTGCAATATCACGCGCCGGCCGACCGTAATGTCCAGCTCACGCAAGATCTTTACTGCAAATAGAAAAAACGCGATCCCGGATTTCATGTCCAGAACGCCCGGCCCCCACAACCGGCCCTGCTTATTGCGGAAGGGCATTTGCGCGAGCGTGCCGAGCGGCCAGACTGTATCGGAATGCGCCAGCGCCAGAACACCTCCATCGCGCCGCTTGCTCTTGCCCGGTAACTGGAACTCGCAGCGGAGATGTCGACCGAAGCGGCCACCTGGAAACGTTCGTACGCGGCCCAACCCGTCGAGCTTCGCGGCTAACAACTCGACGAATTGATTTACGGACGGCGGATGATCGCTGGGCGATTCGCACTCCACCAATTCACGAATCAACGCAATGATATCCGATTGTTTCGTGCGCGCAAACGCAAGGAATGGATGCATCGCCTGTTATAATAGCCAGTTCGCATGCCCCTCCTCGACATTCAGGCGATTCGTGACATCCTGCCGCATCGCTATCCCATGCTGCTGGTGGATGCCATCCTCGAGCTCGAAGAGGAACGGATCGTTGGGATCAAGAACGTCACCGTAAATGAGCCATTTTTCGCCGGCCATTTTCCGGATTTTCCGGTCATGCCGGGGGTACTCATCGTCGAAGCCATGGCTCAGGTGGCTGGCGTTCTAGTTCTAAAATCGATTCCCGACCGCAAGAACAAACTCGTCCTCCTCGCTTCCATCAATGAGGCCAAATTCCGCCGGCCGGTTTTGCCCGGCCATCAGCTTCGTATCGAGATGAAGGTCACCAAGCGCAAGGCCAGCATCGCGAAAATGCACGGTCAGGCGACGGTGGATGGCGTCGTGGTGGCCGAGGCCGAGTTGATGTGCAAGCTGGCGGATCGGCTGCCTCTCCTGGCATCGTCCCCTGACGAAGAGACGGGTCCGGTCCCATAAGGCCGGCCATGGCGATTCATCCGACCGCAATCGTCGACGCTCGGGCCCGCATCGCTGACAGCGCGGACGTTGGACCGTACTGCATCATCGGTGCCGGAGTCGACATCGGAGCACGCACCCGGATCATGGCCCACGTCTACATGGAGGGCGTGACTAAAATCGGCGATGACAATCTTTTCTATCCCTATTCAACGGTCGGCGTCGCGTCCCAGGATTTGAAGTACCAGGGTGAGCCTTCCGAGACGCGCATCGGAAACCGCAACAAGATCCGTGAATTCGTGACAATTCATCGCGGTACCGAAGGCGGCGGATTGATTACCGAGATCGGCGACGACAATCTGGTGATGGCTTATTCCCATATCGCGCACGATGTCCGCATTGGTAACCACGCGGTCCTCTCCAATGGCGCTACTTGCGGAGGACACGTCGTCATAGGCGACTGGGCAGTGATCGGCGCGTTCAGCGGCGTGCATCAATACTGCCGCGTCGGCCGTCACGCCATGATCGGCGGTTACAGCGTGATTACCCAGGACGTCCTGCCGTTCTCGATGACCGTCAGCCCCCGAGAAGTGAAAGTTTTCGGCCCGAACAAGACCGGGCTGGAACGTCGCGGCTTTAGTCCGGCCGCCATCGAGCAGCTTCACAAGGCCTTCCGGCTGCTCTCTAAGGCCGGCTTGAACACGACCCAGGCAGTGGATCGAATCAGCAACGAAGTGGAGATGGGCCCGGAGATTGAAGAGTTACTGGCCTTCATTGCTTCCTCGGAGCGCGGATTCGTGAAATGAGCAAATACGGCATGATTGCCGGGAACGGGCGGTTCCCGCTGCTGGCGCTCGAAACCGCGCGAAAGCTCGGTGATGAGGTGGTGGCGATCGGAATAAAGGAAGAGGCATCGCCGGAAATTGAAGGACTCGCGACGCGCTGTCACTGGATCTCGCTCGGCCAGCTCAGCCGCTTGATCGAAATTTTGAAACAGGAAGGCATCACCGAAGTCATCATGGCCGGGCAAGTTAAACACGCCAGTATATTCTCATCTATCCAGCCCGATCTGAGACTTTTCAAATTACTCTCGTCATTGAAGGGGAAAAACACTGACGCGCTGATCGGTGGCGTCACGAAGATCCTCGAGGACGAAGGCATCCGTCTGGCTGATTCCACGCTCCTGCTGAAGCCATTACTGGCCGGGACTGGTGTGCTGACCAAGCGAAAACCGGATAAGGACGAAGAGAAAGACATTTCCTACGGCCGGAGGATCGCCAATTTGCTCGCCGGGCAGGATGTCGGCCAGAGTGTGGCTATTTCCGATCGCGCCTGCGTGGCACTCGAAGCCATGGAAGGCACGGATGCCATGCTGCGCCGCGCGGCCACGCTGGTGAACGGAAAGCCCCTGCGCCTGGTGAAGGTGTCACACCGGCGCGGGCATCTGCTCTTCGACGTTCCAGTCACCGGCACAGGCACGATCCAAGTGATGCAGGAGACCGGCGCCACTGCACTCGCCGTGGACGCAGGCCGCACCCTGATGCTCGATCGCGATGAAATGCTGGAGCACGCTAACCGGGCCGCAATCGCCATTATCGGCTACGAACCGGAGGTTGGGTCTTGAGCAAAATCCGAGCCGCGGTGGTGGGCGCCGGTTCCTTCGGCCGGCATCACCTGCGCATTCTGAGCCAGTCCCCCGCTGCGGACCTGGCCGGCGTTGTCGACAACGACCCCATGCGAGCGTCCGGCGCCGCGACCCAGTTCGGCTGTCCGGCCTATGCATC
>DATMMD010000182.1:0-27221 GCA_035569875.1 Bryobacteraceae bacterium
ATCGAGCAGTACGGCAAAATGGTTCGGGTGGTTTTGCGCCATCAAACCTTTACATTGATGGTCGCGCTGGGGACGTTGGTTCTCACCATCTATCTGTATGCCATAGTCCCGAAGGGCTTCTTCCCGGTTCAGGATACGGGCGTCATTCTGGGCATTTCTCAAGCGCCCGACGCCATTTCGTTTCCCGCCATGAGCCGCCGCCAGCAGGAACTTGCGAAGGTCATTCTTCAGGACCCAGCGGTCGAGAATCTCACGTCATTCATCGGAATCGACGGTCAAAATACAACGATGAACAACGGCCGCATTCAGATCACACTGAAACCGCTGGAAGACCGGGCCGGCCTTTCCGCCGTGGATGTAATCCGCCGGCTTCAGCCGAAGTTGGCGGCGCAGGTCCCGGGCATCGCTCTCTTCATGCAGCCTGTGCAGGACCTCACGGTAGAAGACCGCATCAGCCGCACGCAGTATCAATACGCACTCGACGCTCCCGATAAAGCGACATTGGACCTGTGGGTGCCCAGGCTACAAGCGCGATTGCAGCAGCTTCCGGAATTGCGCGACGTGGCCAGTGACCTGCTCAACGCTGGCGCCGGGCTGCGTGTGGTCATCGATCGCGACACTGCCGGAAGGTTGGGCATCACTCCCCAGAACGTGGACGACGCGCTCTACGATGCCTTCGGCCAGCGGCAGGTCTCGACCATCTTCACGCAATCCAACCAGTATCACGTGGTGCTGGAGGCTGGTCCGCAATGGCAAACCAATGCAAACTCGCTCCGGGACATTTATGTGCAGATTGGCGCCGCCTCGCAAAATCTTGCTTCCACTATCGCCCTGGCTGGAACCAACACCGCCCTCACCGGAGCTGCGCCCATTGCGCAAGCCCCTCTCAGCTCGTTTACCCGAGCTGTTCCAGTCACCACCCCCATCGCGATCAATCATCAGGCGCAGTTTCCAGTGGTCACGCTGTCGTTCAATCTTGCGCCTGGCGCATCGCTCGGCGCCGCGGTTGATCATATCCGCCAAGCCACCAAAGAGGTAGGCTTGCCGGGCAGCATCGAACCTACATTTCAGGGTACCGCGCATGCATTCGAATCTTCCCTGGCTAATGAATCGCTCCTGATTTTGGCCGCTATCGTAACTGTTTACATTGTCCTTGGGGTCCTGTATGAAAGCTACATTCACCCCCTCACCATCCTTTCGACGTTGCCGTCGGCTGGCGTTGGGGCTATCGCGGCGCTCATGCTTTTCCATGAGGATCTCGATGTCATCGCGCTCATCGGCATCATTCTTTTAATTGGCATCGTGAAGAAAAACGCGATCATGATGATCGATTTCGCACTTGAAGCCGAACGCAAGGAAGGCAAAACACCCGAGGAAGCGATTTACCAGGCCTGCCTGCTGCGCTTTCGTCCTATCATGATGACCACCATGGCGGCGCTACTGGGCGCCGTGCCGCTGGCCTTCGGCAGCGGTGTCGGATCGGAACTGAGGAAACCGCTCGGTATCAGTATCATTGGCGGATTGCTCATCAGCCAGGTGCTCACTTTGTTCACTACTCCGGTTATTTATCTCTGGTTCGGCAGGATGGCCGCCTGGGTCTCCCGCGCCCGTGGCAAGGACCCGGCCGAACTTCCGGCCCTTCCGGAGATGACATGAGCAGTATCTCAGCGCCGTTCATCCGGAGACCGGTTGCGACAACGCTTCTGACGGTCGCCGTGGTACTAGCCGGGGGCCTGGCATATACTCTGTTGCCGGTCGCGCCTTTGCCACAGATCGACTATCCAACTATCTTTGTGAACGCCGGCCTGCCGGGTGGGAGTCCAGAAGTAATGGCGGCTTCGGTCGCGACGCCGCTCGAGAAGCAATTCACGCGTATCGCCGGCGTGACGGAGATGACGTCCTTCAGTTCGGTGGGGTCGGCCAGCGTGATTCTGCAGTTCGATTTGAGCCGCGATATCAATGCCGCCGCCCGCGACGTCCAGGCCGCCATCAACGCGGCCGCGGGAAACCTTCCGTCCAACCTTCCCACCAATCCCCGTTACCGCAAGATTAATCCCGCCGATGCGCCCATTCTGATCCTCTCCATGACGTCGGACGTGGTGCCGCGCCCGAAGTTATATGACATCGCTTCGTCCGTTTTCGCGCAGAAGCTGGCGCAGGTACACGGCGTGGGACAGGTGGGCGTGGGTGGAAGCTCTCTTCCGGCTGTCCGCGTCGAAGTAAATCCTCAACCGGTCTCCAATTACAATGTGGGGCTCGATCAGATCGGAAGTTTCCTACAGGGGGCCAATGCCAACAAGCCGCAAGGCGAGATCTCGGACAACGAGACAGCCTATCGTCTATCGGCCACCGACCAATTGCTCGAGGCGAAAGACTACCGGAACTTGATTGTGTTGTATCGAAAAAATGCGCCGGTTCGCTTGTCCGATCTGGGGCGTGTCGTGGATGAAACCGAAGACGTCCGGAATATGGGGCTGTCCAATGGAAAGCCAGCCGTGCTCATCTTTATCAGCCGTCAGCCGAATGCCAATATCATCGACACTGTGGACCGGATCAAAGCCCTGCTGCCGGTGTTCCGGGCCAGCTTGCCGCCCAATGTCCGGCTCGATATCGACACCGACCGTACCTTGACCATTCGCTCTTCGGTTTTCGACGCGCAGCGCAACATGCTCATCTCTATGGGTCTGGTAATCCTGGTTGTGTTCGTTTTTCTACGCAGCTTCGCGGTTACGCTGATCCCTGCCATTTCGGTTCCCGTCTCGCTGATCGGGGCGTTCGGAATCATGTACCTGGCCGGTTATACGCTTGACAACTTGTCGCTGATGGGACTGGCGATCGCGACCGGGTTCGTGGTCGACGACGCCATCGTGGTCATCGAAAATATCACCCGCCACATCGAAAACGGCATGCAGCCGATGCAGGCCGCGTTGCGGGGTGCTCAAGAAATCGGCTTTACGGTGCTGTCGATGAGCGTCTCTCTGATTGCCGTATTTATACCGATCTTGATGATGAGTGGAATCGTCGGACGGCTCTTTCGCGAATTCGCGGTGGTTCTCTCCGTCTCCATCTTCATGTCGTTGCTCATTTCGCTCACCACCACGCCCATGATGTGCGCGCGCATGTTAAAGCCGAAGCACGAGCATGGCCGGCTTTACAACACGACCGAGAAGTTCTTTCAATGGATTCTCTCCACGTATGCGTCCGCTCTGGACGTGGTTTTGAACCGCACCGCGCCCGTAATGATTGTCATGGCGCTGACCATGGGCGTGAGTGTCTACCTATACATCAAGATTCCAAAAGGATTCTTCCCCCAGCAGGACACGGGACGGCTGCAGGGCAACGTCCAGGGTCAGCAGCACATCTCCTACCAGGCATTGGTCGAGAAGGCCAAATGGTTTGAAGAACAAGTCAGAAACGATCCTGCGGTTGAAACTGTTAACGTGACGGCCGGCTCGAACGCGGGCGGCCGCGGCGGCGCCAACAACGCCAACATGAACATCCAGCTCAAGTCTTTTGAGGAGCGGGGACGAATCACTTCCGACCAAGTGATCGCTCGGATTCGACAGAAGACGCAAGGCATGCCCGGAGCGGTCCTATATTTGCAAAACAATCAGGACATTCGCATCGGCGGGCGCCAGAGCAACGCTCAGTATCAATACACGATTCAGTCGCAGGACTTAGATCTGTTGGCGCAGTGGGGTCCCAGGGTCTTGGCTCGCCTTTCGCTGCTTCCCCAATTGGTGGACGTAAGCTCGGACCTGCAAAATTCGGGGTTGTCCTCAAAAGTCGTTATCGACCGCGACACCGCATCCCGGCTTGGTCTCACCGCCCAAGCGGTGGACAGCGCTCTGTATGACGCATTCGGCCAGCGCCAGGTCTCGACCATATACAAATCGATCAATCAGTATCACGTCGTGCTCGCCCTCGAGCAGCAATGGTGGGAAAACCCGGCTTTTCTCGAAAAGATCTACGTGCAGACACCCCGCGGACTTTCGATACCTCTGTCGACCTTCGCGCATTTCACGGAGGGCTCGACGCCCCTGTCTCTCGCGCATCAAGGCCAATTCCCATCCACTACCTTTTCGTTCAATCTGCCCGATGGAGTATCCCTCAGCGATGCCACCGACGCAATCCACAAAGCCGAGCTCGACATCGGTTTGCCTACTAGCATTACCGGCAAATTCGCAGGGACGGCGCAGCAGTTTCAGAACTCTTTGTCCAATCAGCCCATCTTGATCGGCACTGCGCTCCTGGCGGTTTACATTATCCTGGGCGTGCTGTACGAAAGTCTGCTGCATCCTTTGACCATCATCTCCACCCTGCCATCCGCCGGCGTTGGAGCGCTGATCGCGTTGGTGCTGTTTCGCACCGAGCTTACCATCGTGGCCCTGATCGGAATCATTCTGCTGATCGGGATCGTGAAGAAGAACGCCATCATGATGATCGATTTCGCTCTGGCGGCTGAGCGGAACGAAGGTATGAGCCCCCGCGATGCGATCTTCCAGGCTTGCCTGCTGCGCTTTCGGCCTATCATGATGACCACGGCCTGCGCTCTTCTGGGCGGTCTGCCGCTGGCCCTGGGGCTGGGCTCCGGCTCGGAACTGCGCCGTCCGCTCGGTATTACCATCGTGGGCGGCCTCTTAGTCAGCCAGATGCTGACGTTGTTCACGACTCCGGTTATCTACCTGTCGATGGACCGTCTGCGCCAGCGTTTCAGCGGCCGCAAGGCGACCTATCGGAATCGGCCTGGCTTTCTCATTCCTGGCGGAGCGACGCAGAGCGGCGACTAATGAAGCGACTTTGGAAATATTCGCTGTTCTCGATCCTCGTCTGCTCCGGTTGCACGATCGGTCCGAAATACCAGCGCCCCGCCGCGCCGGCCGCTCCCGCTTTCAAGGAACTGAACGGTAACGACCAGTGGAAGATGGCCACTCCCAGCGATCAATTACTCAAAGGCAAATGGTGGGAGATGTTCAACGATCCGGAACTCAACCGGCTGGAGGAATTGGTTGACATCAACAACCAGAATGTGAAGCAGGCGGAAGCGCAATTTCGTCAGGCGCGCGCCCTGGTTGCCCTCAATCACGCCAACTACTATCCGATCATTGGATCGAATCCATCCATCACGCAATCAGACAGCGGCGGGAACGGTGGACGTGGGGCCGGTGGGACATCGCAATCCTTCTCGCTACCGGCGACCGTGAGTTGGGAACCGGATTTGTGGGGCCGCGTGCGGCTATCGGTCGAAAATGCAGCCGCTAACGCGCAGGTAAGCGCGGCGGACCTGGAGAATATCCGATTGAGCGCACAAGCGCTGTTAGCCACGGATTACTTCATCATGGTGGGCAACGATATGCAGCAGGCGATTTTGGCTGACACGATCGAGGCCTACCAGAGGAACTTGCAGTTGACCATCAACCGGTTCAACGGCGGCGTCGCATCCAGAAGCGACATAACCCTGGCGCAGACGCAGCTAGCCGGCGCGCAGGCGCAGAGCACCGATCTCCGGATTACGCGGGCGCAACTGGAGCACGCCATCGCCGTTCTTACCGGCCAAGCTCCGTCCAGCCTCGAGGTTCCGGTAGCGATGATCGCGGCCCCACCACCGGCTGTTCCGCTGGCGCTGCCCTCGACGCTACTTGAGCGCCGTCCCGATATCGCGGCCAACGAACGCCTGATGGCCGCGGCCAATGCAAACATCGGGATCGCGCAGACCGCTTACTATCCAACGTTGACTCTTTCAGCGACGCCCGGGTTGTTGAGCAACAGTCTGGCAAGTCTATTCACCTGGGGCAGTCGCGTGTGGTCGGCGGGTCCATCGATCTCCCAGACTTTGTTCGATTTCGGGCGCCGCAACGCCCAGGTCCAGGGCACGCAAGCCGCTTACGACGCTACCGTCGCCGCTTATCGCCAAACCGTGCTCTCGGCGTTCCAGGAAGTGGAGGATGATCTGGCGTCGCTCCGCTATCTAGCCGAAGAGGCAGGACAGCAGGCCGAAGCCGTGGTGGCGGCCGAGCAGGCTTTGGTTCTCGAAAACGCCCGCTACATCGCTGGGACTGACTCGTACCTGAACGTCATCACCACGCAGACCATTGAGCTGACCGATAAACAGGCAGCGGTCACGATCCTGCAGCGCCGCATGCTCGCGGCAGTTGATCTGGTGAAAGCGCTGGGTGGTGGCTGGGACGCATCCACGCTCCCCAGCACCGATCAACTTCGCTCGGCCGAATTGGCCAACCCGGACAACACACAGAAAATCGCTCAGCCAACCAACAGGTAAGCGTACCGGGTAGCCCCGCCCCAACGCCGGCTCGGTTCGGTATATACTACACCCATTCGGGATGCCAGGGTGAAATCCTGAAAAAAAGCCACGTAAAGGGGTCTCAATGCGTACAGCACTGATGGAGATCTTCGCTTTGGTCGCGGGACTGGGTTTAGTCCTACCGGCATCTAGCCAGACGGTCGGCGATATCACCGGCGTAGTGACTGATGCCAGCGGCGGCATAGTTGTAGGCGCCGCCGTAACGGTCATCAATCCGCAAACCAATTTTACCCGCGCCGGCACCACCAACACCGCGGGTGTTTACAATTTCCCCGCACTCCAGCCGGGGATTTATAACGTACGGGCTGAGTTACAGGGATTCCAGCCGGAAGTGCGCAGCGGCGTTGAGTTGCAGGTCCAGCAGACCGCCCGCATCGATTTCCAGCTCCGGGTCGGCGGAGTTGCTGAAACCGTGGAGGTGGCCGGCGGCGCTCCGCTACTCAATACTGAAAACGCCTCGCTGGGAACCGTGGTCGACGGCCAGCGCATCGTTGATCTCCCGTTGAATGGGCGCAACTTCCTATCGCTGGTCTCCGAGAGTCCGAACGTCAGCGCCGGGTTTAACACCAACGGCGGCACCAGCACCGGCGCAGCCAGCACCCGGCTAGGCGGAGACCGGGCCAACCAGTCGTTCTCGGTTTCCGGCTCTCGCCGCGAGTACAACAACTACAGTATCGACGGCGTAGTCAACACCGAGCCCAATTTCAACGCCTATCTATTCCTTCCCTCCATTGACGCCATCCAGGAATTCAAGGTTCAGACCGGCATATACTCCGCCGAGTTCGGCCGCGGAATCGGCCAAGTGAACGTTTCTACGAAGAGCGGCTCCAACGAATATCACGGAACGCTGTTCGAGTTTCTCCGCAATAGCGCGCTGGATGCCCGGCCCCTCGGCTTCACCACCGTCGTGCCGCAGAAGTCGCCCTTCAAACAGAATCAGTATGGTTTCACCTTGGGCGGCCCGCTTTCCATTCCGAAGGTGTTCAACGGCAAGGACAGGCTGTTCTTCATGTCCAACTTTGAAGGCCTTCGGTCGCGCCAGCAGATCCAGCAGGTTTACACTACGGCTCCGGCGATTTTTCGCACGGGCAACTTCTCGTCGCTGTTGCCGAATACTGTGATCCGCGATCCAGCCAACCGGGATTTGAACGGCAACAAACTTCCCTTTCCCGACAACATCATTCCTCAGTCCGAACTATCGGCAATTCCCCAGGCGCTGCTGCAGTACTATCCTTTACCCAATGTGCCCGGCGCCGGGAACTCCAACAATTTTCTGAACCTGCAGAACAACGCCGCGAACAAGGACGAATTCACGCAGCGCATTGACTTGGAAAGCTCGAAATCAACCTGGTTCGGCCGCTATAGCTTCGACACCGACCACGTGGTCACGCCCGCGCTCTACCTGAACGGCAACGTCCTGGATGTCACGGCCAGGCAGGGCGTGATTTCCAACACTCGCATCCTCTCGCCGAACCTGGTCAATGAAGCTCGTTTCGGCGTCAATTATTTTCACAACGTCAACGCGTTCGATACCAGCAACAAGCCTCAGTATGACCTGATGACCCAGCTCGGCCTGCAACTCGGCACCAATTGGACTTCGTTCGAAAATGGCATTCCTGGAATCATCGGGCTCACCGGATACAGCAGCTTCGGGTCTAACACCGAAGGTCCGTACCAGTTCCGTGACGCGAACTTCGAGTGGAACGACAGCCTAGCATGGACTCACGGCAAACATTCCATGAAATTCGGCGGCAGCGTTGAGCGCGTACGCTTCAACACTCTTGGCAACGCTTTTCCGCGCGGACAATTCTCGATTGGGAACAATGCCACCGGGTACAGCTTCGCTGACTACATGGCAGGCTACATTGCAACATCCTGGAAGGCCGCCAGCGAGAATATCGCGCAAGAACGCGCCACCAACCAGGCTTATTACATCACTGATACCTGGAAAGTTCGTCCCGGGCTGACTATCGATGTCGGCTTCCGTTACGAGCTTATGCCGCCCTATGGTTACAAAAACGACACGGCCTCGAACTGGCAGGTGCCCTATTACGCTTACACTCCCGCCGATGCAGTGGGCCATCCGCATCCGGTGCTGGTCCGCGTGGGCTCTGGCGACGTTTACGGGGGAAATATCCCGATCCGCTTCGACCCGGCTATTACGGTGGTTCGCGACGGACGGCTGGGCCCGAACCTGATCCAAACGGATTACCACGACTTCGCCCCGCGGCTGGGCATCGCCTACAGTCCGCGATCGAACTGGACCATTCGACTAGGCGGTGGCATTTTCTACGCGCAGGAGGGCGGAGCCCCGTCGTACTACGACAACACTCGCAACTTTGCAGGCCGTCTGAATCCATCGGCCAGCGCCACGCTTAATAACATCACTTGGGCTGACCCCTACTTGCTGAAGAACGGTAATCCCTGCGGAACGACGTCGCCATTGGTCTGTGCCACACTTCCCGGACCGACGCTGGTCACTTACGACCGTCGCACGCCCTACGTGGCGCAGTGGACTGGGAACGTCGAGCGGCAAATCGGCAAATCGACGGTAATCGAAATCGGCTACCTGGGATCGGTCAGCCATTTTCTGCAGCGCTTCCACAACATCAACAACCCCATCCCGGGACCTGGATCGACGGCTTCCCGCACTCCCTGGCCTGAATTGGGCGCTATGCAGTTTGTCGACAGCGACGTCAACGCGCGCTACTACGCTGGGACCGCAAAGGTTACCCGGCGGCTGAGTGGCGGCCTCACTTTCCTGGCCGGTTATACATTCGGGAAAGCGCTCGATGACGGCAGCGGGATCCGCGCGGTCACCAATGATAACGGTGAGCAAAACGACGCATGCATCAATCCGTGCGAGCGCGGTCCGTCGTCGTTCAACCAGGCCCAGCGTTTTGTAGCCTCGGTGCTCTATGATCTTCCCGTCGGTAAGGGCCGCCATTTTCTAAACCACGGCGGAATCAGCAACGCCGTGATCGGCGGCTGGAGGCTGAGCTCGATTGTGACCGTGGGGAGTGGTTTTCCAAGCGGCATGAGTACCGGCACCAACCGATCGAATGCCGGCGGAGATCGTCCCGATGCCGTGCCCGGCCAGAGCGTCACGGTTAACAATCCGACCACTGCGGAATGGTTTAATATTCAAGCATTCCAGCTGAATCAGCTATACCAGTGGGGCAACGTGGGCCGCAACACAATTGTCGGGCCAGGCGTCACCACCTGGGATTTCTCTACGCTCAAGGACTTTCCTTTCCTCGAGCGCCGCTTTGTGGAGTTCCGCTTCGAAGCTTTCAATTTCGCCAATCACCCCAACTTCGGCGACCCCAATACCTCCCTGACTAGCAACGCCGTCAATGCCGCGACCGGCGTCGCTATCCCACACACGGGCAGCTTCGGTACCATCAGCAGCCTGCGTCCGGGGATCGATATGCGCGAATTGCAGGTCAGTCTAAAAGTAGTTTTCTAAGGAGATGGGGCCGAGACGATCCCGGTCCAGAACAGGCTTCTGCCTCGGCCGGTTTCAATGTCATATTTATGCGCGAAGCTAAGCTTTCCGTCGTCGCCCACCCGGAATAGCGTCAAGCTGGCGGGCTGTATGCTCACACTTGTTCCATCGCGCACCGGAAGCGACATCTGATTCGCCACGGCGAGGATTTTGCCGCTTTGATCCAAAGCGAACGTGCGTGGATGGATTCCGCGCGTGTCCATGCTTTGAATGAGTGTGGGCTCGCCGGTCTCCTGATTGATCGAGAACACGGCGATCGTGTTCTCGCCGCCGGCAAAGACGCGCTTACCACCGAAATCGACTGTGCCACTCGCACGGTTCGCCAGGTATACAAAACGGCCGCTTGGGTGCACGTGAATGGACGCCACGGCTTGACCGCCGTGACCGTTACCGGGTTCAGCCAAGGTGTCCTTAACGAACAACGGGCTATCCCCCAGCGTGCCGTCCGCCATTCTGCGGTATACGTGAAGCTTGTTCTGCCGCTCCAGCGTAACGAATACCCAGGCGCCCGTGGGGTGAAAATCCAGATGGCGCACCTGATAATTGAAGCCTCCGCCCGGGGCGATCGACTGCTTATTCGCCAAGAGTCCATTTTTGTAGCTGAAAATTTTCAACGCGCCCGGATCTTCCGGCTTAGTGGAAGTCGGCCCGTTACCGCGAGTCACTAGAATGACGGTTCGATTCGATGGGTCTATGCGAACCTGGTGCCCGTAGATGCCAAAGTCCAGTTGCGCCGTCTGTTTTACCTGCTCCCCGATGGCGCCATCGGGGAGAATCCGATGCACCGTTAAGCCGCTCGGATCGTTGTAGGCAGCGATCACATGCGTGCCGTCTGTGTCTGTGGTGATAAAAACCGGGCGTGATGGCAGCGCCGCCGGCTCTCCGTGCGGGAGCAAGGCTCCGGTAGTGGGATCGATCCGGAAGGCGCTGATACCGTGTTGGTCGCCCGTCGGCGCGACGCCGCCGGAAGGCGCATTGCTGGACCCGCCGTTACTCCACGCCACGTACAGGAATTTCTTCGATGGATGCTGCCAGGCTTCCTGAACATTTGCCGGAAGTGTGACCGAGCGTTGTTTGATGAGCGCGGCGCCGGCGTCGATATCATATTGCGTAAGTTCGGCACCGACGGCTGCGTATAGCACGGTCCTACCGGGCGCCGTCTGGGCTACCAGAATCGGCGCGACGGAGATGTTAACGAGCATGGAAAGCAAGAGCCGCCGACGTGTATTTGAGGTAAGAGTCATACGCACCCGTGATCATCTCACAAGTCGTGTGATCACGAAAGCAGGGGGATCCGCAGCGTCACTTATTCAACGCTTGCTTCAGATCCAGGTTGCGGATGAGGCGGTGCAGGTTGTTGGGATGCAGGCCTAGCAGCCGGGCGGCTTCCTGGTAATTGCCAGCTACCTGATCGAGGGTCTTCACAATTAATTGCTTCTTGGCTTCGCGCATGGCTTCGTGATAGCGAGTGATGGAAGACACGGGTGGGGAGCCGGCATCCACCACTTCGTCGGGCAGATCCCCGGGAAGAATATAACCGGTGGAACCGAGGACTACCGCGCGCTCGATGGCATTCTCCAGCTCCCGCACGTTGCCGGGCCAGGAGTAAGCCAGCAGCGCCGCGCGCACTCCGGCGGAAATCTGCATGACAGGCCGGTTGGATAGTTTGGAGTGCTTGGCGGCAAAATGCTGGGCCAGCATCGGTATATCCTCGCGGCGATCGCGCAGCGTCGGAAGGGTGATAGAGACTACGTTTAACCGGTAATAGAGATCCTGACGGAAGGCGCCCTGCTTCACCGCCTCCGGCAGATCGCGATTGGTGGCAGCGATCACGCGAATGTCGGTCTTAATCGACCGCGTTCCGCCAACGCGCTCGAACTCGCGTTCCTGCAGGACTCGCAGGAGCTTGGCCTGCAGCTCGGGAGCCAGCTCGCCAATCTCGTCCAGGAATACCGTGCCGCCGTTGGCTTCCTCGAGTTTCCCCTTCTTCAGCGTGATAGCGCCGGTAAAAGCGCCCCTCTCGTGGCCGAACAGCTCGCTCTCGAGCAGATTCGCGGCGATGGCGGCGCAGTTGATGGCGACGAATCGCTTTTCAGCACGCGGGCTATTGCGGTGAATGGCATGGGCCACGAGTTCCTTGCCGGTGCCACTTTGGCCGCAAATAAGCACAGTGGATGCCGTGGGCGCAACCTTGCCGATAAATTGATAGACCTCGCGCATACACCCGCTGGAGCCGACCATGTTGTGCTCGATGTTGGCTTCGGCGACGAGCTGGCGGTTCTCGGTTTCGAGCGTTTCGACGCGGCAAATTGTATCCAGGGCCGGAGCGGCGATGCCCGCGATTCCGGTTAATAACTGCAAATGATCTTCATCGAAATTGGCCAGCGGATTACTGGTGTTGAGATAAATTACACCAAGAACGTTGTTCCTCAACTCCAGAGGCACGGCCAGCAGGCTGCTCACCGAAGTCTCGGTCAAGCTGTGCGCCTGGCTGTACACGGCGCTAGTCCGCACGTCGTTGCTGAGCACGCCGACCTTTTCCTCAAGCACCTGCCGGACGATGGTGCGTGAGACGGGCACCGGTTGGTTGCGCTTGCCATGGCGCTCGCGCGTGAATACAGACGCAAACTCCTCGGTTCCGTTTTCCACCAGAAGAATGGCGCCGCATTGGGCCGGGATGACTTTGAAGATCGAGTCCATCAGCTCGTGCTGCAGCTCGTCCCGGCCGCGCAGGGTGTTGATGCGGGCGCTGATTCTGAGCAACGTGGTGAGATCACGGCAGACCCTGGTAGGCCGGGGCGGAACGTCGTGCACGGTGTCGATGGCGAGATAGAATGCTTCCTCTTTGTGCAACACTACCGTTTTCCGGTCCTGGACCAGATCTTCGGCGAGCCTGCCGCCCGATCCGGTTTCGTTCTGGGCGACGAACAACATGGCGCAATAACCGACCTGGATCTGGTCGCCATTATGAAGCGCGCGATCCTTGACCGGCATTCCATTCACGTAAGTGCCGTTGCGGCTGGCCAGATCGCGTATGCGGTATCCGTCCTCCCCCGCGCGCACCAGGCAGTGCTGGCGCGAGACGGCCGGCTCGTCGATTACTAATACATTTCCTTTGTCGCGGCCGATAGAAAGCTCCTTGGAGTCGAGAGTAAGGATAGCGCCCTTGACATGCCCGGCAATTCCGACAAGCGTAGCGCACTTGGCGGCTTCTCCCGGCGGCGGATTGAATCGGGTTGAAAGCATTGCACCCGCGATCGAGCATTCGGCTCGCCATCAACGCGAGTGTTTGAACCACTAGTGGTTAGTCAGCTGAAGCGCCGAAAAGGCTATCAAATGTGATTGTAGGAGCACGGGGAACTGTCAAGAATGATTGCGGTGGAAGAGGTGGCGCGGCCTTCGCCCGAAAACCCGAATGTGTAGTTTTGTCCAAGCTGTCCAATAGCTTACCCAGCTCGGCAGAACCCGCCCCATGGAACCAAAAAACCGTGGTCGCAATGTTGCATATCCCAAAGCGTGCCTTTGAGAATCGTTGAGTTTCGGCGCGGCGGCAGGAAGGCGGCACAGGAAATCGCACCATCCGGCAGGAATGCCTGGAGGCTTATGGGAGGAACAGGTATATGCAGTTAACTTTTCGATTCTCTGGAATCGCAAAAATGCTAGGCGGCCTCACAGCCGGTACTCTGGCGGTAGCGACCTTTGGACAGCCGGCGTTCGCCAATGTCATTTATGACTTGGCGGCGAATCCACCGGCAGTCACGGTGATGCAAGGGCAAGGTGGCACAGATACGATCAGCGTGACCTTAAGCATGCAGTCGAATGAGAAGGCCAGTGTTCAGTTTCCGACCAACACCACCATCGTGTGGCAATATCTTTCCGGAGACAAGATGGACGCCGTCACGGGCGCCAACGTCACCGGCGGCTCATGTTATGTCTTCAACAATGCCGGAGCGGTGATTGCTTCGAATGTGCTCAATCCTGGCGGTAGCTGCTCCATCGTAGAGACGTTTACGACTGGTGATCCGCGGAACCCGGATCCGGATCAAGACAGCGGCACCTGGGCGGTGCAGAGCGCACTCGCGGTGAAAGGGCTCACCAGTGGCATGACTGTCGCGCAAAAGGTGTCGTTCCAGGCGATCGTGACCGATCCAACTAAGGCGCCTGAGCCAGGGACGATGGCGCTGTTCGGCCTGGGGCTGATCGGAATCGGAACCTTAGGACGCCAGTTGAAGCGCAGCGACCAAAGCGAGATAAATCTGTAACAACTCCTCCGAAGCGGCGATCTCCCGGCTTCTTTCTTTGCGGAAGGGGCTGCCGCGAACGCCGGTGTGCTCCGGGAACTCGAAACCCCGAATGACAGTCTAAATCAAAGGGGTGTTCAGTACTCAATGCAGACCGACGTCCTCGCACCGGTGTTGCAGGGGCATGCGCTCACGAAACGGTATAGTGCGTTCACCGCCGTGCGCGATGTCAGCTTCGTTATTCGCTCCGGTCAAATCCTGGGTGTACTCGGGCCCAATGGAGCGGGGAAAAGTACCATCGTCAAAATGATCACCGGCCTCGTCGAGCCTTCGGACGGGGCTATTTTGTTTAAAGGCCGGCGCGTACGTGATGACTTGAGTGAATACAAACGCGCTCTCGGTTATGTCCCTGAGCAGCCTGAGTTGTACGGATTCCTGACAGGTTGGGAATACCTCGAGATGGTGGCCGCGCTGCGTCGTTTGGATCGGCGGCTGTTTCGAGAGACGGCATCAGCGATGTTGAAAGCGTTTACGCTTTACCAAAGTCGCGACCTCCCGATCAGTTCATATTCCAAGGGTATGCGCCAGCGGATCGTATTGATCTCCGCGCTCCTGCATGATCCGGAGCTGCTGGTCTTAGATGAACCATTTTCAGGCCTGGATGTGACCAGCGCAATGGTCCTCCGCCGCGTTATCGGGCTGCTGGCGGAACGGCACAAGGCAGTATTCTTTTCGTCGCCGGTTCTGGAGCAGGCGGATAGGCTGTGCACGCATCTGCTGGTGCTCAAGGGTGGATCAGTCGTGGCTTCCGGGTCGATGGACGAAATGCATGCGGGCTTCGCCGGATTGGATCTGGAAGCGGGGTTCCTGCGGCTCACGCAACAAGTGGATGTCGAAAGTGCCGCAAAAAATATCGTTGATGCCACTGCTGCAACGAATCGCTAGACGCCTCCGCCGCCGTGCTTTTATCCAAGCCGGGAGCTTCGCGAGAAAACCGTTTCCGCGGCTGGTTCGGCATTTCCTTGCACGGATGACCCGAGGAAGTGATTCCGGTTCGACTGAATTCGAGCTGGGCGTAGGGCCGCTGTTAGGCTTGCTCGCGGCGCCGGGCGCTTTTCAATGCTTCCTAATGCTCGACAAATACTCTTCGCTACTGAACTTCTTTCGCGGACGCTTGCGCGAAGATCTCTTCGTCAGTTCAGCGCCAGATAAATACATGTTTGTGTCGATCGCGATGGCGATCACCGGGATCGTGACGGTGATTAAGTGGGACAGCATCCTTCCCGACGGTCAGGATTATCTGAATCTGGCGCCGCTGCCGATTCGGCCCCGCAACGTTCTGTTTGCCAATGCCACCGCCATCGCGATTGCCGTGCTGGTCTTAGCTGTGGCTGTGAATTGCGCGTCAGTGCTGCTCTTTCCCATGTTTGTTAGCGGCGCGGCCCAGCCGTCATCAATAGGGCTCCTGGACTTCATGGCGACCCATGCGCTGTGTGTTATTCTATCCAGCCTGTTCGCTTTCTGCGCGGTGTTCGCTGTCCTCGGCTTGCTGTCTGCACTGCTTCCGCGAGAGACTTTCCAGGCTTCATCCTCGTGGTTGCGAGGCGTTATCGTGGTCGCGTTTATTGGGCTGCTGTTAACAGGGTTTGCCGGATCGGCTCTGATCCACCGTTTGGAAACGACGCCGAATTCCGCGGTGCGCCTGCTTCCACCGATGTGGTATTTGGGCCTCTACCAAAGCCTCCAGTATCGCGCAACAGCACAGTTGACAAGACTAACTCCGCTAGCGGGCATCGCCATCGGCGCAGCATTAGGTCTGATGCTCGTCTCCTATGCATTGAGTTACCGGCGCAGGTTCGCGGGCGTGCTAGAGGCCGTCCCGCGCGCTGCCGGCCAACATTGGCGGCGCTTTGCGTTGGCCATCCTCGACTGTTTTTCGTATCGCGAATCGGGATTCCAGCGTGCCAGCTACCGCTTTGTTATTCGGGCGCTGCTACGGAATGAGAGTCAGAGATTTTGTATGTCTGTGGCGGTCGCACTGGGATGGCTCCTCGCGTTTCAGTCTGCGTCTACGGGACTAGCTCCACGGCCAAATCGGCTAGTTTGGCCGCCAGATGTATCGCTGCTTACCGCTCCGTTGATGACCGCCTATCTACTGATGCTGGGCTTGCGTCTGGCGTTTGAGTTTCCTGCCGCATTGCCCGCCAATTGGATTTTTCAGAGCACGCTTCCGTTGCTCGAACACGAAACGACCGGAATCTGCCGGCGTGTGATGCTGGCCTTTCTGACACCGTTGGTATTGCTGCCCAATCTGGTTCTTTCGTGTTGGTGGGAAGGTCTTCGATTCGCCGCGCTACACACCTTTTATACGCTGGCCCTTTCTCTTTGTCTGATCGAAATTCTGCTCTCCGGATACCGCAAGATTCCCTTTACCTGCCTCACGCCCGGTTTCCGGGAAAACCTGCTGCTCAGATGTCTGCTTCAGTTGCTGGGCTTTATCGCGTTCACTCGCGGCGGCGCAGGTCTGGAGCACTGGATGTTGCTTGAGCCGGTGCGCTTCCTGCTGGTGCCTGTCGCGATGGCGGCGGCTCATTTCTGGAACCAGAGACGGCTCAGGAACGCGCGGGACGCAGGAGAGCTTGAGATCGGATTATCTTTCGACAGCCGTCTGAGGCCGGCAATTCAGCGGCTGAGGCTTTTTGATAGCGACTAACTACAACACACCTCAAGCTCGCGCAGCGAGTGCCGCCTTGACACGCTCGGGCGTAAACGGGACTTGGCGGATACGCGCGCCGGTGGCGTCAAAGATCGCATTACCGATCGCCGCAGCGACCAGTGTGATCGAAAGCTCGCCCGCGCCGGTGGCCTCTTCGTCGGGACGATTGAGCAGTACACTCTCGATTTTTGGGATCTCGAACCCCAGAGGCAGACTGTGATAAGTTCCCCAATCAGACGACGTCACCTTCTGATCGTCCCAGGTGACTTCTTCCATCAGCGCGCGACTTGCGCCCTGCAGCGCGCCGCCTTCGATCTGATTACGCAGTCCATCGGGGTTTGAGATCGGTCCGCAGTCGGTGGCGGCGACGATATGTTTGACCGCGACTTTTCCGGTGTCTTGATTGACCTCGACTTCAACCACCATAGCGGAATATCCATTGTCGCCCTCATATAGCACGCAGGCCATGCCTCGACCGGTGACAACGCCGTTCTTACGAACGCCGGCTTTTGGGGACGGACGAGGGTCCCAATTCGCGGCTTTGGCGGCTCCCTTGACGACGTCGGTCAAGCGGGGATCGCTTAAGTGGCGCAGGCGATACTCGAGCGGATCGGCTTTCACCCGGCAGGCCAGCTCATCCATGAAACATTCGTTCGCGAAGGTGTTCTGGAGACGAGCCGGTGAGCGAAGTGGACCGGTCCAGAACGGCGATTGAACACTGTGCAGAAGAACGCGCTCACTCTTAACCGTTCCCGTTCCACGATTTGCACCGTCGATTCGGCCCGTAACGTAAGACGGCACACCGTTACTGCCGTTGTTGTAATTTCTCGGATCGGGCGCGGGAGATCGGGGAGCCAGCGGCTCTGGCGCGAAGCCGACCAGCAACCCGGTGATGACATTGCCGGGAGTACGAGGACCAGGCCGATTACCAAGCGAGGGAGACCAGGATTCGTGGTGCCAGGCGATAATGTTGCCCTGAGCGTCCAGACCGGCGCGCTCTTCGATGACGTACGCGTTGCCGTAATTCTCCCATGACATTTCATCCTTGCGCGAGAGTTGCACGCGGACCGGCTTGCCGACGGCCTGTGAAAGCAACGCGGCGTCGTACGTCACGGTATCGGCGCCATTCAGTCCATAGCAGCCGGAGCCGGGCCTATAGATCACATGCAGATTCTCGGGCTTCAGGCCGAGCACCATGGCCGCGGTGTTGCGCTGGTACCAGACGGCTTGCGTCGACGAATAAATGGTGGCCTTGTCGCGCTGGACATCGGCGACGGCGCAGGAACTGCCGACAGATCCGTGCATTTGATAGGGGTGATGGTAAGTCGCGTTCAGAACCGTCGCGGCTTCCGCGAGCTTTTGTTCGACATCTTTGGAATCGACCAGAAGCGTGTCGCGCGTGGGCTTCTGATTTCGCAGATGCTCGTAAAAATCGGCGTGACTGGGGAGTCCCGAGCCAGGAGTCCAATCGACCTTGAGTTTCGCCGCGGCCTGAAGTGCTTGCCAGGGCTTCTCGGCGACCACACCGACGAAGTTTTTCTTGACGACGACTTTCACGAGCCCTGGCATGTCTTTCACCGAATCCTCGTCGACGTTGACGAGAGTGGCGCCGACAGCCGGAGGCCGTACCACTTTGCCATGCAGCATGCCGGGAAGACGAACATTGTGGACAAACTCGAATTGTCCAGACACCATGGCGGGAAGATCGGGGCGCATTACAGGCTGACCGAGCACGGTCCACTGGCTGGGAGGTTTGCGCTTGGCGTTCTTGTCGAGCGTAAGGTTGAATTTCTTCCCATCGACTAGCTCACCGTAACTTACTTTTTTCGATGAAGTACTTTTGACGCTGATGATCCCGTCGGCGGCGACGAGTTCATCCACAGGCACTGAGAGACGTTCGGATGCGAGCTTGAGCAGCGCCTCGCGAGCGGTAGCGCCAGCTTGGCCCAGATTACTTTGATTGAAATTTGCGGGGTGCGACTGGCTGCCGGAAGTGTGCGCCTGATCGGGCGTCAGGGCCGTATCGCAATAGATCAGCTTGACGCGCTGTACGGGAACGCACAGCTCCTCGGCGACCAACTGCGTTTGCGCGGTGGAGATCCCCTGGCCGAGCTCTTCCTTGCCGCTGTATGCGGTCACGCTGCCATCGGCGGCGATGGCGATCCAGGAGTCAACCTGATTGAGAGATGGTGAACCGGGCGACGGCCCTCCGCCTTGAGCGTGGAGCAGTGTGTTTGATGCGCTGAAGCCGACGATGAGGGCGCCCGAGGTCTTCAAGAAATCGCGCCGGGAGAATCCGGCTTGTTTCAGAACTGCGCGTGCGTCCCGGGTCATCGGACGATCTCCTGGGAGTATCGACGGATCGCCGCGAGCATCCTGACATTGGTGAAGCATCGGCACAGAACGTTCGACATGGCCTGCTGGATCTCCTGCTCGGAGGCTTTGGGATTCTTATCTAGGAAGGCTTTCGCGGTCAGGATGATTCCGTTCAGGCAGAAGCCGCACTGCGCGGCGCGTTCATCGAGAAATGCTTTCTGAATCGGGTGCAGCTTGTCGACAGATCCTAGGCCTTCTAAGGTGGTTATCTCCGATCCGGCGACGGCTTTCACAGGCGTGACGCAGGAGCGGACTGCCTGGCCTTTCACGATGACGGTGCAGGCGCCGCATTGGCCGAGACCACAGCCGAACTTGGGGCCGCGGAGCGCGAGGTCATCGCTCAAGGCGTAGAGGAGCGGAGTGGCGGGATCAAGGTCCAAGGTGTGGGATTGGCCGTTGACCTTCAGGGTGATTGCGCTCATACCGCAAGGGTACGGGGGAGAACGCGGTTGGGTCAAGTCGAGGAAACGGGAGAGGTCGCCGGTTTTCTTACCGCCCAGAACTTAATTTGTAATAGCGTCCAGAAGGGGAAGCACACGGTCGGTACGATCACTCGAAGAGGACGGCCCGGCAATACGCTTCTTGTTGGTCTCCCATTCTGGATGAGAGCCCTGCTCCCAACTGATGAGCCGGTCCTTAATAGCACTGCAGTCATTGATATCGGCGACTATCCAGCGGCGCTTGAGGCGCTCGGCTACGTAGCGGTAACACCTCCGCCCGCAAAAGGATCGCAGATAAGATCTCGCGCGTTTGTAGTGAGTTTAATAATCCTCTCTAGAACGATTGGTGCCAATTCATTGGCAGGTCTGTTTTTGTACTTTCGATGGCGTACAGGCGGCACGTCGTCCCAGACGTCGGTAAGATTCAGTCCTTTTGGGTTTAAGAACTTCTTGTGTCCACCGTAATCCTTAACGTCTTTACCACAATGACGGCATGTCTGAATGGGTGTTCTAACGAGATCTCGGTTGAAAACGCGCGGCTTCTTTCCTTTGATGTAATACAACAATCCGTAGTGACTAGGCGATAGACGATTAGGAATCGGCAGACTGTGCGCCTTATCGACCGCGATCCAGTGTTTGAACGTCATCTCGGGAAAAGAGTTGAGGTAGGCACCGTACTCAATTAACCATTTCGGCAGGTTGTAAAGGAACAAAGCTCCTCCTGGCGCCACTACGCGTACCGATTCAGCGATCCATCTCTTGCTCCATGCCAGATATTTAGCAACTGGCAGATCGTCGCCTTCGTTCTTGCCGTATTGCTTGTTGAGGTTGAAGGGAGGATCGGCGAAAAGGGTGTCGGCCGTCCCAGTTCGAGGAGGGGAAGTTGCTGCGAAACGCAACTCACTTTTTCTGGGAAATGTGGCTGACTCATTACACGGTCCTTATCGACCGAGACTGCGAACCTCGCCGGGGCTTTAGGGTAGAATTTCGGATTACATTGCAAAAATAAACTGCATCAAACTCTACGACGGCGCTGAGAACAAGATGCAACGCTTTGGTCTTTGTCCGCTTGTGGACGAGGCGAAGCACCTAATTGAATCTACCGACGTATTAGTACGAGAGAAGAAGCGGGAGGCAGCAAGTCGTTCAATGGAGCCGCTGCAATTAGGGAACTATTGGATGCCACTTTTGCGGCGAGCAAGACTTGGGAGCCGAAAAAGACAGGCGATGTAGATTGGAGCAAATGCAAAATTGTGAATGGCACCCGTGTCGGCGTTGGCGTTGAGATACAAATATCGGCCCGGAGCGAATTGCCCTTCAAGGATATTCTCCACCTAAAAAACCGAATAGTAACTGGCGATATTGATCTCGGAATTATCATCGTCCCAAGCGATCGCCTGCAAAGCTTTCTCCCTGACCGGACGCCATCGATCTCTTATGCGAAAAAAGTTATCGCTGAACAGGACTCAGATCGTTTACCGATTATTTTGATCGAAATGGAACACGGCGGCCCGGGCCCACCTCTTGGCAAGAAGGTCACCAACCTAGGCAAAGGAATCTAACTCATTGGATTCCAGACATACTTGCCGTGCTTATCGATATAGCCTTCGCGATTGCCAACCCACACCGGCGCGATTCCGGCCTCGAAATTCCCGCCTTCGTCGAACTGCGGATTGATCGCGAAATTACCCGACCGATTGATGTAGCCATAGCGATGCCCAATTGCCACTAGCGCTAAGCCATCGGAAAAATCCCCAGCCGAGTCGAACTGCGGATTGACCTTCACCTTGCCCGATTTGTCGATGTAGCCGAACTTGTTGCCCAGCTTCACTACCGCCAACCCGTCGTGGAAATCGCCCGCGGAAGCATACTGCGGCGTGATCACCACCTTGCCTGATCTGTCGATATATCCAAACTTATCGACGATGCGTACGACCGCGAAGCCGTCTGAAAAATTCCCGCCTTCATCGAACTGGGGATTGATCGCCATCTTTCCATCTTTGTCGATATAACCCCAGCGGCCGTTTTCCATCACCGGCGCGCGCCCATTGCCGAATTGCCCGGCGCCTTGAAACTGCGGGTTGATAACGAACTTCCCGCTTTTGTCGATATACCCAAGACGCGGGCCGACGCCGACCAAAGCCAAGCCGTCCGAATAGGGATCCGCCATGTCGTACTGAGGCGTGATCGTCAGCTTGCCGTTCTTGTCGATGAAACCCCAACGGCCCCCGGTCTGGACCGCCGCATAACCCTCGGTGAACGGCTCGGCGCGATCAAACTGCGGCTGGATGATCAGCTTGCCGGACTTATTGATGTAGGCATACTTGCCGTTCATTCTGACCGGATATAGCGCGTTAGGTCGCGCCATCAGCCAGACGGCGACTACGATCACAATCAGTAACGCAGCAGCGGCTGCCGCTAATAAAATGTGGTTTTTGCGCATTGGCACAACCGGGCGTGTAGTTCTTACAGTCTCGACATCCGGAGTCATAGGCTTTCCTCCAACAAAATCGACCTAACTCCTTCAAAGCACATTTCCTTCCATTTGGCATCAAAATGGCACATTCAAGGTCTGACCGCCCCTGGGAGGATATCGCCATGAATTTGAAAACTGGTTTGCTGGCGGGAGCTTGCGTGATCCTGGCCGTAGTGGCCGCCGTCGGTTGGACGCACGGGCGAACGATACCGAATGCCGCTCAGCCGGTTTATGGACAGCCGGCTTCTATTCAACCTGGTTCTATGCAGCCAGCTTCGTCGCAGCCCGGCGATTACACAACCGCGAATCCTGCGTACCCGAGCAGTGCTCCGCCTAATCCAACTCCGAATTCTTCCTACGTCAGCCCACAACCCCCTCCGCCCTATGACAGCGGGGCCGCTTATCAGAGCGGGGTTTATTACGCCGACGCCCAGTATGAACCGTACATTCATCGACCGGTTGTGGTGCGGCCCGCGGAGGAACCGCCGCTGCCCGCGTATGCGCCCGCATACAGCGAGGGCGAGGGGAGGACAGGTGAGTACAGAGATAGTCATCACAGACGATCGACTCGGAAGTCGGTCGCAATCGTGGCAGGCAGTGCAGGCGTTGGGGCGGCAGTCGGAGCGCTGGCCGGCGGCGGTAAAGGTGCTGGAATCGGAGCTCTGGCCGGCGGCGCGGGCGGATTTGTTTACGACCGCCTAACGCATAATCACTAAATATTCCGGCATTAAAAAATAATCCGCATTAAACCGTAAGATGCAGAAGCAAGTTGACGCCGATCATCAAGACAGCCATGCCTGGAAGCACCAGCAGAGCTGTCTTCAACCGCTTGGGATCGCCGCCGGCGATTGAGCCAATGATGTGAGAGCTGACCGCGAGTCCGATCCAACCGGAAGTAATGACAATTCCCAATGCCGTGCCGGTCATGCGCGGAAAAACGTCGCCCACAATCGCGAGCGTAGTTGGAAAGACCGGCGCCATCGACACGCCCGCGCAAAACACGAGGATCCACGCAACTTTCGGGTCTTTGGTACGCAGCATCAGGTAGGTAGTAATGGCCATCAGGACAGAAGCGGCCAGTGTTACGTTAAGCGGCGAGACAGAGAGCAGGACTTGCGATGCTCCCACTCTTCCGATCAGAAGCCCCAAAGCGAATCCCAGAGAAAGGACATTGAGCGCGCTCGATTCCTGGATGCCTTGCGCAATGAGATGCTGTACCAGCCAATTCCAGACGCCGACCTCGGAAGCGACGTAGAGAAACAGAAATAACGCGCAGAGCCATAAGGTGGGGCGGCCGACCACACTGCCGATCTCCGAGAAAACGAAACTTTGAGCGCCCGTCGGCAGTGGCATGGGAGCCGCGATATTGATCAGGAGCGTCGCGCCGGCGAATCCGGCCACCAGATAACACAACCGCACTGCGTTTCTCGAAAGCAGATTAGCGGAGATGAACGGCGTTGCCAGACCGCCCAGCCCAAAGAACAGGTTGAGCAAGTTCAGAGTTGTACCGCGCCGGTCGGGAGTTACATCGCTCGCCAGGGCGTTAGCCGCGGTGACGATGATTCCACCGCCGATTCCTAAAAGAAATAGGTAGGCGGCGATGCTCGCAAAACCGCTGGAGCGGGGAAGCAGAACGAGCGCCACTGTAATCAGGGCCAGGCCGAGAACCATCCCGACTTTCTTGCCTTCGTTGTCGATCAAAGGTCCGACGGAAACCGAGGCAATGATTAGCCCGAGTGCTTGATAAAAGGCAATGGTTCCGTTCTGCTTGGGCGTGAGCTTGAAGCGCGCCGCAAGATCGGGCAGGATGGTCCCCAGCATGGCGGCGATCATGCCGTAGACGAATATAGCCAGGATGGCCGCGAGGATCAGCATAAGCAATCAGCTTATAGCAGTTTAACGCCGGACGCGGCGGTGGCCTGTGGCACGCGCTCCGGCGCTATGCAAAATGATACCTGCGTGACTGGTTGTCCCTTCTTGTTGTTGCGCAGCGAGAGCGTGGCCACATGGCGGGATATCGCAGCCTCTTGGCCACGCGCGTGGGAGCGATCACCTTGGCTGTTCCGTGGGTTGGCTCGTCGGGGACCTTGTAGCGCCAGACCGGATTGTCTTCGAGCGAATTACGATACCAGTATGCGCGCACATAGTGAATCAGGACCATTTCCTCGCCTTGCTTGATGTCGTGAGCGAGGGTCTTGATGTAGATGTTCTTCCCTGCTTTAGGAGCGGCCATAAAATCGGATCGTGTAAATGCTCCGGCGTCGCGATGACGACCGCGTCGATCGCCGGGTCCTGGAGCAACTGCAGATAGTCGTTGTAGGCGCCGAGAATGGTGGCGCCCTCGCTAGACCGAGGCAAAAGCGCCGCAGTGTTAGAATGAAAAAGTTCGGGCCGTGGCGCAGCCTGGCTAGCGCGCTTGCTTGGGGTGCAAGAGGTCCCGAGTTCAAATCTCGGCGGCCCGACCAAATAACCCTTTTACAATCAATTCTTCGCTCCTGTCCCTCTCGGAAACTTCTCTCTGGATCATTGGGGGTTGGCCAGAAGTCCATGAGTGACTCGCCAAGCCAATGTGGAGTGCCTTGTCTCCGTTTCTTACCACGCTTTTCTCAGTCTTCCGTTCGCGTGCCGCTCTCCAAGTAGAGATCCTGGCGCTGCGATCGCGGCGCAGAAAGCACTTCCTGCCTGTCTCCATCACCGCTACGACCGGCGCGCAGCCTGAACACCGTCGGGGCCGTGATTGTCCGCGAAAGAAGTACGCCGCTACGGGCGTTCCCTCGCGCTTGAGACCACCAATCGCCACTGTTTCGCGCGACTGAGTTATATTATCCCTTCGCTGCCAGCAAGACCTTGGGGAGTTTGTGCCTTCGACCCCTCTCGTTCGAGGGCATTGGATCGACACAGAGTTTTCAAGACGCACAATGGACAGCAATCAGTTGCGGGCGAAAGTCCAACTCCACTGCACTAGTCCCGCGGTCCCTGTCGACGATGTCAAGCTTCCGGGATCCTTCTCAGAGTTTATGGCGTGACATGGCCTGGCGCCTCAGTGGATCCGAATGCGGACCGCAAGCCGATGCTACTTCTGGCGTTCATACTTGTAGTCACCAGACACATGACCCTCAATAATGTGGGTCGAGATGCCTTGGTCGTCCCTTATGAACCGGTAGGTCAGTCCGGTACCGGAGAAGCTGATTTCCGACTGCGGAACGATGGGCTGCTTCGGCCCTCCGTTCAGGGCGATGAAAAGTGAACCGTCAGAGAAAGTAACCTCGACCGTGCGGAGGACCCGGATATACTGCCCCTTGTAGACGCCCACGTATTTCGCCAAGATTTCGGGAGCGACCTTTACCCTCGATTTCTCGGCGTCCGAGAGCTTGCCGACCCAGTGCTCTTGCCCGCGGTCACGATTTTCATTGCAGACGGATTCGAGCATTTCCGTGTCGGCAGCCAACTGCGCGCGGATTGCGACGGTCCAAGCCTTGGAGTAGGCTCCCGGATCTTGGAAAGTCACCGCTATTTCCAGGTGGCCGAAATCGGTGCGCCGGTAGCGCTCCGTCATGCGCAACGCTTCTGTGTGGGGATAGCCGTCATGGATCCATGTCCGGTCGTTGAATCCCGAACTCTCCACGACCAACGTGTCTTTGTCCCAGTGACCTACCGAATATCCCATCCAGCTCGGGTCGGGATTGGTTTCCAAGGCGCGGCCATCCATGAAGATCTGACGGTAAGTGAGATCTTCGTTCAGGATCACGATCATCGCGGGAGTCTGGATGAACCTCTTCATACCTCCGTCGGTGCTGTAGCCTGGGCCCTGGGGCAGACATCGATATCGCGGGTTGTCCTTGCCGAAGTTCTCAGCGCGCTGCTGAACCAACGCTTGCGCCCAAGGCTGAACGTCGGCGGGCTTGAGGTCCCCGACATTGCGGACCGCGATATTGCCGACCGCCGTATCGAGGGGCATGTCCCACAGACCCGTGAGGTCGGACTGGCCATCGGCGGTCCGCGGCGGCGGCGCGTTGAGGTTCGGTTTGCCATCGGCCGTGCGCGGGATTCCGGGCGTAGGATGTTGCAACCACTGCGCCGCTAGCGGTGTCGCGAATGCAGTCAAGGCGATCGCGATCGAGAGGATCTTCATAGGGCTGATGCCTCCTTGCAGCCACTATACATGTAAGGATGGCCGTTGTGAATGCTTGCCATCGGCGCCGATACCTTTCCCGGTCGAAGTCAACGTCTTGTCGTCCTTCAGCACGGAGTGGATTGCCGACCATCCCCGACTTGCGCGCACTTGGTTCGGGCGGACGTTATCCTAAACTTGAATGCCGAAGGATTAAGAATGGGTCGACCTGTGGGAATTGTCATATTATTTTGCTTACTCGCCCAAGCGGCAATAACCTTCGACCTGTCTGCTGACTTCTCCCTGCGGAATAATCCCAACCAGGCTTGGCAGTATGGTTACTCTGAGACGAACTCGCTCGATCCGGCGCAATTTCGAATCGATAAGTCTACAGGCGCCCTCGGCCAGATTGGCTTCTGGCACCCGAGCGTCAGCGATCGGCCGGGCCCTGGGTATTATCCTTATGTCGCTTATAACAGCGCGAAACAAACACGTTTGGGTTCAAGCAATGGATGGGCTGCGCGAGCGGGCGAAGTCGCCATGGAAGCCAGTAACTCCGGACAGTACAGCCTGATTCGTTTTGTGGCCCCGGCGGCAGGCACCTACCAGGTAACAGCTCGGTTTGAAGGTATCCACTTCGGCCTTTCTTCAACGGATGTACATGTGCTGCACAACGCCACGTCACTTTTTGATTCTGAGATTGAAGGCTATGGAGGCGACCCCGCCTTCCACGCTGTGGAGGGCATAAGCCCAACCGCCGCCTATTCCGGCAAGATCGACCTGAAAGCGAACGACACCGTCACATTTGCATGTGGGTACGGGAAAAACAAGACGAACTTCAGTGACACGACCGGCCTCTTTGCCCAAGTGATTTTGCTTTCCGAGGTGGGCCGCAGCAAATAGCAGGATTGGTGACGGTGCGAATGGACCGAAAAAGAAAACGAGGGCGCAGACATCCGGCTCGGAAACCGACAGAACGGCCACGAGCCTAGCCGCGGATGACGTATACGCGCTTGCCGTCGCGCTGGAAC